>JAQXBF010000001.1 GCA_029252555.1 Porticoccaceae bacterium
AGTACGCCGCAGCGGATTTTGGGGTGGCGATCGCCACTCTCTTTGCCTGTTCCTCCCAGAGTGACCGACTGCATAATAGACACAGAGTCCTCAACCACAGCAGTTTCTCCGATCACCAATCCGGTAGCATGATCAATCATCAGCCCGGCACCAATTATTGCGGCCGGATGAATATCCACAGCAAATACCAATGAGATTCTATGTTGAATCAGCAGGGCTAGAGAGCGCTGGTCTCCCTGCCATAGGCTGTGGGACACGCGGTAGGCCTGCAGTGCTAGAAAGCCCTTAAAATATAGAAATGGCGTGCTAAAAAGATTGCAGGCGGAATCGCGATCAACAGTTGCCTGAATATCTCTGGCAGCAGCCTGAATAATGGCTGGTTCAGCAAACGCCTGATCCATAAGCTCGCGCAACATAGTTGCGGGCATGGCACTACTGGCCAATTTGCTGGACAGATGATAGCTGAGCGCCTGGCCCATACTGCTGTGATCCAGGATAGTCGCCTGCAGAAAGGGCGCCAGAACGGGCTCTGCTGCCAAGGTCTGCTCAGTCTCGCTATAAATATTCTGCCAGACCTGCTCTGCTATAGCGCTGTGCTGTGGATTTGTCATCTATACTTTTTAACTCTTGGGTTTTGAAGAGCTATTTTGGGTCAGGCCGCGCTAATATGCCAGCCTGTTCTTGCTATACACCAAATATCCACAGCACATACTCCTGCAGCCAGCAGTGATTTTGCCGCCGAACTGGCGGTTGCGCCTGTGGTGACCACATCGTCCACCAGAGCCACAGTGCGCCCTTCGAGAGGCTTGGGGGTGCGTACCTCAAAGGCGTTGTTCATACTCCTCAGGCGCTGGCGCTTGCCCTGTAAATGCTGGGGCCGCCGGTAACCCGTGCGTCGCAGGCAGTGGTTATGGATGCTGCTACCGCCCAATTTACTGCTGAGTATTTGCGCTATGCCCTGGCTCTGGTTAAAGCCGCGGCGCAGCTGTCTGCTCCAGTGCAGAGGCACCGGAATCATAATATCTGGCCTCTGATCAGGGCCATAGGCAGCGCTGATAGTCTCGGCTAGCAGTTCGCTAAGCTGGCGCAGCTGTGGCGCATAGGCATCGACTTTAATTCGTCTGATCATATGGCTGATTGGCTGCTGATACTCAAATGGAGCTATACAGCGTCGAAAGGGCGGGGCTTTTTGCTGACAGTCTGGGCAGATTACCCCTGACTCTTTACCTGTGGGTGGCACTGCACCGTTAAATGGCAGCGCACATTGCTTACAGTGGCTGCCAAGCCAGGGTAGGTCCGCAATACAGGGGTTGCATAAACAGTGGTTGGATGGGCTTAGATAATCTTTGCAGGAGACACATTCGCCCGGCAGCAAAGCGCTGGACCAGGGAATAGCTCCAAAGTTGATCAGCCTGGAAAGTTTGCTCAGGCGGCTGGAGCGGCCTGAGCTCTCAGATCTATTTATAGCAAACCTCCCTGTCTGCCAGTGCTGGGTCTATACCCTAGCTAACATTATGAGTTGGGTCGCTGTCATCTTCGTCTTCATCGACACTGTTCGCTGCACTGGGCTGACCTTTGCTGAGATCACTGTCATTGAGACCGTAGTCTTCACTGAGAATGCCGCCTGGCACCTTGGGCGCATAGTCTCGCGGAGGCTGAATATCTTCAGCACTTATCAGTGGGTTGCCCTCTTCATCGACCAGGCTGAGGTCAGAGCCCCCGGCCTTTAGCAGCTGACGGCCCACTTCAGGGCTGGCAAGACGGATTGCGCTGGTGGCCAGATGCTCGTGAATTTGGCGGTAGCTCTGGGCCATATTGGTGGTCAGCTGGGAAACTGTTAAAAAGTGCTCTGTCACCTCTTGCTGATAGCGCTTGAGTTGCTGTTCGCTGTGCTCGAGACGTTTTTCTAGCTCTGCCGCTGAGGAATTGCCAGTGCCAGATTTGCGCGAATAAAGGTGCCCGATACCGGCACCGATCAAAAAGAAAGCCGCTGCAGTAAGTATCATGGTCAGAGTGATCAATGTAATGTCCCCATCTAAGTTTTAGCCATGCCCAAAAGTGCCCTGGGCCTGGTACTGTTCAAAGCCCAACTATTGTAACGCAAAATATAACAGTTGTTGCTGCAGAGTTTGGGTTGTCACCGACTTATTTGCTGGTTACAGTTCCCTGTGCCTAATATGTAGTAATCTGTTTATGTCTACCCCAAAACTTAGCTATCAAAATGACCTTAGCCGCGATGGCTTTGTTGCCGATGCCTCGCAGGCTCACGCGGTAGAGCATCTGGAGGCGCTTTACCAGCGTTTGGTGGCTCGGCAGGCCAAACCGGCGGCAGGTATTTTGGGTGGGCTGCTAAAGCGATTTGCTCATTCGGCCCCTGAACCTGAGAAGGGGCTGTATTTTTGGGGTGGGGTGGGTCGCGGCAAGACCTATTTGATGGATAACTTTTTCGAGACACTGCCGTTTGAGCGCAAAATGCGCGTGCATTTCCATCGCTTTATGCGCCGGGTTCATCAGGACTTAAAACGCCACAAAGGTCAGACCAATCCTCTAGTGCTAGTGGCGGATACCATTGCCGATGAAACCTGCATTATTTGTTTTGATGAGTTTTTTGTCAGTGATATCACTGATGCCATGATTCTGGGCCTGCTGCTGGAAGAACTATTTGCCCGCGGCGTCTGCCTGGTGGCCACCTCCAATATTGTGCCTGACCAGCTGTACCTGAATGGATTGCAGCGGCAGAGATTTTTGCCCGCCATTGCCCTGCTCAACAAGCACTGTAAGGTGGTCAATGTAGATGGCGGCATTGACCATCGGCTGCGTGCTCTGGAAAAAGCCGAGCTCTACCATTCACCGCTGGACGCAGATGCCGATCGCGCTATTCAGGCCACCTTTGAAAGTTTGGTGCCTGTGGAGGGAGAAACTAAGCGCGGCGTCGACCTGGATGTGGAGGGCAGGCCCATTCCTGTCCTGGTGCTGGCAGAGGATATTGTGTGGTTTGACTTCTCTGCTATCTGCGAGGGCCCGCGCAGTCAAAATGACTATATTGAAATTGCTAGAGAGTTTCACGCGGTGATGATTAGCAATGTGCCGGCGCTGGGCCTGGCAAATGACGATGCGGCGCGGCGCTTTATCAACCTGGTTGATGAGTTCTACGACCGCAGTGTTAAACTGGCGCTATCGGCCTCTGAACCCCTGGCATCGCTGTACTCAGGCGGTCGTTTGGAGTTCGAATTTGCCCGTACTGAGAGCCGTCTTTTGGAGATGCAGAGCCGAGAATACCTGGCTCGCCCCCACCGCCCTTAATCAACCCCACAAAAAAGTTAGTTTTTGCTTCAAGAAGCCCTTGTAATAGGCCACGGGGGTCATTACAATTCGCCCCCTTTTTTGGGATCCCCCAAAAGCCAGGTAGGATAAGATGAAAACATATAGCGCAAAAGCAGAAACAGTAGAACGCGATTGGTATATAGTCGACGCAGAGGGCAAGACCCTTGGTCGCCTGGCCGCTGAGATCGCAACCAGGTTACGTGGCAAGCACAAGCCAGAATTTACTCCTCATGTTGATACAGGCGATTATATCGTTGTGGTCAACGCTGAGAAGGTTGCAGTTACCGGCAACAAGGCGAAAGGCAAAATTTATTACTCCCACACCGGCTACCCCGGTGGCATTAAAGACATTTCTTTTGAGAAGTTGATTGATAAAGCGCCTGAGCGTGTTATTCAGTCAGCGGTTAAAGGTATGTTACCGCGCGGTCCTCTGGGCCGAGAAATGTTTAGAAAGCTGAAGGTCTATGCCGGTGTGAGTCATCCCCACGCTGCGCAACAGCCTCAGACATTAGAAATCTAACGGAAAGCGACCATGGCAGATACTCAATATTATGGCACTGGACGTCGCAAGACATCAGCAGCCCGCGTTTTCATGAAATCTGGAAACGGCAACATCACAATCAACGATCGCGCTATAGATGTGTACTTCGGACGTGAAGTGGCACGCATGATTGTTCGTCAACCCTTCGAAGTGGTAGATATGGTTGAGAAGTTTGACCTCAATATCTCAGTCGCCGGTGGCGGCAACTTTGGCCAGGCTGGTGCAATCCGTCACGGCATAGCTCGCGCATTGGTTGAGTACGATGAAAACCTGCGTCCTTCACTGCGCAAAGCGGGATTCCTTACCCGTGATGCACGTCAGGTTGAGCGTAAGAAAGTGGGTCTGCACAAAGCGCGTAAGCGTCCGCAGTTCTCCAAGCGTTAATCGACGCTGCTATCCAAGAGCCCGACCCACTGGTCGGGCTTTTTTTTGTCCTTGAAAATCAATAGCTTAAGCTGTTTGCGCTCAACTAAATATTGCGTAAAAAAGTGCTTTTTGTTACTATAGCTAGCCTTTTTTATTTACACACGATCCCGTGTGTTTTGAATCCAAATTTTAAGTTTAGAGGGAGAGCGTCATGAGCAATGACGGTGTCAACCAAAGCCGCCGCAAATTCCTATTGGGTGCTACTTCGGTAGTCGGTGGTGCTGGTGTAGTTGGTGCAGCAATACCTTTTGTATCGTCCTGGCAACCCAGCGCCAAAGCCAAGGCTGCTGGAGCTCCGGTTAAAGTCAATATTTCCAAATTAGAAGTCGGCGGCCGCCTGGTTGTTGAATGGCGTGGTAAGCCTGTCTATATCGTGCGTCGCAATGCAGAATCTCTGGCTGCAATCAACGCAATTGATGCGAGTATCCTGAGAGACGCAGGCTCTGAAGCTGCTTCTCAACCAGAATATGTGGCCGGTTCTGCCCGTACTCTAGCGGGAAAAGAGGAATTTCTTATTCTTGTTGGTCTTTGCACTCATTTGGGTTGTGCACCTATTTACCGACCTGATGTTGGTGCAGTGGATCTGGGTGGTGACTCTTGGCTGGGTGGGTTCTTTTGTCCCTGTCATGGTTCCAAGTTCGATCTCTCTGGTCGTGTTTTTGCTGGTGTTCCTGCGCCGACCAACCTCGAAGTGCCGCCTCATTCCTATGAGTCGGATGATGTTGTGATTATTGGTATAGATTCGGAGGTTGCGTAATGAGCAATGAAACAGGCTTTGCAGCATGGCTAGACTCGCGTATGCCGACACTCAAGCGCGAGTGGAACCGACATATGGCCGAGTATTATGCCCCTAAAAACTTCAATTTCTGGTACTACTTCGGCGTGTTGTCCATGGTGGTTCTGGTTATTCAGCTGGTGACTGGCATCTGGTTGCTCATGAGCTACCAGGGTTCTGCAGAGCAGGCCTTCGCTTCAGTTGAGTACATTATGCGAGATGTTGATCTCGGCTGGATTATTCGCTACGCCCACAGTACGGGTGCGTCTGCGTTCTTTATCGTCGTCTATCTGCATATGTTCCGTGGCTTGATGTATGGCTCCTACAAGGCGCCCCGTGAGCTGGTTTGGATATTTGGTATGACTATTTATCTCGCTCTTATGGCAGAAGCTTTCTTAGGGTATGTGCTGCCTTGGGGCCAGATGTCCTACTGGGGTGCCCAGGTGATTATCTCCCTGTTCGGTGCTATTCCGGTGGTCGGCGAAGATATTGTTCAGTGGATTCGTGGTGACTACCTGCTTTCGGGTATTACCCTAAATCGCTTCATGTCTCTGCATGTTGTGGCTCTGCCGATTATTCTAATCGCGCTGATCGTTATGCATATTATTGCCCTGCATGACGTGGGTTCCAACAACCCGGATGGCGTAAGTATCAAAAATCACAAGGATAAGAATGGCAACCCAATCGACGGCCTGCCGTTCTATCCATACTTTGTTATTCATGATCTGGTGCCTATCGTTGTATTCCTGTTTGCCTTCTGCTCGGTGCTGTTCTTTATGCCTGAAATGGGTGGTTTCTTCCTTGAGTATGCCAATTTTGAAATTGCCAACTCCTTGAAAACACCAGAGCATATTGCGCCAGTTTGGTACTTCACGCCTTACTACTCCATGTTGCGTGCGGTTCCCGATAAGCTAGGTGGCTTTATTACTATGGGAGCGGCTATCGCGATTCTGTTTGTTCTGCCATGGCTGGACAGAAGCCCTGTGCGCTCTATGCGCTACAAAGGCAACATTAGCCGCGCTGCGCTGCTGATGTTAGCGGCGGTGTTTATTATCCTCGGTTATCTGGGTGTTAAGGCGCCGACTGCAGGTCGCACTCTATTGGCACAGATTTGTACTGTTCTTTACTTCTCTTACTTTATTGGTATTTATTTCTGGACCAAGTACGAGACCACTAGGCCTGAGCCCGATCGTATTACTATGGATGGCGGCATTGGCTTCTTCAAAACCATGGGTGCGGTTGGTATTGTGGCGCTGCTGGTGGTCATACCGATCAAGGCGGTAGGTGCAGAGAGCAACTTTGCTTGTGGCACCATCGACTGCGAACCTTTTGAAGCTCAGCTGAGCAATGATGAGTCACTTCAAAATGGAGCCAAGTTAGCGGTAAACTTTTGCATGGGGTGCCATTCATTTAAGTACTCGCGTTGGGAGCGGGTTGCCAATGATATCGGCATCCCCAATCAAATGATGCTCGACAATATGGTCTTTACCGGTCAGAAAATCGGTGAGTTGATGAATATTGCCATGCCTGCTGAGGGTGCTAAAGAGTGGTTTGGTGCTACGCCTCCGGATCTGACTCTGGTGGCAAGAGCGCGCAAGCCAGAGTGGGTATACACCTACCTGCTTAACTTCTATGCCGATCCAAGCCGCCCGCTGGGAGTTAACAACAAGGTCTATAAAGATGTGGGCATGCCCCATGCTCTATTGGACCTTCAGGGTTTACCCGAATGTGCTCCGGGGCCGGTACTGGCTGCCAATGGCGGCATCAAACGTGACCTGATGACCGGTGAAGATATTCTCGATAACCCCTGTGGGCGCTATAACATCGCCAAAGCAGGCAGCATGACCGAGGAAGAGTTTCAAACAGCGGTCTATGACCTGGTTAACTTCCTGACCTATATTGCGGAACCAATGGCGGAGCAGCGCAAGCATATTGGCAAGCTAGTTCTGTTATTTTTGCTACTATTACTGGTACCCACCGTTCTTCTGAATCGCGAGTACTGGAAAGGCATTCACTAGGTCCTCGTTAACTTATTGGGCTACTACTTATTGGGGTATTCTCCATTTGAGTATCAAGGGGCAGAATAATCTGTCCCTTTAACTATAAAAATTGAGAGGTTGTTGTGCGAAGATCATCGATGACGTTATTTTCAGATCCTACTTGCCAGTACAGTCACCGAGTGCGCATTGTGCTTGCTGAAAAGGGCGTTACCGTTGATATTGAAGATATCGAGTCCAATGCGGTTACCGAAGAAATTCTCGAGGCCAACCCTTATGGCACATTGCCAACCTTGGTAGACCGAGATCTCGCGCTCTACGAATCTAAAGTTGTGATGGAATATCTCGACGAACGTTTCCCCCATCCGCCACTGCTACCAGTATATCCCGTAGCCAGAGCCCAGAGCCGTCTTTGGATTTACCGCATCGAGCGCGACTGGTGCACATTGATCGATATCATTATCGCCAGCCCGGATACCAAGAAAGCCGAAGCAGCGCGCAAAGAATTTCATGAGTCACTGGTAACAATTTCCAGTATCTTCACTGAGATGCCTTACTTTATGAGTGAAGAGTTCACTCTGGTCGATTGCTGTTTGGCCCCTATGTTGTGGCGCTTGCCGCAGCTGGGTATCAAACTGCCTAATAACCGTCAGGTTAAACCTTTATTGGAGTATATGGATCGTCTGTTTGAGCGCCCTTCCTTCCAAGAGAGCCTCACTGATCTTGAGCGCGAAATTCGCGCCTAGTTGACAGAGATGAAGATGCTGTCCAATCGCCCCTACCTGCTAAGAGCCTTCTTTGACTGGATAGTGGACAACGATTGTACGCCCTACATTGTGGTAGATGCCCATTATCCTGGGGTAGAAGTGCCTCAGAGTTTTGTTACTGACGGTCAAATTGTTCTCAATATAGCGCCTCGCGCAGTCAGCAATTTTGAAATGAACAATGACTATGTTCAGCTATCGACGCGCTTCAGTGGAATGCCGATTGATATTTACCTTCCCGTCGGTGCTGTGATGGGAGTCTATGCTCAAGAAAATGGCCAGGGTATGGTTTTTGAGTCAGAGAACCCCGACGACAATCCTCCTCCAAAACCACCAAGCGGCCCCAAGCCAGTATTAAGTGCGGCCGAAAAAACCGCGACGCCCATAAAAGAAAAGTCTAAACGGAAGGTTAAACCCTCATTGCGAGTCGTTAAGTAAGCCTTTTTCCTACCAGTTAAAACGACGGAGTTTCGAATGTCTAAAGCTATAGCTATTTTATCCGCAGCGCGCACGCCCATGGGTGGCATGATGGGTAGCCTGTCTTCAGTCGCATCCCCAGACTTAGGTGCGGTTGCTATTAACGCTGCACTAGAGCGCGCAGGGTTGGATAAAAATGATATCGATGAAGTGATTATGGGCTGCGTCCTTTCTGCGGGTCTGGGACAGGCTCCCGCTCGTCAGGCAGCGCTGGCAGCAGGTATAAATAAAGCCACAGCCTGCACCACCGTTAATAAAGTCTGCGGTTCGGCAATGATGTCAGTCATGATGGCTGGCAATGCCCTGCGCTCCGGCCAGTCAAAGGTTGTGGTTGCCGGTGGTATGGAAAGCATGAGTCGAGCCCCTTACCTGATACCTCAGGGCCGTCAGGGCTATCGTTTTGGCAGTGCCGAGATGTTGGACCATATGCAGTATGACGGTTTACAGGATGCCTATCAGTCTGTGGCCATGGGTAACTTTGCTGAAAGCTGTGCTAACAAGTATGAATTTAGCCGCGAAGATCAAGATGCCTATGCCATTGAGTCATTGAGACGTGCCAATGCTGCAATTGATCAGGGTCTATTTAGTGCCGAAATAGCACCAGTTAGCATTGCCTCACGCAAAGGCGAGACTATTGTGGATACCGACGAACAGCCGGGCAATGCTCGCCCCGATAAAATTCCACAGCTGCGTCCTGCCTTTGCCAAAGATGGCACGGTTACGGCGGCTAATGCCAGCTCTATTTCAGACGGCGCTGCGGCACTGACATTAATGATGGCTGATGAGGCCGAAGCTCAAGGCCTAAAGCCGATTGCATTAGTTCACGGCTATGATCAGAGCGCCCAAGAGCCCGAATGGTTTACCACTGCGCCGGTCACCGCGATTAAAAAGACCTTAGAGCGAGTTGGCTGGGCTGTGGGCGACGTAGACCTTTGGGAAGTGAATGAAGCCTTTGCAGTGGTTGCCATGGCAGCACTCCACGAAATTGGTATGTCCCATGATAAGCTCAATGTAAATGGCGGTGCCTGTGCTCTGGGCCACCCCATTGGTGCCAGCGGCTCGAGAATTATTGTGACATTGATCCACGCGCTGCAGCAGCGGGGCGGCAAAAAAGGTATTGCCAGTCTGTGTATTGGTGGTGGTGAAGCGACTGCAATGGCGATTGAGTTATTGTAATAGTCCCATTAACTGGAGTTATAAAACAGTAACCCCAGTTATAAAAAAACCCTGGCAGATTCCCAGGGCTTTTTTGTATTCTGTCTAAGAGATTGTGCTAAAACTGATGGTGCTTAAAAACAAAGATATCTAGTCGATATATTCAAATACCTTAACCACTTTTCGAACACCGCTACTTTCGCTGGCAACATTTGACGCTAGCTCTGCGCTGACTCGATCAATAGTACCCATCAGATAGACCACGCTATCCTCGGTGATAACTTCAATATTTGATGCTTTGACCTCTTCATTAAACACCAGCTTGGTTTTGATTTTGGCGGTCAGCATGGTGTCATTGGTGCGTGAAACAATCGACGTTTTACCGCGCACCTGAAGCTCGTTATGTACCTGACGCACATCCTTAAAGTCGCGGGCCACATCACCAGCTAGAATCTTCATTTCATTGCTGGGGACTTCTCCGGTCAGCAGCACAACGCCATTAACCACATTGATATTGACATGAGACTTATCTAAATCCGGGTCTGCTTTCTTAATATTGACCCCAATATAGGTGTCCATTTTAATGTCGTCGAGGCTAGTTCCCACACTGGTACTGGTGGGGTCTGGAACTATGGGCTTGCTGGTCACAGTATTAACGACTGTGGTACATCCTGATAGCGCAAAAACCCCAATCAAAATAACGGCTAATGGTCGCATTTACTCACCTCCAAAAATTTGCTGATCTACCAGTGCACAGAGGCACTGAACTATCTGAAACTGCGCTGCTGTTGCCAGTTGGCCATCAAACTCTGCAGCGGGAATAATGACATCATTGTAACCGAGAGCGGCGGATAATAAATGGTCATTGGCTCCTGACAACAGGATAATGCTCATCCCTTTTTCAATCGCCGCTTCAACGGTTGTAATCAATGCCAGGCTATTTTCTCCTGCGCTGACCACTAGTAACACATCGGCACTCTGGGCCTGCACCTGCACGCAATGAGCATATCGCTCTGCACCAAAACTATTGTCCACAAGGCGGTTGATATTTAGCGCTGGAAACCCTGGCCGCTCAATTTCAAAACCCTGAGCTAAATAATCTGTAAACAGCTGGGCCAACAGTGCCGCAGCCTTATCACCGCAACTAAAAATAGTATTACCAGCAAGCAGCGCCTGACTAATTTTGTCAGTGGCCAACGCCATAGGTTCAGAAAACGTATCACCGACCACCATGGTGGTTTCGATCAATTTCTGAAAGTGCTTAAAAATATACTGATCCATAAAGCCCTTGATAGTTAATACTACACTCTGCGGTTATCACACGCTGTATAGTTAACTTATAATATTCTGAATCCATTCAATATCATACTTTAGTGTGGCAGCCGCTGGTTGAATTTTAGCTGGGCTAATCACCACGGCATAAAATCGCGCTGCAGTATTTGATCTATAGCCCTGATGTTGCAAATACACCAAAGCTGCAGTTCCAAGCCGCCGGCATTTTGCCTGAGTGATAGATTCCGCTGCTCTGCCAAAGGCATTGGAGCGACGGAAGCGCGCCTCGACAAAACCCAGAGTATTCTTGTCTTTCATTATCAGGTCAATTTCACAACGACGGGCACGAAAATTTTGGCCTTATAAATTTAACCCTTGATCCACCAGATACTGGCAGGCTAGCTTTTCGGCCTCGCTACCTGAGAGATATTTTTGGCGAATCTGTGTTCTATTACTCGCTCTTTCCATTAGCCTGGCTGTCCTTTATCTAGAATGTAGTCACTGTACTTATTCAATGCGCTTATTCACGATACTTAGCCACTGTGCTTTGACGATTAGGGGGGCAATTCAATAACTTTACCTCGCCGAAATTCGGCCCACTTTTGCTGGCGGACAATCACACCCTCAGAGAGGGATAGAATACCGGTGGCGCCAAATAATGGCATCGCTTGCTCTGACTGCAAGTCATTGAGGTTTCTATGTAGTAAGAACGCATCGTGCCCCACGGCATAGAGATGTCTATAGGCGGTATGGAGCCGCCGATCCGGTTTTAATTCATTGGCGAGATGACCGGGCAGGGTCCAGGGCATAGCGCTAAATTCAACACCGGTTAAATCTCGATCCAAACCGGCCTGCTCAATACCGTTATAAATATGGGAGGTTGCCACCACAGGCACCTCGGAGGCATATAGAAAATCCAATGCAGGTTTAATCTGTCGCGCCACCACCGGGTAGCCCAGAATTACCACTAAATCCAGATCCTGTCGGCGCCGAGCCTTTGACTTAATACGGCTGTTAACAAAGCGTTTGACTTGCAGTGCCCGCTCTTCACTGAGATCAATCAGCAATGGCGGCTTTAAAAGGGGCGTAAAGTCTTTCACTGATGACGGGTAGGCGACCTGATCCAGAACAGTGCCACCCTTTTGCCTCCAGTACTCATTAAAGAATGCGGTCGAGCGTGTTCCCCAGCCATTATTGGGGGCAACCACCAGCACATTGCGTTTTCCCTGAAGCCAGGCTCGATCGGCGATTTGAGCCATTTCGTCCTCAGGAGCGAGGCCAAATTGAAACAGATTTTCCGGCTGGGTCAGGCCGCTGGTATCCACCCGATTAAGACTCAGAGTAGGTACTGGCAATGTGGAGACTAGCAACAGCGCCTCGACTTCAGATTGGCGCATGGGCCCAATAATCATCTCGGCACCATCTTCTACCGCATTGTTATAAGCTCTTTGCAGTGACTGTACGCTGGTATCATAGACGCGAATTTCAGGGGCATCTGCCGAGATATTCTCATCCAAAAATTGGTAGTAGGCACCCATAAAGCCATCGAGCAAGGTGTAGCTGGGGACTTCATATTGCTCCTGCAGCGGCAGTAGTAGTGCTACTTGAGAGGGGGCGGCGTTGCGTTTTAATTGTTTTAAAGCAATTGGCGCTGTCTTAGCTGCCGGGTGGCTTCTCCAGCGCAGCTGCCAATTTTCAAAGGCCAGCTCCTTTGCCTGAGCATTAGCCTGATACTTGCGATTTAATTGGGCCAGTTGTAACCAGCCTGCCAAAACAGCATTTCTATGGGTTTGGCCCTTTTGTAAATAGCTGTAGGGCAGCAATGTTAGCTGGTGCCATACACTGTTGTGTACTGCACGAATGTCTTGTTTTTTCTTGAGAAGCCCCACCAAACCAATGGAATTAAGCAGGCCCTGCTCGATATTACCCAGTGCAAAATTGGCCTCGGCCTGTAGGCTGAGACTGTGCTTCTGTAATTGGGTATTGAAGGTTTTGCTGAGATTGGCAAACCGGTCTTGCCCAAGGCGAGAAGCGGTACTCTGGGGCTTACCCAAGCTAAGATCGAGCTCCGCGGCAAACAGGCTGAATTCTGTATATTGAGGGTCGCTGAGTTGTTGGGTGACGACCAACCCCAATACCTCGGCACTTCTGGGTAAATCTCCCGCATTAGCGAACATTACCGCAGCATCAAAAATACGATTGTCGGCGTTGTCAGATAAGGGAGCAGACTCCAGCAATGCTTGAGCTTCTTGCAGCACATTAATATCTGCGACTTCCACGCCAGCAAAGACTGGTACCCGCACAGTATCTTTGGTTGTGGTTGGCGCACAGCCACTAATAAAGGCTAAGATGCTCACCGCAAAGACAATTAATGGAAGACGCTTTTTATTCATGAACTCTAATCATTCCGGTACGTTATATATAGTCGCGACACCCATCGGCAACCTGGGTGATATGGTACCCCGCGCAGTAGAGACTCTCCAGTCTGTGAGTGTAATCGCCTGTGAGGACACTCGCCACAGTAAAAAGCTGCTCGACCACTTTAGTATAGAGAAACCGTGCATTGCTTATCATGATCATACGGACAAAAAGTCCAGCCACAATATCCTCAAACGGTTGCTCGGGGGAGAAGATGTGGCGCTTATTTCCGATGCCGGAACACCCCTAATCTCCGACCCCGGCTACAGGCTGGTATCTGAGGCGCGACAGCAGGGCTATAGCGTGATACCTATCCCAGGGGCCTGCGCGGCTATCGCGGCACTTAGTGTGGCTGGCCTGCCCACAGATAAATTCAAATTTATTGGTTTTTTGCCCGCCAAGACTGGCCAGCGCAAAACGTCGCTAGCGGCTATTAAAGGCAGCACAGAGACTATGGTTTGCTATGAAGCGCCCCATCGCATTGCCGATACTATCGCCGATATGGTCGAGGTTTTTGGTGCTGAACGGCCCGCTTTTATGGGGCGGGAAATCAGCAAAACCTTCGAGACCTATCTGCAAGGCACCATGGCAGAGCTTTTACAACTGGTCAAAGCCGATAGCAATCAGCAGCGCGGAGAAATTGTACTAGTGGTTGGTGGCGCAGAAGAGGATAGCGAAACTGTCTCATTGGATGCCGAAAAAATTCTCGGCTTATTACTAAAAGAGCTTCCATTAACCAAAGCTGCCTCCATCTCCGCGAAAATTACTGGCGGTGATAAGAAACAGCTCTACCAGCTTGGCCTCTCCCTACAAAACAAATGAATCTCTACCTATATCGTGCGAGACATCAGCTGCTCGCAGATAGTGACCCCGCCTGAATATCGGCCACAGTCAGCGCCGTCATATTAAAGATCCCCCGGGAAGATACCGAAGGAATCACAATATGTGCCGGCTTACGGAAGCCATTAATAAACGGACCAATCAGCAGAGCATCTGTCAGTGATCTAATCAGGCCCATGGCAATATTGCCCGCATCTAAATTAGGCATCACCAACACATTAGCGCGGCCAGTTAAATTAGCCTGAGAATAAATAGTGTCTCGCAATTGAGGGTTGAGTGCGCTCAATACATGCATCTCGCCATCGATCTGCAAATTTGGGTAGGCGCTACGCAGCATATTGCCTGCACTGCGCACCTTTTTAGCCGAAGCATTATTCGATGTGCCAAAGTTTGAGTGGGATAGCAGCGCCACCTTGGGTTCAATGCCAAAACGCTTAACCAAATCAATACTGGCCTCAGTGATTTTTACCAGCTCTGCGTCAGTGGGGTCTACATTCATGGCGGTGTCGGCCAAAAACAGCGGGCCATCAGGCATTAGCAGTACCGCTGCCGAACTTACAAGCTGGTTCTTATCCCCTGGCCCAAGCAAATGCATAATCTCACGCAGATGAAAATCAAACCGGCCCACCTTGCCACAGATTAGGCCATCGGCTTCGTTGCGCGCTACCATGACAGCGGCGATAGCGGTGTTATCGTCACGCATAATTTTGCGGGCGGCATCAACAGAGACACCATTGCGGCCCACCATCTCATGGTAATAGGAGGCGTAGGCTTCATGTTTATCATTATTACTGGGGTCAAAAATCTCGACCTCTTGGTCCAGATCAATACGCAGACCCAAGCGATCAATTTTGACTTCCATGCCAGCCCGCCGGCCGATCAAAATAGGCTTGGCAATATTCTCATCAATCACAGCCTGGACCGCCAGCAACACATCATCATTCTCACCTTCGGCGTAAACAATACGAGCGGGAGACTTTTTCGCCACCTCAATAATTGGCTGCATAAACAGGCCAGCCTGATTGACAAACTCATGTAATGTCTGGCGATAGGCTTCTAGGTCTTCGATAGGGCGGGTAGCAACGCCGCTGCGCATAGCCGCTTTCACCACCGCCATTGGCACATCCTCAATCAGGCGCGGGTCGAAGGCTTTAGGAATAAGATATTCCGGGCCAAATTTAAGCTGCTCGTCGGCATAGGCCGCAGCCACAACATCCGAAGTCTCCTTAGTCGCCAAATCGGCAATAGCGCGTACCGCCGCCATTTTCATTTCTTCGTTGATGGTGGATGCTCCGCAATCCAGAGCGCCTCGAAAGATAAACGGAAAACACAGAACATTATTGACCTGATTTGGGTAGTCCGAGCGGCCGGTGGCCAGAATCGCATCTGGGCGTGCAGCCATGGCATCTTCTGGCATAATTTCCGGAACAGGGTTCGACATCGCCAAAATAATGGGCTTTTTACCCATTTTTTTCAGCAGATCGCCATTTAGAACACCGGGGCCAGATAGGCCCATAAATAAATCAGCACCCTCAATGGCATCCTCAATGGTGCGGTCACTCGTCTCAACCGCATAGCCTTCCTTCCAGGAGTTCATACCTTCTGTGCGGCCAGCATAGATAACTCCAGTGCGATCGATCATGCGTATATTTTTTTTCTGCAGACCCATGCTCACCAGCAGATCAACACAGGCAATGCTGGCCGCACCAGCGCCGGAGACCACTAGTTTTACTTCTTTAAACTCTTTCTCGACAATACGCAGGCCATTGTAGATAGCGGCCGCAGCAACAATTGCGGTGCCGTGTTGGTCGTCATGAAACACAGGAATTTTCATGCGCTGGCGAAGTTTTTCTTCCACCATAAAACATTCCGGAGCCTTGATGTCTTCAAGATTAACGCCACCAAAGGTGGGTTCAAGGCTAGCAATAATATCCACCAGCTTATCCACATCGGTCTCATCTACTTCAATATCAAAGACATCAATATTGGCAAATTTCTTAAATAGAACGGCCTTGCCTTCCATCACGGGTTTGGAGGCCAGTGGGCCGATATTGCCAAGCCCCAGCACAGCGGTGCCATTGGTAATAACGGCTACCAGATTACCCCGAGAGGTGACAGATGCCACTTCGGTGGGGTTCTCAGCAATCAGTTCACAGGCATGGGCAACCCCAGGTGAATAGGCCAAAGACAGGTCTCTTTTATTGGCTAGCGGTTTAGTTGGCCTAATTTCAAGTTTTCCCGGTAACGGATGTGTATGATATTTAAGAGCGCTTTCTTTAAAAGAGTCTGTCATCGGTAATTCTTCCTTAGGGGCAAATAATATGAGGAGTCGGTGCTATGCTATCGTGACCGTGCCATTTCAACTGTCAGTTTTTCCTGGCGGCATTTTAGCAATTAAGGCCATTAAATAGCCATCGAGAGGGCATATGTACTTGTAATACCCACCGATTAGTAAAAGAATACTGACTCTATCTGCAGTCAAATCGCTAGGGGACATAAACAATAACAACAAGAGAGGAATAATCTTGGAAGCATTTCTGGGTCAAATTAATTCTATCATCTGGAGCTCTGCACTGATTTACCTGTGTTTAGGTACCGGTCTGTATTTTTCTGTACGTACAAAATTTTTACAGGTGCGCCACTTTCGCCATATGTTAAATATTATGCGTGAGGGCCGCGCCTCCGACTCAGGTGTCTCCTCTTTTCAGGCACTGGCTATGTCTCTCTCTGGTCGTGTAGGTACGGGCAATATTGCCGGTGTGGCCACCGCGATTGCCATGGGTGGCCCCGGGGCTGTTTTCTGGATGTGGATGGTGGCCTTCCTGGGTGCATCAACGGCTTATGTTGAAGCAACTCTCGCGCAGATTTATAAAGAGAAAGACGACAACGGCGAGTACCGTGGTGGCCCAGCTTACTTTATCGAAAAAGCGATGGGGCAAAATTGGTACGCCTGGTTATTTGCTGTGGCTACCATTATTGCCGTGGGTTTCTGTCTGCCGGGTATTCAAGCCAACAGTATTGTTGCAGCCATGGGCAACGCTTGGAGCGTACCGCCAATAGCAACATCATCCTTTATTGCATTAGGTGTTGCGCTGATTATTTTTGGTGGTGTAAAACGTATTGCTCATTTTGCTCAGGTTGTGGTTCCGGCTATGGCTGTGGGTTATATCCTGATTGCATTCACAGTGATGGGCGCCAATATTGAACAGTTTCCCGCAGTGGTAAAACTCATTATTAATAGCGCCTTTGGTTTGGATGCAGGCTTTGGCGCTATTATTGGTATGGCGGTTCAGTGGGGCGTTAAGCGCGGTGTTTATTCCAACGAAGCAGGGCAAGGTACTGCCCCCCATGCAGCGGCTGCAGCAGAGGTTTCTCATCCAGCTAAACAGGGGCTAGTGCAGGCTTTCTCTGTCTATGTGGATACGCTTTTAATCTGTACGGCGACCGCTTTTATGATTCTGATGACCGGCCTTTACAATGTGCAGGGTGCAAAGGGAACCATGCTCTACGAAGGCCTGTCCGGTTATGAGGCTGGCCCAGCCTATGTGCAAAGTGCTTTCGATACGGTACTGCCGGGTTTTGGCAGTGGTATTTTGGCTATCTCGCTACTGTTCTTTGCCTTCACCACTATTATTGCTTACTACTATATTGCCGAAACCAATGTGATGTTTATCAACCGCAAAGTGCATCGCCCATGGTTAGTGCTGTTCCTCAAGGCGTTGGTATTGACTTCAGTGATGTATGGCGGCCTAAAGAGTGCCAATATCGCTTGGGCGCTAGGTGATATAGGTGTGGGGCTTATGGCTTGGTTGAATATTGTCGCGATACTTATTCTGCAAAAACCAGCCATGCTGGCATTGAAAGATTATGAGGTCCAGTTGAATGAAGGCTTGGACCCAGTGTTTGACCCTGAAAAAGTAGGTATTGAAAAAGCAGATTTCTGGCTTAAGAGATAGGCTAGAAATTGATGTTGGCGGGCCCCTGCAAAGCGCACTTTTTAGGGGCTTTTTGCTGTTGAGTGTCTCTTAGGAGATTGGCCAGCCGCCCAGTTCTTTCCAGCGATTGGTGATTTTGCAGAACAGCTCTGCTGTTTTAACAGTGTCGTAAAGGGCGCTGTGAGCGTCGCGATTATTAAAGTCAATTTCCGCCGCCTGACAGGCCTTTGCTAAAACCGTTTGGCCATAGGCCAACCCAGCCAAGGTTGAAGTATCAAAACAGGAGAATGGGTGGAACGGGCTGCGTTTAATCTGATTGCGATTAATTGCCGCATTAACAAAACCCAGATCAAAATGGGCATTGTGTGCAACCATCACCGACCTGGTGCAGCCCCTATCGCTAACCTCTTTGCGAATAGGGCGAAAGATATCTCGCAGAGCTTCGCCTTCTTCTTCCGGCTCCCGTTCCGGGTCATAGAGATCAATGCCGGTAAATTCCAATGCGGCTTGGTCCACCACTGAACCGGGAAACGGATCGATATTTTTGCTGTAGCTCTCTTTGATTTGCAGGTTGCCCTGACTGTCCATTTCCAAAATCACCGCGGCGATTTCCAGTAGCGCATCTGTGCGAGAATTAAAACCGCCGGTCTCAACATCTACCACCACCGGCAAAAAGCCACGAAAGCGCTGGGCCATCAAGGAGGGCGACAGTAGCTCTTCCGGCATATCCATCAGAGTTCCAGTTTCCAATTTAGGTGGGTGCCAGCACCAAGGGGGATTAGTTGGTCACCGTCATAGGGAACAGCGTCTGGCAACTGCCATTGCTTGCGGTTTAAAGTAATGCGGCTTGAGTTGCGGGGCAGGCCATAAAAGTCTGGGCCATTAATGCTGGCAAACGCTTCCAGCTTGTCCAGTGCGCCAGCCAGTTCAAAGACCTCGGCATAGAGTTCAATAGCCGCATGATGGCTAAAGCAACCGGCACAGCCGCAGCTGCTCTCTTTGCGGCCCTGAATATGGGGTGCACTGTCGGTGCCCAAAAAAAATTTCTTGTCGCCACTGATGGCGGCGTCTATCAATGCCTTTTGGTGCACATTGCGCTTCAGCACGGGCAGGCAAAACAGATGCGGGCGAATACCGCCTACCAGCATGTCGTTGCGGTTAAACAGCAGGTGCTGGGGGGTGATGGTGGCGGCTACGTTATCACTGGACTCGGCAACAAACTCCACCGCCTGTGCAGTGGTGATATGTTCCAGAATCACTTTCAGCCGCGGGTAGGCTTGCACCAAGCCGCGCAGGTGGCGGTCAATAAACTCTGCTTCGCGGTCATAGATATCAATCTCTTGGGCGGTCACTTCCCCGTGCAGCTGCAACACCATGCCGACTTCTTGCATGGCCTCCAGTACATCGGTGATATTGGCCAAGTCAGTGACACCAGAATCAGAGTTGGTGGTGGCACCCGCCGGATAGTATTTGCAGCCCTGAATAAAACCACATTCTTTGGCGGCGCGAATTTCGTGTGGGTCAGTATTATCTGTTAGATACAGAACCATCAATGGTTCCCAGTTTGAGCCTTCAGGGCGCTGGGCTAGAATGCGATCTCGATATGCTCCTGCCTGAGCAACTGTTGTGGCTGGGGGTGTCAGGTTTGGCATGATAATACCGCGGCCGAACCCTCGAGCCGCAGCCGGCACAGTAGTTTCTAAAGCCGATCCATCTCGTAAATGTAGGTGCCAGTCGTCTGGCTGGATAATGCTGAGTTGATCCATGAAAAAAGGGTCCTTAGATGACCCCATAATGCTACCTGAAACAGTGGCTTCATACGAGCACTTCTGGGAAACTAAAGCCATGAATATAACAGTATTAACCAACAGAGACCTGGCCAGCCATATCAGTCTTGGCCGATTGGTTGAAAGGCTAAACGGCCACAAACTATCGATTTTTATCTCGGAAAAAGTCGGTGGTGATCACAGCCTGCCCGAACCCCTGATGGCACTGGCCGCTTTCGAGAAAACAGTGATTCAGGCAAGCTCAATGAGTTTTGATGATCTTGCTGCAAAAGCCGGTTGCCCATTGCAGCGTTTTGCGGATATCGGTAATAAGGTTAATGGCCCAGAGGGCATTGTAAGAATTCAAGCCAGCGAGCCAGACATTATTTTGTCTATCCGCTTCGGGCTGATTATTCGTGAGCAGGTTATCGCCATTCCCAAGCATGGAGTGATCAATCTGCACTCTGGTGTGTTGCCCGACTATCGTGGAGTGATGGCCACCTACCGGGCCATGGTCAATGGAGATGCAGATATCGGCTCTACACTGCATTTTATTCAAGACAGTGGCGTCGATACCGGCGATATTCTGTCCGTTGCTAAAATCCCGCTGCAACCACAAATATCCTATCTATTGAATGTGTTAAACCTCTACACCGCGGGCTGTGATCAACTAGTTGATGCCCTGCAGCGTTTGGATGCGGGCCAAATATTGGAGGCTCAACCACAGCAGGGTGAGCCCAATTACTTTACCTTCCCCGACCAGCAGCAGCTAGCGGCGTTTTTTGCTATGGGCTATCAATTATTCGACTCAGAGGAAATAGAGGCCATTGCAGCGCTACAGGGTTAATGGGCACACAAGCCGGTTAAATTAATGTAGACTTCCCAACGATTTTCTCAAGCAAAGGATTAAGCAACGTGTCATCGGTCAATAAAGTCGTTCTCGCCTACTCAGGCGGCCTGGATACCTCAGTCATTGTTAAATGGTTGCAGGAAGAATATCAATGTGAAGTGGTTACCTTTACCGCCGATATCGGCCAGGGTGAAGAGGTACAACCCGCTCGCGCCAAAGCAGAAGCTCTGGGCGTAAAAGAAATTTATATTGATGACCTGCGGGAAGAATACGCTCGCGACTACGTATTTCCCATGTTCCGCGCCAATACAATTTATGAAGGTGAGTACCTGCTGGGCACCTCCATTGCCCGCCCTTTAATCGCTAAACGCCTGATTGAAATCGCCAATGAAACCGGTGCCGACGCCATCTCTCATGGGGCAACAGGCAAGGGCAACGATCAGGTGCGTTTTGAGCTGGGTGCTTACGCCTTGAAGCCAGGTATTAAAGTGATTGCTCCTTGGCGTGAATGGGACCTGAATTCCCGCGATAAGCTGATGGACTACTGTGCCGAGCACAAAATCCCCGTTGAGATGAAGCGTGGTAAAAAATCACCATTCTCCATGGACGCAAACCTGCTGCATATCTCCTATGAAGGAGGCAATCTGGAAGACCCATGGTCGGAAGCAGAAGATGATATGTGGCGCTGGACTGTTTCCCCAGAAGAGGCACCAGATCAAGCCACCTATATGACCATTAGCTACCAGAAGGGCGACATTGTTGCTATTGATGATGAAGCCATGTCACCGGCCACAGTGATTGAATATTTAAATAAAGTAGCCGGCGCCAATGGTGTTGGGCGACTGGATATCGTTGAAAACCGCTACGTGGGCATGAAGTCCCGCGGCTGTTATGAAACCCCAGCGGGCACCGTGATGATGAAAGCCCATCGCGCCATCGAGTCACTGACCTTAGACCGCGAGGTGGCTCATATGAAAGACGAGCTGATGCCCAAGTACGCCAAGCTGATCTACAACGGGTATTGGTGGGCACCAGAGCGCCTGATGTTGCAGAGCGCCATCGACCAGAGCCAGAATGTGGTGAATGGTGATGTGCGAATAAAGCTCTACAAAGGCAATGTGTCCGTGGTTGGCCGCAAGTCTGAAGACAGCCTGTTTGATGTCAATATCGCTACCTTTAATGATGATGGTGGCGCCTATAATCAGGCCGATGCCGAGGGCTTTATAAAGCTTAATGCATTGCGCTTGAGGATTGCTGCCAATACCGGTCGTAAGCTCTAGGCGTCTAGTCGGGTCACCCTGTGCCCAAAGCGCGGCGCGGGGCATGCTAAGCAACGGGAGGGATCTCACCCACTTCCGAAAGGTTCTTTACGGCGTTCAGAACAAGTACTCTTATGTCGTACCCTCTGAATACATTGCCCAGCCAGTGTTTCTGAGAGCCTATGCCAGTAGCAAGCGTCGCCACAATTAGACTACACTGGCTCCATGAAACTAACAGTCCAAGATATCCAGCAGGCCCAGGCCCGCATCGAGCCCCACATTCACCGCACGCCAATATTGCAGAGCCAGGCGCTCAATAAAATTATTGGTTGCGAGTTGTTTTTCAAAACAGAAAACTTCCAAAAAATTGGCGCCTTCAAAGCGCGAGGTGGCTGTAACGCCGTATTCTCCATGGACGAAGCCAGCCTACAAAAAGGCGTGATCACCCACTCCTCCGGCAATCATGGCGCCGCACTGGCCTGGGCCGCAAGCCTTAAAGTTGCACCCTGCACCGTGGTAATGCCAGACAATGCACCCGCGGTTAAAAAAGCCGCAGTAGCAGGCTATGGTGCCACCATCCAACTTTGTGAGCCCACCATGGCGGCAAGGGAAGGCGCGGTTGCCAAGCTGACCGAAGAGCACGGCTATACATTAGTACACCCCTACGATGCAGATGAGGTTATTGCAGGGCAGGGTACCGCCGCACTAGAGTTGTTAGAGCAAATTAGCTCGCCATTAGATATCGTGATGGCCCCTGTGGGTGGTGGTGGTTTGATCGGTGGCACTGGCATCTCGGTCAAAGCCCTGAGTAATGCCCAAGTGATTGGTGCAGAGCCAGAAAACGCCAAAGATGCCTGGCTGGGGTTTAAGAGCGGACAAAGACTCGCCGAATACAGCCCCAACACCATCGCCGATGGCCTGCGCGCCACGGTGGGAGTGCGCAACTTTGAGGTTATGACCGAAACAGTGGATGATATTTTGCTGTGTTCCGAAGAGCGCATTGTCGAAGCTATGCGCCTGATCTGGACCCGACTAAAAATTATTATCGAACCATCCTGTGCGGTGCCTCTGGCCGCGATAATGGATCAGCCCAAGCAGTTTCAGGGCAAGCGAGTGGCGATTATTTTGAGTGGTGGCAATGTGGATTTAGATGCTTTGCCTTGGTGACACTTTTTTGTTCTAAATTGCTCTTGGGCAAAAAAACACACGCCAATATTTAAATTGACTACACTTAGCGGACACAACAAAAAAACGAATAACAAAAGGGGATTTTATAAGTCGTAGGATAGTGATTATAGCTGCTGTCCATCCAATAACGAAAACAGACAAGGAGTCTGCTAAATGCGAATTAAAATCCTTTTGATTCTGGCCGCCGCCACTGCTTTGGGTGGATGTGTGTCACCACCTCAAACCCCAGTTTCACTCAGTACAGAAATACTCACAAATCCCGAGAGCCGTGTTGGCATTGCAATGGATACTTTACCACCCGCAAACCTGCAATTGCCGGGGGTATCTTGCTTGTTGTGCCTTGCCGTTGCTTCGGGGGCAAATTCAGAATTGTCTGCCCATGCAAAAACCCTGTCCATGGACGAAATTATTCAACTTAAGGCAGATGTGGTTAGCACTCTAAAGAATCAGGATAGAGAAACACTAGTTGTTGATAAACCGCTGCTGATTGATAAATTACCTAAAACCAAACGTTTAGGGGCTGGTTATTCCAAGAGAGATTTTTCCAGTTATGCCGAGCAATATCAGCTAGGCCACATGATTGTGATCGATATTAACAGGGTGGGTATGACTCGGCCTTATGCCTCTTATATTCTAACTGGTGCTGCTCAGGCAGCAGTGGCTGGCTGTGTTGCCATGGTCGATTTA
This sequence comes from Porticoccaceae bacterium, assembly GCA_029252555.1. Lineage (GTDB taxonomy): Bacteria > Pseudomonadota > Gammaproteobacteria > Pseudomonadales > Porticoccaceae > HTCC2207. The sequence continues at coordinate 23,675 of JAQXBF010000001.1, forward strand.
AAAACCAACAAATATAATTGGTACCTGCCAATCGATCTTTATCTTTCAGTCGATGGGGAGTGGGATGAGTCCAAGGATTTTCCTGGCCTCACTAATGCCTATTATCAAGTGCTAGAGAGTTTGAGAGATATGGTGTTGTCGCCATTGAATACGTCGCCCTTGAAGGTCGCCGAGGTGGTCAGCCCGACTGCTAAGTGATCGGCATGTTAAAAGCGATTTCAATTGCCAATCTGCTCTTACTGTTGGTTGCTTGTGCTACGCAAGATCAGGTTGTTACAGAACCAGAGGTGGTTGCAGAATTCACCCCTCTGGCCGTGGGCGATGGGACTTACTTTGTCGATCTTCCCCGGCAAAACGGGCTTATTTTTACGGCCAACAAAAGGCCACTGAGGTGAGTTCATCTGGAGCCTCTATTTTACATCCGAGGGGCGATGCGGCATTTTTTTGTGTCTATTGCAATGCATGCTGCGATTCAGAAACCTGTCACAGACGCCAAAGCTCAGGCACAGATTGATGTGGCAAATAGTATTCTGGCCCCTTACCAGTCGCTAATTGAACAGTCCTCCTTAATAGACCTCATCGGCCATTCCAAGGGCTTTAATAGGCTTGAGCAAGGGGCTGGCTCACTCGATTTTACCTTGGGATTAATAGATAATTTGGAAGACATGAATGGTTGGCACACAGTTGTTGACCCTGTTTTCATCATGAGCCGCAATCAGGAATCTATCGCCATTAAATCAAAAGTGAGTATCCTAGATGGCCGCATAAATCCTAGCCCAGAAGACCTTGAGTCTGGTTACTCACGCACCATATTTGTACAATCTCTCTATGTCAATGAAGGGGAAAAATGACTTAGGAATGATGGAGAATATTTTGAGCATACGGTTATTGATTTGTTGCGATCCTCTATTGACCTTGCCGTCAAATATTTTGCAGGCCTACTCCCACAAAAGCCAAAATCGTCCAGCACCATAAGGTATAACGATAATGGTGAGAAAAAGATCGAGCGGGGATATTTGATCAAGCAGAATTGCATGCATCTCACGTTTGAGTCACTTAGGGGTGAGATTAAATCTATGCCAAGGTTTGGCAGAGAATCAAGCGACAAGAGCTGCTAGTTTATTTCTCTTGCAAGTGTATGTCATCGAGACTGGGGAAGGCCTCCTCGACCATAAGCCATGACGCTTACTGAATAACAATAATCCCAGTGGTATCATTTGTGCCACAACGGTTAATGAATTAAACTAATGACTACTCCAGCTTACCCTCGCTTCCACCTAGCCTTCCCAGTCACCGATCTGGAAGCCGCTCGCGGTTTCTATAGCGGCATCTTGGGCTGCCCCACAGGCCGTGAATCAGATCGTTGGATTGACTTCGACTTCTTTGGTCATCAGTTGGTGGCGCACTTAGTGGCCCCCGAAGATCACCCCTCCGCAGCTACCAATGCGGTAGATGGTCATGCCGTACCCGCCTCGCATTTTGGGGTGATTATGGAATGGGATCAGTATAAGCGGGCGGTGGAGACGATGAAGGTCAATGGTATCGATTTTGTGATTGAGCCCTATGTGCGCTTTAAAGGGCGCGAGGGTGAGCAGGCGACCTTGTTTTTGAAGGACCCAAGCAATAATCATTTGGAGTTCAAGGCGTTCCGTAATATTGAGATGCTGTTTGCCAAGGATCTGTACAGCGACTAAACAGAGTCTTTTTGTCTCACCGACCCCATTATCTTTCGCACTATTGCGCGCTTAACAAGCTCCAATTTATCTCTACTAGGCAAGCGGGCCTGCTGGGCTTTTTCCAGATGCTCGGCATAATATGTTTTGCGGCTATAGTCGATACAGACTTCCATTATTACCGGTTGACTCTGAGCAGCAGTTTCCATTGCACGTCGCACTATGGTGTCTATGCCTTGATTGTTTACGATGGGGAAGTAGCCGCATTCGAGAGCTTCGGCGAAGCTACCCCAGTTGATATGCCCCAGGTTTTTGCTCGCGGTTCGCTCGCTGTTATTGAACAAACAGTAAATGGCGCCGAGTTTTTCTCGCACGGCGGTAACTGCTTCCATACCATTAATGACCATAGCGCCATCGCCAACTATACCAATAACCTGTTTATCTGGGTTGGCTAATTTAATGGCATTGACCGCGGGTACGCAATAACCCATAGCATTAAAACTGGTGGGGCCAATAAAGCCTCTGGGGTTGTTGATGGGCAAAAGTTCGGCGGCTAGTGTGCGGTGGGTGCCATGTCCTGTCACCACTATTACTTCATTACTAAGAGCCTTGGAAATAGAATCAAAAAACACAGCTGGGTTTACCCGGCCTTTACTGTTGTGTTCTAGCCAGTCTTCTTTTAAGTCGGCTTTACCTTTGATTATGGATTTCTCAAGTGCCAGGTTGCGGCTGGGTTTGGGCTGCAGTTCTTGCAGTTTATAAAGCAGACTGGCAGTAGCCGCTGGATCAAGATGAATCACCTGTTCCGGTAATTCTAGATATTCCAGCTCACTGCTATTGATGCCTATAGCCAGTAAGCAATCGCAGTCTTTTAAGGCATTGCGGACGCTTGGATTGGTGATTAGGCCGGCATGTAATAGGTGACCGGCAGGAAAGGCGCCATTACCCGCTAATGAGGTGCAAACTGGTGCTGCCAGTACATCGGCTAAGGCGATAACCTTCTCGCTAGTATCCACGGCGCACCAACCAAGCAATAGGGCGGGGTTTTTGGCATCGATTAGTTTCTGGGCGGTGACATCTAGTTCATCTGCATTTATCTCTGGCTGGTTAGCAGCTGATAAATATATTGGTAATGGCTGCGCTAGTTCTTCATGGAGTACTTGCAGATCCATGGGTATCTCAACACATACTGGGCCTGGCTTGCCCCTGATAGCGATCTGTTGGGCTTTGAAAATAGTGCTAACTATTTCCTCAAACTCGGAGACTTTAAAGCAGGCTTTGGTAACAGGTTGCAGTAGTTGCTGTGGGTCTATGCCGTCAGCTTGCAGGCTTGCAGCTGGCCGCCGGCAATAATGAGTAGTGGAATGCCCGAGATAAAGGCTTCAGCGATACCTTGGCTGATAATGGCATCGGCGGTGATAAGCATGGTGCCGATCTCGCCATCTGTTGAAGTACGGCTTAGGGCATCGGCCATAAAGGCGGTGCTGATTTCTTGATTAACCAGGTGGGCAGTAATATCGCTGGAATTGTGTAGCTCGTTATCGATTTCTCGGTTATGGGCACCGAGTACACCAAAGGTGTGTTTGATGCCGAGCTGTTCCAGTGCATAGCGCACTAGCTGAGCGCCAGTTTTGTGTATGGTTTATAACATCCTTTTTTTGACCTATTCCTGGTGACACCGCTACAGCGGATTAATTTCTAGCTGATGTGCCCTGTGGTTCTTATGCGTTTTGCCCCTTTAATCGGGGCTTCTTTTTGAGCATCGGCGCGGTGTTTGTTGGCGTTATCAATGGCATTTTTAATGGCAATTAAAAAGCCGGTCACCAAAAATGCGCCCGGCGGTAAAATAATCACCAGGAAACTGTAGCTGTCTCCGAACGGTCGTAGTACCCAGTCGGAAGCACCAGCACCAAAGAGTAGATGCATGTCGGCAAACATGGTGCCTTGGCCTAGCAGTTCTCTGATGGCTCCGAGTAATACCAATACAGCTAAGAAGCCAAGGCCCATCATCAGGCCATCAAATGCGGCCATACCGATAGAATTCTTGCTGGCAAAAGCTTCGGCGCGACCGAGAATGGCACAGTTGGTAACGATCAGTGGGATAAAGATACCGAGTATTTGATACAGCTCATAGGTGTAGGCTTTCATCAGTAGTTCGGCACAGGTCACAAAGGCAGCGATAATGATCACGAAAACCGGCAGACGCACTGCATCGCTAACGTGGTTGCGAATTAGTGAGACCATAGTGTTGGAGCCAATCAGTACGGCGAGGGTGGCAATACCTAGGCCCAGAGCATTTACCACTGTCCCAGTCACTGCGAGTAACGGGCAAAGGCCCAACAGCTGCACTAGCGCTGGATTATTAGTCCAGAGCCCATTTTTAGCGACTTCTGCTGCGCTGACTTCACTCATCTTCTAAACCCTCTGCTGCCAAGCTAGCTTCTACTAGAAGCCTTTCGCTATCTTCATTAAAGTAATCCAAAACCTCGGAAATCTGATAAATAACAGCTCTTGGTGTAATAGTAGCACCGGTAAACTCGTCGAAGGCGCCGCCATTTTTTTTCACATCCCAGCCAGCTTTTTCTGGGTTGGTTAAAGACTTGCCGTTAAAGCGAAGTATCCAGTCGCTCTTTTTAATGTCTACTTTATCTCCCAGGCCTGGAGTTTCTTTATGCTCTACCACACGCACGCCGGCAACGCTGCCATCGAAGTTTACGCCAACAATCATGCCTATATTGCCACTGTAACCATCGGGGGTGACCGCGGGAATAATGGCGGCAACAGGTTGGCCTGCGCTACGGGCGATATGAATCACGCCGCCTTTTTTAAGGCCTAGTGCGGGCCAGAATTTTTCTGGGATTGGGTGCACATCCATTAGCAGATCGTTGTCGTGGCGCTCAATGGGAATAATTTCAAGCAAGGCGCGCTGGGCGGCCTTGCGCTCGGAATCAGCGATTCTATCCTTGGTTAGAGAATCGGTAGAGGCCAGTATTACCGCGGTGATCAGGGCAAAACTTGCAAGGAGCAGGCTATTAAAGCGAATCGATTCAAAGGTCATTGGACTTCCTCCTTCTCGGTCGCCCGGCGTCGATCAATATGGCCATAGGTGCGCGGTAAGGTGTAGTTATCAATAAATGGTGCAGCAAAGTTGGCCAACAGCACAGCAAAGGCAACTGCGTCTGGGTAATTGCCCCAAGCACGAATAAGATACACCAGCCCACCGATCAGGGCGCCATAGATTAAGCGCCCGCGATTACTTGCAGCGGAGGACACTGGGTCAGTCAAAATAAAGAAAGCACCCATCATGCTGGCACCGCTAAAGAGGTGCATCAATGCTGAGCCTGGGCTATCGGAGCTGCCTCCGTCCCAAAATAGCTCAGACATTATGGCGATAGCGGCCAACATGGCCACTGGGCCATGCCAGGTGAAAATTTTGCTACCCAGTAATATCAAACCACCAATCAGGAAGCCGATATTGACCCACTCCCAACCTACCCCGGCAATGCCGGCTTCGCTGAAGAGTGGGTTCTGGCTATAGATTTGCTCAACTAAAAGCCCATCACTAAATTTAAAGCTATCTAGAGGTGTGGCGCCGGTAACGCCATCGGCAGGGCTGTAGCCTGCAAATACGATACTCAGTGACTCTAATATTCCGGGATGTGATACGCCTTCTGGCAGCAGTGCCAGCGGTGTAACCCAGCTAGTCATTTGTATGGGGAAGGAAATTAGCAAAACCACATAACCCACCATCGCTGGGTTAAAGGGGTTGTAGCCCAAGCCGCCATAAAGATGTTTGGCGACAACAATGGAGAATAAGCTACCCACCACCACTACCCACCAAGGGGCCAGTGGTGGCAGTGCCAGGCCTAGTAGCACGGCGGTAACAGCAGCACTGTAGTCACGCAGATAGAAACCCACGGAGCGGCCGCGCATTTGCAAAATCAGTGCTTCGGCGGCGACGGCGGTGGCAGTGGCTAGCAGAACATTAATCAGGCTGCCCCAGCCAAAGTGGTAGGTCAGTGCAAACAGCCCGGGCAATGTGGCCCATAGCACCAGCTGCATAACCTGCGCGGTGTTCTGGGAGGCATGGGCATGGGGTGAGGTGATTTGCTTAAAGGCCATTAGTCTACCCGCTCCCCACTCTTGTCTTTATTCTGCTCCTGCGAGCCATGCTCTGCTATGTGTTCGGCCAATCGCGCCTCTGCCTGCTCAAGCTTTTGCTTAGAGGCCTCAACGGCGGCATTGAGAATGTTTTTTTGCTCGTCTGTTTGGCTGCTATCGGCTTCAGCTAATTTTTCTTCGGCCATTTGCACTCGCATCTCAGCACCAGCAATAGAGCGTTCAAACTTAGCTTGCTGTTGTTCTGGGCTGACTTTTTTAGCGGCCGCGCGGGCCTGTGCCGCGGCGATAATATCAGCGGCAGAACCAGCACCGGCTTTTGCTCCAGAGGCTGCCTGAGCTTTTTCTGCGGCCTCCCTGCGCGCTGCGCGTTTGGTTTCTTTATCTTTTTCCGCCTGTTCCATGCGCTGCTGGTGAAACTCAAAACGCTGGCGGGCAAGGTCAGATTTTACTTTTTCTGCCCTGGCTTTTTTTATTTCGCCTTTGCTGTTGCGATAGTACTGCACCAACGGAATGTTGCTGGGGCAGACATAGGAGCAGGCTCCACATTCAATGCAGTCGAACAGGTTATGGGCTTCAAGACGCTCATGATCCTGGGCCTGGGAGTGCCAGAACAGCTGCTGAGGCAGCAGTGATACCGGGCAGGCTTCAGCGCACATGCCACAGCGTATACAGGGTTGAACCGGATTGTCTTCGGGTATTTCCTCGTAGCTCGGGGCCAGTATGCAATTGGTGGTTTTGACAATGGGCACATCGGCGCTGGTGAGACTAAAGCCCATCATTGGGCCACCCATCACCAGCCGGCTGCAGGCTTCGTCTTTGAATTCACTGTGAGCCAGCATATGGCTGACGGAAGTGCCAATGAGTGTTTCGTAGTTGCGATTAATGCCGCAGGCGTCACCAGTCATGGTGGTGACGCGAGATATTAAAGGCTCACCGTCAACAATGGCCCGCTTAACCGCATAGGTGGTACCTATGTTCACGCACACCATACCTATATCAGCGGGCAGCTCGCCGCTGGGAATTTCTTCACCGGTGAGTATATAAATTAATTGTTTCTCACCACCGGAGGGATATTTGGTGGGGAAGGAAACTACTGAAATACCGGTGTCCACCACATGGGGTTCCAGTGCAGCTATGGCCTCGGGTTTATTATCTTCGATACCGATCATGATATTACCGGGGTGCCCCAGTATCTGACTCAGTATGCCAATACCTTCTATAACTTCTGCGGCGCGCTCACGAATCGCTGAGTCGTCGGCCGTAATATAGGGCTCGCATTCAGTGGCATTAACAATCAGGGTGTGGATCGGGCGCTGACGGCCGGGGTTTAATTTAACCGCAGACGGAAAACCTGCACCGCCCATACCTGCAATACCAGCCTTGGCCACAGCCTTAAGCAATGTATTGGGGGAAGCATGTTTATAGTCGGCAATGCCTTCATGTTTTTTCCACTTGTCGCGGCCATCGCTGGTGATCTCGATGCAGGGAGCCAGCATGCCAGAGGAATGGGCAATAGGGCGGTGCTCGATCGCTGTAATGGTACCCGATGTGGGTGCATGCATGGACACAGAGACGGTGCCATTGGCCTCGGCAATAATTTGCCCTTTAAGTACTTTTTTGCCGATCTCCACAGTGGGTTTTGCTGGAGCGCCTATATGTTGGCTCAATGGAATTAGCAGCTTGTCTGGAATCGGCAACGTACCGATAGGCAGACTGACTGACTGATGCTTATTTTCTGGGGGGTGAACACCACCGGGAGTAACCCAAGTTTTCATGCTGAGGCCCTCCTGTCGCTAGCAATTAGATCTGCGGGGATCGCAGGCGCTGGCCAGTGCCATTCTTTTATACCTTCTTCTACGGGCAGCATGTCAATACAGTCTACTGGGCAAGGCTCTACGCACAGATCGCAGCCGGTGCATTCATCGGCAATCACTGTGTGCATTAATTTTGCGGCGCCTAAAATGGCATCCACTGGGCAGGCTTGAATGCACTTGGTGCAACCAATGCATTCATCTTCGCGGATATAGGCCACGGTTTTAGCATCGGCTTCTTCGCCGTGTTCTGCATCCAATGCTGGTGCTGGCACATCGAGTAGGTTGGCAATGGCATTGATAGTGGCCTGGCCACCGGGGGGGCATTTGTTGATGGCGTCGCCATTGGCTATAGACTCGGCGTAGGGTCGGCACCCGGGAAAACCGCATTGGCCACATTGGGTTTGCGGCAACAGCTCGTCGAGTTGCTCGACTATGGGGTCGCCTTCCACTTTAAATTTTTCTGCGGCAAAGCCAAGCAGGCCTCCAAACAGGATGCCGAGCCCGACCAGCGCAACCAGCGCAGCGAGAATAGGTTGTTGAGCAATGGCTTCGATCATTTACACCAGTCCACTAAAGCCCATGAAGGCCAGTGACATGAGGCCAGCGGTAATCATGGCGATAGCTGCGCCTTCGAACGGTGCTGGAATATCAGCGGCCGCCAGTCGCTCGCGCATGGCGGAGAAAAAAATCAGTACCAGTGAGAAACCGGCGCCAGCGCCAAAGCCATACAGTGATGACTGCATAAAATTGAGGTCTTTGGAGGCGTTTTGTAATGCCACACCGAGCACGGCACAGTTGGTGGTGATCAATGGCAAAAACACACCCAGCACGCGATACAGCAACGGGCTAGATTTTTCGATAAACATTTTAGTGAACTGCACCACTGCGGCAATCACCAGAATAAAGGAGATGGTGCGCAGATAAATCAGGCCCAGAGGCGTCAGTACCAGCACGTCGACAATGTAGCTGGCCATAGCGGTTAGGGTCAGTACAAAGGTGGTGGCGGCAGACATGCCAATGGCCGATTCCAACTTGGTGGACACGCCCATAAACGGACACAGCCCGAGGAACTGCACCAGTACAAAGTTATTGATCAGGATAGAGCTGACCAGAATTACTGCAAATTCTTGCATAGCCTACACGCATGTTGTTTAAAGGGCCATTATCCTAGAATCAACTCGTTTGATTCAATAGCAATGGGGTCGGGCTTTAGCACTTTTCGATCTACCTAATAAATACTCATTGTAGCCGATGTTAGGTCACTCGCTGGCCTGGCTGGGCACCGGAATCTGGCTTCAATAAATAAATGCCTTTTTTGTCGCCAGCGGCAAGCACCATGCCCTCAGACATACCAAAGCGCATTTTGCGTGGCGCCAGATTGGCCACCATCACCGTCAGGCGGCCTTCCAGATCTTCGGGCTTGTAAGATGACTTAATGCCGGAGAAAACATTGCGTGTCTCGCCACCAATATCCAATGTCAGTTGCAGCAACTTTTCTGCGCCTTCTACATGGCTGGCTTTAACGATCATGGCTACACGCAGATCCACCTTGATAAAGTCATCAAAGTTAATTTCATCGGCGATAGGGTCGTCGGCTAGGGGCCCTTCCAGTTTTGGCGCTGCAGCTTGCGCTGCTTCTTCTTTGCTGGCTTCTACCATGGCGTCCACTCTGTCTTTTTCGATGCGCTGCATCAGCGGCTTAAAGGCATTAATTTTGTGCTCGGTCAGCGGCTGCTGCAGGCTGTCCCAGCTTAGCGAATCGTTTAAAAAGGCTTCGCCCTCGACGGCCATGGCTGGCAACACTGGCTTCAGATAGCCCAGTAATACGCGGAATAGGTTAATGCCCAGTGAGCAAATATCCTGCACTTCCGGCTGTTTGCCTTCTTCTTTGTTGAGCTTCCAGGGTTCTTTGGCCGCGATATATTCATTGGCGGCATCGGCCTGAGCCATAATTTCGCGAATGGCTTTAGCGTAGTCGCGGTTTTCATAATGGTTCGCAATAGCCTCAGCGGCACCGGTTACCTGCTCCCATAGGGCGGGGTTTTCGATGGCGTTGGAGAGAACGCCGTCGTTGCCATTGGCCACAAACTTGGCGCAGCGGCTGGCAATATTGACCACTTTGCCCACTAGGTCGCTGTTTACTTTCTGCACGAAGTCTTCCAGATTCAGGTCGATATCTTCGACTGAGCAACTGAGTTTGGCCGCGTAGTAGTAGCGCAAATATTCTGGGTTTAGGTGGTCAAGATAGCAGCGGGCGTTGATAAAGGTGCCGCGGCTCTTGCTCATCTTTTTGCCATTGACGGTAACAAAACCATGCACACAGACTTTGGTTGGGGTGCGGTAGTCGGCGCTTTTGAGCATGGCGGGCCAGAACAGGGCATGGAAGTTAACAATATCCTTGCCGATAAAATGGTACAGCTCGGTGCTTGTGTCTGCGGCCCAGTAATGGTCGAAGTTGATGCCATCGCGATCGCAGAAATTTTTAAAGGCGGCCATATAGCCGATAGGGGCATCCAGCCAGACATAAAAATACTTGCCCGGCGCATTGGGTATTTCAAAACCAAAGTAAGGTGCGTCGCGGCTGATATCCCATTCCTGCAGACCGCTATCCAGCCATTCCCCTAGTTTGTTGGCCACTTCAGTTTGCACGGCACCACTGCGAGTCCACTCCTGCAAGAACTCAGTGAATTCTGGCAGCTTAAAGAAATAATGGGTCGACTCTTTCTCTATGGGTGTTGCCCCAGAGATTGCTGACACCGGGTTGATCAAATCGGTGGGCGCATAGGTGGCGCCACAGACTTCACAGTTGTCGCCGTATTGATCTTTGGCGCCACACTTGGGGCAGGTGCCTTTGATATAGCGATCGGCCAAAAACAGATTCTTTTCAGGGTCAAAGGCCTGGATGATATCTCGCTTGGCGATATGGCCATTGTCATTTAGGCGGTTGTAGATCAGCTCAGATAGCTCTCGATTCTCTTCAGAATGGGTGCTGTGGTAGTTGTCCACGCCAATCAAAAAGTCCCGGAAGTCCGCCTCGTGAATGGCGCGCATATCGGCAATATGTTGCTCGGCGCTAATACCTTTTTCATCAGCTTTAAGCATGATGGCAGTTCCGTGGGCATCATCAGCGGAAACATAGTAACATTCGTGTCCGCGCATTCGTTGGAAGCGTACCCAAACATCGGTTTGAGTGTATTCCAGAATATGACCAAGATGCAGTGCAGCATTGGCATAGGGCAGGGCGTTGGTTACCAGTATTTGGCGTTTCGATGACATGGCTTAAATTCTTTTTTTAGGCATTGTTTGCAAGGCGCAACTATAGCGATTTTACGCCAACTTTTCACGGCCAATTGCTGCTTTAAAAGCAGGTATAGGGGCGTTTAAACAGGCATTTTGGATAAATCAGTAATTTTGGAGTGGTTTAGTGTTAGATCAGGTGAAATACATAGTGGCTGTCGCCTCCGGCAAAGGCGGTGTCGGCAAGTCCACCACAGCGGTTAATTTGGCTCTGGCCCTGCAAGCGGCGGGCAAGAAAGTTGGGTTATTGGATGCCGACATCTATGGCCCCAGTATCGCCATGATGCTGGGTGTGCCCGAAGGCACACGCCCCACCGCTGCAGATGAAAAACATTTTGGCCCGATAGAAGCCCATGGGCTGAAAACCATGTCTATGGCATATCTGGTGACCGATCAAACTCCAATGGCCTGGCGCGGTCCCATGGCGGCTGGTGCATTGCAACAGCTTTTGGGGCAGACCATGTGGGGCGAGTTGGATATTCTGGTAGTAGATATGCCACCGGGTACTGGTGATATTCAGTTGACTCTGGCTCAAAAGGCGCAGGTTTCCGGTGCGGTAGTGGTCACTACCCCCCAAAATATTGCTCTGCTGGATGCCAAAAAAGGCATCGAGATGTTTCTAAAAGTGAAAATTCCAGTATTGGGTATTGTTGAGAATATGGCTATGCATATTTGTTCCCAGTGCGGCCATACTGAGGCAATTTTTGGTGATGGTGGTGGTGCCGATGTGGCAGAGCAGTATGAGACTAAGCTGCTGGGTAGCCTGCCTCTGGACCGATCGATTCGTGAGAATGGCGATGCAGGTTTGCCGTCGGTGGTTGCGGATTCTGAAGGGCAGATAGCACAGCATTATGAGCAGATTGCTCAGTCGGTGATTGCTGAGTTGGAGTCTGGTGGTGCCAGTGCTGGGCCAGAGATTGTTTTCCAGTAGATTTTTCGCTGCGCTCAAGACGACAGTATCTAATTTTCCAGGATGACAATGTATTAGCCCGAACTCAGCTTCTGTCATCCTGAGCAACGCAAAGCATCCCTTGCCGAATCACCCCAAATAGGTATCATACCGTCCCTGCAATAGTTTCTAATTTACGCACCACCAAATTTCACTTGGAGTCACCGCAAATGAGTATTAAGTCAGACCATTGGATTCGCCGTATGGCCGAGCAGCAACAAATGATCGCGCCTTTTGAGTCTGGTCAGGTGCGCTATGCTGGCGAAGATCCTGTGATTTCTTACGGCACTTCAAGTTACGGCTACGATGTCCGCTGTGCCGATGAGTTCAAGGTGTTCACCAACGTCCACTCCAAGACGGTAGACCCCAAAAACTTCGACAACGACTCTTTTGTGGATATGAAAGGCGACTACTGCATTATCCCGCCCAACTCATTCGCCCTGGCGCGAACAGTTGAGTACTTTAAAATCCCTCGTTCTGTACTGACCATCTGTCTAGGCAAGTCTACCTATGCTCGCTGCGGCATTATTGTGAATGTCACGCCCTTGGAGCCGGAGTGGGAAGGTCATGTGACGCTGGAATTCTCAAACACTACTAACCTGCCAGCAAAAATTTATGCCAATGAAGGCGTGGCTCAGATGTTATTTTTTGAGTCGGACGAAGTTTGCGATACGTCATACGCAGATCGCGGCGGCAAGTATCAGGGCCAAACAGGCGTCACCTTACCTAAAACCTAAGGGTTTAGCAGGGCATCTCTCAAGGCCGTGGCTTTCTGTTGCAGGCGCTGGGTGTTTTCTGGACCGGTGCGTAGCAGCTGTTTTTGCACTGGCAGCAAAGCTTCTAAATCTGGGTCAGCAAATTGATAGGCTACGGAATCTCTGTTTAGCTTGATGGGTTCGACAATAATAGGTGTGGCCAAAATATTATCAATTGCCTGCAAAATAATGCCGTCCATCTGGCGAGGCCGATAACCCATCTCTGAAAATGCGCTTTCCAATAATGGGCGGATAAAGTGGAACATCTGTGCCATAGACTTCATATCCAGGCTGGTCATAACAGCCACCGTACTGTTATAGCGCTCATAATTACCCGCATTTAACCAAATAATTTCGCCTTCCCGATGGGTGGTGAAGTTGCCCTCTGGTGCGGTGAGAGGAAATATTTTACTGAGTACAACGCCTCGAGAGAGGCCATCCACGTAACTGGCTGAGCGGCGAATTAGATCGTCAGTATTCAGCCATGTTTCTAAATCAGCTCTGTGCTTACGGAGTAGTAGTCGGTCGCGTACAAAGTCGTCACTCTGGTCTAAAGATGGCAGCTTTGGTGCTTTCATCATAGTGGTGGTTTTAGTTTCGGGCTGGACTGCAATTTCTACCTTTGGTTCAGGTATGTTGGCCTCTGGTACCATTGGGGCTGTAACTGCTGCTTCGGCCACGGCTTGCTGGGGAATGACTTCCATCATTGCCAGTTCTGCTTCATCCGATAGTTTTTGGGCCTGATATATAGCGCCACCAACAACAGCCACTGCGGCAACTGTGCCAAGGGCTAGAATGATTTGACTGGTGCCAGTTTTATTGGGTGGGCGTGCCATAGTTATTTCTCTGTTGCAATTTTTAAGGGGACCACAGGTATGTTGCCAACCTGCCCATTAATAATTTTCATTTCATGGCTCTCACCATTTTCAATTTGCTCTAGTTGGACGGCTAAGTAACCCCAGTCGCTGGCTAACCAGATTTTAGTTGTGCGCTTTCTATCTTTCCTAATGCGTTGCACAAGCACTGTATTTAATGGGCCAATAGCTGTTTCTAAAACGTTTTTAGAAATAATCTTATAATCATATTGTTTCAGCTTTCCCCGAGAAATAACAGGGTATGAAAAATTCTCTTTTCCCGATTCCAAATCTCTGCGTAATTGCAGTTTATGGGTAATGATATCCATAGCGCCAGGCTGGAGTGGAACAATAGTCATTTTATCTTTTTTTGTATATCGCAATTCCTGCTTTTGCCAATCAAAAACTTGCTGCTCTGAACGCTTTACGCCAACCAGTGATCGTTCATATTTATACTCCTGCGGAATCAGGTCAAGGGTATCGGAAATACTGAATAGCGCCTGCTCATTAATTTTTCCAAAGATGTTTTTGGCTTTTAATGTTTCTTGATACTGGCCGTTTTCAAGTTTCTCTAGCCTGTGGTTAGCTTCGATTTCCATGCCATTAAAGTTGGCGGAATAGTTGGCACTGTAGGTTTTTAGTTCGGCGGCAAATGACTGGGATAGGAAGATAACAGCAACCAAAGCTATGACTGCGGGAAAAAAAATATTTCTTTTATTGGATATCAATATCATCTCTGTTCCTAACGCTGATCTTCACTAAGCCTTTTAATATCTAGCAGGATTAGAGTGCCAAAAGTAATTATTGTTCAGCGCTCTCGTTAAAAATAACCCCATTCTCGGAGAGAACTTTGCCATCCAACACAGCCAGGCCATTTTCCATGCGCAGCCGGCCTTCACAAAACCATTGGGCGGCGGCTGGATAAATTTTGTGCTCAAACCTCAACACGCGCTCGGCCAAACTATCTGCACTATCATTGGGTAGCACTGGCACCTGTGCTTGCAAAACTGAGGGGCCACCATCCAGTTCCGGTGTGACAAAGTGAACTGTGGCACCCGCCTTTTTATCACCAGCATCAATTGCGCGCTGATGGGTATGCAGACCTGGGTAAGCAGGGAGTAATGAGGGGTGGATATTGATCAGCTTGCCAAGAAAACGATTGACAAATTGTGCGGTTAGGATACGCATAAAGCCAGCCAGTACAACAAGGTCTGGGGCAAAACTCTCGATTAGCTCACCCAGATTTTGCTCAAAATCTTCTCGGCTATCAAAGGCTCGATGATCAATGGCAATATTTGGAATATCTGCAGCGGCAGCTCGGTCGAGACCTTTAACGCCAGCTTTATTGCTGATTACCGCCGCCACCTGCCCTTCAAGGCTGCCATTGGCGCAGGCATCAATAAAAGATTGCAGGTTGGAACCGCCACCGGAAATTAATACCACTAGCCGCAGTTCTTTTCCTACGGCCAGTTGTTCAGTCATTCAGCCACCCCGAGTAGTTGCACCTGTTCTGCACCGGCTTTGGTCTCTTCGATGGTGCCAAGAACAAAGGCTTCTTCTCCATGGGTATTTAAGAAGTCCAAAGCTGATGCCGCGGTCTCTGCAGGCACGCAAACCACCATGCCCACACCACAGTTTAACGTGCGATGCATTTCATGCTCATCGATATTGCCCGCTTGCTGCAGCCAATCGAATACCCCAGGACGAGTCCAGGCACTGGTATCAATAATGGCGGTTGCATTGTCGGGCAGTACACGGGGAATATTTTCCAGCAGACCGCCACCGGTAATATGAGCCAGCGCATGTACTGGTGATTTGGCGATTAGGCCAAGCAGTGACTGCACATAAATTTTAGTGGGGGCCATTAGAAGATCAATTAATGGCTGGCCATCAAGCATAGTTGCCGCCGGGTCTATATTGGTCACTTCTAATACTTTGCGAATCAACGAGTAACCATTGGAGTGAGGGCCACTAGAAGACAGGCCAATCAGAGTATCGCCAAGCGCCACTTTGCTACCATCAATCAGTTCTGATTTTTCGGCCATGCCGACGCAGAAACCTGCGAGGTCGTAGTCATCGCCTTCGTACATGCCTGGCATCTCAGCGGTCTCGCCACCAATTAATGAACAGCCAGACAGCTCGCAGCCGTCGGCAATGCCATTGACTACGGCAGCAGCAGTGTCTATATCCAGCTTGCCGGTGGCATAGTAATCGAGGAAAAACAGTGGCTCAGCGCCACAGACGATCAAGTCATTCACACACATGGCGACCAGGTCGATGCCCACGGTGTCATGTTTGCCATGATCCAGAGCAAGACGCAATTTGGTACCAACACCATCGGTGCCCGAGACCATTACTGGTTCCCGATAACCTGTTGGCAATTCAAACAGTGCGCCAAACCCTCCGAGCCCAGCCATCACCTCAGGGCGGCGAGTTCGTTTGGCCGCTCCTTTAATTTTTTCGATCAGGGCATTGCCAGCATCAATATCGACACCTGCATCTTTATAGCTCAGGGAATGAGTCTTTTCGGTCATGTAGTGGCTTCCTGTTTAAAGCGCATATTTTAGAACGCTATTTTAGTGCGGGTGAGTCTAATTTTCATCAAGCACTGTTACAATGAGGCAAATTAAATTGGAGAAAAGTTGTTGAAACGGATATTAATGATATTTTTGGCTTGTTTTAGCCTGCATTCTCTCTCAGAAGAGGTCGCTGGATTATACAGTGGCTTGGTGCCAGTGCTAGACCAAACCGCCGAATCCCGAGAATTAGGCGTTCGTGATGCTCTGGCTCAGGTGCTAATCAAGCTCACAGGCAACAGTGAAATTATGCTGGCGCCAAGTATCCAGACTTTTCTAACCGATCCCAATGCCTTTGTTGCGGCCGTAGGTTTTCGCAATATCCCCAGCGCTGATGAAACAGATATTCAACCGGGGCTGGAAGTCAGCTTCGCGCGGCAGGCCATTGACCACTTAATTCGTCAGGCACAGTTGCCGGTGCTACCCTCCAATAGGCCTAAAATTTTGGCTTGGATTATTCGCGATGATGCGGTCATGGGCCGTGGCTTTATTGGCGAATACTCGAGCGCAGAGGTGTCAGAAAATGCTGAAGCCGTGCTGCAGTCTTTTGATCAGGCGATGAAAGTGCGCGGTATGCCCTATCAATTGCCCAACTTTGATTTACAGGACCAGCTGTCTCTCTCTGTTAATGAGGCCTGGTCTCTCAGAGCCGATCTGATCGATCCAGCATCTCAACGCTACGATACCGATGGCTGGATAGCTCTGCGTTTTTACACCACCTCCACGGGCGAAGTGCGCGGTGCGTGGATGTATCAAAGTTCAGGCCGTCGACAGCTGAATGATTTTCGTGCTGTGGCTGGTGAAGAATTTATGGCCAGCGCGGTGGATACAATGGTCGATAGTTTGGCCAAGTCTTATACCTATATTCCGCAGCTAAATACCAATGAGTTGCTTGTGCAGATTAATGGCGTTGGTTCCTTCAAACAGTACCAGGCTGTTTTGGCGCAGTTTAAAAAATTAGAAGTGGTAGATTCTCTGGATATATTTTCGGTTGTGGGTGATCAGTTAACCCTCGCTGTCGATGTTGAGGGTGGAGCAGAGTTGCTGCACTCGGCTTTGGTGCGCAGTGGCCGGCTACAGAGTGAAACAGCGGCAGATGTCATGCTCAGCGGTAAACTTGAGTACAGTTGGGTTCGCAATTGAATAGGCCAAAACAACTAAGTCTGGCTGTAGCGCTGGATGATCAAGCTACCTTCGATAATTTCTATGCTCCAAGGGGCACTCCTCAGCATCTGGCGAGTTTGGTGTTGCAGGACGAAGGCCAGCAATTTGCCTTCCTGATTGGCGCCGAGGGGAGTGGCCTTTCTCATTTGTTGCAGGCCGCCTGCCAAAAGACAGTATTGGGCAGAAATGCCGGTGCGGTATATTTACCCTTGGCCGACCTGACTGACTACAATGGGGAAGATATCTTTGAGGGTTTGGAATCTGCGACTCTGGTCTGCTTGGATGATTTGCAGTTAGTGGCCACCAACCCCGACTGGCAAGAACCTCTTTTTCATTTATTTAATCGCTGTCGCGAGGCCAATACCAAGTTAGTGGTTGCCGCCCATGAAGTGCCGGATGATCTGGGTGTGATTTTGCCAGACCTGCTGTCACGATTAAAATCTGGTGTGGCATTGCAAATGTTGCACTACAAGGACGACGATCAAAGGCGTCTGTTGCAGCACCGCGCAAGTATGCGCGGCCTGTATCTATCCGATGAGGTTGCGGTGTTTTTGTTAAATAGGCTGCCGCGCAATAGCCGACAGTTGATGGAAGCACTTGAGACATTGGATGGGGCGTCGCTGCAAGAACAACGACGCCTTACCCTGCCTTTTGTCAAAGGTGTTTTAGATATCTAGAACCCTAAATGGAGATGCCCTTATCCCTTGTTAAGTATTACTGTGGGCACTGCTCGCACAGTAAATAAATCCCTTTCGGGTCTGATAAATTATCCAATGTCTTTAATGGCTCAACCAATGTTTTGGCATGGCGGCGAATGCTCAGAGGCAGCCAGCTATCGGCAGAGGTAGTCAAGCCCATCGCTGCCAGTGAAGCGCCAACATTGCTGTTCATTCCTGATAACAACTGCTCATAAACCGACAATGGCTTACGTCTGTAGTCGACCATATAGTCGCTAAGGTTAGCCAGCTCTGCTGCCACTTTGACGGCGTCGTTCAAGTCGCCCAGTTGGTCGACCAAGCCCAGCTCCAAGGCTTGCTCGCCTGTCCATACTCGGCCCTGGGCAATCTCATGAACCTCTGCTGGTGATGAATCCCGTGAATCAGCAACCAAGGCAAGGAAGCGGGTGTAGATATTGTCCACCCCGGCCTGAAAGAACATCTTGGCCTGGGGAGTCATGGTTCGGTCGAGCTGCATAATGCCTGAGATATCCGCGGTACTTACGCCATCGGAATAAATACCCAGCGCAGCCATAGAATCTTTGACCGTGGGTACAATCCCGTACACACCAATGGAGCCAGTAATAGTTGTAGAAGTGGCCAACACATGATCGGCTTCGGTGGAAATCCAATATCCGCCAGAGGCAGCAACACTGCCCATACTAATGACAATAGGCACGCCCTCAGCACGAGTGGCAGCCATAGCATCACGAATAATTTCCGAAGCAAAGGCGCTGCCACCAGGGCTATCTACTCTAAGCACTACCGCTTTGACATTCTCATCATCGCGCAGATCAGCAAAGATGCCAGCCAGCGTATCGCCGCCAACACTGCCTTCGGGCTGCTGACCATCCATAATTGTGCCCTTGGCCACCACCAGTGCTACCCGATGCTTCTTGGCTGCCGCGCTAATCACTTCTTCCCGGCGAATATGGCTGAGATAGCCTTTTAGATTAATGCTATTAAATTCCCCATCGGTATCTGGAATAACATCATTTAGGTAGTTAAGTATATCGGTTCTGCTGGCGATTTGGTCTACCAGCCCCTGCTCCTTAGCCAGCAACGCACTATCGCCATTGGCGGCACGCAGCTTTAAATGCAAGTTATTGGTGTAATCATTAATTGCGCCTGTGGGTAATCCGCGCAACCGCTCAACTTGGGAGCCATAGAACTGCCATAATTCATCAATCATAGCGCGACGCTCTTCCTTTACGCCGGCAGACATACTATCGCCCAGATAGGGTTCCACCGCACTTTTAAAGTCGCCCACTCTAAATATATGAACCTTGACCTTAAGCTTATCAAGAGCTTCTTTATAGTAGCTGCGATAGGAGGACAACCCGGTGATCATTACGCCACCCATGGGGTTCAGCAATATTTCATCAGCGTGGGCGGCAAGATAGTACTGTTGCTGACTGAAGTCATCAGCCACGGCAATAATAGGCTTGCCGCTCTCTTTGAAGCGCAACAGAGCAGAGCTGATTTCTGCCAGCTTGCTAAGTCCAGCACCAGCCATATAATCAGTGTCGAGTAACAGGTGAGTAATGCGACTGTCTGCACCCGCTTTATTCAGGGCTTCGATAATGTCTCTAACTAATGTCTCAGATTCCTGCTCTTGGCCCTGAGATAGCAACTTTCCTAACGGGTCCGTGTAAGTTTTCTGATCTACAAGAAAGCCACTAGGGGCTAAATACAGCGCCCCTTGATCGGGAATTGGCTGCAGGTCATCAGCAAACATCCCGGCCACTGTCACCAGGATAAAACCAAAGATAAGAACCCCAAGTAATGTTCTGAGCCCAGAAACAATGCTTCCAATAAAGCGGAAAATCCGACGTATTATGCTCATTAGAGAGTCCTTTTTATGTTGAGTTAAATGTTATTGACTTGGCGAACGCGGGCATAAAACATGGAGCCGCAGAACAGGACAACAGTTAAAGTAAGTTCAGCAATATCCATTGCCATGGGCTCGGGAACGGCCATGTTCTGTATGCCATTATAAAAATACAGTAACAGCACAAAGCCCAGCCAAATTAATGTGCGTAGCCGATCGGCCAGCATACCTGGAATAAAAAGCATCAGAGGCAGCAGGCTAATGACATAAATAATTGCGGGCGCAGACTGCATCCAAAGGTGGGCAGAGAGAGTTAGCATGAGCAACCAATAGCTTCCTTGGGTCAGTATTTTGCCGATAGAAAGTTTTAATTCTGTAGTCAAGATTATGCGCCTTATAACTTAATTAATGCCGTTGCCAGAGCAGCAATACGTTTGCCCTGAGCCTGACTAAGTTGAGTTTCTTCCTCACTGAGACCCTCAGCCTCCACATGAGTTGCACCGTAGGGGGTGCCGCCGGTTTTGGTGCTGGTGAGTGCCGCCTCGGAATAGGGAAGGCCAGCCAGTAACATTCCCTGATGCAGCAGAGGCAGCATCATGGTTAATAAGGTGGACTCTTGGCCTCCATGGAGGCTTGAGGTCGAAGTAAAGACTCCGGCTGGTTTATTAATTAAAGAGCCGTTCATCCAGAGCCCAGCTGTGCTGTCGATAAAGTATTTTAACGGCGCTGCCATATTGCCAAATCTGGTGGGGCTACCCAGCATTAAACCTGAGCAGTTGGCCAGGTCGTCTTCAGTGCAGTAAATATCGCCATCAGCGGGAATATCAGTTTCAGTAGCTTCGCAGACCGCAGATACAGCAGGGACTGTGCGCAGGCGCGCCTCCAACCCGGCACTTTCGATACCCAGAGCTATTTGATCGGCGAGCATTTTTACATGGCCATTGCGGCTGTAATAGAGCACTAACACATAGGGGTTAGACATCTAAAGTAATTCCAGTACGTTTTCTGGTGGGCGGCCAAGAACAGCTTTATCGCCAACCACCACAATGGGTCGTTCAACCAGTTTAGGGTATTTCACCATCGCTGCAAGTAGCTGATCTTCACTAATATCGGCTCTGCCCAGATTATTGTCTTTAAAGTCCTGCTCCGAACGACGCATCAGTTGCGCTGCTGTAATACCTAATTTGCCCAGTAAGCTGGTAATGGTTGCAGCATCCAGGGGCTCTTCAAGGTAAAGCACCACTTCAGGCTCAACGCCATGATTTCTCAGGAGTTCCAATGTCTGCCTCGATTTGGAACAGCGTGGATTATGGTAAATACGGGTCATGGACTATCCTTTTTATCACTAAGCTTGCTATTACTAACCTTGCATCTAGGTCATTGCACATAACTGCAGAGCAACATCTTATTGTACGGGCAAATTGGCGTAAACCAAAAGAGAGGGATAACTCAGTGATCAATGGTTTCATCAAGAATCAGCAATATCTCAACCTGTTCTGGCAATTCCTCCGTTATTTGGTGCAGCGTTTTAACGGCGATGGCTGCCGCCAGAGTGCCGCTGCCCTCACCTACATGAGCCTGTTTGCGATAGTGCCTATGCTCACCCTGATGTACAGCACGTTTTCATTAATACCGGCCTTTCAAGATACCGGATCACAGGTTGAGGCCTGGATATTCTCCAAGGTGCTGCCCAGCAGCGGCCAGGAAATTACTAGCTATCTGAGTGAGTTTTCTGCTCAAGCAAGAAAGGTGAGTTCGGTGGGGGCCGTCATTTTAATGGTTACCTCCTATTTGATGCTGGCCAAGATAGAGAAAACCTTCAACCATATTTGGGGTACCGATGGCCGGCGTCGGGGCCTGAGTGGGTTTTTGCTCTACTGGGCCATTCTCAGCCTAGGGCCGCTGTTATTGGCAGCGGGGGTGGTGATGAAAACCTACCTACTGTCATTCCGCCTGATGGTTGACGAAGTGGATGCACTGGATATTTCCCAGTATCTGTTTGCGTATTTGCCTTGGTGGCTGACATGGATAGCCCTCAGCCTACTATTTATCACCGTGCCGAACTGTAAGGTGCAAACCCGTCATGGGATATTTGGTGCTTTGGTGACCACGGTATTATTTGAAAGCGCCAAGTCGCTATTTGGGTTTATGGTAGCCCATTCCAGCTATACCAATGTCTATGGTGCCTTTGCGGTAATTACATTATTTCTAACTTGGATTTACTTGCTGTGGATGCTGATATTAATTGGTGCCGAGTTTGTTCGCAGTGTGGAGACCTTTTCCATGGAGGGCCGTGGCAAAAAGCTGCCAGACCTAGTCGCTACCTTAATACTGTTGTGGCACTGCTGGCAGAACCAACAGCGGGAAGATAGCCTGTCAGATCGGGCCGTGATAGCCACCGGAATGGATGCAGAGCACTGGAAAAATCTGCGTAATCTGCTGTTGCGAGAGCGTGTTCTTGGGAAAACCGCCAGCGGACAATATGTACTTCTTCGCGATTTGGGCAGCCATACCCTCACTGATGTCTGTGACTGGTTAGGCGAAAATATCCATAGGCCCACTAGCTGGGAGACAGATAAAATTTCCGCAGAACACCCCTGGTATGCAAAATACGATATGCTGGCGGGCAAGGCTCGCGGCGCGGTGTAGGACAATTTGAGCCTAAGCATTGAAGCGCTATTTACCCAAGAATCTCCGGAGAGAACCCCATGATAAAAAGACTACTGCTGGCCAGCTTGTTTTTGCTCGGTTGTTCCAGCGATACAATCACTGATTTCGCACTATTGGATGGTGGCAGTGTCGATTTGCAGTCGCCACAAAAATTGGTATTAATTAACTACTGGGCCATATGGTGCGCTCCCTGTCGCAAAGAGATTCCCGAGTTTAATCAACTGTTAAAAGACCATGGGGATCAGGTGTCGATTTATGCGGTTAATTTCGATGGCTCCCAAGGGGATTTACTGCGCAGTGAAATGGCCAAATTGGGTATTGAATTCCCAAGTTTAGTGGCAGACCCAAGAGCGATTTGGGGCCTTGAGCCAGTGCAAGTTCTGCCAGAGACCTTGGTTATTAGCCCTGAGGGCAAATTACTCAAGCGTTTAATTGGGCCGCAGACATTAGAGACGTTAGAAGGCCTGCTATAAAAGGCAGGCTACAAAAATAATGGGTGCCACCATAAAAGGGTATAGGTAATCTTTCCTGAGAGCAGTAACCTGCCCATTAACTTAAGAGGGGATAACAATGAAGGATCTAATTAAATTTTATATAAACGGCCAATGGGTAAACCCACTGGTTGCCAATGATCTGGCAGTAGAAAACCCTGCAACGGAAGAAATGATTGCCACCATTAGCTTGGGTGCGGCAGGGGATGTTAATGCAGCAGTGGCGGCGGCCAAAGCGGCTTTCCCTGAGTTTTCACTGATGAGTGTGGAAGAGCGTATTGCTTTGATGGAGAATCTGTTAAAAATTTATATGGATCGCTACGAAGAGATGTCCGTGGCCATCAGCATGGAGATGGGTGCCCCAATTTCTTTTGCCACCGAACATCAGGCTGACTGCGGCCGCGGCCATATAAATGCCGCGATCGAATCGCTCAAGCAATTCGAGTTTGAGCGTCAGGTTGGCAATACCCGAATTGTTAAAGAGCCCATTGGTGTTTGCGGGTTTATCACTCCCTGGAACTGGCCGATTAATCAAATCAGTTGCAAGGTAGCGCCAGCACTAGCCACTGGCTGCACCATGGTACTCAAACCCAGTGAAATCGCTCCAATTTCAGGCTACTTGTTTACTGAGATCATGGATCAGGCTGGCTTCCCGGCCGGTGTTTACAATATGGTTAATGGCGATGGCCCAGATGTTGGTGCTGTAATTTCCAGCCACCCAGATGTGGACATGGTGTCTTTTACTGGTTCAACCCGAGCCGGTATTTTGGTCGCCAAAGCGGCCTCGGAAACGGTAAAGCGCGTGACTCAAGAGTTGGGCGGTAAATCCCCTAATATTATCTTTGAAGATGCGGATTTAGAGACAGCGGTGAGTTCTGGTGTTTTGCACATGATGGGTAATACAGGCCAGTCCTGTAACGCGCCATCTCGAATGTTGGTGCAGTCTTCAGTCTATGATCAGGCTGTAGAGATTGCTAAACAAACTGCAGCGCAAGTTGGGGTTGATGATCCCATGAAAGAGGGCATGCATTTGGGCCCTCTATCGAGCCGAGTTCAGTTTGATAAGGTGCAGGGCCTCATTGAAAAAGGCATTGAGGAGGGCGCTCAGTTAGTTGCTGGCGGTGCTGGCAAGCCTGATGGCTTTGATACTGGTTACTTTGTTAAGCCTACGGTATTTGCAGGTGTTAATAATCAGATGACTATTGCCCAAGAAGAAATCTTCGGGCCTGTTTTGGCTATGATTCCTTTTGAGACTGAGGAGCAGGCAATCGAGATTGCCAATGATACTCCCTATGGTTTGGCTGCTTATTTTAGTACCGGTGATGAAGTACGTGCCAAGCGTGTGGCTGGGCAGCTGCGTGCTGGTATGGTGAGTCTCAATAGTGCATCTCAAGACTATGCTGCGCCTTTCGGTGGTTATAAGCAGTCGGGAAATGGCCGCGAATGGGGTGAGTTTGGCTTTGATGATTTCCTAGAGATTAAAGGTATTACCAGCTAAAATTCAGGCATAGCCTGACTTTTAGCTTAAGCCTACAGTGCTGTCATCCTGAGCGGAGCGAAGGATCTCAATCCCAGCACTGGCAATGCTCTGAAGACCCTTGCGATCGACTCCATGGTTGCAAGGAATTTCAGCACTCACACAACTCGCTACGCTCAGACAGGGTGTTCGCTTCATCTGAAAATCCTCACAACCATAAGCAGAGCCTGATTGATCGCAAGGGTCTTCGGGGCATTGCATGAGAATTTGATGCCTGACTGCCGTTATCCTGAGCAACGCGAAGCACTGTTGACATAGAACAAGCACACAACAATCCCTAAATTACGCACCCGACCCTGGGCTTGTCTGCGCCCTTGGCCCCCCGATCCAAAATCGTCTTACAAACCCACTAATAACGCCGAGCCGACTCCCAAGCATAAATCGCATGCTTACGCGTCTCACCCCAAAGATAGCCGCCAATCTGCCCACTCTGCTGCAGCACCCGATGGCAGGGAATAAAAAACGCAACAGGATTAGACCCAATAGCAGTGCCCACCGCTCGAGAAGCCTTAGGCCTGCCCACCGCCGCCGCGACCTGCCCGTAGCTATTGATACAACAAGGGTCAATTTGTAAAAGCGCCCGCCACACACTGACTTGAAAATTCGTACCCCGCACATAGAGCGATAAAGGGCCATTACCAGATTGCTCTCCAGCAAACACAGCCTTCACAGTTTCCGCGGCTTCTGAGACCTTTTTGACCAGCTCAGCATTAGGCCATTGGCGCTGTAAATCCGCTATTTGCTGTTCAGTATTGTTATCAATCACAAACGACAGCTTGCAGATACCTCTGGGAGTCACTCCAATAAAAATATCCCCAAACGGGCTTTTGGCCAGCGAATATTGAATCTGTATACCCGCGCCACCAGTTTTAAATTCCCCCGGTGTCACAGCATCCAATTGCACAAAATGATCATACAGCCGCGAGCTACTACTAAGCCCCATAGAAGCAGTAACTTCTAATAAAGGTTTGGACTCGGCGAGCAACTTTTTGGCGTGGGCAAGGGTAAGAATCTGCAAATACTTTTTAGGAGTAACGCCAGCCCACTGACGAAACAATCTCTGAAAATGAAACGGGCTTAAATGCAGGTGCGCAGCAATCTCCTCCAGCGAGGGCTGTTGCCGCTGGTTGGCGGTTATAAAGTCTATGGCTTGAGCAATGCGCTGGTAATCGGAGTTCATGGTCACAGTATTGCCGACAGGAGAGGGTTTAGCGACCCGAATCTTGCTTAGTTTTATCAACGGATAAATAGTAGATGACCGCGCCAGTGGCAATAATCCCCAGACCAATCAAGCCCTCAGTGGGCTTTGATATCAGAACATAGGTGAGAGTCCACAATGTCACACCGAGATAAATTAATGGTGCAACAGGATAGGCGAAGGTTTTATAGGCTCCGGTAATATTGAGCTTTTTAAAGCGCAGAACAAATACACCCAGCACAGAAAATAAAGTGTTGATACCCAGCACAAAGCTGGAAAAGATCAATACAGATTCAAAGGTGGCGCTGATAATAAAAGCCACGGCCAGTAGGCCTTGAAAAAGAATGGCATTGGTGGGTAGGCCTTGGTCATTGCATTTGGCCAGTTTCGAAAACACTTTAAAGTCCTGACCAATCATCTGCAGAACCCTTGGGCCTGCCATAGTCATGGCGCTAACCGTTGATATTAAGAGCAGTGCCAGCACCGCGCCCATGGCTTTACCGGCTTCAGGGCCGAGAGCAGATTCGGCGACTATTACGCCCACTTCCAACTTGCCCTCTAGGCTTGAGATCGGCGCAGCGCTAAGAAAGGTCGCGTTGAGCAGCAGATAGAGCAGCATCACTAACGTGGTACCCACAAACAATACGATGGGCAGGTTGCGCTGGGGATTATCTAATTCACCGGTTACATAGGTCGCCGCATTCCAGCCGGTGTAGGCGTAATTGACATAGATAAGGGCAACCGCAAAGGCACCGCTGAAGAGTAAATTTTCATCCCCAGCCTGAGGGGCAAAATCCAGTTGTTGGGGGCTATTACCCCAGATGGCGATCACTGCACAAAACAGCACAATCAGCACTAGCTTGAGGGCGGTAAATATCTGTTGCACATTGCTGCTGGTCTGGCGTGACAGGCAGTGGGTGATGGTTAAGCCAATCACCAATAATGTTGCCGCCCAGGTTCTAGAGAGTTCTGGAAACACTGCTGACAGATAGGCTCCAAAGGTCATTGCGGCTAGTGCCACAGGAGCGGCAAAGCCGACGGTGGCAGAGACCCAACCGGAGATAAACCCAGCGCAGGGATGGTAGAGGCGCGATAGAAAATTATATTCACCGCCAGATCGGGGCAGGTTGGCACCTAATTCTGCATAGGTCAGGGCGCCGCAAAGGGCCGTGAGGCCACCCACCAGCCACAGCATCATCAGAGCGAAGGGCGACTGAATACTCAGCAACTGAAAGCCGAGGCTGGTAAAAACACCAGTGCCAATCATGTTGGCAACAACCACTGAAATGCCTGTGGTTTTGGAAAAGCTATGCATAGTCGATTTGAGCTTAAATAAAAATTTAACAGCACCTTACAGCACTGTGGTTACAACACAAAGAGCTTGCTGTCATGGGCGATTAAAGTGAATACTCTCGGGTCAGAAAATATCGCATTCAGAACGCAATAAAATCGGTTAAGCTACGGGCTATAACAACAAAAATAAAAGGGTTTACCCATGGATAAAGCGCTACCAATTCTACTAAAAATGCTGTCGCTGGGCATGCTGCTTGGGGCCTTCGGCTTTATGTTTGACCCAGCCAGTATGGAGGCAGATTTTGCCATTACGGCCCTCGAGACTCATGGCATGGGCACCATCCGTGGAGATCTGGGCGGCACCTTTTTAATGCTCGCTATTTTTACTTTTTACGGTTCACGCCCCGACAATGCCGCTTGGCTGGCAGTGCCACTGGTGTTTATGTTGACTGTGCTGTTTGGTCGCATGGTCCACATTGCTATTGATGGCCTAACTGATCCTGCAATCCGCTCTACTGTTGTCGAGCTGGTTGCCATCGCATTGCTGGAATATTCCCGCAGAACATTAGCCACTAATACAAAAAGCTAAGGAGCTAAAAATGAAAGCACTGACCTTTACCGCAGCTTTTTGCCTGTCTGCATCCTGTTTAGCCGAGTCGACAGAGCCAGCTAAAACACAGGTGTATTTTGGTGATACCCACTTGCACACCAGCTATTCTTTTGACGCATTTCTGAATAACAATTTTAGTGCTGACCCAGACACGGCCTATCGCTGGGCCAAAGGTCAGCCGGTTATTCACCCCTATAACCGGGCTCGGGTGCAAATCAACACACCATTAGACTTTTTAGTGGTTTCAGATCACGCTGAAATGCTTGGTGTTATGCGCGCGATTCGCGAGGACACCATCGAATGGGAAGATATTGGCTGGTACGACTCGCTTAAAAGATGGTGGGCAGTAAGGCTATTAAACAACGCTCTGGATGATGATTTGGGCCGTGCTTTTTTTGGCCGATTTCTACCCAAGTCGGCTGCAGTAGTGGGTGGCGATCCGGTGGCCGATGTGCATAACAATATTGGCAGTGTCGCGATTTTTGGCGATACCACTGGCACCTCAAAAGACGCCTGGCTGGATATTATTGATGCAGCTGAAAAGTACAATGAGCCGGGCGTATTTACCAGCCTGTTGGGTTGGGAGTGGAGCTCTCTCCCCACTGGAGCTAACTTGCACCGCATTGTGGTGACACCAGATGGCGGAGATAAAGCCAGCCAGTACATTCCCTATGGTTCAGATCAGAGCCAGTATCCGGAAGACCTGTGGCAATGGTTAGAGGATACTGAGGCCAGCACCGACAGCCGTTTTATTTCTATTCCTCACAACTCGAATATTTCAAAAGGTTATATGTTTGGTGAGACCACTGTAAAAGGAGAGGCTATTACGGCTGACTATGCGCGCACGCGCATGCAGTGGGAGCCGATTACCGAGGTCACTCAGATTAAAGGTGACAGCGAAACTCATCCTGGATTTTCTCCCGAAGATGAGTTTGCCGATTTTGAAACCTACGACTATTACATCCAGACCAGTAAGAGCAAAACACCAGTCTCTCTAGGTGATTATATTCGGCCAGCATTAAAACGCGGCTTGGCGATAGAGCAAAAAGTGGGCGCTAATCCCTATAAGTTTGGCTTTATTGGTTCAACCGACGCCCACTCCGGTTTGTCTTCACCAGAAGAAGGCAATTTCTGGGGCAAAATGGCCAAAGATTCAACGCCTGAAACCAAGGCACCGACCCTGGGCAATCCCACTGGTGCAGATGGTTGGGACATGTCCGCTTCTGGCTTAGCGGCAGTTTGGGCCACGGAAAATAACCGTGAAGCGATTTATGCGGCCTTTAAACGTAAAGAAACCTATGCCACCACTGGCCCGCGCATGCGTGTGCAGTTGTTTGCCGGCTGGGATTTCCCCGCAAAAGCGGAGAGCTCTGAAAACTTTGCCGCCATTGGCTATCAGCATGGCGTGCCCATGGGGGGTGATCTAACGGCTAACCCCTCCGCTGCTGCACCGAAATTTATGGTGCGGGCTGTAAAAGGTCCACTGGATGCCAATCTCGATAGGGTACAGATGGTGAAGGGCTGGGTTGATGCCTCTGGCGAGCAGCATGAGATGGTCTACAATATAGTCTGGTCCGGTGACAGAGTGCTGGATGCCAATGGCAAGTTACCAGCTGTAGGCAATACAGTGGATCTAAAGTCTGCTCGATATACCAACAGCATTGGTCAGGCTGAGTTTGCAACCAAGTGGTCGGATCCAGATTTTGATCCTGCTCAGTTGGCCTTTTATTATGCCCGAGTGTTGCAGATCCCCACGCCGCGCAATGGCTTGTTCGACAGCCTTGCCTTGCGGTGGGACGAGCCCCCCAAAGGGCCAAAAACCATTCAGGAGCGGGCCTACACCTCACCAGTTTGGTATACGCCTTAATTTATGCCAGTTGGTCAAACCAAGCTAAAAAGGAATTTAACGCGCAATGATTAAAAAGCTGTTCAAAGAACCTCTCTTTCAATTTTTAATTATTGCGCTGGTGCTGCTTGGTGGAGAGCGCTGGGTAAATGCTGACGACTACGCCTATGACCAGTACTCTATCCAAATAGACGACCAGCAGTTGCTGCAATTTATGCAGCTGCGAGCCAAGACCTTTAAGCCAGAGCAAGCTCAAGCCGCATTGGATGTAATGAACACAGAAGATCGCCAGCGGCTGGTTGATGACTATGCCCGCAATGAAGTGATGTTTCGCGAGGCAATGGCAATTGGTCTGGACAAAAATGATCAGCTTATCCGCCGCCGTCTGATTCAAAAAATGGATTATCTGGCCCAGGGTTTTTATGACGAGGCCGAACAATTAAAAGAGGCTGATCTCCGTGCTTATTACGCTGAGCATAAGCAAGACTATAAAAAAGCCGCCGAAGCCACCTTTACCCATGTCTTTATCTCCACGCAAAACCGCAGTGTTGACGATGCCAAGGCGATATCAGACGGGCTTTTAGTACAGATTAATGCAGACCGGGCGCCTTTTGAAAATGCGTCCAGATACGGTGAGCGTTTTCTCTATAACCGCAATTATGTCAATCGTGAAGACGACGAGATCGGTAGCCATTTTGGCCAATCTTTTCAGGAAACTGTATTTGCTTTAAGCATTACAGATCAATGGCAGGGGCCGCTGCAGTCTAGCTATGGTTGGCATCTGGTGTTGCTGGTTAAAAATACCTCTGCCTACGTGCCTGAGTTTGAGGAAGTCAGCTCCGCTGTATTTGCCGATGCTCAGCGCCAACAGCAACGAGAGGTAAGACGCCAGGCCATCGACAGGCTAATGGCCAAATATCAGATAGAGACAGAATAATGCGCGCAGCTTTTTTTACTCTCGCACTGCTGTTTAGTAGCTGGGTGGCCGCCGATGAAGCGCGGCCAGTCTATGTAGAAGTGGTTGAAAACAATACCAGCCAGTTTCTTGTTAAATGGAAAGTGCCGCCGGTTATGCCCGCTGGCCATGAACCCTACATTAAATTGCACCACCCAGATTGCCTACTAGTCAGTGGTGAAAATGCTGCCGGGTTACTTGGCCGCAGGCTTTACCAATGTGATATTCAGGATACAGATGCCACCTTCTCCCTGGTGCTGGATTACCCCCACAGCAATCCCGCGCTGACATCGCTTATCGTCTTTAAACCCTTTGAGGCACGGCCCATACAGGTTTTTTCTGGCCCAGAAAAAACCACTGTAAGTATTCCGGTCAGCACCAGTGCTGGTGCTGTAGCCAAACAATACACAGTGGCTGGTATTGAACATATTTTAATTGGTACAGACCACCTGTTATTTGTGCTCTGCCTGATGACTATTGCCGGTGGTTTTAAGCGTTTGCTCCTGACCGTGACCGGCTTTACCGTTGCCCACTCTATTACCCTGAGTCTAGCGACATTGGATATTTTTCGTCTGCCCACCGAGCTGGTGGAGTTGTTGATTGCCCTGAGTATTGTGCTCTTGGCGGTTGAGATTATTAAGCATAATCGTGCGGAAGAGGGCGCCGAACCCAGTTTCACCTGGCGTTATCCCGTAAGTGCCTCATCGGCATTTGGTTTGTTACACGGCTTTGGTTTTGCAGTGGTACTTCAGGAATTGGGCCTGCCCGCCTCCATGAAAGTCCATGCGCTGTTGTTTTTTAATATAGGCGTAGAGTTGGGGCAGCTGCTATTTATTGCGGTGGTGCTGGCATTGGTGTTTGCGGTGTTGCGCACTATTACTGTGGCCAACAAGCACCGGGTTGTGCTTGTTGAAATTGCTGTCTACGGTGTCGGCATTACCAGTTCATACTGGCTATTTGAACGGCTGGGAGCACTTTTTTAGCCTTGCAGCAAAGGTTATTTCAAGTGGCCCAGATGTTTGGAAACCACTTTTAAGCTGGGCTTAAACAGTTTGGGTGTACAAGCCAAAATATGACCAGACTCCATAAACTTCTCGCCACCCTGAAAGTCACTTACCATGCCACCAGCTTCCCGCACTATCAGCACACCAGCGGCGATATCCCAGGGCTTTAAAGACATTTCCCAGAACACATCCATGCGCCCAGCGGCTACATAGGCCAAATCTAACGAGGCCACACCCAAGCGGCGAATGCCTGCGGAGTTATCAGCAAAATCATGCATGCAGGCGAGGTACTTATCCATCTCATTAAAAGAAGGGGCATTAAAGGGAATACCTGTGGCATAGAGTGCGCCAGCTTTTTCAGTGCGGCCCGAGACACGAATACGGCGGCCATTAAGGCTGGCACCATAACCGCGGCTGGCAGTAAATTCTTCTCTTTTAAACGGCTCCAAAATAACGCCGTGTTCCAGTTTGCTTTTGATACGGCAGGCAATAGAAATAGCCACGTGGGGAATGCCGCGGACAAAATTGGTGGTGCCATCCAGTGGATCGATAATCCATTCCACATCGGAGTCGGGGTTACCGCTAGTGCCACTTTCCTCACCGATAAAACGGTGATCCGGGTAGGCTTTTTTGATGTTGTAGATAATGGTTTCTTCTGAGCGGCGATCCACCTCAGTGACAAAGTCATGGCGACCCTTTTCATCAACCTTCACTAAATCGAGATTATCGGCAGATTTAACAATCATTTCGCCTGCCTGACGGGCAGCACGAAGGGCAATATTAACCATAGGTTGCATAGGACGGTTTCCAAGTGACTTTAAAGAGCGGAGCGCATTGTAACAGAACTACTGTGCCAGAGAAGCCCGATTCTGCTACACTCTCGCCCCGATTTTGGGGCAGCAACAACAACAAGTAAGAGGCTTATTGTGTCTACCACTGAACGTCAGGCAAAAATTCGAATAGTGCTGGTCAATACCACTCACCCAGGCAATATTGGCGGTGCAGCGCGGGCCATGAAAAACATGGGTCTCGCCGAGCTTTATCTGGTGCAACCTCGAGAGTACCCTGCGCCGAGAGCGGTCTGGCGTGCCGCCGGTGCCAGAGATGTATTAGCCAATGCCACTATTGTTGAGTCAGTCGATGAGGCTATTGCTGGCTGTGGCCTTGTTGTTGGCACAAGTGCCCGCGAGCGCAGAATTCCCTGGCCATTGATTAACCCCCGCGAGTGCGGTGAGCGCATCTGGCAGGAATCGGCAACCCATGAGGTAGCTCTGCTATTTGGTCGTGAAGATCGCGGCCTTACCAATGAAGAGTTACATAAGTGTCACTATCATGTGCATATTCCCTCAAACCCAGAATACAGCTCATTAAATCTGGCCACTGCAGTGCAGGTGCTGAGCTATGAGGTTCGTATGGCCAGCCTAGCAGATGTCGAGGGCAATTTACCCTCTTTACAAGACTGGGATCAGCCGCCAGTCACTGCCGATGACCTAGAGAACTTCCATGTGCACCTCGCCGAAACAATGGCAGATCTCAAGTTTTATGACCCAGAAAACCCCAAGCAACTGCTGACCCGTATGCGCCGACTGTTTAATCGCCAGAGAATGGACCAGATGGAAGTCTCTATACTGCGCGGCTTGCTGTCTGCGGTGCAGCGCGTTGCCCACAAATAGCCTATTAAACTAATCAGGTATTTAGTTGACTAAAATACTAGGTTATTGGATAATTCTCGGCTTATCCAGCGGCACATTTCACAGGTCATAGATATGCGATTAACAACTCGAGGGCGCTATGCGGTAACGGCCATGCTCGACTTGACGCTTCATGCTCAGGACAAACCAATCTCATTGGCAGATATTTCCGAGCGACAATCTATTTCACTCTCTTATTTAGAGCAGTTATTTTCCCGGTTGCGTCAATCCGGTCTGGTCTCAAGCGTTCGTGGCCCCGGTGGCGGCTACCATTTAGGCCGCGCTAGCGATGGTATCTTTGTGGCGCAGATTATTGATGCGGTCAATGAGTCCTTAGACACCACTAACTGTCAGGGTAAAGGCGACTGTCAGGGCGGTGAAATCTGTTTGACCCACACATTGTGGAGCGATCTGAGCAAAGAGATTCATGGATTTTTAAATGGCATTAGTCTGGCTGATCTGGTCGCCAAACGAAACGTACAATATATAGCTCAGCGGCAAGTTGAACAGCTGCTGGTTATAGATGACAACATGCAGGCAGGCGCCTGCTGATTTTGGAGTAACGAATGAATCTTCCCATTTATCTGGATTACGCTTCCACAACACCGGTAGACCCGGCTGTTGCAGATAAAATGATGCTATTTCTGACCCCAACCGGTCAGTTTGGTAATCCGGCGTCACGTTCCCATGTTTTTGGCTGGCAGGCAGAGGCCGCTGTTGAGGATGCCCGCAACGACGTGGCTACCTTGATTGGTGGTGACCCTCGAGAAATCGTCTGGACCAGTGGTGCCACCGAAGCTAACAACCTGGCAATCAAAGGTTGCGCCCACTTTAATCAGCGCAAAGGCAAGCACGTCATCACCTCAAAAATTGAGCACAAAGCCGTGCTGGACACCTGTCGCCAGTTAGAGCGCGAAGGTTGGGAAGTGACTTATCTTGAGCCAGATTCCAATGGCTTGATTCAGCCGCAAATTGTTGCCGACGCCATTCGCGAAGACACCACGGTCGTTTCCATCATGCACGTGAACAATGAGCTGGGCACCCTGAACGATATTGCCGCCATTGGTGCAATTTGCCGCGAGAACAAAGTGTTCTTCCATGTGGATGCAGCACAGAGCGCGGGCAAGACCGCGATTGATGTTGAAGCTATGAATGTGGACATGATGTCGTTCTCGGCACACAAAATTTATGGTCCCAAAGGTATTGGCGCACTGTATGTTCGCCGAAAGCCTCGCGTGCGTATCGAAGCACAGATGCACGGTGGCGGCCATGAACGTGGTATGCGTTCAGGCACCTTGCCCACCCATCAAATTGTTGGCATGGGTGAAGCCTTTAAGCTGGGTTTTGAAAACCTCGCCGAAGAGTCATCGCGCATCGAAGCATTGCGCACTCGCCTTTGGGACGGGGTTTCCGATATGGAAGAAGTCCACCTCAATGGCTCCGAAGATCAGCATGTGCCGGGCATTGTGAATATCAGTTTTGCCTTTGTTGAGGGTGAGTCATTAATTATGGCGTTGCGCGATCTAGCAGTGTCTTCCGGCTCAGCCTGTACCTCAGCCAGCCTAGAGCCAAGCTATGTATTGCGCGCATTGGGCCTGAATGACGAAATGGCCCATAGTTCAATCCGTTTCAGTATTGGTCGCTATACCAGCGAGCAAGATATAGACGATGCCATTGGCAAGGTGCGCCACGCAGTAGAAAAGCTGCGAGAACTATCGCCCCTGTGGGATATGTTCAAAGATGGTGTCGATCTAAATACAGTAGAGTGGGCTGCGCACTAGTAATAGCAGCCTCAAAATAGTTTTAATTATTTGAAATAGGAGTCATTTAAATGGCTTACAGTGAAAAAGTTATTGATCATTACGAAAACCCACGCAACGTCGGCAAGCTGGACGACAGCTCAAAAAATGTGGGTACTGGCATGGTGGGGGCACCCGCCTGTGGCGATGTAATGCGTCTGCAAATTCAGGTCAACGACGAGGGCATTATTGAAGATGCTAAGTTTAAAACCTACGGCTGTGGTTCGGCGATTGCATCTAGCTCACTGCTGACTGAATGGGTAAAGGGCCAGCATATTGATGCAGCGGCAGAAATCAAAAACACCGAGATTGCCGAAGAGCTGGCACTGCCACCAGTAAAAATTCACTGCTCAGTACTGGCCGAAGATGCCATTAAAGCTGCAGTGCGAGACGTTAGAGAAAAGCAGGAAAAATAAGTAATGGCTATCACCATGACCCCAGCTGCTGAGCGGCACGTTGTAAAACATCTCGAGCACCGAGCCAAAGGTGTGGGTATTCGTCTGGGCGTGCGTACCACAGGCTGTTCTGGTCTATCTTATGTCCTAGAGTTTGTCGATGATGCAGCCGCAGAGGACGAGGTATTTCAATGTGGTGATATCAAGCTGATTATTGATCCCAAAAGCTTACTGTATCTGGATGGTACCGAGCTCGACTATGTTAAAGAAGGCTTAAACGAAGGGTTCGAGTTTAAAAACCCTAATGTTAAAGATGAATGTGGTTGCGGAGAGAGCTTCCACGTTTAAGCCGTCTACCATTAAATAGCGCCTACCGTGCAAGCATTAAGGTTGATGACCCATTGAAACTGTTCAGTGATTTCTTCGAGATTTTCTCTATCCCAGTTGCTTGGCAGGTAGAGCGCAGTCATCTGGATATGAGATATCGGCAACTACAGCAGGAATTCCATCCGGATCGTTATGCCAGTGCTGGTACCACTGAAAAACGCTTAGCTGTGCAGACAGCCTCAATGATTAATCAAGCCTATGACACCTTAAAATCCCCCCTAAAGCGCGCTCAGTACCTCCTTGAGTTAAAAGAAATTGATGCTAGTCAAGAGAGCCATGTCACCAGTGATCGTGCCTTTTTAATGCAGCAGATTGAACTGCGTGAAGAGCTTTTAGAGGTTCGCGACGCTGCCGATCCTTTCGGGTCACTAGAGACATTGCGCAGGGGCGTTGAAAGCGGATACCTAGAGCAGCAGTGCCAGTTTCAAGCCCAGTATCAGGCAGGTGCCTATGATGATGCGTTTAACACTGTCGCCAAAATGCAATTTTCAGCCAAGCTGCTCGACGAAATAGAGCAGCTTGAGGCCGAGCTAGAGGACATATAAACAGTGGCATTACTGCAAATTTCAGAGCCGGGTCAATCTCCCCAACCTCATCAGCGCAAGCATGCGGTGGGTATTGATCTGGGCACCACCAACTCATTGGTGGCCACCGTGCGCAGTGGTATGGCAGAGGTCCTGGCCGACGAGCAGGGCCGAGAGCTGTTGCCCTCGGTAGCCCATTACACCAAAGAGGGTGTCAGCTGTGTGGGCCATGAAGCAGTCGAGCACAATGTGAGCGACCCATTAAATACCCTGTCCTCGGTGAAGCGTTTATTGGGGCGAGGTCTGGCCGATGTCAAAACCTTTGGCGGCCAGCTGCCCTATGAATTTGCCAGTGACGATGGCGGTATGCCAAAAATTAATACAGCCTATGGTCTAATAAGTCCCATTCAGGTCTCCGCAGAAATACTGCGCAAGCTGGCGGGCCGTGCCGAGATAGCCTTTGACAACATGTTAGATGGCGCAGTGATAACGGTACCCGCTTACTTTGATGAAGCTCAGCGCCAAGCCACCAAAGATGCGGCAACCTTGGCCGGTATCAAAGTCTTGAGGCTATTAAATGAGCCCACCGCTGCAGCGATTGCCTATGGTTTAGATGAAATAGAGACAGAAGCTGGCGATCAAGAGCGAATTATCGCGATCTATGATCTCGGTGGCGGCACCTTCGATATTAGTATTCTGCGCCTTTCAAAAGGTGTATTTGAAGTGCTGGCTACCGGCGGCGATTCTGCCCTGGGTGGCGATGACTTCGACCATGCTATTGCCGATTGGCTGCGTCAGGAAATGGCCCTCAGTAATGACCTAAACCCCATTGAGCAGCGCATCCTGCTAGAAACAGCTAAATTTGCCAAAGAAGAACTGACCGAATCAGAGCAGGTCGAGATAGAAGTATTGGATTGGCAGGGAACATTAACTCGAGAGCTGATGTACAGCCTGATCGATGGCCTGATTGATAAAACGCTGCGGGCCTGCAAGCGTTCAATGCGTGATGCCGGTGTGCAACAGTCCCAGATTAGTA
This sequence comes from Porticoccaceae bacterium, assembly GCA_029252555.1. Lineage (GTDB taxonomy): Bacteria > Pseudomonadota > Gammaproteobacteria > Pseudomonadales > Porticoccaceae > HTCC2207. The sequence continues at coordinate 60,862 of JAQXBF010000001.1, forward strand.
ATGTTATTTTGGTTGGTGGCTCCACAAGAACCCCCAGAGTAGCCAGTAAAGTTGCCGAGCTATTTGGCAAGCAGCCACTCTGTAGCCTCGACCCAGATCAGGTGGTGGCTATGGGTGCGGCACTGCAAGCAGAGGTGCTGGTTGGCAATAAATCCGGTGACGAAATGTTGCTGCTGGACGTGATTCCCCTATCTCTGGGGATAGAGACCATGGGTGGTCTTATCGAAAAGATTATCCATAGAAACACTACAATTCCAGTCGCCAAGGCTCAGGAATTTACCACCTTCAAAGATGGCCAAACTGCCATGGCAATTCATGTATTGCAGGGCGAGCGAGAGCTGGCCTCTGATTGCCGATCCCTAGCGCGGTTTGAACTGCGCGGTATCCCACCCATGGTTGCAGGGGCAGCCAAGATTCGTGTGGCTTATCAGGTGGATGCCGATGGCCTGCTCAGCGTTTCAGCGAAAGAGATAACCAGTAATGTAGAGTCTAGAATTGAAGTCAAACCCTCCTATGGTTTAGGCGAAGAAGACATTACCAGTATGCTGCACGACTCCTTTAGCCATGCGCGGGATGATATGCAAGTGCGGGCGCTGAGAGAGCAGCAAGTAGAAGCAGATCGCATGATCGAAGACTTGCTGGCTGCGCTGGAAAAAGACGGCGCTGCGCTATTAGATGATAACGAGCGGCAATGCCTGAAAGTCGCCATTCATGAACTCACTGAATTGCGTGGCAATACCATCGAACATCGAGTATTGGCCCGTCAGATTGAATCCGTGGCCAAAGCCAGTGAAGAATTTGCCGCCAGACGTATGGACGCCAGCATTAAAACTGCTCTGGCCGGCCATACGCTGGAGGAAATTGAAAAAGGTTAGGACATAACAATGCCCAAAATCGTATTTTTACCCCATCACGAAATCTGCCCAGAGGGTGCCGTGGTTGACGCTAATAAAGGCGAGAGCATCTGTGATGCAGCCCTGCGCAATGGCTTGGATATTGAGCATGCCTGCGAGATGTCCTGTGCCTGCACCACCTGTCACGTGCATGTTCGCGAAGGTTTTGATGACCTGCCTGAAGCTGACGAACTGGAAGAGGATTTTCTGGATAAAGCCTGGGGCGTAGACCCAGATTCACGACTTAGCTGTCAGGTGATTATGGAAGATACAGATCTGGTGGTTGAGATACCCAAGTACACCATTAATATGGTGTCAGAGCGTCATTAATGCCGGGCGCTGAACGGCACAGCAGCAAGCGGAGTAATGGACTATGATTAAGTGGACTGATATTAACGATATTGCAATAGAGTTGGTCGACAACCATCCAGATGTCGACCCGCAGTACATTAATTTTGTTGATTTACGAAAATGGGTTTTAGAGATAGAAGGCTTTTCTGATGATCCAGATCGCTGCGGCGAGAAGATTCTTGAAGCCATTCAGATGGCATGGATTGAAGAACAAGATTAGCCTTATCTAAAGCGGCTGCCAATAACGGAAAATGGATTTTCAACAGGCCAGGGATGCGCGAAAAAAATCATCTGTATAAAAGATACTAGATACAGCGCCTTTCGGAACCCTTTTCTTCGCTTATGGCGTATGCATTGATGCCAATTCAAAAGCCCTATCTATATTGCGTTGCCAGCGCGCCGAGTTAATTGGTTTACCCCTTAATGACGCCGAAACCCAAGCCCCTCAGCTACAGTCTCTAGCCCAGCTAAAACAGGTAGTTACCAAACTAGAAGGCGATGGTTTGCAAGGCCTGTTATGGCGATCTCAAGACATATTGGAAATTGATGAATTAGTCGTTTCCATTGGAGCCGTAGAAAACGCCGACAACGTACTCAGCTTGATGCTCTATCCACTCCCCGCACTGGGTCAGATGGTCGTTGAAGAATTTGTCACTGACAATCTAGACATTATTGATACCGCACAGCAGCAAAATACAGCTCCCATGCCCGATCAGCCTCTAAATAAAGAGCATTCCCTGTATAATGGAAAGCATCGACAGCTACCTCGACCTGCATCGCGATGACCATGCCTGTGGCGCACTGCTGCTCATCGATCTTGATCATTTCAACAGTATTAATGAGTCTCTGGGAAAGCATATAGGTACGCAAATTCTTGAGCGCGCCAGCGAAACCTTAGAGGCCATGCTCAATCCCAATATGCAGGTAGACCAGGTTGTCGGTGACGCCTTTTTACTGTTTATCAAAGATCTGGACAACAACTCAGAAAAAGCCAAAGATATGGCCCTGGCCAATGAAATTCGCTGTACCATAGCCAGGCCATTTTTTACCGAGAATGATGAAGTCATAGTCACCGCTAGTGTGGGTATCAGCCTGCTGTATCAGAACCCCGATGAATTCATGATCACCGCAGCCAAAGTAATCCAGCAGGCCTAAAGTGCCATGTTTGAAGCCAAGCGCAGAGGCCGCGATGGGGTAATGATGTTTGATACCCAGATTACGCGGCAGGCCCAGCAGCGCATAAGTTTGCAATCCAGCCTGCGCAAAGCCGTGGTTAACCAAGAATTTGACCTCTATCTGCAGCCTCAGGTCTCCACCCATGATTGTGGATGCGGGTTTATGGGTAATTCGAACTTCCTGCGAATATCTGCGCAATATGCTCGACCGCGGTATCTGGACACCAGATATGCAGCTGGGGGTGAATATCAGCCCCAAGCAAATTCACGACCCGGGCTTAATTACCAGCTTAGAGCACAGCCTAAAAAGCTACGATATCAACCCAGATATGATCACCCTAGAGGTGACAGAAAATCTGCTCATCGACGATTTTGAGTCAGTCGTGGATAAAATGAAGAAAATCCGCGATATGGGTACCAGATTTGCCATAGAGGATTTTGGTAGCGGCTATTCTTCCATGATTTATCTGAAGCGCCTGCCTCTGGACATTCTCAAGGTTGATCGAGAGTTTATTGCCAACCTTAATTCCGACAAAGACACCCTCGGCCTAGTGGAGTCAATTATGATGGTATCCCGCCATTACGGCCTTGATGGAGTGGCCGAAGGGGTCGAAAAACGCGAGGTTTTAGAGGTGTTGCGCAGTCTCGGTTGCGACAAATATCAGGGCGCCCATTTCAGTATGCCCGTGTTATTGGATAAGTTTCAGAAATTGCTTGTGGCTTAGCAAAATAGCTTCCAACACAACACCGAAAAAAACCATTGTTACCACCATCCAGTGCAGGTAAAATCCGCGCCATTGGCCCGCAGGGCTATTTTTTTAACCCCTACTTATAACTTAATTTAATAAATTAAGTCCGAATTGGAGAGCACTTCATGGCGACTGAACGCACCTTATCTATTATCAAACCCGATGCCGTAGCAAAAAACGTTGTTGGCCAAATCCTTAGCCGCTTTGAAGCCGCTGGCCTGAATATCGTTGCCTGCAAAATGCAGCACTTGAGCCGTGAACAGGCCGAAGGTTTTTACGCAGAGCACAGCGAGCGTCCATTTTTTAATGATCTGGTAGCCTTTATGACTTCAGGCCCAGTATCTGTGCAAGTTTTGGAAGGTGAAAACGCCATTTTGACCAACCGCGACCTGATGGGTGCCACTAACCCTAAAGAGGCCGCAGCTGGTACGATTCGTGCAGACTTTGCAGAATCAATTGATGCCAACGCCGCTCACGGCTCTGACTCAGCTGAATCTGCCGCGCGGGAAGTAGCCTACTTTTTTGACGACAATGAGATCTGCCCTCGATAAGAGTCTGATCTTATAACTGAGAGCACAGGACAACCATGTCCCAATCAGCAGAAGTAACAGCAGTAAACGACCAACCCCAGCAAGTTAAAACCAACTTGCTGGGGTTTTCTGCTTCCAAACTCGGCGACTTTTTTGAAGAAATTGGCGAGAAGCGCTTCCGAGCCACCCAGATTATTAAATGGATTCATCAGATGGGCGAGTGCGATCTCGACCAGATGACTAATCTGTCCAAAGATTTGCGTGAGAGGCTGAAAGATATTGTCGAAATTACCTTGCCAGAAGTGGTGAGCTGTCAGGATTCCACCGACGGCACCAGAAAATGGCTGATCAAGGTCGATGGCGGCAGCTGTATCGAGATGGTGTATATCCCCGAGCGCGAGCGCGGCACACTCTGTGTATCCTCGCAGATTGGCTGCGCTCTAGACTGCAGTTTTTGTGCCACCGGCAAGCAGGGTTTTAACCGCGACCTCACCGCTGCCGAAATTATCGGCCAGCTGTGGATTGCTGCTGATTCCTTTGGCCAGTTTGAGCACAAGGCGCCTCGCCGGGTGACCAACGTGGTGATGATGGGCATGGGCGAGCCACTGATGAACTTTGATAATGTGGTCGACGCCATGAATATCATGCTCGAAGACAACGCCTATGGCCTGTCCAAGCGCCGCGTAACCCTGAGTACTGCTGGTGTCGTGCCAGCACTAGATAAATTGGCCGATGTGTCCGATGTCTCCCTGGCCATTTCACTGCATGCGCCCAACGACGAGTTGCGCAACCAACTGGTACCCATTAACCGCAAATATAACCTCAAGCAATTTATAGACAGTGCGGCCAGCTATATTGACAAGATGCCGGATAATCGCCGCAAAGCCACGGTCGAATATACCTTGATGGATCAGGTTAATGACCGGGTAGAGCACGCCAAAGAATTGGCCGAATTGCTCACAGACTTGCCCTGCAAGATAAATCTGATTCCGTTCAACCCATTTCCGGGTTCAGAGTACAAAAGAGTCAGCAATAACCAGTTAAATCGGTTTAGGGACATTCTGGCAAACGAAGGTTACACTGTGACAGTACGTACCACTCGGGGCGATGATATAGCTGCCGCCTGTGGTCAGTTGGCCGGTGAAGTGAATGACCGCACCAAGCGCCAAGAGCGTTACAAGCGGAAGCTGGACGAAGCACAGCCGGTAAAAATTATCGACGGGTAAAATCTATCGAGAGCGCTATTAAGGAAGCAATACACAGAGGGATTCTGACGATGAAATTAGTGAAATATTTACTGTTAGCTGTGGTCACCTTAACCATTTTAGGCTGTGTGACCAGTACAGACGTTAAAAAGAGTGCCGCCAACCCAGAGGAAGCGTTTTCGCAGCACATAAAGCTGGCCATGCAATATATAGGCAGCAAGAACCGCGACCTGGCCAGAGTGCACTTAAAAAAGGTGGCTAAGTTTAGTGCAAAGGCTCGCCGTTCAAAACTGCACAATGGCTATGCGCTGCTCTACCAGATGGAACAAGAGACAGAGTTAGCGGAAAAGCACTTTCGCAAAGCCATTGCCAGCAATAAAACAGACAGCATGGCGCGCTATAATTTCGCAGGCTTTTTATACAATCAGGGTCGCTTTAAAGTAGCGCTGCAACAGATGAAAGTAGTCAGTGCAGATTTAGGCTACGAGCGCAGGCCCCAGGCGTTTTACATTTTAGGGCTGGCCCAGCGCAAAACCGGGCAGGTAACAGAAGCACTGGGGTCCTTTGAAAAAGCCACCCAGCTACTGCCCAAATTTGCGCCGCCCTATATCGAAGCTGCCGAGATATATTTTGAGCAGCAAAAGCTGCCCATCGCCAAAAGGGCTCTGTATCAATATGGGTCTTTGGCCCAGCCCACAGCACAGAGCCTGTAGTTAGCAGTGCGCATAGAAAGTGGTTTTGGCAATAAAGATGGGGCCGCCAGCCGAGTCTTAAAGTTAAAGAACTTATTCCCGTATTCCAGCGAGAATCTGGAATACCAAAAGTGGTTAAAGCAACAGCGAGAGAGTATCTGTGTTTAGCGAAACACCTATTATTAGACGCAAATCGCGACAGATTATGGTCGGCAACGTGCCGGTTGGTGGCGATGCGCCCATCTCTGTGCAGAGCATGACCAATACCAGCACCTCAGATGTTGCTGCCACCGTAGAACAGATCAAACGTATTCAAGCTGCAGGCGCGGATATAGTCCGAGTCTCAGTACCCTCTTTAGAAGAAGCGGAAGCCTTTGGTCAGATTCGCAAACTCGTGGACATCCCTCTGGTAGCTGACATTCACTTCGATCACCATATCGCCCTGCGCGTTGCCGAACTGGGCGTAGACTGCCTGCGCATAAACCCCGGCAATATCACCCGGGAAGACAGGCTGCGAGAAGTGATCGCCAAAGCTCGTGACCTTAATATTCCGATTCGCATCGGCGTTAATGCGGGTTCACTAGGCAAAGATTTACTGCGCAAATATAACGAGCCCACTGCCGAAGCAATGGTGGAATCGGCGATGCGCAATGTTGACCTACTCGACAAGTACAAATTCCAAGATTTTAAAGTCAGCGTTAAAGCCTCAGATATTTTTATGGCCGTAGCTGCCTATCGCGATCTGGCCACCAGAATTGAGCAGCCATTGCATCTGGGCATAACCGAAGCTGGTGGCCTGCGCTCTGGCACGGTAAAGTCAGCCATAGGTCTGGGAGCATTATTGCTCGACGGCATTGGCGACACGGTGCGTATTTCATTGGCGGCAGACCCAGCAGAAGAAGCCAAGGTCGCTTGGGACATGTTGCGCAGCCTGCGCCTGCGCAGCAAAGGTATTAACTTTATCGCCTGCCCCAGCTGCTCAAGGCAGAATTTTGATGTAATCAAAACCGTAAATGAATTAGAGAATCGTCTGGAAGATATTACCGTGCCCATGGATGTGTCCATTATTGGTTGCATTGTCAATGGCCCTGGCGAAGCCAAAGAATCGGACTTTGGTTTAACTGGGGGCACACCAGCTAACCTGGTATACCTGGATGGCGAGCCTGACCATAAGCTCAGCAACGATAACCTAGTCGATAAATTAGAAGCAGAGATTCGCGCCAAAGCCGCCGCCAAAGAAAAGCAGATGGCAGCAGATGCAGCCAACTTGATTGCCAAGGCCTAAACGAGATATAAGACAAAATATGAAAATCCAATCCATCAGGGGCATGAACGACCTGCTCCCCAAACAGTCCGCCACCTGGCAGTACCTCGAAAGAGCAATTGCCGATGTACTGGCGCGCTACAGCTATCGTGAAATTCGTTTTCCGATACTGGAGCAAACTGAACTGTTTAAGCGTGCCGTTGGAGAAGTTACCGATATAGTCGAAAAAGAAATGTACAGCTTCGACGATCGCAATGGTGATAGCCTGAGCTTGCGCCCCGAGGGCACCGCCGGCTGTGTTCGCGCCTGCACAGAAAATGGCTTGCTGCACAATCAGACTCAACGGCTCTGGTATACGGGCCCCATGTTTCGCCATGAGCGCCCACAAAAAGGTCGCCTGCGCCAGTTCCACCAGATTGGGGTAGAGGCCTTTGGTATAGATGGCCCAGATATAGATGCAGAACTACTACTGATTACTGCCCGTCTGTGGAAAACCCTAAAAATTGATCATGCGGTGACATTGCAGATTAACTCACTGGGTACCTCGGAAGATCGAGCAACTTATCGCGCTGCACTGGTGGACTATCTAAGAGCGCGCCATGACCAGCTCGATGCAGACAGCCAGCGCCGTTTAGAGTCAAACCCCATGCGTATTCTGGACAGCAAAAATCCAGAGACCCAAGCGTTACTCAATGATGCGCCCAGCCTTAAAGACTTTATAAATGGGGAATCTCGCGACCATTTTGAACAGCTCTGCGCTGTGCTGGATGCCGCCAATATTGCCTATGAAATCAACCCGCGACTAGTGCGTGGCTTAGATTACTACAGCAAAACTGTTTTTGAATGGGTCACCACCAATCTAGGTGCTCAAGGCACAGTCTGTGCCGGTGGGCGCTACGATGGCCTGGTCGAACAGCTTGGTGGCAAGCCCTGCCCGGGAGTTGGGTTTGCCATGGGCATTGAAAGACTAGTACTGCTGCTTGACGAGTTGGGCGTTGTCCCCGATAGTGTCGGCCAAACGGTCGATCTGTACCTGGTGGCAGTGGGTAATGTAGAGCAACAGGCGCTGGTATTGGCCGATAATCTGCGCAGCGATTGCGCCAATATTAGATTAGAATGCCATTGCGGTGGCGGCAGTTTTAAATCGCAAATTAAAAAGGCCGACAAAAGCGGTGCCAGCATTGCATTGATACTGGGCGAAGATGAAGCGGCAGCGGGAACCATTGGCGTGAAATACCTTCGCGAAGATACACCCCAGGAAACATTGGCTCAGGCTGACTTAGCCAAGCTTTTATTGGCCCAGAACTAAAACGTTGAGCAGCAAAACAAAAATTTAAAATTAGACAGTTAAGGAATTATCGTGGCAGATCATCTATCGGAAGAAGAACAAATCGAAGCATTTAAGCGCTGGTGGGCCGAGAATGGACTGCAAATGATTGCCACAGTTGTGCTGTTGGTTGGCGGCTACTTTGGTTGGCAGTTCTGGCAGGACAATCAGCAGGCCAAGATGGAAGAGGCCTCCGATTTATATGTAGAGATGATCGATATTGTATCCAGCCAGACCGATGGCGGGCGCCTCAGTTTGGAAAAAGAGGTCGCGATCACCCGTTTAGCCGACCAGTTAAAAGCAGATTTTTCAGGCTCCGGTTACGCGCAATTTGCCGCACTCCTCAAGGCCAAACTAGCGGTTGATAATACTGAGCTCGATTTGGCCGCTGCCGAACTGCAATGGGCCATGGATAATGACCCAACTCCCGAAACCGAGCGCCTTGTGCGACTGCGTCTGGCACGTGTCGAAGCGGGTCGCGGCAATATAGATACTGCATTGCAGATGGTGCAGGGCATAGATTCTGCCGAAATGAAATCAGCTTACGAAGAAGCCAAAGGCGACTTCTATCTGCAACAGGGCAACGCAGCCGCAGCCTACACAGCTTATGAATCAGCCCTGGCCGCGAATAAATCCACGGATGCGATGATTGCTAATATCCTGCAGCTAAAAATGAGCCAGGTTAAGCCCGCAGAGCTGTTAGTGACAGAGCCCATAATCGAAGAGCCCTTAATCGAAGAGCCATTAGCAAAAAACTCAGAAACTGACAGCCAAGAGGGCGATAGTCAATGAAGCAAATTACGCGACTTACCAACGCACTACTCTGTTCGGTACTGTTAACCGGCTGTAGCTATTTTGGCGGCGACGAAGACGATGCTGCCATTGAGCCCGCAGAGCTAGCCAAGTTCGAGTCCGAGGTTAAAATTGTACGGCAGTGGTCAGCCAAAATAGGCTCCGGCACCAGAGAATATTGGGCCGGTTTAAGACCAGCGGCCAGCAGCAATGCTATTTTCGCCGCAGGCAACGAAGGTAATATCGTTGCAGTGAATATAGAAACAGGCAAGCGACTCTGGTCCACTGATTTGGAAGTCGCCGTATCTGGTGGGGTGGGTTATGGCTCAGGCTTAGTGATGGTTGGCACCATTGAAGGAGCAGTCTACGCCCTCGATGCCAACGACGGCTCAATCGCTTGGACAGCCCAAGTTAGCACCGAAATTCTAGCCAGCCCAAAAACCAACGGTAAAGTGGCCATAGTACAAACCGTAGACAATAAATTATTTGCCCTGGATGCAACCAGCGGTGAAGAGCTTTGGCAACATGACGGAGACGCACCCATTCTTACAGTGCGTGGTACCAGTGAAGCGATTGTGACCGACAATATGGTGTTGTCCGGTTTTGATTCCGGCAAGCTAGTTGCATTTAACCCCAGCAACGGTTCGTTAGTTTGGGAAGCGCGAATAGCACTACCAAAAGGCCGAACCGAACTAGAGCGTATGGTGGATATCGATGGCCAACCTTTACTAGTAGGCGATGTGATCTACTCAGTCACCTATCAGGGGCGGCTGGGAGCACTTTCCCGAGGCACAGGTCGCAGCCTTTGGTTCCAAGATAGCTCATCACATTTCGCCCCAGCCCATAGCGGCGACAAAGTATTTGTCACCGAAGAGGAAGATACAGTCCGCGCCTTTAAAGCGGGAAGTGGCCAAGCAGTATGGAGCAACGAGCAGCTATTTCTGCGCCGATTAACCGGCCCGGCCAAACTTGCAGGCACCATGGCAGTGGCTGACGCCGAAGGCTTCTTGCACCTGCTAGACCCAACCGACGGTCATTTTGTAGGCCGCGTTAAAGTTGATGGTAGTGGCGTAAGTGCGCCACTGCTGAGCGTGGGCAATAGCCTGATCGTGCAATCGAACAATGGCTCGGTGAGCGCTTATAAAATCCAGTGAGTTAACCTGACTTACAATACCTGTCATATAAGCGAAGCGAAATATCCCAAGATCCTTTGCTGCGCTCAATATGACAGTTTTAATAACACCACACAGCCGATTAAAAACTCGGCGGCGAGCAAGCAGTAATTAACTCACAGGCCTCGCGCCCCACATTTTTAAAATGATGGGGCACAGTGCTCCTAAAATAATAAGCATCCCCAGCCTTCAATACCTTCGTTTTATCCCCCACCTGCACCTCCAGAGAGCCACTCAGAATAATCCCGCATTCCTCACCCTCGTGCTGAATCGCGTGTTTTCCGGTGTGAGCCCCAGGCTGATAACATTCCTTCATCATCTGGATAGATTTATTTTGCAGGTGATTACCCACCTGCAAATAAGACACCCCACCTTCACCCAGCTGTAATAGTTTGTCCGCACTAAAAAACACCTGATCGGTAAAACTAAAGTTATCTGCAAAGAAATTGCTGAGGCTGATAGGAATACCCCCCAGTACTTTTTTTAACATGCCAACCGTCGGGTTAAGCGCCCCAGATTCGATCTGAGAAATAGTGGCGTTGGCCACACCAGAAGCCTTCGCTAGCTGGCGCTGAGAGAGGCCTGTTTTGCTGCGGATTTCCCTCAGGCGGGGTCCAGTTTCGCTGTCCATGGGCTAACACCTTAAAAAAACAAAATAATGTTCAGTATAGTAAACAGTTAATCTGTAAATGTGAATAAAATCAGGGGGTTAATAATTTGGGGGTAACTGCTTGTTTAACATGCTGGTTGGGTTCTACACTGCTGTTACAGAAGTACAGTGCCCAACAGCACTGCTTGGGGCATGTTAAGCGCAGCCAAGAATCTCTCTAACATAACTGCACAACCAAAAACGAGCCACCCATGAAAAACCAACCAACCCACTCACCATCTCCCGAAGCAATGGACGCCTACTGGATGCCCTTCACCGCCAACCGAGACTTCAAACAATCCCCGCGGTTGATCGCCTCCGCCAAAGGCCACCATTACATCAGCAACGATGGCCGCAAAATCTACGATGGTTTTTCAGGGCTCTGGACAACTGGTATAGGCCACTGCCACCCCAAAATTGTCGAAGCCGTGCAAAAGCAGGTAGGCGAGCTAGACCTGTGCATGGGCTTTCAACTAGGCCACAACAAAGCCTTTGAACTGGCAGACAAACTTACCAACCTGGCTCCCGAAGGCTTCGACCATGCTTTCTTCGCCAACTCCGGTTCCGAGTCTGTAGACACCGCCCTAAAAATCGCCCTTGGCTACCACCGTGTCCGCGGCGATGCTGGCCGCACCAGACTTATTGGCCGTCAGCGTGGTTATCATGGCGTCAACTTTGGTGGTATTTCCGTAGGCGGCATAGCCCCCAACCGCAAAATGTTTAGCGCCAACTTAATTAATGGCGTAGACCATTTACCCCATACCCATAATTTAGAACACGCCGCCTTCAGCCACGGCCAACCAGAATGGGGCGGTCATTTAGTAGCAGAACTTGAACATCTAGTGGCCCTGCACGATGCCAGCACCATCGCCGCTGTGATAGTAGAACCAGTGCCAGGTTCCACAGGCATATTGCCCCCGCCAGTAGGCTATTTAGAGCGCCTGCGAGAAATCTGCACCAAGCACGGCATACTGCTAATTTTCGATGAAGTAATCACCGCCTTTGGCCGCATAGGCGCCCCCTTTGCCGCTCAACGATTTGGCGTTACTCCAGACCTAATTACCACCGCCAAAGGTTTAACCAACGGCGTAATCCCCATGGGGGCAGTGCTAGCTACCGACACAATTTACCAAGCCTTTATGCAGGGCCCAGAGCAGAGTATCGAGCTGTTCCATGGCTATACCTATTCTGGTCACCCCGTAGCTGCCGCGGCTGGCTTGGCAACCTTGGAAGTCTACGAACAAGAGGGCAGTTTCCAGCAATCGCGAGAACTGGAAACGCTGTTTGCAGAAGCTATCCATCAGTTTGATGATCACCCCACGGTCATCGATGTGCGCAATTTTGGTTTGATGGGCGCGATTGAGTTAGCGCCTAGATCGGGCGCCCCCGGTGCTCGGGGTTTAGATGCCCATAAACACTGTTTCTGGGATGAGGATTTAGTGATTCGCAATGGCATGGATATATTGCAGTTTTCACCGTTTTTGAATTCCAAGCCGGAGGATCTAGAGAGTATGTTTGATGCGGTGCGTAGGGTGTTAGATCAGATTAGTTAAAACTGAAGCCTGTTTGCAATTGCGGAGCAGATGTAAATAAAGCCTGTGTATTTGGTGCGGGGCATCCGATGGGCCCGTTTAGGCTCAATGATTTAATCGGGTTGGATTGGAGTTATACCATTGCGATGGAGATGTTTAAGGCAACGGGGGATGCGGCCGATTTGCCAACGCCGAGTTTGGTGGAGCATTACGCTAATGGGGAGTTTGGTGAGAAAACTGGGAAGGGGTGGTATGAGTACTAGGTTTGGAACAGGATGACACAGGAAGCGTTTTGGATACAGAATGACCAGAATCTTCCTAGTGTTAAGCAACCTAAACTAAAGTAGAATGCCGAAATTAAAACCTGCGGCATTTTTTTATCCCATGATTCCTGTTATCGCCCTTGTCGGGCGCCCCAATGTTGGCAAGTCCACGCTGTTTAATCGACTCACCCGCAGTCGTGATGCGCTGGTGGCCAACTACTCCGGTTTAACCCGCGACCGTAAATATGGCGATGGCGAGATGTATAACCGTCGCTTTATGGTGATCGACACAGGTGGCATCAGTGGTGAGGAAGAGGGTATTGATGTAGGCATGGCCGAGCAGTCGCTGCTGGCAATGGATGAAGCGGATATTGTGCTGTTTATTGTCGACTGCCGGTCGGGAATTATCGCGGCTGACTATATGATTGCCGAGAAGCTGCGCCAGAAGAACCGCAAGGTCTATCTAGTAGCCAATAAGATTGATGGGTTGGACCCTGCAGAGGCCCTAGCCGATTTTTACCAGCTGGGCTTTTCTGGGATGTTCCCCACCACTGCTACCCATGGTCGCGGCGTGCGCTCAATGATGGAAGAGTTGCTGGAGCCTTTCCCTGAATATGTTGAGCCAGATAACAGCGGTTTAAATAGTATCAAGATTGGTGTGGTTGGCCGCCCGAATGTGGGTAAGTCGACGTTGGTTAATCGCCTGCTGGGCGAGGACCGTGTTGTGGTCTATGACGAAGCCGGCACCACGCGCGACAGTGTTTATATTGATTATGAGCGCCATGGCCAAGACTACACGCTGATTGATACGGCGGGTATTCGCAAGCGCAAAAATATTAAGTTGGCGGTGGAGAAGTTCTCTATCGTGAAAACCCTGCAAGCCATTGATGATGCCAATGTGGTAATCCTTTTGGTGGATGCCCAGGAGGGTCTGGTGGAGCAGGATTTACACCTGATGGGTTCGGTAATTGATGCGGGCCGCGGTTTGGTGGTGGGCATTAATAAGTGGGATGGTCTAGACTCAGAGAAGCGCGAAAAGATTAAGGCGGATATCAAACGCCGCCTGCGTTTTGCTGAATTTGCCGATGTGCACTTTATCTCTGCACTGCACGGCACAGGTGTGGGTAATCTCTATGACTCTATTGGGGCAGCGTATTCTGCGGCTACGGATACATTGAGCGCATCGCGCCTAACCAAGGTATTGGAAGGTGCGGTGGAAGAACATCAGCCACCAATGGTCCATGGCCGTCGTATTAAATTGCGCTTTGCCCATGCGGGTGGGCGCAACCCGCCGGTGATTATTATTCACGGTAATCAAACAGATTCTGTGCCGACTCAGTACACCAGATATCTGGAGAAGATATTCCGTCGTGAGTTGGGCTTGCATGGCACGCCAGTAAAAGTTGAGTATCGTACTGGTGATAACCCCTATAAAACCAAGGCGATTACGGCGAAGGAAAAGCATGCTGTTAAGCTCAAGAAGGCTGTGAAGTACAGCAAACGCAACGAGCCGGGTAACAGGAAAAAGTGACAATTTAGGCTCGGCCTAAATTGTCATCAGGGTCTCTAAATATGATTAAGCGGCATCTCTGTTCTCTGCACTACCTGCCTCAATACAAAACTTGTCTTAATACTACTAACCCCCTCAACCTGATTTAACTTATCCAGCAAGAACCGCTGGTAATAATCCATATCCGGCATCACCACCTTCAATAGATAATCCGTATCGCTGCCGGTAATCAATGAGCACTCAACCACCTCCGGCCAGCCGGAGATTTTGTTGTCAAAGTTCTTTAGTCGGTCCGGGCTCTGATGGTCCAGACTCACAGAGATATAGATGCTAATTGGCAGCCCCAATTTCTTTTGATCCAGCACCGTGATCTGGCGGCTAATAATACCGCTCTCCTGCAGCAGCTTTACGCGTCTGGCGCAGGGCGAGGGTGAGAGGCCGACGCGCTCGGCCAATTCCAAATTTCTAATGCTGCCGTCGGACTGAACTTCTTCAAGAATGCGGCGGTCTATTCGATCTAGCTTAGAAATTGGCATAAATCACCTATAAATGTTAATTAAGTAGTGAATATATCTATTAATTGCTATTTAAGCAAATTTAAAAGGGAGATTTATCCTAATTAATGGCGTTATTCTAGAGCTATAACTTGACCTTTTTGATGAGTGTGACCATGTCTTCCCGCAATAGAAACAAACTCTCCTTTGCCACTCGGTCTGTGCATGCAGGTTATAACAGTGGCGACCATGAGGGCTCTCTTAACCCGCCAATTTATATGACCTCTACCTTTGCTTTTGACAATGTCGGGCAGGGGGCAGGGCGTTTTGCAGGCGAAGAGCCGGGGCATTTTTATAGTCGCATCTCGAACCCTACCCAAGAGATCCTGGAAACTCGCCTGGCTGATCTGGAAGAAGGTGAAGCGGCACTGGCAACTGCCTCTGGCATGGGTGCAATCACGGCCACTTTGTGGACTATTGTAGGGCCGGGGGATCAGATTCTAGTGGATAAAACCCTCTATGGTTGCACTTTCACATTTATGGAGCACGGCCTGACAAAGTTTGGGGTGGACATTTGCTATGCAGACTTCACCGACCCTGCTGAGGTGCAAGCCAAGCTAACCGATAAAACCAAAGTGGTGTATTTCGAGACGCCGGTAAACCCCAATATGCGGGTGATTGATATTGCCGCTATTAGTGCGCTGGCTAAGGGCTGCAACCAAGATATTAAAGTGATGGTAGACAATACCTATTGCACGCCAGCACTGCAGCGGCCTTTAACTATGGGTGCTGATTTGGTGGTGCATTCGGCCACTAAGTACCTGGGCGGCCATGGTGATTTGATTGCTGGTGCCGTGGTGGGGGATGCGGAGACGATCCATCAAATACGGTTGTTTGGTTTGAAGGATATGACTGGCGCGGTGATTTCACCCATGACAGTCTTTTTGATTTTGCGTGGCATTAAAACATTGCAGCTGCGTATGGAGCGCCACTGCCAAAATGCCCAGGCAATTGCCGAGATGTTAGCGCAGCACCCGGCGGTAGATCAGGTGTTTTTCCCCGGCCTAAAAAATGACCCTTGGTACAATGTTGCTGCCAAGCAGATGGATGATTTTGGCGGCATGATCGCGCTGGAGCTGAAGGGGGGTTATAAGGCTGGGGTACGTATGCTCAATAAACTCAAACTGGCAAAGCTGGCGGTGAGTTTGGGCGATGCAGAGACATTGATTCAGCACCCGGCAAGCATGACCCATTCCGTGTATACGGTTGAGGAGCGCGCTGAGCATGGGATTAGCGAGGGGCTGGTGCGCATTTCGGCCGGGCTTGAAGCGGTGGGGGATATTATTGCTGATTTGGAGCAGGCTTTGGCTGACTAACTAGACCCGCCCGACGCCGGTCATCCCCGACCTAAAACACTTCGCGTGGATCTTAGCAGCAATGCACCTAAAGCGTCTTATCGCTAGTCCCAGTCACCGCAAAAACTACCTCACCATCCACCAGCTGGCCCTTTAACTGATCGCCAGCCTTAACCTCAGCAATAGTCTTAACCACATTGTTACTCTCATTCCGGATAATCGAGTAGCCGCGGCCCAATGTTTTAAGCGGGCTTACGGTATCCAGCAAATGCATAGCCTGAGCGGTGCTACTTTGCTTGAGTTCTAACTGCTGGCTCACAACCCGCATCATCTGCTTCACCGAATTAGTCACTGCCTGCTTGCGCTGAGCGATAGCGTCCTTAGGGCTCTGACGTACCAGCCAATCTTCCACGCGCTGCATCTGCGCTGTCTGTTGCTGCATTTTACCGGCGATAGCGCGGCGCAAACGAATATCCAAATGATCGAGATGCTGGGCTTGCTCTTGCAGCTTGCGGCCCGGATGTTGCAGACGCTTTTGCAGGTAAGCGGTGCGCTGTTCCAGATGCCTGATCTTGCGGGTGACCGCTTCGGCCAGAAGTATTTCAAAACCCTCAAACTGGTTGAGCATTTCCTCGCCATCTGGACTTAACAGTTCGGCAGCTGCAGAGGGCGTTGGCGCGCGTAAATCTGCTACAAAGTCGGTAATGGTAAAGTCGACTTCATGGCCTACAGCACTAACCACCGGAATCTCACTGGCAAATATCGCCCGGGCAACGGCCTCCTCATTAAAAGGCCATAAATCCTCTAGAGAACCACCGCCACGACCCACAATTAAGGCATCGCACTGACCATAAGCATTGGCGTCGGCTATAGCCTGAACAATTTGCCTGGCTGCTTGTTCTCCCTGTACCATGGTGGGGAAAATACTAATTTTAATAGTTGGAAAACGGCGGTTGAGTACCGAGAGAATATCTTTGACCGCAGCACCAGTGGCGGATGTGATAACCTCTATATGGCGCACCGACTCGGGCATGGCTTGTTTAAGCTGGTTATCGAACAGGCCTTCGGCGGTAAGCTTTTGTTTAAGCTGATCAAATTGCCGTTGCAGGGCGCCAAAGCCCGCTTCCTCCATATGCTCGATCACCAGCTGATATTCGCCGCGGCCTTCGTACAGCCCTGCACGGCAGCGCACTAATACCTGTGTGCCATTGGCGGGCTGAAAGCCGACGCGCTGGTTGGCATTGCGGAACATAGCGCAGCGCACCTGGGCCTGATCATCTTTTAATGTCAGGTACCAGTGGCCGGAGCCGGCGCGGGCGAAGTTGGATATCTCGCCCTCTACCCAGAGCATGGGCAGCTGGGTTTCCAGCAGATGGCGCACGCTGCGGTTGAGCTGGCTAACGCTAAAGATTTGTCGGTCTGTGGGGGTGCTTTGCATCGTCTTATTGTAAGAATCAGTCAGTCTTAAGTCACTGTTTTCTCCTAATAAAGTTGGAGAAATAGTTGTAATCTCTTACATACCGCTTTAATCCATATTCGCTATTGCTTAGTATCATTCCGGACAGTAATACTTATAAAATAAAAATAAATTGATGACACTTGATGAACACTGATACTCATACACAAAATGATGCCCTTGAAGGCCCCATACTCCCTACCTTTTTAAGGTACATGATGCCCTCTTTGCTGGGCTTGATTGCTATGACGTCTGCCTCATTGGTGGATGGTATGTTTATCGGCAACTATGAGGGGGTGACTGCGCTGGCAGCAGTCAATCTTATTATTCCCATTACCACGTTGCTATTCGGTGTCAGCATGATGATATCGATTGGCGGCTCTGTGCGTGGCGGCAAGTATCTGGGCGAGAAAAATACCACTGCAGCATCAGCAATTTTTAGCAAAACACTCATGTTTATGGTTGTTTATGGCCTGATCGTGATTGCTTTAGGGCTTATGTTTGAAGCAGAGATCTTTGCTATTCTGGGGGCCGACAAGACACTTTTCCCGGTGATGAGCGAATATTATAGGATCATTTTCCCCTTTCTATTTTTCCAGTTTATTGTTATCCAAATATATTTCTTTATTCGCTTGGACGGCTTCCCCAATTTAGCGGCCTTGGGACTTGCCATAGGCGCAGTGGTCAATATTAGTCTGGATTATCTGTTTATCGCCTTCTTTGGCTGGGGGCTGACTGGTGCTGCGCTGGCGACGGGGATCTCAGAGGTAATTTCCCTCTCGGTGATGCTGTTCTATTTTGTTCACCCAAAACGGAAAATCTTTTTTGGGTTGCGGCAAAAAAATTGGCGCGAGGTCTTTCGGGCGGCCGACAACGGTATCTCTGAATTTATTAATGAAGTGTCTGGCGCACTGATTGCCTTTATTTTTAACTGGATGCTTATTCAACGTGCGGGCGTTACTGGCGTAGCCGCCATTACATTGGTCAACTATCTACTGTTTATTGGGTTTATGGCGTACTTTGCTATTTCAGACTCAATTCAAGTGATTATTTCGCAAAATTTTGGGGCACGAAACCCCCAGAGAATTCGGGCATTCTTGCGTACCGCCGGTATTATGATTGGCGGGGTCAGTGCAGGTATTATCAGTCTATTGATCTTTGGTAGTGAATCGCTGATCGGCCTATTTATCGATGTAGAGCGAGACAGTGATACTCTTGCCCTAGCATTAGAGTTTGTCGCCTATATTTGGCCGGTGTTTATTTTCGCCGGTTTTACTATGCTGATATCCGGTTACCTCACTGCAGTACACCTGCCATTTCAATCGGCACTGGTGGCCAGCTGCCGCAGTTTAATTATGCCAGCGGGATTCCTGATTCTGCTTTATATGCTGTTATCAGATTACCGTTTTGTTGCCGCTATTTCAGCTGCCGAGGCGATCAGTTTTGTTCTAGCCATCACTTTGTATCTATTTCACACTCCAGCAAAAGTCATCCGGGAGCAAGCTTAAGTCACTGTTTTCCCGTATAAAAGCTGGTAAATAGTTGTTTACCTTATTACGGGCGGTGATTTATAATGCACTGCTTACTTTTTAAAACCTCACAGAGGTAAGCGTCCCCTATGTTACGCATTTCCCATGAAGCCTTGACCTTTGACGATGTCCTGCTGGTACCCGGGTATTCTGACGTCACGGCAAAAGATGTATCGACGCACAGCCAGTTAACTCGCGGTATCAAGATGAATATTCCGTTGGTTTCTGCCGCTATGGACACAGTCACAGAAGCCCGGTTGGCCATCGCAATTGCCGCTGAAGGCGGTGTGGGTATTATCCACAAGAGCATGACCATCGAACAGCAGGCTAAAGAAGTTCGTATGGTTAAAAAGTACGAATCTGGCGTGGTGAAAGACCCGCATACTATTCAGTCGACGGCGACATTGGGTGAGCTCTACGATCTGTCGGTGGCTAATAATGTGTCTGGCCTACCGGTTCTTCAAGACGGCAATTTGATTGGTTTGGTCACCCGCAGAGATGTCCGCTTTGCCACAGATATGGATGCGCTGGTAACGTCGGTAATGACCCCCAAGAAAGACTTGGTAACCGTTAAAGAAGGCGCGGACCCAGACACCGTGCGCGCGCTTTTGCATGAGCACAGAATTGAAAAAGTTTTGGTGGTCAATGATAACTTTGAACTCAAAGGTCTGATTACCGTTACCGACATAGATAAAGCAGAACAACACCCCAATGCCTGTAAAGATGATCAGGGCCGGTTGCGCGTTGGTGCCTCGGTGGGAGTTGGTCAAGACACTGACGATCGAGTAGCAGCGTTGGTTGCCGCTGGTGTGGATGTACTGGTTGTTGATACCGCCCATGGCCATTCCAAAAATGTTTTGGAGCGAGTTAAGTGGATCAAAAAACACTACCCAGAGGTTCAGGTGATCGGTGGCAATGTGGCCACTGGTGCCGGTGCCAAGGCGCTGGCCGATGCAGGTGCCGACGGGGTTAAAGTGGGTATAGGCCCTGGTTCGATCTGTACCACAAGAATTGTCACCGGTATTGGTGTTCCGCAGATTACTGCCATTGCCGATGCCGTGGCCGCGCTCAAAGGCACAGATGTTCCAGTGATTGCCGATGGCGGTATTCGCTATTCCGGTGATATGTCCAAAGCGGTAGTGGCTGGGGCCAGTGCAGTGATGATGGGCTCTATGCTGGCCGGTACTGAAGAAGCACCGGGCGAGATTGAAATTTATCAGGGTCGCTCTTACAAATCTTATCGCGGCATGGGTTCTCTGGGTGCCATGTCCCGCAGCCAGGGTTCCAGTGATCGCTATTTCCAAGATGCTAACGAAGGCGCCGAGAAGTTAGTGCCCGAAGGTATCGAGGGTCGTGTGCCTTACAAAGGGCCAGTCTCTGCCATTATTCATCAGATGATGGGTGGCCTGCGCTCAGCAATGGGCTACACCGGTTGCAGCACCATGGGCCAGATGCGCACCCAACCAGAGTTTGTGCGAGTGACCTCAGCTGGTACTAGCGAGAGCCATGTGCACGATGTACAAATTACCAAGGAAGCACCAAATTATCCGGCCGGTGGTCGATAAGCTGTTGCTGTTGATATGTTGTAAAAATGGCTGCGTCTAAGAACTACCGCAGCCTTTTTTTTAGGGTTAATCAATGTCAGATCTACATTCGCAAAAAATTCTTATTCTCGATTTCGGGTCGCAGTACACCCAGTTAATCGCTCGCCGTGTGCGAGAGATCGGTGTGTTCTCCGAGATTCGTGCATGGGATATTACCGAAGAAGAAATTCGCGAATTTGACCCTAAAGGGATTATTCTCTCCGGAGGCCCAGAGTCGGTCACCGATGGTGCCGATGCACCTCGCGCGCCAGACTGTGTTTTTACACTGGGCCTTCCCGTGCTGGGTATCTGTTACGGCATGCAAACCATGGCTGGTCAGCTAGGCGGTAAAGTCGATACTTCCGATGTGCGTGAGTTTGGTTATGCTCAGGTGAAAGTCGAAACTGAGTCGAGCCTGTTACAGGATATTAAAGACCATATTGGCCAGGACGGTGAGTCACTGCTGGATGTATGGATGAGTCATGGCGATAAGGTTGTGGCCATGCCCGAGGGCTTTAGCCTGATGGCGTCAACCCCATCTTGCCCGATTGCCGGAATGGTCAATGAAGACAAAAAATTCTACGGCATTCAGTTCCACCCTGAAGTGACTCATACATTGCAGGGGCAGTGTATGTTTGAACATTTCGCCCTGCAAATCTGTGGCTGCGGTGCTCTGTGGACCGCCGCGGCAATTATTGAAGATCAGATTGCCCGAGTTCAGGAGCAGGTAGGCGACAGCCATGTGCTGTTGGGTTTATCTGGGGGTGTAGATTCCTCAGTGGTTGCTGCGCTACTTCATAAAGCCATTGGCAGTCAGCTAACCTGTGTATTTGTTGACAATGGCCTGCTGCGCAAAAACGAAGGCGATATCGTGATGGAGATGTTCGCCAAAAATATGGGTGTAAAAGTGATTCGCGCCAATGCCCAAGACAAATTCTTAAATGGTCTGGTCGGCGTTAGCGACCCCGAGGCCAAACGCAAAGTGATCGGCAATACCTTTATTGAAATCTTCGACGAAGAGTCCAACAAAATTGACAATGTTAACTTCCTCGCTCAGGGCACCATCTACCCCGATGTGATTGAATCTGCCGCCTCCAAAACCGGCAAAGCCCATGTGATTAAGTCTCACCACAATGTGGGCGGCTTACCCGATGATATGGCGCTGGAGTTAGTTGAGCCACTGCGCGAATTATTTAAAGACGAAGTGCGCAAGATCGGTGTCGAGCTGGGCCTGCCCTACGATATGGTCTATCGCCACCCATTCCCGGGCCCCGGCCTAGGCGTGCGTATTCTCGGCGAAGTGAAAAAAGACTATGCCGATATTCTCCGTGAAGCTGATGCCATCTTTATCGAAGAGCTACACAACTCCGGTTGGTACCATAAAACCAGTCAGGCCTTCGCTGTATTTCTGCCCATTAAGTCTGTGGGTGTGGTGGGTGATGCGCGTCGCTATGAATGGGTAATTGCCCTACGTGCGGTAGAGACCATCGACTTTATGACGGCTCGCTGGGCGCATCTGCCCTATGAGCTTTTAGAGAAAGTGTCCAATCGTATTATTAATGAGATCACCCAAGTTTCTCGGGTGACCTACGATGTATCCAGTAAGCCACCGGCGACTATAGAGTGGGAGTAGCCGGGTAGATGTAACCCATTGATTTATAACGAATTTAGAGTTACAAGCTTGTTACAAACCATCCCTAAAATAGGGGGTTTTACA
Organism: Porticoccaceae bacterium; assembly: GCA_029252555.1. Taxonomy (GTDB): domain Bacteria; phylum Pseudomonadota; class Gammaproteobacteria; order Pseudomonadales; family Porticoccaceae; genus HTCC2207. Next base: position 83,100 of record JAQXBF010000001.1, read on the forward strand.
AAGAAAGTTACAAACGACTACGACTACTGCAAATCATAAGTAACATTTAAGAATAGTAGCGTTAAATCACGCTGATACGCGATAAATAGGGCTTATTCTGTTCTAGTACATTAACTAAAAATGCCGATACCAGTTGCTTTGCATTTCTTTTTACGTCATCTAAAACTCATATTCAAACAACAGACGAACACTAGTGTCTGGGCTTTTTGAGTCCAACCCAAGAATAACACCGGCTTCCCATTTGAGTTTTTTTGGTCCCGCTAATTTAGCTTGTCCCATCAGAACTGGGCCGACGCCAATGCTGTTTTGACCCGCATAAAACTCAATGCCAGGTTCGAGCGTTTGACTATAGCGGTATCGTGCTTGTAGGCTAAAGACAGATTCCAATTCGTCGTCAATACCGCTGCCCCATTCCTGCTCAATAACAAAATTGGTTGTGGCGCTCCAGTGGCCAAATTCTTTTTCGGCAATGAGTCCAATGCTGGCTTCATAGATATTGTTACCGATGCCTTTAGAAAGTTCTGCAAGAACTCCCCAGTCTGCCCAATATTCACCCTGTTCGGTGAGTTGCCATTTTATTTCCATTTCTATCGATTGCAGGTCCAAATTTTCGCTGCTTGATCCTTGGCCAACCAAATAAGCCTCTATAAACAAGCGATCACTAAGCGATCGGCCGTAGGCTAAACGATACAGTCGAGTATTATCAGCAATGCCAGATTGATTATTCTGTTGAAGTACTCGTATCTCTAGCTCTTGCTCAAGGGGCTGAACGTAGGGGTGGTAAATCTTATCGATCACTATTCCGTCAGCGAGTAACGAGGAGCTTAATGATACGAATACTAATGATAGTAAAAGCAGTGCACTACGCATCATTCCCTCTTACTGGTTGCACCTGTTGCTTCTTCTTTTCTGGATAATATCTAGGCATAAAATTTGCGCCAGTAACCAGTGTCACCCCCAGTATATACGCGGCCGCCTGAATTGGCGAAGGAGTAGCCTCATAACCTACGAGTGGATATAGGAGCTGACCGAATATTGAGGTCTCTGCAACAAATGTTGATGTGTTCCAAATAGGAGGGCTTTGGGTCACCCAGTCAATTTGCATCAGTAAAAGGGTGGACTGAGAGAGCATATTGCCAGCGAACAGGGCTAGTAAAACTAGGCAGGCAGTGCGTCTTTCGCGACCAGAATGGTCGACCAGGCTATAAAATAAGAGTATGCCTATACTGGCGCCAATGCTAAACCCTAAGGCACCACCAGTGAGCACTTTTTGAAAGTTTTCGGTATACATAAAGCCACCAAGGTAGAGAATTATTTCCTGACCTTCTCGCACTACGGCGCAAAAAATGATGATTATTGCGCAATGGCTAAAGGCAGCTACTTTGCCTGGCTGGGGGTTTAGCGGGTCTATAGTTGCTGTGAGCCACACTGCTAAGGCAATTGCCAAGCAGATGATAGTTTGGAAGAGCGCATTTAGTAGTTCCTGACCTGCGTAGTCGAACCATTCAGAGATAATACCCATTTGGTTGGCTAGTATCGCGGCAACACAGCCGCCAGAGACTAGCGCTATTGGCAGCCAACGTTTGCTGTCATGCACTCGAGTACTGACTGCTAACAGTACGCCTATTAGTAGTGCAGCTTCTAATGTTTCTTGAAGAATTAAAATAACAGCGTTAGGTAGCATAATAAGTTCTGATTAGTTGACAAGAATTTTACCTTGCGCCGTTTTTGGATAGAATTCACCAAAAAATGGGTAGGTGCCGGGACTAAGGGGGCCAATAAAAATCACTGCTTTACTATTACCGATAATTACTTTTTCACGATTTAATTCATAGCTTTCAAATTCTTCTGGTGTGGGGTCATTATTAATTATCAGAAGCTTTATTTTTGTATTGGCCGGCACGCTAAATTCCGATGGATAAAATAGATGATCTTTGATCTCGATCTTTATGATGGGCGCTGCTTGCGAAATCGAACTAAGAGCAATTGCCAGTAGAAGACCAAAATAGAAGAGGATTCTATTTATGATTAGCCGGTTCATGATTGCTTACTATCCAAAGTGACTGGGATGATGGCTGAAAAGTGCAATGTAAATGCTGTGCCAGAGGCAAATGATGATGGCTCGAGGGTTATCTCAGCGTCATAAAGTTCTGCAATCCGTTTAACGATAGCCAAGCCAAGACCGCAACCGGATTCTCCAGAAGCATGACTATCGCCATCGACGCGGTAGAATCGTTCGAATAGCCTCTCGTGCTCATGGGTTGGAATGCCCGGCCCCGAGTCTTCAACAAGCAACATCACCTGATCATTTTCTCGTTTGATCTTGACTATAATATGCCCGCCGTTGGGCGTGTATTTGTTCGCGTTACTAAGTAAATTTTGGATCAATGTGGTCAATGAAAATTTATCCCCTAGAATCAGCTGCCTTTGACCAAAAAATTCAATCTGTTGGTTTTTGCGTTCATAGTTGTCATATTCTTCAGCTATAACTTGTTGTGCAAGGCTGGTTAAATCAATAGCCTCAAAGCGAGTATGGTATTCGTCTGGAGAGGTGCGGTAGAGCGCTAAAATTTGCTCCACAACATGCTCGAGTTGCTGGGAAATTTCCTGCAGTTCGCCGAACTCCTTATTCCTTTCGGGTTGTTCTTGTCTGATATTATACAGCTGTACTTTTAAGCTGCTAATCGGGGTACGTAGCTCATGAGCTGCATCTGAAGCGAATTGTTTTTCTCGTAGCAAAGAAGATTTTAACCTCGCTAGAAGATCATTAGACGAGCTGACAATTTGCGCCAACTCTTGGCTGTTAACGGCTATTGATAATGGGCTCAAGTCATCTGCCTGCTTGTCGCTTAACTCATGTGCTAGTCGGCGCATGGGACGCAATCCGCGGCTCACCACGATCCATATTAATAATGCCAGAATTGGCAGGCCAATCACGGCTGGGAGCACAGCTTTCAGAGCGATATTTTCGGCGAGACTAAATCGAATATCCTGACGTGCAGCGACTATAATCCACTGCGCGTTAATGGTGTTGTAATAACTGTAAGTCCGCCAACGATAACCCTCAAAGTTTTGATAGCTAAACCCAGGCTGTAACTTACCTAGGATGGTTTGCGAAGCATTGTCAGAAGATCCTATTAAGTTGCGGCCCTGCCAGACCTGAAATGCGGTATCGCTGCTGTCGACATTACGAACGACACTCTGAACATTTATATTAGCGATTAGTTTGGCTTTTTCCGCTAGCTGGCTGTCAAACATTCGTTCGACTTCCTCCAGGCTTGTTTCATAGCCACGTAAGGCAGAAATGAAACTAAAAAGTGTAACCACAGCGAGAATTGTTGTGACCAAAAATACGCGAATCGATTTCACAGTTGATTGACCCGATAACCGACGCCACGCACGGTTTTAATGAAATCACTGCCTAGCTTTTTGCGGAGGTTGTGGATATGCACTTCCAGAGCGTTACTGGAGACTTCTTCACCCCAGCTATACAGTCTATTCTCCAAAACAGAACGAGTTTGCACTCGGCCGACGTTTTCCATCAGGCTGCGCAATAAACTGTATTCGCGGCGTGACAGTTCAACATTTTGACCACTCATGGATACCGTGTTTGTTGTGGTATCGAGGACCACGTCGCCCACAGCTACCAGAGACGTTTTAGCACTGCCTAGACGGCGTTCCAATACTCGGAGTCTGGCTAGTAGTTCGTCTACCTCAAAGGGCTTAGCCAGATAGTCATCCGCGCCACTATCCAGTCCTATTATTTTTTCCTCAATATCAGATCTGGCAGTTAATATAAGAATCTGAATTTCGGGTTGATAATGGCGGGCTTTTTTAAGTACCTCGATACCATCCATATCAGGTAAGCCGAGATCCAGAATAGTAATATCTGGCTTCTCGGTTCGAATGACATGCAGGGCTTCATTGCCGGTGGTGACCGTATCCACTGCATAGTTTTTTTGCCGCAGTGCTTTACATAGCGCTGCGGCAAGAGATGTATCATCTTCAACTAATAAAATATGCATTTGAGTAGTGTTAATCTCAGAGTTTAGTTTATAGACTCCAGTGCAGTAGCTATCTCTTTTTGACGACCAGCGTCGGCCAGAGGTCGGTTGAGCCGTGGCGCAGCATTTTGAGCCTTTCTGAAGTAGGTAGCCGCTTCTTGATTTCGTTTTTTCGCGACCAAAAAGTCTGCATAAAAGTAGTTACTATCAATGCCATCAGGATTTATTGCAATAGCTTTAAGTAAAAACTTTTCGGCCTTTTTATCGCTGCCGAAACCAACCGGCCAGCCCGGAACATTTAGGTACAGGGTCCCTAGGCTGGTCAGCGCTGAGCCCTGCATTGCAGTGGCGTCTAATATAATTGACTTCTCTAGGTCTTTTTTAGCAGCTTTAGCTAAACCTAGCGCGCCTAGCCCACCTTTTTTTCCTGCTAGAGTTGATTTAATAATGCCGCGCCAAATTAATGGCGCTGCCTGTTTGGGGTTGGCTACTACAACGGCATCGGCATCTATGATTAATCGTTCAAAGGCACTAATCTGATCTTTACCTTCTATCTGATAGTTGACTTCGGCCCACTGTTTTTGCAGAACCAAGACATCTGCGTCTAGATCTGCCCAAGCCGCTGAGGACACAAGACCCAGGCAGATTATTGCTGCATATATTTTTTTAAGTCTAATTGAGAGAGTATTCATGGCATTAATCTTCGCTTTTATTTTGTTGGTTGATAGATTGATTGATGGTAGGTAAGTTTTTAATCAGCGCCTTGGCAACCACGTCGGGTAGCAGGGCATTCACTTTTACAAACAGCCGTTCGGGCCAGCCCATGTAACGTTGGCGTTGGTTTTTTCTGAGCAAGATTAGCAGCGCCTGGGCAACTAGCTCTGGATCATCCATGGTATTGCCCAGCGCTCCATTCATAGCGGTTATGGTGGCGGAGTTAAGTGCTGTGATTGTTGCGCGGGGCGCCAAATAGCTTACCTGTATAGAGCTGCCGGCTAATTCCCGCTGGAGGGCTTCAGTAAACCCGCGCAGGCCAAATTTACTGGCGCAATAGGTGGTGAATCCCGGGTGGCCTATGCTGCCAAAAATAGAACCAATATTGACAATGACGGCGTGCTCGCGTGCTTTTAATGCTGGGATAAGTTGGCGACACAGCTGCATAGGGGAGAGCAGGTTGGTATTGATAATGTTATCTATGGTCTGCGGGTCCTGTTGGTCAAAATATTGTAACTCAAGTACTCCGGCGCAGTTAATTAGCATATCAATGTCATTCTTGTTGCAGTGGACTGTCAGCATTTCTCGATCAGCGACACTATTAATGTCGGCGACTAATATTTGATGAGCAGTTGGGGACAGGCTCTCAAGAATTAAATTTAGGCTATCAGATTGTCGGCCAACTAGGGATAAAATAGCGCCTTGTTGATCGAGCAGTGCCGCAATTGCCGCGCCTATACCACCAGAGGCGCCAGTCAGCAAAACACGCTTATTTTTCAGGTTCATCAGTTCCACCTCAGCTTCTCAATGAGCGAAAAATATCGCCGTATAATTTGTAAAATACCCTGGTCGAGTGAATAATCTGTGCCTGATCTTCGGGTCTGTCAATGCGGTTCATGAGCCCTTTAAAAAACTCCACATGGTCCTGATCCAATGAGCCGTGAGAATATAAATAAGAGAATGCGTCTTTAGGTAGTGATAAAGCACTTCGAATATTATTGGCGGCATTGTCGGCGAGACTAACACTAGTACCCTCCAAGACATGCACCATGCCAAAGAAACCCAGCGGGTTGATGCGGTGCACCGTGTCATAGGCGTAGCTAACCATCACTTCTGTTGCTAGATTAGGTTTGCTGCGCCTAACCTGCTCTTTGTTGGCACCACAGGCAGCGATATCATTGAGCACCCATTCTTGATGTCCAGTCTCTTCTTCAATATATTCGCCGACGGCCACTCTTAACCATTCCAGATCTTCTGGCAATCGCGATCCAGTGGCCATCAACAGCGGGACAGTGTGCTTAACATGGTGGTAGGCCTGGCTGAGAAAAGCGATATAGTCATCAGTGGTGACATC
>JAQXBF010000015.1 GCA_029252555.1 Porticoccaceae bacterium
TCGGTTCAAGGCCACGTTGGCAGCGGCACTCTGGGGTTTTATGACAACTGGCTCGAAACCATGATATCTGGTGATACTCGACAGCAATTCCGCGCCAAACGACGCGCGCTCACAGTAGAACAACAGCGGCGGTGCCGCGATCAACTGGCGACAATACTCTGTCATGAAAGCTTTTTTCTGCGCGCCAAGCGCATTGGTATTTACATTGCCAATGATGGTGAAATAGATCCCGGCATTATTCTGGATACTGCCCTGAAAGCCGGCAAGAGCTGCTTTCTACCGATATTGCACCCACTGAAGAAAAATACTCTGTACTTTGGCCAGTACAGTGCTGGAACAAAAATGGTGACCAATCGTTTTGGTATTCCAGAACCTGCACTTAACAGCACTCAGACTGCGCCACCCTGTAGTCTGGATATTATTTTTATGCCGCTGGTGGCCTTTGATCGCCAGGGCAACCGCATGGGTATGGGCGGCGGCTTTTATGACCGCACCCTTGCCTTTATGGCGCAGAGTAAACGTCTGAAACCCAAGCTGATTGGCTTGGCTCACGGCTGCCAAGAAGTTCAAGCCATATCTCAGCAAAGCTGGGATATTCCCCTACATTTAATAGTTACAGACCAAGAGATAATATGCGCCAAACAAAAATAATCTGCACCATAGGCCCAGCGACTGAAACCATTGAAATGCTGGAGAAGCTCGCCAATGCGGGCATGAATGTGGCCCGGCTCAACATGTCCCACGGCGACCATGAGTCCCACGCCAAGATTATTCAGTCGATCCAGCAGCTCAATAAAAAGCTCAACCACCCAATTGCCATACTGCTGGATACTCAGGGCCCTGAGATACGCACTGGCGATATGGTCAATGACCTCCATCTCGAAGAAGGCGATACCATTTCCATCGTGGCCCGAGGCGCTGAAGACGTAGAGTCGTCATCTATTCATATTAACTACGATGACCTGATCAATGATGTAGATGTGGGAGACACGATTACTGTAGATAACGGCCTGATTAACCTGCAGGTTCTCAGTAAAGAAGAGCGGGTTATGCAGGTAAAAGTGATTGATGGGGGGCTGCTAAAAAGTAAACGTCACGTCAACTTGCCCGGGATTCGGGTCAACTTGCCCGCCATCACCGATAAAGATCGCAGAGACATTGCGTTTGGCATGGAGCAAGGAGTGGACTTTATTGCCCTGTCTTTTGTTCGCCAAGCCGATGATATTCATGAGTTGCGCGAGTTGCTTGGAGATAAAGCCGACCAGATTAAGGTAGTTGCCAAACTCGAAGATCAAGAAGCCATTACTAATATGGTAGACATTATTGCCGCAGCCGATGGCATTATGGTAGCCCGCGGCGATCTCGGTGTCGAGATACCTCTCGAAGTACTGCCCCGCATTCAACGCCGCATTATTCGCACCTGCGCCGAAATGGGCAAGCGTGTGATTGTTGCAACCCACATGTTGGAATCAATGATCGAAAACCCAATTCCAACCCGCGCTGAAGTAACCGATGTAGCCAATGCGGTTTACGAAGAAGCAGACGCGATTATGCTATCGGGCGAAACAACCGTGGGTAAGTATCCGATTAAATGCGTGGAAATTCTTGACCGCATTGCCCGCTCTACAGAGAGTAGCCGGGGTCTTCGCTTTACCGATAATCTTGCTCTGGAGAATGATAAACAGCAAATCGCCAAAGCTGCTGTAGATTTGGCAACCTCGATCTCAGCAAAAGCGATTATTGTTCCCACTAGAAGGGGGCGCATGGCCAACCGCATTACCAACTGTCACCCGGAGTCTATTATCTGCGCCTTTACCAACAACAGCCGTACCCGTCGGCAACTGGTGATCAATCGCAATGTACTGAGCTACCAAATAGACATTGGTGAAGACTCAGAAAAAACCCTCGCGGAGGCTGCGGCAATTATGATTCGACGGGATGAATTTTCCCGCGACGATCAGGTGGTGGTTATTTCCGACGCCTTGGCCGGCTCTGGCTTTGAAGCACTACAAATCCGCAAGATATCAGACCTGCTGTAAGCCTATTCACTGATTGCCGAGAAAGAACCGATACGCTTCGTTATCGGTTTCATCGGTGTAGTGATAACCAAGATTACCCAAGAACTGTTTTACTTCGCGCGTATCTTTCTTCGACGCCTGCAAGCCCACTAAAACACGGCCAAAGGCAGAGCCATGATTGCGGTAGTGAAACATAGAGATATTAAAACGGCCCCCAAGCTGAACTAAAAAACTCATCAGTGCGCCGGGGCGCTCGGGGAATTCAAAGCGGAACACCTGTTCGTTACCCACTTGCGGGGCATGCCCACCAACCATATGGCGAATATGTAGCTTGGCCATTTCATTATCGGTCATGTCAGACACCTCATAACCCTTCTCGCTCAGCTCCGTCAGTAAATCATGCCGATCTTCATCGGAGACGACTTTTATACCCACAAATATTTGCGCCTGCGCAGGGTCACTGTAGCGATAGTTAAACTCGGAGATATTGCGCCTGTGCAGTGCCTTGCAAAATGCCTCGAAACTTCCGGGCTTTTCGTCGATAGCCACCGCCAAAACGGCCTCGCGCTTTTCACCGGTCTCGGTGCGTTCAGAAATATAGCGCAAACGGTCAAAGTCTATGTTGGCACCGCATTGGATCGCCAACAATGTCTGCCCCTCAACCCCATGGCCCTCAACATATTTTTTTAGCCCAGCGGTACCCAGAGCGCCAGAGGGCTCACAGATTGCTCTGGTATCGTTGTAGACATCTTTAATCGCCGCACAGATTTCATCGGTGCTAACTGTAATTACCTCATCAACGAGATTTTTCAGTAGGCGAAAAGTCTCTTTGCCAATCTGCGCTACAGCTGTGCCATCAGCAAAAATGCCCACTTCTTTTAGGCGCACTCGGCGGCCCGCTTTCATTGCCGCATCTAAACAGGCGGCATCATCCGACTCTACTGCAATAATTTTAATGTCCGGGCGCAAATTTTTAACATAGGCCGCGACGCCGGCACACAAACCACCGCCACCCACGGCAATAAAGATAGCGTCCAGATCGCCTGGTATCTGCCGCAGGATTTCCATACCAACGGTACCCTGGCCAGCAATAATATCCGGGTCATCAAAGGGATGGATATAGGTGAGGCCCTGTTCTTCAATAAGCTTATTGGCATGGGCCGCGGCAGCATCGTAGCTGTCGCCTATTAATACTACCTTGGCACCTCTGGCGCGCACCGCATCAACTTTAATTTGCGGCGTAGTCTGGGGCATCACAATAGTCGCTTTAACGCCCATTTTTTTGGCTGCCAGCGCCAACCCCTGGGCGTGATTACCAGCCGAGGCCGCGATAACGCCAGCCGCGAGCTGCTCTTCCGAGAGATGACGGAGCTTGTTGTAAGCACCCCTCAACTTAAATGAAAATACCGGCTGCAAATCTTCACGCTTAAGCAGTACTTCGTTGTTTAGGCGATGCGAAAGTAATGGTGCCGCATCAACCGGCGTTTCAATCGCCAAGTCATAGATACGGGCATCAAGGATTTTTTTCACATACTTCTGCGGCATTGGGCTTCCACTGTTATTCACTAGTGGGGCAATGTTAGTTTGATAAAGGTATTTAAGCTAGCCTCTCTTAGCACTAATGGCACTAATGGTTAGGCTAAGGGGTTTTTAGTGCCCCTTTTTACCTGATTATCCTATAATCCCCGTCACTCGGATTTGAACAATAACTTTTGGGGTAATCTGTGGATCAGAATCAACTTAAACAGGCAGTTGCGCAGGCAGCTGTGGATTACACCTTAGAGCGAATTGAGGATGACAGTATTGTCGGCATTGGCACTGGCTCCACTGCCAACTGTTTTATTGACCTTATCGCTGAACACAAGCATAGGTTCCATGGCACCGTAGCCAGCTCCGAAGCCTCTGCAGACCGGCTTCGCGGACATGGCATTCAGGTGTTCGAACTCAATGCTGTAGCAGAAGTGAGCATCTATATTGATGGCGCCGATGAAGCTAACCCAAGATTGGAATTAACTAAAGGTGGTGGCGCCGCCCTCACCCGAGAAAAAATTGTAACTGCCGTGGCCAATGAATTTATCTGTATCGCCGATGAAAGCAAGTGGGTAGATTACTTAGGTAACTTCCCATTGCCCGTTGAAGTTATCCCTATGGCCCGCAGCCATGTTGCTCGTGAGCTAGTAAAGCTGGGTGGTGACCCGGTATGGCGTGAAAGCGTTGTCACAGACAATGGCAATCTGATTCTTGATGTCCACCACCTCTATCCTATGGGGTCAGCCTGTGAGCTTGAGGAAACAATTAATCAAATTACTGGCGTGGTGACCAACGGCCTATTCGCCATCAAGCCAGCAGATATATTATTTTTAGCCACACAGCAGGGTATTGTTACCCACAAAGCTGAAGCCTAAGAGCCAGGTAGAAATGAAAAAATATAATGTCTACGGCTTGGGCAATGCTCTTGTCGATACGGAAATCCAGGTGACCGACCAAGACCTTCAGCGGCTCGAGATAGAGAAAGGCCTGATGACATTGGTCGACGAACAGCGTCAACATTTTCTGATCAACAACCTGCAAGACCATATCACCTTATCTAAACGTGCCTGCGGTGGCTCTGCCGCCAATACCATTATCTCACTGACACAGTTTGGTGGCAGAGGTTATATGGCCTGCAAGGTGGCCGATGATGAGAACGGCCAATTCTATCTACAGGATTTAATTGATAACGGTGTCGATCACAGTGGCGGCGACCAATTAGAGCCCGGTATCACTGGCAAGTGCTTAGTGATGGTGACTACAGATGCCGAACGCACCATGAACTCCTTTCTTGGCGTAGGCGAAGAATTGGCTCCGGAAGATATAGATGGCGAGGCCGTAGCCAACTCTGAATATCTCTATATCGAAGGCTATTTGGTAACTAGCGAAACTGGACGTGCCGCTGCCATCAAGGCCCGCGATGTGGCCCAAAGCAATGATACTAAGGTTGCTATCAGCCTCTCAGACCCCGGCATTGTTGAGCACTTTAAATCAGGCCTGCAGGAGATGATTGGGCCTGGCATCGACCTGCTGTTTTGCAACAAGCTGGAAGCTCTTACCTGGTGTGAAACTGATGACCTAGATAGCGCTATTGCGACCATGCAAAAAACCTCTCGACAATTTGTCATCACCCTCGGTGCTGAGGGGGCGATTATTTTTGATGGCTTTAGTGCTTTAAAGGCCGAGGGCCAGCCAGTAACCGCCGTCGATACCAATGGTGCTGGAGATATGTTTGCCGGAGCCTACCTGTATGGCATCAGCCAAGGGCAAACCTGTTTAGAGGCCGCCACCTTTGCCAATCGTGCGGCCAGTGCGGTGGTGGGCCAATATGGCCCGCGGTTACACAGTGCCGAATATAACGGTTTAAAAATCAGCTAGATAAAATAATCACTGACTAGGGTCTAGCAGCTTATCCAACGGCTGCGAGTCTTTAGAGAGAAACCCCTGAATATAGTCGACGCCTATTTTTTTCAGCAACTGATGCTGGGATCTATTCTCAACCCCTTCGGCGACAGTCGACACCCCCATGATATGCCCCAAATGATTGATAGTACTGACCACAGAATAATCTACATCACTATTGTCCATGGTTTTAATAAAACTGGAGTCAATTTTCAGGCAGTCAATGGGCAGCTCCTTTAAGTAGGCAAAGGATGACAGGCCACTGCCGAAGTCGTCCAGTGCAAACGACACTCCCACCGAGCGCAGAGTTGCTATCAGCCGCTAAGCCTCCGACAAACGTTTGACGGCAGCGGTTTCGGTAATCTCAAACTGAATGTGCTTGGGTGCAATACCGCTGTCACTAAAGCCCGCCAGAATATAGTCGATTGCATTTTCATCGCCCACAGTACTGCCAGAAAGGTTTACCGCTAAGGTCGGCAGCGGGCCACCCTGCTGCTGACGCTTTTGCAGAAATTGCAGCGCATTTGTAAAACCCCATTTATCTAAATCATCAATCAGAGAGAAGTACTCTGCCACCGGAATAAACTCTGAGGGGGGCAAAATGGGGCAATCGCTGTCGCGCATGCGCACCAGAATTTCATAATATTTTGGCAGTGCCACATTTTTATTTAATGAGACAATCGGCTGCGCAAATAGCGTAAAGCGATTTTCATCCAGTGCAGCGACAATCTTGGACATACTTCTGGCCAGATGGCGGCGCTTGGTTACCTCCTCATTAAAAGACTGGAAGTGAATTTTGTTGCGCCCCTTATCTCTGGCTGCAGCACAGGGGGACCCGGCACTGATCATCAAATCAATATCTGACAGGGCATCAGAATCGATCATAATGTCGCCAATGCTGGCAATAACCCGCAGCGTTTCGCCCTCCCAGAGACTGCTAAAGTCCTTAATGACCTCGAGCACCTGTTCAGCCATCGCCATCGCTTTATCATAATTAATACAGTGCAGCAGGAGTGCAAACTCGTCATTGCCAATGCGCGCGGCAATATCACTGGAGCCAGTTATCTCCACTAGTAGTCGGGCAAACTGCACCAGCAGCTCATCGCCGGCCATATGGCCGCTGGTATGATTGATCAGGGAGAAGTTGTAGAGGTCGATATACAGCAGAGCATGGATCGACCCCTCGCGTTTAGCGTTTTCGATGGCTCACTGAAGCCGGCCCACCAGCGACTTTCTGTTGGGCAGCCCGGCAAGGGTGTCGTGCATAGATTGCCAGCGCAGGCGGCTGGATACTCGGCGAGCTTCACTCAGGGGGCGAAATATCACCAGACACTTTTGCATTCTGTTCATAGCATCGCGCATGGGAAAAGCCGATACTGCCAAAGACATGGGTTCCGCGCCGCGCTCCTTCAGTAACAGGGACTCGCTCACTTCAATATTGGTGGCCTTAGTCAGGGCATCGTGAACCGGAGTCATCCTGATACCAGTCTATTCGTTAGCCAATGGCATCACTGCTTCAATCTGCATAGCTTTCGAGGTATCCAACTCAAAACTCAGTAGCTGCTCTGCGATGGATTTCATCTCCAGCACACAGCCCTCGGCATCTACAACCAGAACAGCATCGGCGACACTTTTCGATGCAAAGTCGAACAGACGGCCACGGTTGGCTAATTCTTCTGCGATCAGGCTGCCGTGAGTACAGTGACGACAGAGCAAGATTAATTCTTCAGATTCGTCGGCACATTGAAAAATCTGAATATCAATTCTCTGGGACTGACCCTCAGAGGTTGCCGCCAAAAATATAGCTCTGGGGGTTGCGCCCAGACAATATGGCCAGACTCTCACAGATGCCCATTCCTTCAAGACTATTGAGATCGGGGAACAGCACCCGCAATGAGCTACCCCTAAGCAACTCTTCGCTGTAGCCAAAAAGCTGCTCGGTGGCACTGCTTATGGTCGATATATAGCCATAGCAGTCAACGATCAGTACTGGCGCAGTTGGGCTAAAGCTGATTTTGCGACTGATTTATGCAGTCCTTAGGCTATCTTGGCTTACAGGGTCTGCAACAGAAGATCCTGAAGGCTGTTCAGGGGTGTTTTTAGTGTTTTTTATGTGCCGATCTACTGCTCTTTGATGATTAGTCTGATCAATATTAAAGTGCAGGCGAAGTAACCCATAAATATTGCTGCCGTCTCTGTAGGCCCGCATAGCAATTGACAGCACGGGCATTGATAAATGGGTATTACTTGCGAAAGCATCAGCAAATTGATCAAGAAGGGTATTGTGACTTGGCCTTGAGCACTGCTTCTCACTGATAGCAATTAACACTTCATGGAGTTCAGAAGCAAAGAGCCTGCCAAGGAGGCCGGGGAATAATGAGTAAAATCGTTTGCCTTGAGACTGCCCGGAGGAAACGCCGCAAAAATTAGCCGCCTTGAGATCAATCATCACAACTTTAAAGTTTTGGTCGACGACCATAACGCCGCCTTTAAGGCGAGCGGCCACCAGGTCTTTACTAAGAACCTGATTAAGCGCATGATTTAGCCCGCTACCAATCGCTTTATCCAGAGATTTAGCTGTCTTTTTCTCTAGTTCTGTCCCAGAAACAATTCCATCTGTATTCAAGGAATCTGTCATCCGTATCTAACCTTGGGAGAGCAACTCCCTTAAATCAATAATCGCCGCATTCGCGCGACTAACATAAGACGCCATCACCAGCGAGTGATTAGCAAGCAAACCAAAGCCCTCTCCATTGACAATAAAAGGGGCATGCACCGGCTGCTGAGTCATTTCCAATTCCCGCACAATCTGTTGCACACTGGTGCGGGCATTTTTCTTTTTGAGCACATCAGCGAAATCAATTTCGATAGCCTGTAGAAAATGTAGCAGCGCCCAAGAGGTTCCGCGAGCTTCATAGAAAACATTATCGATCAGCAGCCAGTCAGTTTTTACTACAAGCTCTCTGGGAGAAGCGGTCGACTGTCTCGCATCAGCCGCCCCCGCAAGATCAGTATTAATACGTCGCTGGCCTACGCTGGCCGAGAGCCGTTGGGACAGGCTGCCCAATCGGGTTTCAACTGTGCCCAGCCAGTAGCGCAAGTTATCTGCACGGGCATAGAACTGGGCGTCATAATCCTGTTCATCTCTCAGCCGAAGCAAGTAGTTTTGCAGATAGTCACGGCCGTCGGCGTACTCTCTCTCGGGCCAGGGCACTGCCCAGCTCTGGTGGTCAACATTGAATCTTGGCTCGGCCAGAGCCAGATCGCGATCTTCGGTAGACTGGGATTGAGAGCGGCTAAATGATTCACGCATCGCCTTACTGAGGTCACGCACCTGTACCAATGCGCCAAATTCCCAGCTGGGCAGATTATCTAACCACAGTCCGGGAGGAGTTAAATCATTAGCCAGATAACCGCCGGGCTTTTCCAGCATTACATCAATTACATGAATTAGCGTTGAGGTAGTTGCAGCGCCGATGACAGGCTGGTTCTGTTGGCTATTAATTGCTTGAACATCAAATAGGTCCGGCTCATCGCTCCAGTACCAACCCAGCAGCACCAAAAGCACTAATAACAAGGTTACGCCAAACAGGCTATAGCGCAATCCTTTGGGAGCCTGCTCACCGACATAGTCTTCCGACAGAGTCTCGCTCATATCATTGTAAGAGCGACTCCATCTCGACCTCAGACTCTTAAACACCTTCATTAATGGTGCATCCCGCCCATGGGCTTAGCAACCAGGCTACGAATCTCAGCGCTGATGTCTAGGATTCCACATTGATCTGTATTGAACTGCAATCGCGTACTCTCTCCAGCGATTAGGGGCTGCTGAATATTGAATAGCATGATATGCAGACCGCCGGGCTTAAACACCACAGTTTCACCCGCTGGAACATTAATACCGCCAGTTACAGGTCTCATGCGCATCATGCCATCAGAGTGCAGGTGCTCGTGGAACTCGAGGCGATCGGATAGCTGAGATTCAGCGCTTAACAGCAGACAAGGGGTTGAACCAGAGTTGGTAATGCTTAGAAAACCAGCAGTGGTTGTGAGCCCTGGGGGCATGGTGCGAATATAAGCGTCGCTGGCCTGTAGAGAACTGGACTGGGCCAATGGCGCTACCAGGGAAGCCTGTGCGACCAGAATGAGCAGTAAAGTAATTATTTTTTTCATAATATCCCTCTCGTAAACTATAGCATGAGCCCGGCGAGGATAACTGATTAACGAAGTTATTTTTACCCTGCCTATGCTATCAAAATGCTAAAGTAAGGGGCAGAGAATATGCGATCGAATCGAGATACTGATTATGCATACTTGATATTAAGCTTGTTTGACAGCGGAATTTCACTATGAATAAAAATTTTAAACAAAGCCTGTTACTGACAGTATGCATAGCAGCGCTTTCCTTTAGTGTTTCCTGTTTCAGTCAGGTTTCCCTGTCACAAAATCCTGCTGCCTCCAGTGAATTTCTGGGGCAAAACAGCAATAGCTTTATTCCCGTCGAACAGGCCTATCAGGTCAATGTGACCGTTGGAGAGAATCAGCTGCTGTTTAACTGGACGATCACCGGCGGTTATTACCTGTATCGGGATCGCTTCAAATTTAATGCTGTCGATCCCAGCAGTCAGCTTCAGCCGCCTGTTTTCGAGACTGGCAAGGTAAAGTGGGATGACTACTTTGAAGCTGACCTGGAAGTGTATTATCTGAACACAGTGGTGGCTCTGCCATACACTACAGATGCCCAGGAGATTGAGATTCAGATTGAATCCCAAGGCTGCGCTGACGCAGGGCTATGCTACCCCCCCTATAAACAATGGGTGACTGTTGATTTAGACTCAGGCAACGTTGAAATAAGCACCACAGCCTCGGCATCAGCCCAGCGTGGGCCGGGGGCCAATCAGGCCGCAGAAACATCGTTATCTCTTAGTTGGATACTGCTGTTCGCTCTTGCAGGCGGCATGATGTTAAACCTGATGCCCTGCGTTTTCCCCGTGCTTTCAATTAAGGCATTGAGCTTTACCCGCGCCCATCAATCAGACCGCAGCAAGCAGATACATGGCCTGGCCTACACCGCTGGCGTGATCTCCAGTTTTGTTGCTATCGCAGTAGTGATGCTGGCGCTGCGCTCAGCGGGAGAGGCCGTTGGCTGGGGCTTCCAACTGCAGTCCCCGGCTTTTATTATTGCTCTGATCTATCTGTTCTTTGTTATGGGTTTGGCGTTTTCTGGCTATCTGGAAATTGGTACAGGTTTAATGTCGGTCGGCCAGTCCTCTGAAACTGATGACGAAAGTCTCAGCTCCTCTTTTCTGACTGGCGTTTTGGCCACCACCGTCGCCAGCCCCTGTACCGCGCCTTTTATGGGCCCAGCACTAGGCTTTGCTGTGTCTCAGTCTTCTGGGATTGCCCTGCTGGTATTTGCCTGTCTTGGCTTGGGCATGGCCCTACCCTTTATTTTGCTCACCTGGATTCCTGGGCTTAGCCAGCGCCTGCCAAAGCCGGGGCAATGGATGGATACCTTTAAACAATTTTTAGCCTTTCCCCTCTATCTGACGGCGGTTTGGCTGATTTGGGTCGCTGGTCGCCAAACCAGTATTGATGTGGTTGCTGCGGTATTTGTTGGCCTGATCTTAATCGCCATGGCGATTTGGCTGTGGAAGCTAGATCAAGCCGCAGGGGTTAAGAGTTCAAAACTCAGCCCCAGCAAATTGCTGGCCGCGGCCTGCTTAATCGGTGCTATTGCTATTCCCGCTGTCGGCCTGTCAGGAGATGATCAAGAAGCGCGCTGGGAAGCCTATTCCCCCCAGCGCTTAACCGAACTTCGCAGTGCGGGCCAGCCGGTATTTGTTAATCTCACTGCAGATTGGTGCATCACCTGTCTGGCCAATGAGAAAGTAGCACTAAGCTCGGAGGCCTTTTATCAGGCCCTTCAACAAAACAATATCACCTACCTTAAAGGTGACTGGACCCATAGCGATCCTGAAATTACTGAGCTTCTCAATCAATATCAGCGCAGTGGTGTGCCCCTGTACTTACTTTACCCCCGTGGAAACGGAAAGGCACAGATATTGCCGCAAATTCTGTTACAAACCATGGTGGTAGACGCATTAAGTGGCGTTAAATAGAGCTTTAATGAATTTTAGCTGCATATTTACCGATTTTATGCGCATTTTTCTGGAAGTTCGCTATTAACGCCTTATTTTGGTGCGATTATGATGCGAAAAACCATTATCTCGCCGCTAAAATGCTTTTTTCTGAATATAACACCGAGGAAAACACCCTAAAAACTCGTTTAAATTCCTCTAAATTCGTCGAAAATGAGTTGTTACCTCTATTTCTAGACAGACTGTGAGTTTTAGGGCAGACTGTTATTCTTTGTAGCCGTTTCCCGAGAGCAATCATGGCAACCATACTTCTTCTTCACGGCCCCAATCTGAATTTACTCGGTACCCGAGAGCCAGAACTCTATGGTAGCGAATCTTTGGAACAGATTAATCAGCACCTTTTAGATCGCGCCATATCTGCAGGGCATCATTTACAGGCGCTGCAAAGTAATGCCGAATATGAGCTGATCCAGCGCATCCACGATGCCAAGCAGGAGGGGGTTAACTTTATTATCATCAACCCCGGCGCATTTACCCATACCAGTGTTGCCCTGCGCGATGCCCTACTGGGCGTAGAAATTCCCTTTATAGAAGTGCATCTCTCGAATGTTCACGCTCGAGAAGAGTTTCGCCGTCACTCCTATTTTTCCGATATTGCTGAGGGCGTAATTTGCGGCTTTGGCGCGAAAAGTTACGACCTTGCGCTGCACGCTGTGCTGAGCAAGCTTGACCAATAGTTATAGATTGAGAGATTAGAATGGATATTCGTAAAGTTAAGAAGCTAATAGAGCTGTTGGAAGAATCAAATATCAATGAGTTGGAAATCACTGAAGGTGAAGAGTCTGTGCGCATTAGTCGCGGCGGGCCAGTTGCGTATGCAGCGTCGGCAGGTCCAGCCCAAGTGGCTGCGGCACCAGCTGCACCAGCACCTGTTGCAGCCGCGCCCCCCTCGGCTGCCGCTACAGAAACGGAAGAGTTGAGCGGCCATGTTGTACGCTCGCCAATGGTCGGCAGCTTCTACAGTGCACCGGCGCCGGGTTCGCCAACCTTCGTAAAGGTCGGCCAGGCTGTCGTACCTGGTGATGTGTTGTGCATTATCGAAGCAATGAAAATGATGAACCAGATTGAAGCCGACAAAGCGGGCACCATTGGCGCCATTTTGCTTGAAGACGGTGAGCCGGTTGAGTTTGATCAGCCTATGTTTACCATTATTTAAAGTCTGCTAGGAACCTAATCATGCTCGACAAAGTGCTTATCGCCAATCGCGGTGAAATTGCCTTAAGAATCCTTCGCGCTTGCAAAGAGTTAAATATCAAAACTGTAGCAGTGCATTCGAAAATTGATGCTGCCCTCAAGCATGTTAAGTTAGCAGACCAAGCTATTTGTATTGGCCCTAACCCATCACCCCAGAGCTACCTCAATGTCCCAGCTATTATCAGTGCTATGGAAATTACTGGCGCTCAGGCAGTGCACCCGGGCTACGGATTTTTAGCCGAGAATGCAGACTTTGCCGAGCAGGTAGAGAACAGCGGCTTTGTGTTTATCGGTCCAACTGCAGACGTAATCCGTGTTATGGGTGACAAAGTTGCGGCCATTAAAGCAATGAAAGAAGCTGGCGTGCCTACCGTGCCCGGCTCCGATGGCCCGCTGCCCAATGACCCAGAATTTCTCAAAGCCGTCGCCCTGCGAATTGGCTACCCCGTTATTATTAAAGCGGCAGCCGGTGGCGGTGGCCGCGGCATGCGCGTGGTAGAAAACGAACAAACTCTGCTTAATGCGGTGAGCATTACTAAGGCAGAAGCTGCTGCGGCATTTGGTGACGGCACTGTTTACATGGAGAAGTTTCTACAGAACCCTCGTCACGTGGAAGTACAAGTTCTCTCCGACGGCCAGGGCAGCGCTATTCATTTGGGTGATCGAGACTGTTCGTTACAGCGTCGCCACCAGAAGGTTATTGAAGAAGCACCAGCCCCGGGCATCCCTGAAGAAGCTCGACAGGCGGTTTTTTCAAGCTGCGTTAATGCCTGCATCCAGATTAACTATCGCGGCGCTGGCACCTTTGAGTTTCTCTACGAAGACGGCGATTATTACTTTATCGAGATGAATACACGTGTCCAGGTCGAGCACCCAGTGTCTGAAATGATCACTGGGGTGGATATTATTAAAGAGCAGCTGTCGATTGCCAGTGGCAGGCCCCTGAGTTTTAAGCAGGAAGATATTATCTTCCGCGGCCACAGCTTTGAATGCCGTATCAATGCAGAAGACCCTGTGAGCTTTTTGCCCCAGCCGGGAACCATTAATGCCTACCATGCGCCCGGCGGCAATGGTGTGCGCGTAGACTCTCATATCTACAATGGTTACCGAGTACCGCCCAACTATGATTCGCTGATTGGCAAGGTAATCACCTATGGTGGCGACCGGGACTCTGCGCTGTCGAGAATGCGCAATGCGCTGGACGAGATGGTGATTGACGGGATCAAAACCAATATCGAGCTTCACGAACAATTGGTTCGAGATACCGAGTTTAAGAAAGGTGGTGTGAATATTCACTATCTCGAGAAAAAGCTCGGGCTTTAGCCCTATGGCAGCTAGCAGATGGATTCAGCTACAGATTGAAGTGTCCCGCCAGTATAGCGAATCTGCTGAAGATGCGATGTTGGATGCCGGTGCCGTATCTGTCACATTGCAGGATGCTGCCGACCAACCCATTCTCGAGCCGGGCGTGGGTGAAACACCCCTCTGGGATAACTGTATTCTCAAAGCATTGTTCCCCTCCTCAGTAAATACCGATGTGATCTCCACCGACCTTAAAGTTAGCCTGCAATCTGAATTGCGCTGGGAGTTGCTGGAAGATAAAGACTGGTCCCAGGAGTGGAAACAATATTTTCAGCCTCTTCAATGTGGTGATCGCCTATGGATATGCCCAAGCTGGACTGATGCGCCAGACCCAAATGGCATCAACCTGCTTCTCGACCCTGGCTTAGCCTTTGGTACCGGCAGCCACCCCACTACTCATCTTTGCCTGCGCTGGCTAGATCAGCAAGATCTGACGGGTAAAACCATCATCGACTATGGTTGCGGCTCTGGAATTCTGGGTATTGCAGCACTGTTGTTGGGGGCTGAAAAAGTGATTGCGATTGATAACGACCCCCAGGCTCTGCTGGTTAGTCGCGACAACGCCCAGCGCAATAATATTGCCGATGAGCGCCTGATCACCTGCTTGCCTGAGGCTATTCCAACGGGCAGCACAGCAGATGTAATGGTGGCGAATATTCTTGCTGCGCCACTTATTGAGCTGGCTGGCAACATTTCCGAGCTCACCGCACCAGATGGCCTACTCTGCCTGTCTGGGTTGCTGGAAAGTCAGATCGAAGATGTTTCCGCTCCCTATCAAGTGCATTTTGATTTTGACGCTCTGGGAATAGAAGACCAATGGGCGCGGCTCTCGGCCACCAAAACCCGATACTGATAAAATACTCTAATGAACAATATTGTCACCCGCTGCCCCGAGTGTAAAAGTGCATTCCGCGTCGAGCCCGATCAGCTTAATACAGCTGCAGGCATGGTGCGCTGTGGTGTCTGCCTGACGGTGTTTGAAGCGGCTGACCATATTGAAAAGCTAGATGCTGATGAGGCCAGTGTTGGCTATATGCCCTATGTGCTGGATCACCATGATGACCTGAACACTGCAGCGGAGAATCTGCAGCAGGAGCTAGACGGTTTGCTGGGGACTGATCTGGAGACAGCCATTAGTACTGACATTAATGAAGTACTAGGGCTTTCCCCCGAATCTAGTCCCCGCGACCCGAATCAGGGACTCGATCAATGGGCTACAGAGGAAACACGCTTTTCCAATATTCTTGATGAGATGATTGAGCGCGCCGAACCAGACCTGCCAATGCCCCTAACCAACCCCGTCGCAGATGAGCTGGCACCGCGGACAAAACAATCTTTTGGCCAAACAATCATGTCTTCGTTAACCATGAGAATCTCACATGCCTTAGGCATAATATTAGTCGCAGTAATAATTTGGATAGCCGGCCTACTTTATTTTGCTTGATGATTAAACTAGCTGCTTGAGGTCCTCAACACTGTCTATATCTATGGCAGCTTCAGGCATTGGAACAATGAGTTTATCCTCAATTGATTGCAGCAAAATCTTGGCACCGAAGTCGCCATCCAATGCCATTAAGTCCGCAAATAAAGCCTCTGGGAATAACGCGGGCACGCCATCGCGGTTGCCATAGTAAGCGCAGATGGCCCTCTCGCCATCAAACAGATTGAGAATCTCCGTTATCCCTTCTATATTTACCCTCGGCTGATCACCGAGCATGATTAATAGCCCATCATAAGAACTTGAGCTCGCCACCAGCTGCTTCACTGCGCCGGCAATTGAATTACCCAGGCCAAGCTGCCAATCTCTGTTGATAATAATGTCACAGGAATAAAGTTGGCTCTTTATGGTATGGGACTCACTGCCTAACACCACATGAACAGCGCCAGGCAGTAGCTGATTCGCCAGATTAACTGCGCGCTGCAACATCGATACCCCATCTATGGATACTAACTGCTTAGGGCTATCTCCACCGGACGCGGCAAACCTTGAGCCCGCGCCAGCCGCCAAAATAATAATGCCGATCTTGGCTTTCACAATGGCAGGTCGCAAAACGCCTGTGCATCCGCCTTATACAGGGCAGCATGGCATTGGGCCAAAATAGATAACGCCAGGGACTCTGGTAGCTCGCCACCAAGATTTAATCCCGCTGGCCCAGCCACAGGAAGATTCAATTTGGTATCACCCAAGCCAGCCAGCTCAAGTACCGCAGCTTTACGTGACTCTGGCCCCAGCAACGCCAGATAGTCTACAGATGAGGTCTGTAACACTGCCAACGCCTCGGCATCCATCTGCAAGTTATGACTCATTAATACAGCCCCATCAAATGTACCAAAAAGCTCGTGCTGTGGCAGCAGCCCAATGGGGCAATCGAGAATATTGGCCGCCTGCATAAAATGTTCCCGCCGCCCGTTGGCAGGGCGAGGGTCACATAGAGAGATATCCCAGCCTAAATAACTCGCCATGCTAACTAGGGGTCGAGCATCAACACCACCACCGACGACCAGTAAATGTATTGGCGGTTTAATCATTGTCGCTAAATATTCCCCAGGCTTATCAGCACCATCCAGAGTCACCAGCAAAGACTTGGCTCCTTCTAGTTGCGCCACAATCTGCATATAAAGGCTATTCTCTTGATCCGTTTCACCAACAAACTGAGCTTCAGCGGTTTCGCCATGGATGCGTTGCAAGTAGATGCTGTGCTCACGGCGAGCCAAACAAGCTGCCAGGCTCTCTAACTGAAGATAGTTATTCTGGGCCGTAATCGGTTGCAACAGAATATATACTGTGCCACCGCAGCCAATACCAAACTGAAAAGAAATATCATCTTCATCAGAGCCGTCATAGCAAATGGTATTGGGCCTGCCGCTGGCCATTACAGCCTTGGCATGGCGTTGAATATCAGATTCGAGACAGCCCCCACTTAATAGACCAAACTGCTGCCCCAAACTGTTAAACAGCATAAAGGCCCCAGCTTTGCGGTAACTGGGGCCAGTCGTTTTATACACTGTGCCCAGCACCCAATCATGGTCATCGCGTTCGGCGGCCCAGAGCTTTAGCAGCTGGGGGAAATCATTGTTAGAAATCATTGTCTGTTATTGATGTCCGAGATTTGTCCTAAAGACTATAAGAGAAAATCCATACACACTACAGCAGAAAAGTGCGTCTTCAACGGATATTGGCAGCGACCCCGTAAAAAGCACCTTTTTTTAATTGATCACTTTTTAATCAGTTGGCCACAGGGTAGAATGGCGAAACTGATATATCGCTGACCTGTGGATTATTTTTGTTCAACATTGGCCCCTACCAAATTGATCGCAAGACTATTCTAGCCCCTATGGCTGGAGTAACTGATCTGCCGTTCCGGCAACTGTGCCGTGAAATGGGCGCAGGGTTGGTTGTATCTGAGATGGTGGCCGCTGACCCCAGCACCTGGGGAACAAGAAAGTCTCGCCTGCGCATTCAGTTTGGTAATGAGCCCGCACCAAGATCCGTGCAGATTGCCGGCTATGACCCTCAGATGATGGCTACCGCTGCACAGTTTAATGTCGCCCAGGGCGCAGAAATTATTGATATCAACATGGGTTGCCCAGCAAAAAAAGTCTGTAAGCGCGCTGCCGGTTCTGCACTATTGCAAGATCCACAGCTGGTGGCCAATATTTTACAGGCGGTTGTCGATTCAGTGGATGTCCCTGTGACCTTAAAAATTCGCACCGGCTGGGATCGCCAGAATCGCAATGCTGTCAATATTGCAAAAATTGCTGAAGAAGCAGGTGTTGCTGCTCTCGCAGTGCATGGCCGCACCCGCGCCTGTCGTTTTGTCGGCGAGGTAGAATACGACACCATCGCAGCCGTGGTTGAATCTGTCTCCATGCCGATTATTGCCAATGGCGATATTACCGACCCGGAAAAAGCCAGCGCTGTACTCGAATACACTGGTGCAGCCGCCGTAATGATTGGCCGTGGTGCCCAGGGGAATCCTTGGATTTTCAATCAGATTAATCATTACCTTGAGCAAGGGGAGCT
The DNA here is from genome assembly GCA_029252555.1 of Porticoccaceae bacterium. Taxonomy (GTDB): domain Bacteria; phylum Pseudomonadota; class Gammaproteobacteria; order Pseudomonadales; family Porticoccaceae; genus HTCC2207. Next base: position 18,192 of record JAQXBF010000015.1, read on the forward strand.
GCTGGCTCCGCCCAGCTTCCAGCAAGTGGGGCACACGATGGCGCGGCATTTAAAGGCGTTGCATAGCTTTTATGGTGAAGTTGGTGGGGTGCGTATCTCTAGAAAGCATATTGGCTGGTATAGCAGCGAGCTGCCTGGGGGGAAGGAATTTACCCAGCATTTTAATAATCTCGAAAGTACGTTTGATCAGCAGCTTTTTCTCAACCAGTTTTTTCAAAACGCAATTAATCAGGAACAGGCGGCATGAATTCTGCACAACAAAAACAATTAGAAGCAGAGGGAGAAAACCCTGCATCAGCAGCCAGTGAAAACTACAGCAGCCAGTCTCTTCGCTACAGTGTAGCCGAGGCAATGCAGCGCTATTTTGCCGATCTTGATGGTCAGGATACCCGTGACCTCTACGATCTGGTTATGGCCGAAGTAGAGCCTCCTCTGCTTAGCGCAGCGATGAACTACACACGCCAGAACCAAAGTAGAACTGCGGAGCTGCTGGGCTTAAATCGCGGCACCTTGCGTAAAAAATTAAAACAATACGACCTTCTGTAACGACCTACTGCACTACAACCCGAGGACTTCATGAGCGATCTAAGAAAAATTTCCCGCGCACTGATCAGTGTTTCTGACAAAACTGGCATTGTTGATTTTGCCAGAGCACTAACTTCACAGGGGGTACAAATACTCTCCACTGGCGGTACATTTCGTCTGCTCAGTGAAAATGCCATTGCGGTAACCGAAGTGTCGGACTACACCGGTTTCCCAGAGATGATGGATGGCCGGGTAAAAACTTTACACCCGAAAGTGCATGGCGGAATTCTGGGCCGTCGCGGAAAAGACGACAGCGTAATGGCCGACCATGGTATTAAGCCCATTGATATGGTCGTGGTTAATTTATACCCCTTCGCCGCCACAGTAGCTGACCCCAACTGTGACCTGCCAACAGCGATTGAGAATATTGATATTGGCGGCCCAACCATGGTCCGCTCGGCTGCGAAAAACCACAAAGATGTTGCGATTGTAGTGAATACCAGCGATTACAAAACCGTTGTTGCCGAAATGCAGGCCAATGAAGGCCAGCTAGATTACGGCACCAGATACCAGCTAATGGTGAAGGCGTTTGAGCATACCGCCGGCTATGACGGCATGATTGCCAATCACTTTGGTGCCAGAAACACGGCCAACGAAAAGCGTGACTTTTCTGATACTTTTAATGTGCAGTATTTTAAAACCCAGAAAATGCGCTACGGTGAAAACCCTCACCAAAAAGCCGCTTTTTATACCGAAGCCAACCCGAGTGAAGCCAGTGTTGCAACCGCAGTGCAGCTGCAGGGTAAAGAGCTGTCGTTTAATAATATTGCTGACACCGATGCCGCACTCGAATGCGTTAAGCAATTTGACCAGCCCGCCTGTGTCATTGTTAAACATGCCAACCCCTGTGGTGTAGCTGCGGCTGTTGATATCGATACGGCCTATGATCTAGCTTTTGCGACAGACCCAGAGTCGGCCTTTGGTGGCATTATCGCGTTCAACCGAGAGTTGGATGCAGCGACAGCAGAGAAAATCTGCGAAAAACAATTTGTTGAGGTCATCATTGCGCCCTCAGTTTCAGAGGATGCTGTTACTGCTGTGGCCACCAAGAAAAATGTTCGTCTGCTGCAATGCGGGACATGGGGAGCAGATCGCCCACAAGACCTCGACTACAAACGAGTTAATGGTGGCCTGTTAATTCAGGATCGCGATAATGGCATGATTACCGAGCAAGACCTGAAGGTTGTAAGTAATCGCATTCCATCGGATATAGAAATGAGCGATATGTTATTTGCCTGGAAGGTTGCCAAGATGGTTAAGTCTAATGCCATTATCTATGCCAAAAATAATCAGACAATTGGTGTGGGTGCTGGCCAAATGAGCCGTATCAACTCAGCGCGTATTGCCGGCATTAAGGCTGAGCATGCAGGGCTAGAGGTTGCGGGTGCAGTGATGGCATCAGATGCATTCTTCCCATTCCGCGATGGTATCGACAATGCTGGTGCGGCTGGTATTAGCTGTATTATTCAGCCCGGTGGCTCTATGCGCGATGATGAAGTTATTGCCGCTGCCAATAAGCATGGTATGGCTATGGTGTTTACTGGTATGCGTCATTTCCGTCACTAGTCTTTTAGCCATGACCAATAAAAAGCCCGCACTATGCGGGCTTTTTATTATCTGGGGTTTATGCAATTAGTTTTTATCAGTGGCTTTTTCAAAATAATAAATACTGCTTTAAAAATCCCTTCTGTCTCTCCTGGTTCTAGCCTGTAGTCGATTGCAAACCCCGCTTTAAGAAATAGCTCTTCCAATTGATCTTGCTTAAGAATATTAACGCCATCAGGTGCCATGCCAAACATTTTGGCCACGGCAATAAGTGGTTTCCAAGGTATTTTTGAATCACCCAAAAAAACTGTATTTGTAACAAACACACCACCGAATTTTTTAAATTATAGGCTTTGGCTATAACTGCATCTGGGGCTTCCAAAAAATGAATTATACTGTGGCCCTTAACAACATCAAATGGCTTTTCCAACTGATTAAAATCTTCGATTGCAGATTGCTGAAAAGACACATTTTCAACCCCGACCGCATCCGCTTTCTCTTTTGCAATCGCCAGCATGTTCGATGAAATGTCTATAGCTAAAACATTATCCACATAGGGGGCATGGGAAATAGCCGTGCTACCAGTGCCGCAAGCAAATTCAAAAAGCTTGGTATGTGGCTGGAAATAACCTCGGGTGACCTCCATCTTCTTTTGATCGTCAACCTTATTTTTCACTGGTGACTTTGAGTAAAGATCGGCGTTCTTATCCCAGAATTTCTCTGACTGAATCATGGCTAATTTTCCTTGTTTAGAATCTTCCGTTTTTGAATGCTAATTATTAGGCGGCATATTTTCTTAAGTTTAGCCCCGAAAAAAATAATCGCAGTTGAAAATAGCCTTTTGTGGCAACTCTAATTTAAGTTTCAGGTGCACCGGAGTCCTGCTCAATCGAAACTTCATGGTCCTCAATAACCTGCCATAGAGGTGTTTCTGCCCAGGTATCATCAAGGTAGAACTTTTCTGGCTCCTCTTCTTTAGGGTCCGCAACTAAATTGTAAATTGAGGGATAAGCCATATTTTGGATGGCATAGCTGTCTGGATCAATCTCCTTAAGAAGCATTTTCCAGTTGCGCCACTTTACGCCAAAGAGCTCATTGCCAATATAAATAAGTACTGATTCTCGAGCTGACTTTGGCACCCTGCCCATTAAGAAATCTGTCTGGTCAACGCCATCCAGAACTCTGTCTTTTGGAATTGCGCCCCCTGCGAGGCTAGCCAGAGTTGGAAATATATCAACGAGATGAACAATATCATTAGAGACTTGTTGCACTGGGATTTTACCAGGATAGCGAATTAAGAAAGGAACTCTGAGGGACCCCTCATAAGGGGAGAACATGCTACCACGCCAAGGCCCAGTGAAACCAAAGGAGCGTTTTACTCCTTCCCGCCCATTGTCTGAGGTGAAGATAAAAATAGTATTGTGCCTGAGCCCAAGGTTATCAACCACCGCCAGCAACTCACCAACGTAGGCATCAGTTTGCGCCAGCACATCTGCAAAGCTCCCGTTACCTGTTGTGCCTTTAAAGTTTGGGTGCGCATCTACTGGTTCATGAGTTTGTGTATAGGGGAGGTAAGCAAAAAATGGCTGCTTAGCTTTGGCTTTTCGCTGAATAAAGTCTAGAGCCCGGTCGGTAATCTCTCGATCAATAGTGGCTCGCTTGGCACGGCCATAGACCTCAAGCTTGGTTGGCTTTTGATTGCGCTGCGAGGTCATTACTCGGGTAAATTCCACCCCCGCGTCTTTCTGAAAGCTGTCACTGTCAGGCCAAAATGCCTGATCTGACGAGTTGGGAATGCCATACCATTCATCAAACCCCTGATCCGTCGGGTAGCGGCCCTCTGCGTCACCCAAATGCCATTTCCCGAACATGCCTGTGGCATATCCTGTATCAGATAGCATCTCGGCCAGGGTAATTTCCCATGGTGTTAGGCCATACCAAATACCTCTCGGTGGCCCATCTGGTCGCTGCCTGGTGCGAATACCATAGCGGCCGGTCATCAAAGCAGAACGAGATGGGACACATTCTGCTTCGACATTAAAGTTGGTAAGCTGGAACCCTTCGGAGGCAATGCTGTCGATATTTGGTGTGGCGGCACCCCGCAATACCCCACCACCATAGACTCCAATCTCGCCGTATCCAAAATTATCCATAACCACTAAAACAATATTGGGCTTATCGTCTTGACTACTAGAAGCCATTGCCATTGGGCCAATGATAAGCACGACCAATGCTAAGATTAGATTTATTAGTTTATTAGGATGTTTATGCATCAGTACCTCAACTCCAAGTCTGTAGTTAAGATGATCTTTCCATTTCAATAAGGTTTAGGCAACATTTTTAGTCAGGGCAAAAGCTGCAAGGGCTCGTTCTCTGGACTCTTTTATATCCATAATAGGCGATGGGTAATTAGTGCCAATTTCTACTTCTGCTGCGGCTAACACCTCCGGTGGGGCCAACCATGGCGCATGGATATACTTGGCCGGCATCTGCGCCAGCTCTGGCACATAGCGACGAATATACTCCCCCTGCTTATCGAATTTTTCACTTTGAGTAATCGGGTTAAAAATTCTAAAGAATGGCGCGGCATCTGCGCCACAGCCTGCAATCCACTGCCAGCTAGCACTGTTGGCGGCCAAATCGGCATCGACTAGGCAATCCCAAAACCACTCCTCTCCCTTGTGCCAATGTATCAGCAAGTTTTTGACCAGAAAGGAACCTACCACCATGCGCACACGATTATGCATATAGCCAGTGGTAAACAGTTCACGCATACCTGCATCAACTAATGGGTAGCCGGTGCGGCCCTGTTGCCAAGCCTTGAGGTCGGCATTGGTATTGGCTGCCCAGGGGAATATGTCAAAACGGCTCTGCAAATTCGCTTTTGGCAACTGGGGAAAATGGTAGAGCAAATAATGGGAGAACTCCCGCCACCCTAGCTCACTTAAAAAGGTGTCAACACTAGCTTCATTATTGATCAATGCTGCGGCATCCGAGGCTCTATACCAGGCGGTATTTGCGGATATCTGACCAAAGTGCAGGTAGGCAGACAGTCTCGAGACATTAGCCTTATCTGGGAAATTGCGCCCTTCCCGGTAGTCCTCAAGTTCGCTCATCACGAAGTCATCGAGGCGATCCTGAGCCGCCGTCTCGCTGATGTCCCACCGGGCTTGCATTTCTGTATCCCAAGGAATGGTTGGCAGTAAATTAAGTTCGCTCAAGGCTAGCGAGTCTTTACTTAATGCCTGCGCTAGAACATTGCTGGGGGCCGGCATTGGCTTTCTGGGTGGGGCTTTTGACAGGCATCCCCGGCGGTAATACGGCGTGAATACTTTATAGGCGGTCTCATCTTTTTTAAGCACCTGCCATGGCTCCCAGAGCAGCGAGCCATTAAAACTTTCGACCTCCATACCCATATCTTTAAGAGCAGCTTTAATTTTGCCGTCTCTGGCAATACGCCAGGGCTCGTAACAGCGATTCCAAACAATTGACGAAGCATTGGACTGTTCAGCTAGTAGGCTGAGAACCTGTAATGGGTCACCTTCAAAAATATTGAGTTTGCCATGCAGTGACTGGTTTAAAGACTCAAGGGCATGGTGCAACCACCAGCGACTGGCGCCACCCATTGCCCATTCACCGGAGTTGCTGTCATCAAGAATATAGACGGGTAGAATTTCGCCTTTTTCACAGGCGGCGGTTAGCGCTGGATTATCTGCCATGCGAAGGTCTTGACGAAACCAGACTATGGCTGGGGATGTATTGGAGTGAGAGATAGCGGCAGACCTATTATTGTTATTTAGTTCTAATTTACGGTAGCAGCATTTTTTTAGATGTTCTAAGGATAATATTGCCAGCGCTTGCCAGAAACGAGTTTACAGCTCTTTTTATGGCTGGTCTAAATACCTGCCCAATACAGTCTGTTACAATTCGCTTCTCAAATTTACCCTTGGAACTTGTGTAATGAATGTACTGGTTATTGGCTCTGGTGGGCGTGAACATGCACTGGCTTGGAAGGCCCTACAGAGTGCAGATGTAGAGAAAGTGTTTGTTGCCCCAGGCAATGCAGGTACTGCGACAGAACCCAATATTGAAAATCTGGCACTGAAGGTTAATGACTTCCAAGGATTAGCAGATTTCGCCGCTGCTAATGAGGTTGGTCTCACTATTGTAGGGCCTGAGCAACCGCTGGTTGAGGGTATCGTCGACTTTTTCCAAGGCCGTGATCTGCCTATTTTTGGCCCGTCCAAAGGCGCTGCTCAACTTGAGGGCTCCAAAGCCTTCACCAAGGATTTTCTTGAGCGCCATCAAATTCCAACCGCCAACTATGGCAACTTCACGAATATGGATGAGGCTCTGGCCTACCTGCAAAAGGTCGGCGCGCCCATTGTCATTAAAGCGGATGGCCTGGCTGCAGGTAAAGGCGTGATTGTGGCCATGACCATGGCCGAAGCGCAGGATGCTGTGCGCGATATGCTCGCAGGCAATGCCTTTGGCGAAGCGGGGCACCGTGTGGTTATTGAAGAGTTCCTGGATGGCGAAGAAGCCAGTTTTATTGTTATGGTCGACGGTAAAAACGTGTTACCTATGGCTACCAGCCAAGACCATAAGCGCGCTGGTAATGGAGACACAGGCCCTAATACCGGCGGCATGGGAGCCTATTCTCCAGCACCAGTGGTAGATCAAGAGATTTATCAGAGAGCCATGGATGAAGTGATTTACCCCACGGTGAAGGGAATGGCCGCAGAGGGAAATGATTACACTGGCTTTTTGTATGCGGGCCTAATGATTATGTCGGATGGCACGCCCAAGGTTATTGAGTACAACTGTCGCTTCGGCGACCCGGAAACCCAGCCAATATTGTTGCGCCTACAGTCTGATTTAGTCTCCCATTGCTTGGCGGCCCTGAATGGTGATCTCGACAAACAGCAGGCCCAGTGGGACGCAAGACCCGCTGTAGGTGTGGTTCTCGCAGCCGGTGGTTATCCCGGCGCCTACCGAGGCGGTGATGCCATTTCGGGGTTGCGACCCGCAGCTTCAGGGGACATAGATGCCAAGGTCTTTCACGCAGGGACGGCCCAGAACGGCGGTGAATTGGTGACCAGCGGTGGAAGAGTGCTGTGCGCCACAGCGATGGGTCAGTCGGTCTCTGATGCACAACAAAAGGCCTATCAACTGGCTGCCGAGATCTATTGGGATGACATCTATTTTAGAAAGGATATTGCCTGGCGAGCAATAGAGCGTGAAAAAGCCGGCTAAAGCGCCGGGCCACAGCTGCCAATAATTATAAGAATACGGGGTACGTATGGATCATCCATTTTTTAGCTTTGATATTCCCTTTGCTTCTTTCAGTTCGTCCCATTGGTGGACACTGGCAGTATTCGTCGGCCTGCTGGCTCTGGTCATCAAATTAGGCCAAAAACTTAGTGGTGGGCAAAATTTATGGTTGGGGCGAGGGATCGCGGTCTTTTTAACCATTACCGTGCTTATTTTTTCCTGGATCCACTCCTACAATGGCTTATTCAACCACAAAGTCGATCTGCCTTTATCAATCTGCAATCTTTTCGCTCTGCTAGCCCCACTGCTCTTTTGGCATCCCAATTTCAGGCGCTTTGAGATTATCTATTTTCTGGTTCTCTGCGGGACTTTCCAGGCCATGTTAACCCCCGATCTTTATGCCGGTTTCCCCAGTTATGGGTTCTTCAAATACTGGATCGTGCATGGTGGGCTAGTGATTCTGGTGATTCACCACCTGCTTGCATTTAAGCTTATCCCGGAGGCCAAGAGTATGTTGCGAACTTTTGTCTGGCTTAATATTTACCTGCTGGCATTGATCCCGATAAATCTGGGGCTGGATGCAAACTACTTATATATGATGTCAAAGCCGATTAACCCGTCGATACTGGATTATTTTGGCCCTTGGCCATTTTATATACTGGTCTGCGAGGTGCTGGCCATAGGCTTTTTTGCCGTCGCCTACGTACCTATCTTCGTAGGCAAGAAATACTTTTCTGGAGCGGCTACAATTGGCCCCGGGAATAGTTAACTAACCAGCGGAAATAGATATAAATAGCATGGCAAATAGACAACTTTCAGGGCTCGACCAAATTCTTACCCAGCTGGATCAGGGTTTACGTATGGTGTTGAGCAATGCCCCAGCTCCACAGCGGGTCTCTCCAGCAGTTGAAATTGCGGATACAGAATTATCAGATCAAGAACGCCAACATTCCATTGGGCTAATGAGGGTAAATCATGCGGGAGAAGTTTGCGCTCAGGCTCTCTACCAAGGGCAAGCATTAACCGCTAAATTACCCGAAGTGGGTGAACAGATGGAACATGCTGCTGCGGAGGAGATTGACCATCTGGCTTGGTGTGAAGAGCGTATTGTTGAATTGGGTGGACGCACTAGCGCACTTAACCCAGTTTGGTATGCCATGTCACTTGGAATAGGTGCTGGCGCCGGTTTAATTAGCGACAAACTCAGTTTGGGTTTTGTTGCCGCCACCGAAGATCAGGTCTGCGATCATTTGCAGAAACATCTTGAAGACCTTCCGATCAGTGACCGCAAAAGCCGCGCCATTGTTAAGCAGATGCTGGATGATGAGGCGCGACATGCAAAGGCCGCTCTGGAGGCTGGTGGCCATCGTTTTCCTGCACCAGTGAAAAAACTCATGACTTTTGTCTCTTCCGCTATGACTGGCATCAGTTACCGCCTCTAATTGATTCTGTCTGCGGCAATATCCTTTTCTCGGTTCTGAATCAGCCCGACGATTTTATCCGATAGCCAGCGGTGTATACCGGAACCGGCTGTGCGCTTGTGCTGCAGCAGCACCAGAGAGATCGTGCCCTCATGGGGTAATTCTGCTGGATAACGTTTGCGCACAATGCGGTACATTTCACGCTCCATCGTTAGACCATATTTAGCTGCCACCATTAGGCAGTCGGTATCACACACGGTTTCCATTGCCGTCATCAGCTGGTTGGTTACCAAGGCTTTCTGGCGCTTGCGCCCCATATCTCGAAGCACACGGTCAAACCGCGCATCAGTTCGCGCGCTAACGCGCTTGTAGATCAGCAAATAGTATTGCACAAAGGGGTATTCCAGAATCTCATCCAATGTCACCCTGGCTTTGTTGGCCAGTGGATGGCCCTCTCTCATCCAGATTGATGGCGTGAAAATAGCCAAACTTCTTGAACTGATATCTTCGGTAATGGTTTTCTCGATATCAATGGCAAAATCAAGCCCTCCTTCTGCCAACTCACCTTCCACGGAGTCCGTTTCACTAGATATTGACAGCACTACTCCGGGCGCTTGCTGTGTAACCACTTTGGTCAATTCAGAAATCAGGGAAATGGCGACAAATTCTGGCACTGCAATGGTGATCTCACCCTCGTAGGTTGCGGGATCAAAATCTCCCTCACTGACCATCTCCAAAATACTGTCCAGCAACCCTGGCAGGCGTGACTGTAGCTCACGAGCTTTTGGTGTTGGCACTAGCTCATTGCCTGTTCGAGTAAAAAGTGGGTCATCCAATTGATGCCTGAGCCGTTGTAATACTCGACTCATTGCAGGTTGGGTAATAAATAGTCGCTCGGCCGCTCGAGTCACGCTTTTTTCTTCGAGCAGCGCCTGCAGGGAAACCAACAGGTTTAAATCCAGACGGGAGAGTTTTTGTAGGTTCATGTTAAGGAATTCCTAAGTCATTACCAATACGCATATAGTTAATGCAATCAATGCATTTGGATTATGACATTCAAATGCTTATATTATCACCCATGGAGCGACGATGCTCTTATTAACCAAAAGGAAATAGAAATGACACTCGTATATATATTGATCGGTTTCACCGGCCTTACGGGTGCTGCAATTGCGAAAGACAGTTTCGTTAAGTTGGAAGCACCAGGACTTGAGGCTTCTGAGGAGTAAAGGTCAACAGCAGTACAAAGCCTTTATTTACAGATTTACCAAATTCGTTGTTTTAAAGATTTACCCCTCTTAATCCTCGCTATAGGATTTTTTACAGGGACCTGCCAAGGTCCCTTTTTTTTGCTTGCCGGTTTAATATCAATGTTAGCGGTATTACCAAAACGCATGCAGCTAATGCAAACAATGCATTTGAATTATGTCTTGCAGATTCCTAATATGCTGTCTGGGGTATCTGGCACCGAGTTTTAGATAGCGTCTCCAACGGTTTCATGAAATGTTAGACCCCTTACCCCTCTTTGTGATTCATCCAAAGAACTTTTTAGGAGCCCTCCTCGGGCTCCTTTTTTTTTGCATTGCTTTTTTACGCCTGGGCTAAAGAAACAGGTTAAAGAGTGGGCTGGGAATGGGTTTAGTCGCTGCTATTACTGGGCTTTAGCTATTTTCAATACTGTAGCTGTGGCTGATTTCAACACCGGCAGCTTCCAGCATAATTGAGGCGGAGCAGTACTTTTCCGCTGAGAGTTCGACCGCCCTTTTTACCTGAGATTCTTTAAGAGCATTGCCTGTCACTACAAAACTCAAATGAATTTTACTAAATACCGCTGGCACGGCATCGACACGCTCTGCTTCTATATCAACCCGGCAATCAGATACCTGCTGGCGGCCTTTCTGCAACATGGTCATCACATCAAAAGAAGCGCAGCCTCCCAGACCGATCAAAATCATCTCCATTGGCCGAGCACCCATATTTCTGCCACCCTGATCTGGTGCACCATCCATTATCACGGAATGACCAGTGCCAGACTCACCCAAAAACATGACACCATCTACCCATTTCACTGTTGTTTGCATACTCCACCTGTTCCCTGCATCGCTAATCTTTAAGGTCGCAAAGATAGCACAGACAGCAGTCTAAATTTGTCGCGCAGACAAAATATTTTGACTACTATTAACCACAGGGGTCGCAAATAACTTTTATATGTCGTGGTAAACAACCGCGGCTTAGAAAAACCATATAAGTAGATATGCATTGGCGCCTGCACCTCTTACCCCACACATAGACAATGTCGAAGCATTCTTGTCCCACTGTCACCGTCGTCGATATCCTGCAAAAAGCACTATTATTTATGCCGGTGATCAGGGTGATACCCCCTTTTACATTATTAAAGGGTCAGTGACTGTTGTTATCGAAGATGATAGCGATGGCAAAGAAATGATTCTGGCCTATCTAAACCCCGGCGACTTTGTAGGTGAAATGGGTCTTTTCGATCAGGAACACCGCAGCGCGTGGATACGCACCAAAACCGAGTGCGAAGTAGGCGAAATAAGCTACGGCAAGTTTATTGAACTAAGCCATAAACACCCAGAGTTTCTATTTGCCATTAGCAAGCAAATCGTCCAACGTCTAAGAGATACCACTCGCAAGGTCAGCGACTTGGCATTCCTTGATGTTACCGGTCGTGTAGCCCGCACCTTATTAGGTCTTTGCAAAGAACCAGACGCAATGACTAACCCTGACGGCATGCAAATTAAGATTACCCGTCAGGAAATTGGCCGATTTGTGAGTTGTTCGAGAGAGATGGTAGGCCGGGTTCTTAAGGATTTGGAAGAGCGTGAGCTTGTGTCTGTCGCAGGCAAGACTAAGGTGGTGTTTGGTACCCGATAGTATTACTGCAATAGATGTCTAGCTAAACATCTCACTCAGTCGCTCGCCGGGCTCTTCGCTGCGCATAAACGCCTCGCCTACCAAAAACGCGTGAACATTCTGTTTGCGCATGGCGGCGACATCATCCCTGCTGTGAATACCGCTTTCGGTAATCACAATCTTGTTAGCTGGGATTTGCTCTAATAGCTGATAGGTATTTTCAAGGCTCACTTCAAAGCTGTGCAGGTTGCGGTTATTAATACCTACCATTGGGTTGTCTCGTTTAAGGGCAATAGCCAATTCTGCGGCATTATGGACTTCTATAAGCACATCCATACCCAATGATATGGCAACCTCATGAAGATGATTGAGCTGATCTTCGGCGAGAGCTGAGACAATTAACAGGATACAGTCGGCACCCATGGCTCGGGCTTCATAAATTTGATATTTATCAATAATAAAGTCTTTTCGAATAACCGGGAGATTGCAGGCCTCTCTGGCCTGCTGCAAATATTCATCGGCACCTTGGAAAAAATCCACATCAGTCAATATAGAAAGGCAGGCCGCGCCACCGTCGGCATAACTTTTAGCAATTGCCGCTGGATCAAAGTCTTCGCGAATCACGCCTTTGCTGGGCGAAGCCTTTTTAATTTCTGCGATTACGGCAGATTCTCCTGCGGCTATTTTAGCGGCCATTGCTGCGGCAAAACCTCGGGGAGCTGAGGCAGATAAGGCTTTTTCTAAGAGCTGATCAGCGGACATAACTGCGCTGCGCTCAGAAATTTCTTCCCGCTTTCGGGCAAGAATATTCTTTAATATGGTGGGAGTGTCTGGGCTCATCATGAAATCTCTTTAATTTTTAGCCGTCTTGCTGAACCTGAGTAAAAGTTGCCAGGTCATTAATTTTTGCTTTTGCTAACCCCGAACCAATCGCATCCAAGGCCATTTCTATGCCCTGAGCTAAATCTGCAGCACAGCCGGACACATAAAGTGCCGCGCCGGCATTGATGGCAATAAGGTCTGCCGCTTTAGCTGCCTGAGGACTCGCTTTTTTACCCAGTGCATCGACAATAAGTGCTAGTGACTCCTCTGCATTTTCTACTGCCAAGCCGTCTAGGTTTTGCCGCTGCGACAAATAATCTTCGGGCTGAATTTTATACTCGCTGACGGCACCATCGCGATACTCTGCCACATAGGTTTCGGTGGCAATGCTGATCTCATCAAGACCATCCGCTGAATGCACCACCATTATATGCTCGGCACCTAGTCGACCAAGCACTTCGGCCATAGGCTGGCACAGTTCTTTTTTGTATACACCAATCAATTGACGAGTGACACCAGCTGGATTGGTCATGGGGCCAAGAATATTGAAGATGGTTCGCAGGCCTAACGCTTCGCGGGGACCAATGGCATGTTTCATGGCGCTGTGGTGGGCTGGGGCAAACATAAAACCAACACCTAGTTCTTGAACACAGAGAGAAACCTGGGCTGGGCTGAGGTTTAAATTCACCCCTGCGGCTTCCAATAAATCGGCAGCACCGCTGTTACTGCTCACCGAGCGATTACCATGTTTGGCCACTCGGCCGCCAGCCGCTGCCACTACAAAGGTTGCTGCTGTAGAGACATTAAACAGGTTTGATTCATCACCGCCAGTACCAACGATATCGACTAAATAGTCGCCGGAGACCTGTACACCAGTCGCCAGCTCACGCATAACTTCAACGGCACCAGCAATCTCATCTATGGTTTCACCTTTGATACGCAGTGCCACCAGAAAGGCACCAATCTGTGCCTCGCTGGCATTGCCAGTCATTATTTGGCGCATAACGTCACGCATCTTGGCGGCACTCAGGTGTTGGCCCTCGACTACCACTTCTAACGCTGTTTTGATATCCACTGTTTAGCTCTCCAAAAAGTTATTGAGCAAATCATGGCCGTGCGCGGTGAGGATAGATTCCGGGTGGAACTGCACGCCCTCTATGGCAAGTTCTTTATGGCGCACTCCCATTATCTCATCGATTGAGCCATCCTCATTTTGGGTCCAGGCATGAATCTCAAGGCAGTCGGGCATCGATGATTGATCTATTACCAATGAGTGATAACGGGTCGCTTCAAAGGGGTTGCTCAAGTCTTTAAACACACCACTATTGTCGTGATAGATCATTGAGGTCTTACCATGCATTACCTGTTTGGCGCGAATAATTTTCCCGCCAAAGGCTTGGCCAATACTTTGGTGGCCCAGGCAGATACCTAAAATTGGGATTCTGCCGGCGAAAGTTTTAATACATTCAACACTGACACCAGCTTCGTTGGGCGTGCAGGGGCCGGGAGAAATAACAATTTTCTCTGGTGCTAATTTTTCAATCTCGGCGATAGTGATTTCATCATTCCTGAACACCTGAACATCGGCTTTTAGCTCGGCTAAATACTGCACCACGTTGTAGGTGAATGAGTCGTAATTATCAATCATTACTATCATTGGGAGTCTCCTGCGCATGGCTGGCACACCATTGCCGCTGCGCGCATTAGTGCCCGCGCTTTATTCATGGTCTCTTCCCATTCCAATTCGGGAACCGAGTCTGCTACTACACCAGCACCGGCCTGCACATGCAGCATGCCATCTTTGATAACAGCAGTACGAATCGCAATCGCGGTATCCATATTGCCACTCCAACCAATGTAGCCCACGGCGCCGCCATAGATTCCTCGCTTCACCGGCTCCAGTTCATCAATAATTTCCATAGCGCGAATTTTGGGCGCTCCGCTTAACGTGCCTGCGGGTAAGGTTGCTTTCAATACTTCCAGTGCACCCATTCCCTCGGTCACGTTACCCACCACGTTGGAAGTGATGTGCATCACATGGGAATAGCGCTCAACGACCATTTGCTCGGTGACCTCAACGCTGCCAGTCTGACTAATGCGACCCACATCGTTGCGGCCTAAATCTATCAGCATCAAATGCTCGGCGATTTCTTTTGGATCCGCGAGCATTTCTTGCTCTAGCGCCTGATCCTCTTCTTCTGATTGACCGCGACGCCTAGTACCCGCAATAGGTCGAACCGTGACCTGACCATCTTCTAAACGAACCAAAACCTCTGGAGACGAGCCGACAATATGAAGGCCATCCAAATCGAGAAAATACATATAGGGAGACGGGTTTAACCGCCGCAATGCCCGATAGAGGTTAATAGGCTCTGCATTAAAGGGTGCCGATAGCCGCTGAGATGGCACCACCTGCATAGCATCACCAGCGAGCACATAGTCCTTAACCTTATCGACCGCGGCCATGTAATTCTGTTGGCCAAAGCTGGAGACAAATTCATCTTCAGAAATGCCATCACCCTGTAAATTCATCGGCGGTAATTCTGGTGTTGGCTGGGCTAATTTTTGCTCTAGCTCATCGAGGCGAGCCTCAGCTTTTTCCAGCGCTTTGGCCTCGGCGGCATCCACATGAACCACCAGCATAATGGTACCGGAGAGATTATCGAAGATAGCAACTTCGTCGGAGGCCAGCAATAAAATATCTGGTGCATCTAAATCGTCTTTAGGTGCACTTTTCGCCAGCCGCGGCTCAACAAAACGCACAGTGTCGTAACCAAAGTAACCCACCAAACCACCGGTGAATCTCGGTAATTCTGGTAAGTTAGGCATGCTAAATAGCTGCCGAAAACGCTCTACCTCACCCAGGGGGTCACTGGTGGTGCGGTTTACCATGGATTTTCCATCACGGATAATTTCCAGGCGATTGCCAAATACTTTCAATACAGTGGAGGTCTGCAAGCCGATTAATGAGTATCGGCCCCATTTCTCGCCGCCCTGCACTGATTCAAACATATAGGAGTTGGCGCCTAAGGCGAGCTTAAGATAAACGCTGAGAGGTGTTTCGAGATCGGCCAGCACTTCACGGGTCACCGGAATACGGTTGAAGTTCTGGCTTGCCAGTTGGGCAAATTTTTCAGGGGTCATGATGGTTTCCTTGGACAGTTTGATTTAAACAGGCGCGCAATGCACCGAGGCGACATTAGTTGCGCCATCGCCACCGTTGGTGGCTGCTATCAATCTGTACCAAACTGCATTTGTTCAAAACCCATCTCCCTAAATGAAGGCGCTTATTGTAATCAAATAAGGACCTTCAGTAAATTAACCGGCCTTGGCTAATTGTTCACGCATTTCGGCAATCACAGTTGCGTAATCTGGTTTGCTGAAGATCGCAGAGCCAGCAACAAAGGTGTCGGCACCAGCAACGGCAACTTCAGCAATATTATTGACCCCAACGCCACCATCAACTTCTAGACGAATATTGTAGCCGCTGGCATCAATCAGCTGTCGCGCTTGTTTTAATTTATCCAATGTCGAGGAGATAAATTTTTGCCCGCCAAAGCCGGGGTTTACCGACATAAGTAATAGCATATCCATTTTATCCATGACCCAACGAGCTACGTCCAGGCCAGTGCCCGGATTTAGTACCAGCCCAGCCTTACAGCCCAGATCACGAACTAACTGCAACGAGCGGTCAATATGATTGGAGGCCTCGGGGTGGAAGGTAATATAGGTAGCACCTGCATCGGCAAACATGCGGATCAGATCGTCCACTGGCTGCACCATCAGATGAACATCAATAGGCGCGGTGACTCCGTGATCTCTTAGAGCCTTGCAAACCATTGGGCCAATGGTGAGATTGGGGACATAATGGTTGTCCATAACATCAAAATGAACAATGTCAGCGCCGGCCTCGAGGACATTGTCTACCTCTTCACCCAGACGGGCAAAATTGGCGGCAAGGATGGATGGAGCAATCAGAAAGTCAGTCATAAGACACCATAAGTCAGTTCAGGCGCAATGATGCGGGAGAACCCTTTTGGGTGCAAATAATTTGCGCCAGACAAAAAACCCCCACTCTTTCAAGTAGCCGTTGCTTATAAAAAATGTATTGGGCTCTTGACTAAAAAGACCTGTTCTAAGCCTCGCAGAGTCTTAACAGACTTAGTCCATAGCTTTACCTCTGGGCCTATGGTTTTCTTTGCGTTGATCACGCATGGCTCTCGCTTCTTCCTTGGTCACTGAGCCATCACTGTCGGCATCCATGGCCTTAAACCGCTGGCGACGCTCTTCAACCATCGTGGCAAGTGCATTTTCATGTTCTTGAGTGGAAATGCTGCCATCACCATCTGCGTCAGCTTGCTTAAACAGGCCGCCTTTACGGCCTTTTTCTGGCCCCCCGTGGTGATCTGCCACAGCCCAAGCAGAGACTGAGGCCAACAATGCGATCAAAATCAAATTTTTCATAGGTACTGTCCTTTGGCTTTTGCTTATTATTTTCGTCCTTACCACAACGCGATTTCGAGCCTTTCGTTGACCTCTAATTGCCAGCTACTAGTTAGGAATACTCATAGTCGGAGAATTGCTCACGCAGGTCTTTCTTACTGACCTTGCCTGTCGCCGTGTGGGGAATTTCATCCACAAATACGCAGTCCTCTGGCACCCACCAG
This sequence comes from Porticoccaceae bacterium, assembly GCA_029252555.1. Lineage (GTDB taxonomy): Bacteria > Pseudomonadota > Gammaproteobacteria > Pseudomonadales > Porticoccaceae > HTCC2207. Next base: position 35,380 of record JAQXBF010000015.1, read on the forward strand.
CTGGCGATCTGGCCTTTGAGGGAAACCAACACATCTTCCTTGCTCGGGGAGGCACCTTCAACAGGAATCACAATCAGTAGCGGCCTCTCAGTCCATTTTGGATGGGGCACACCAATAACGGCAGCTTCCTGCACCTCGGCATGGGCCATAGCGGCGTTTTCAACATCAATAGAGCTTATCCACTCACCCCCAGACTTGATCACATCTTTGACACGGTCGGTGATGGTGACGTACCCATATTCATCAATAGAGGCCATATCTCCTGTATCAAACCAACCATTTGCATCTAACGCAGGCTTTTCTTCGAGGCGGTAATAGCCTTCACAGACCCATGGGCCTTTGACCAGTAGCAAACCTGAGGCAATCCCATCCCAGGGCAAATCTTGGTGTTCGGAATCGACAATTTTCATCTCTACGCCATAGACAATGCGGCCAGCGCGGATGCGATAGGCATTTTTCTCGTCTTCCGAGCATTCCGTCATCCAAGAGAGGGGCTTGTTGTAGGAGCCGAGGGGGCTCATTTCAGTCATGCCCCAGCCAACATGCATGTAGATGCCGTATTTATCCATTGCCTGCATCAGTGATAATGGACAGGCAGAACCGCCAGCAACAACCTTCTTTAGAGTCTCAACGGTTTTGCCGCTGCTGTTCAGATAGTCAATCAGTGCCAACCACACTGTGGGCACACCCAGAGAGTAATTGACCTTTTCAGCGTTAATAAGATGAGTCAATGTCTCGCCGTCGGCCATTTTTGGGCCGGGGAAGACCAGCTTGGCACCAACCATCGGGCCGTTATAAGCCGTGCCCCAAGCATTCACGTGGAACATGGGAACAATTGGCATGATCACATCGTCATTGGATAAATTCATCACATCTGGCAATGAGCCTACAATGGAATGCAGCACAGTGCTGCGATGGCTGTAAACTACGCCTTTGGGGTTGCCTGTAGTTCCGGAGGTGTAACACATGGAGCTGGCAGTATTTTCATTAAGCTCCGGCCAATCAAATGTGTCTGGCTGGCCGTCTATAAATGTCTCGTAACAATGGACGTTATCTAGGGATGTCTCTGGCATATGCTCCGCGCTCGTCATCACAACATAGCCTCTGACAGTGGGCAGCTTGTCTTTTAGTGCTTCAAGAAGGGGAACAAACATGGGGTCGGTAAAAACCCACTGATCTTCCGCATGATTGATAATAAATTCAATCTGCTCGGGGAATAATCGCGGGTTAATAGTGTGACAGATTTGTCCGGCGCAGGAGATCGCGTAGTACAGCTCAAAATGTCGGTAGTCGTTCCAAGCCAGAGTCGCAATTCGATCGCCCTGTTTAAAACCAACCTGCTCCAGAGCATTCGCCATCTGGCGAACGCGGCGGAAGGCGTCTTTATAGGTATATCTATGGTGAGGATTGTCACCAGTGAACGAGACAATTTCACTAGCCCCATTAATACGATCTGCATGTCTCATTATCGACGTGATTGTGAGCTGCGAGTCCATCATCAAACCGTTCATACTTACCCCTGTTACTTTTTTTATTAGTTAATAGGTTAAGACTACCATTTGTTTGCAAATGAACAAAACCCCAAACAGCGGCTTACGGGTCACACCAGCTGCAGCGTGCTAGTCTGAAATACAGCGGAATGTTTTGAGGAATGTTTCTATCGTCTGAAGATCTGGTAGCAAGAATTTTTCCCCTTCCAGTGCCAAATCTATCTTGATGCAGGCATCTAATCCCGCCGCGCCCTCACTGGAAAGGTCGCCATCTACTCCAACAGGCAATGTATGGGGGGACCCCTTGCTCATAATGGCGTAGTATTTATGGCTGTGGCCCTCTCGATGACTATTTAATACCAGTATTCTCATGAATTTCCCTGCACAAAATACAACGAGCAGAATCTAGACTTGTTTTTCGACATACCTTTCTAGTGCGTCTAAAAGCTCCGCTATCCCATAAGGCTTGGTGAAATAGTCATCGGTACCTTTGATACGGCCCTTGGCCTCATCAAAGAGCCCATCTTTGCTGGTTAACATAATGACTGGCGTAGTTTTGTAGTCTGTACTGTTTTTGATTAGGGCACAGGTTTGATAGCCGTCGAGTCGCGGCATCATGATGTCAATGAATATGACATCTGATTTGATATCTACGATTTTAGCTAATGAGTCGAACCCGCTAGAGGCAGTCGCCACATCGCAGCCGGCTTTTGCCAGCAGAGTTTCTGCGATACGCCGAATAGTGCTGCTATCGTCAATAACGATCACTTTTAGGCCCTGAACATCCATTTTGTTCACCACTTTTAAAACCACTTAACGCCGCAAGTACTGCCAATTTCACTCAAGTTATAGAATTTTAAACACAGTTGTAATATATAATCTTGAAACCTCTATTTTTAGTAATTTTTTTCTGGCTAGCTCACAGATTTCAATAGCGTTTAATATGTAGCCAATTGCTAAAGAGAGTAATAGTGTAAAAATCACAACAAGGCCGGCATTTATGGGTAGATCACTTGGGGTCGTAATGGACCCGATTCAATCGATCAGTTACAAAAAAGACACAACGCTTTCATTGTTGCTTGCAGCCCAACGTCAGGGTTACAAGCTGTTTTATATGGAACAGCGCCATTTATTTCTGCAGGGTGGGAATCCCCGTGCTGAGGTGCGGCCTCTGACCGTGTTTGAAGACGAGAACAAATGGTATGAGCTAGAGGGCGCAAGCTCTGTGCCTCTGGAGGAGTTAGATGTGGTGCTAATGCGCAAAGACCCCCCTTTTGATTCGGAGTTTATTTACTCGACCTATATCCTTGAGGCCGCCGAGCGTCTCGGTACTCTGGTGGTCAACAAGCCACAGAGCCTGCGTGACTGCAATGAAAAAGTCTTTGCTACCCAGTTTCCACAGTGCACCCCGCCTCTATTAGTCAGTCGCGATCAGGATCGACTAAAGAAGTTTTTAGCCGAGCACGGGGATGTGGTGTTCAAACCTCTGGACGGTATGGGCGGTACCTCGATCTTTCGGGTCAGGAAAGGAGATCAAAACCTGAATGTGATTCTTGAAACAGTTACCAAGTGCGGCACCGAAACCATTATGGCGCAGAAATATCTCCCGGAAATTCTCACCGGGGACAAACGCATACTAGTAATAGATGGCGAAGTGGTGCCCTATTGTTTGGCCCGTATCCCCTCTGAGGGAGAGTTTCGTGGCAACCTTGCGGCTGGTGGCTATGGTGTGGTGCAGCCGCTATCTGACCGCGATCGCTGGATAGCTGAGCAAATCGCGCCTACATTAATAGAGAAAGGTCTGATTTTTGTTGGTTTGGATGTTATTGGTGATTACCTCACCGAGATCAATGTCACTAGCCCCACCTGTGTTCGAGAAATCGACAACACGGAGGGCACTACCATAGGAGATCAGCTGATAGCAGCCATCAATGCTCGCCTCAACCAGTGATCTATAGGGATAGGGCGAGTGGCTTGGCTGATGTAGGCATGAATGGGAAAATGTATTGATAGCCATTGGAATAGAAGTAACGAGCGTTTGAAGGGATATTTCTCAGCGGCTCTAATTGCCCTTTATTGCTGCTGGGCTTCAGTTTTAGCGCGGTAATAGCCTCCAGGCCCAATTTCAATAAGGAAGTAACATTAGCGCGGACTCAGGCAGAGGATGCGCCTGACCAAGCTGATTTTATGGCCCAATTTAACCAACTTGGGGCTAACAAAACTCCCCAGCCAATAGCATGGCAGCAGGCTGTAACAGCCGAGGAGTGCAAAGCTCCGGCCGAAAACAGTCAGCAATGGCTTGCCGAACCACAATCCAGTGACTCAGTCGAAACCATTCGAGCCAGGCTCAGTGACTTACAAGAGACCTACCAGCGTCTGCCCAGAATATCCCGAATGACCTCCACATCGATAAAACCTGCCTCCGAAGCCCTCTATATGCGCCACTTCGAATGGCGAATTGAGCACATCGGCAATCGAAAGTACCCAACAGAAACGTGGGGAGGGGGCTGGCAGGCAAGGTACAACTAGTGGTAGTCACTCTTGCTAATGGCGCGGTAAAGGATATGAGTATTCCCAAAAGCTAAGGCTCTAGGGTTTTGGACCAAGCGGCCCTTCGTTCGGTGGGGTTGGCCTCACCTTTTCCAGCATTTCCAGCTGAGCTGCGCGACCGCGGTGATCATATTATTCGTACTTGGTAGTATCAGGCCAATCGTGCAATGACTGTCCAGTAAAAAGTAATCCATCAGCAAATCTTGAGTTTGCGGCCTGAAACCCGCATATTGAGCCCTATGAGTAAGAGTACAAAAAAAATTATATCCAGCCTGAAAAACCACTTCCTTTTGGCTATGCCCGGCCTCAATGACCCGAACTTTGCCCAGTCTGTTGTCTATATCTGCGAGCACAGCGTCGATGGAGCCATGGGGCTAATTATCAATCATCAGCTTGATATACCGGCCAAAGCTATCTTTGACCAGCTGGATTTGGATTATCATGATCAGCATGGTAATTCATTGATATTTGACGGTGGACCAGTGCAGCGTGACCGCGGTTTTATCCTGCATAAGACTGGCGAGCAGCAATGGGAGTCGACCGTCGCTATTGCCGAAGATATCAGCCTTACTGCATCGAAAGATATTCTTAGTGATATTGCCGTTGGCAATGGCCCTGAAGACGCTCTTATTACTCTGGGTTATTCGAGCTGGGAAGCAGGGCAATTAGAAGATGAGCTCAAACAGAATGCCTGGTTAACCATACCTGCAGATTCAGCGATTATTTTTGATACTGTCTGCGACAAGCGTGCAGGAGCGGCAGCCTCTTCTATAGGGCTGGATCTCAATATGCTATCTACGGATGTTGGCCATGCCTGAATCCCACAGCCACAAAGCCCTATTGTGTTTTGACTTTGGGTTAAAACAAATCGGCGTAGCCAACGGCCAAACATTGACCGGCATAGCCAATGGTTTAACTATTATTAAAGCCTCAGATGGTGCCCCCGACTGGGCACAGGTAAGCAATGTTATTGATGAGTGGAGGCCCAACCTGCTGCTGGTAGGTTTACCCCTTAATATGAATGGCTCAGAGAGTGAACTTAGTCAGCGAGCACGACGCTTCGCCCGCAGGCTTCAGGGCCGCTACAGTATAGAGGTGCAAATGGTTGATGAGCGGCTTACCAGCCGTGAGGCTAAATCTGTGCTCCATGAAGAACAGCACAGTAGCGGACGCAAAGGCAAAGTGTCAGATTTAACAAAAATTGATCATCTGGCAGCAGCGCTAATTTTACAGAGTTGGCTTGACAGCCCCGAATTAGGTGAAGAGCCTTAGCTACCAGCTCAGCTTGCCTCTCGAATCGCCCTCGCTGGTTAAACTGTTGCGGAACCGCGATTTTATTTAAAACCATTGACTCTGAAACGAGTGATACCTGGCACATCGGAGGAAAATGCTGTCCCCAGAAACTCCTCATAGTCCCTTCTCTGCTTGTCATTCATTATTTCGTGGATCAAACTATAGACCTGCCGGGGTTCCATAGGTGGCAGATTTATAGGGCGCACATCGCCGTAGGTTTTAATAATCGGGGGCAGGCCGGCAGAAATATGTAAGCCCGACGCGCCTTCTTTTGCACTAAGCGCTAATAACTCGGTGATATCCCTTGCTGCAACTCGCTTGTCCCATTAAGACTAATGCTGCTCGGTGAGCGAGGCTCGAACTAGGGTAGACGATTTAACACTATGCCAAACATTGAAAAAAACATTACCTCCGTAGAGAGGCGTCTGCAACAGGCTGCCCGTGAAGCAGACCGCAATCCTGATGATATATTGCTACTGGCCGTCAGTAAGACACAAACTAGTGCACAGGTGCGTTTAGCTATAGATGCCGGACTTGGTAGTTTTGGCGAGAACTATTTGGAGGAAGCCATCAGAAAGATAGAGCAATTAAAGGGCCGCTCCATAAACTGGCATTTTATTGGCTCATTGCAATCGAATAAAACGAAGCAAGCCGCCGAAAACTTTTCCTGGGTGCATACAGTGGACCGCTTAAAGATCGCAAAGCGCCTCAGCGACCAGCGGCCCACTCAGTTGGGCCCACTCAATATCTGCCTGCAAATCAATATTGATGATGAGCCAAGCAAATCTGGATTTAGCCCACAGGAGGCGCTTGAGGCCGCGGTGAGTATTGCCACAATGCCCAACCTCAGATTGCGTGGGCTAATGGCAATTCCCAAGCCAAGCGCCAGTAAGGCCGAGCAACGGCAACCCTTTGCCCAGCTACGAGCGCTGCAAGACCAGATTAATGGGATGCTAGACAATTCTCAGAAACTGGATACTCTTTCTATGGGGATGTCCGGTGATTTAGAGCCTGCTATCCATGAGGGCGCAACCATCGTTAGAGTGGGCACGGATATTTTTGGCCCAAGGCATTAATAAAGAGACAAGTGAGTAAACAGATAATGAGTTCAATCGCATTTATCGGTGGCGGCAATATGGCCTCCTGTATTATCGGCGGCATGGTCAGTAATGGCTTCGTCCCTGAACAGATAATGGTGGGCACTCCTGGTGAGAGCGCCAGACAGCAACTATCTGAGACCTTTGGTGTCACAACAATGGCCGACAATCATACGGCGGTTAGCAATGCCGCCATCGTGGTGCTGGCGGTAAAGCCCAAAATAATGCGCGAAGTGGTTGAAGATTTAGTGCCGGCCCTAGCCCATAAACCCATTATCATTTCAGTGGCGGCGGGCATTCCTGTCTCTGCCCTCAATAGCTGGCTGGGCGCGCAGATGCCAGTGGTTCGCGCTATGCCCAACACCCCCTCGATGGTTCAGTCTGGTGCAACCGGGTTATTTACACAGAGCAGTCTGGCCACAGAGCAGCGAGCTTTAGTAGATAAAATATTTCAGGCTATTGGCTACAGTTGCTGGGTAGATCAGGAAGCATTAATTGACGCGGTTATTGCTGTCTCAGGCAGCGGGCCTGCCTATTTCTTTTTGGTATTAGAGGCCATGCAAAAGGTCGCTCAAGAACTGGGCCTGCCCCAAACAACTGCTCAACAGTTGAGCCTGCATACGGCCTTAGGTGCCTCCCGTATGGCAATCGAATCTGGCATTAGCGCAGCAGAACTGCGGGATCAGGTAACCTCCCCCGGCGGCACAACCCAAGCTGCTATTAAAAGTTTCCAACAGCACGGGCTGGAAGATATTTTCCGCAGTGCTATGACCAGTGCCGTTGAGCGCGCCGAAGAAATGTCCAAGGATTTCTCCTCATGAACGAAACCGTTATTTTTATTCTCAGATCAGTCATTGATATCTATGCTTCGTTGCTACTGATCCGCCTGTTATTGCAGCTTGTGCAGGCCAATTTCTATAACCCAATATGCCAGACATTATTTAAAGTCTGCGCCCCCCTGGTTGAGCCGCTCAATAAGATACTCCCCACCATTGGCACCTTTAATATGGCCGCGCTGGTTGCAGCCATATTGGTTAAGTGGTCTTTTTATCTGCTGATGATGGCTTTTGGGGCCGTGGCTATGTCAGATATTCTGGTCTATTTGGCGGTTGCCGGGTTTGAACTGCTGAGAACCCTGATTGAAATTTATTTTTGGGGCATTTTTATTCTGGTGATCTCCAGCTGGGTTGGCACCACAAAGCACCCGACGGTAGCTTTGGTCTCTCAGGTTGTCGACCCTTATATGAGACCATTTAGAAATTTGATTCCGCCGATTGGCATGATTGATATCTCACCGATGGCAGCGATTTTTACCCTGATGATAATTCGGGCAAAGGTTTTACCCATGCTGGGTGGGCTGATAATACCTTTTCTAAGTTAACTCTAAAGCTGGCTGCGGTCGCCGCCAGAGGGGTTTAACTCCCATAGCGGCTTCCGGAGGCTAGTGCTGTTTATAGTTCCTACTAAGGGGCAGGATCCGGATACTGGTTGTGAACGGCTTCAATTTCTGCGCGCAATTCCTTCGACAGCTCAATGTCACCCGCGTCAATATTCTCACGAAGTTGCTCCATAGTAGTTGCGCCGATCAGGCAGCTAGTAACAAAAGGCTGCTGACAGACAAAAGCCAATGACATCTGCGCTAGGGTCATGCCATGTTTCTCTGCGATCTTGTTATAGGCGATGGTTGCCGCTTCTGACTGGGGGCTGTCATAGCGCGCAAAACGTTCGAACAACTCTAACCTTGAGCCAGTAGGCTTTTTGCCGTCAAGGTATTTGCCGCTGAGTACACCAAATGCCATAGGTGAATAGGCCAACAGACCCACCTCTTCGCGAATAGCCATTTCCGCTAATCCAGTTTCAAATTGGCGGCTCAGCAGGTTATACACATTCTGAATACTCACCACTTTGGCCATTCCGCGCTCTGACGCCAGACGCCGATACTCCATCACACCCCAGGGGGTTTCGTTGGATAGGCCCACATGCTTGACCAAACCCTCATCCACCAGCTCGGACAGGGCATCCAAGGTTTCCTCAATCTCGATGCCATCGCCTTTGGGATAGTGGACATAGCCGCGCATTCCAAAATAGTTGGTCGCGCGCTCAGGCCAGTGCACCTGATACAGGTCTACATAGTCGGTTTTCAAGTTCTCAAGGGAGCCTTCGATGGCGCGGCGGATATGATCACGGCTTAAGCGTGGCCCTCCTCTAATATGCTCCCAGTCGGGCCTGGTGTCTGCACGACCAGCAACTTTGGTGGCCAACGTTACTTCAGAGCGCTTGCCAGACTGGGAGAACCATTCGCCTATACAGCGCTCAGTGGCCCCCACAGTCTCTGGCCTGGGTGGTACTGGATACATCTCTGCCGCATCAAAGAAATTAACGCCTCGAGATAGCGCGTAATCCATCTGTTCACAGGCCTGCTCCAGATTATTTTGCTCGCCCCAGGTCATGGTGCCCAGGCCAATAACCGGAACATCGATATCAGTACCACCTAATTTTCTGTATTGCATTTCCCTCTCCTCAATAATGTCAGGGCCAGCCTCTTCGGGTAGTGCCCGTTGCCCCACCTTTTATTTTTGTTTGGTTAGTCTAACTCCAAAGCCCCAGTGCCAGTTAACTGACTATGAACTATCAGTCAGAAAAAAAACCAGCATCATTATGTTGCGTTAGCCTCGGCGCACTCTTAGACTTGAAGCATACCAGTTACCTGACCCAATTATGTTGCCCGACAGCCCCAACGATCACTCCATCGGCCTAGTCTCTACCCAATATGTGCATATTGAGCAACCACTCAAACTCGCCTGCGGCTTGGTGCTCAAGAGCCATGATTTAGTCTATGAGACCTATGGTGAGCTAAATGGCGAGCGCAGCAATGGGGTTCTTCTATGCCACGCCCTAAGTGGCGACCACCATGCGGCTGGGTTTCATGAGGGCGATAGCAGGCCCGGCTGGTGGGAGCACTATGTGGGCCCCGGCAAACCCATAGATACAGATAAATTTTTTGTTGTGAGCCTAAACAATATCGGCAGCTGCTTTGGCAGCACTGGCCCAGCGTCAATCAACCCTGACACCGGCGAGGTTTGGGGAGCAGATTTTCCCTCTTTGCGGGCACGGGACTGGGTAGAGTCTCAGAAGTTATTGATGAAGTATCTTGGCATTGAATGCTGGGCTGCCGTTATCGGTGGCAGCCTCGGTGGTATGCAAGCGATGCGCTGGTCACTAGAGCATCCGGATAAGTTATTAAATGCTGTAGTTATTGCTTCATCAATGAAACTGACTGCACAAAATATTGCCTTCAATGAGATAGCTCGGCGCGCCATTAAATCGGATTCGGATTTCTGTGATGGCCATTATCTAACGCAAAATAAAGCGCCTCTGCGCGGGCTCGCCCTGGCCCGCATGATTGGCCATGTCACCTATCTATCAGATGAATTAATGGGGCAAAAGTTTGGTCGCCAGTTACGGATAGGCGACTTGGTAGACAGGAACACCGACCCAATAGAGTTTCAGGTAGAGAGCTATCTGAATTACCAGGGGGATAAGTTTTCCGATACCTTTGATGCCAACTCCTATATCTTAATCACCAAGATGCTGGATTATTTTGACCTGTCTCGGGAGTATGAAAATAACCCGGTTAAGGCATTTAGCCATGCCAAATGTAACTTTCTGGTGGTGTCTTTTAGCAGTGACTGGCGCTTTGCTCCCGAGCGATCCCGAGAGATCACTGATGCATTATTGGCCGCCGGTAAATCTGTGTCCTATGTCGAAATAGAATCGGACAAGGGCCATGACGCATTTTTACTGCCCAATGAACGCTACCAAAATGCCTTAGATGGCTATCTAAGCCATGTGGCCCAAGGCCTAAAAGGCGGTGCAAAATGAGCCAGAACTATAGCTTTATCAGCGATTGGATTGCCCCTGGCTCAAGAGTGCTAGATTTAGGCTGTGGTGACGGCGCATTACTGCAAAGCCTGCAACAGCAGCATAATATTTTGGGTTATGGGTTAGAGATTGACCCCGACTCCATTAACCAATGTATTGCCAATGGCATCAATGTGATTGAGCAAGACGTCAACAAAGGCCTTACTAACTTCTCAGATGGCAGCTTTGATGCGGTAGTAATGACCCAAGCTCTTCAAGCCATGCGCTACCCCCATCTTGTATTGGATGAGATGCTGAGAATCGGCCGTGAATGTATTATCACTTTCCCGAACTTTGGCTACTGGCGCACCAGAGCCTATCTGAATTTTCGTGGTCGTATGCCGGTGACCAAACAGCTGGCCTATCAATGGTATGACACACCCAATATTCACTTTTTTACCTATGCCGATTTCGAGGCCCTGTGCCTTGAACGCAGTATTAATGTTTTGCATCGCCAATGTATTGCTGAACATTTTCCCGATACACAACTCAAAAACCTATGGCCTAATTTATTTACTCAGACTGCCGTCTATCATTTAAGTCGATAGCAGGCCCGCGGCTATCAACAAGAGGTTATAGCTTATGAAAACATTAATACTCGCAATCTGTCTTATGGCCACCGGCCTAAGCCACGGAGTCGACCAACGACTCTACAAACAACACGGCGACTACAAAGTGTTTTACAGTGCGTTCAATAGCTCTTTTATCGCCCCAGATATTGCGGTGGCTAATAATATTGTACGCGGCAAAGATAAGGGCCTAGTAAATATTGCTGTGGCCAAACAATTAGGCATAGGCTTGCCTACAGTGGTCACTGGCACAGTGTCGAATATTTTGCAGCAGAGCCAAACACTGGAATTTGTCGCGGTGCGTGAACAGGATACCGTTTACTATTTAGCTCAGTTTGAATTCGACAATGAAGATTTTTTGACCTTTAAAATTCGAGTTCTACCTGAATCAGACGGCCTAGAAACTGTGTATCCCTATGATTTTAAATTCCAGAAAAAGATGTATTTGGATTAACATCCAATAGAAAATACCCCAAGCCTTTAATATCGGGAATAAACCATTGAGCAGTGATAATAAGCTGGTGCTGGCTAGTGCCAATCCAGGCAAGATCAAAGAACTTCAGCAGATGCTAGATAGCTTGGGCATTCAAGTTATTCCACAGACTGAACTGGATATTCCGGATATCGAAGAGACCGGCCTTAGCTTTGTCGAAAATAGTATTCTCAAAGCCCGCAATGCCACCGCTCTCTCTGGCCTGCCTGCTATCGCCGATGATTCTGGCTTGGAGGTGGACTATCTTAAAGGTGCTCCGGGCATTTATTCGGCGCGCTTTGCGGGGGCAGATGCAACCGATGCCAGTAATCGAAACAAGCTTTTAGAACTACTGGCAGCTGTTCCCACCGGGCAGCGCACCGCCCGTTATCAAACTGTGCTGGCGTATATGCGCCATGCCAATGACTCCACTCCGATTATCTGTCAGGGCAGCTGGGAAGGCTCCATTGCCACCGATGAAAAAGGCGATGGCGGTTTTGGTTATGACCCGCTCTTTATTGTGTCAGAGACCAACTGCCGCGCAGCAGAGCTAGACAAAGAAACAAAGAACCGGTTGAGCCACCGGGGCAAGGCCATGGCCAATTTACTTCAGAAATTGCAGACTAGCTAACGCGTGTTGCAACTACCGCCACTGTCACTCTATATCCATATTCCCTGGTGTGCGCGAAAATGCCCCTACTGTGATTTCAACTCCCATCAGGCAGGCAGTGAAATACCCGAACAGGCATATGTGCGCAAACTGATTGCCGACCTCCGCGCAGACCGGCATTGGGCCCAGGGCCGCAAGCTGCACTCAATCTTTTTTGGCGGCGGCACCCCCAGCCTTTTTTCTGGTGCCGCCATTGGCGAAATCTTAAATGCCGCAGAGCAGATTATTGGGTTTGAACAAGATATCGAAATTACCTTGGAAGCCAACCCCGGCACCTTTGAGCAACAGAAGTTTGCCGACTTTTATGGTGCCGGTGTTAATCGTCTATCCATAGGTGTTCAGAGTTTTGATAACAGCCACCTTGAGCGACTGGGCAGAATTCACAACGGTGATCAGGCATTAAAAGCCATAGCAACAGCCAGAGTGGCCGGCTTTAATAATTTTAATATCGATCTGATGCATGGCCTGCCCAACCAAAGCCTTGATGAAGCCGTGACAGATATTCAGTTGGCGATGGATAACGGCGCTCAACATATCTCTTGGTATCAGCTAACCATTGAACCTAACACTGAGTTTTACTCGCGACCACCCGCGCTGCCCAATGATGATCGATTAGCCGAAATCCAGCAGGCGGGGATGTCACAGCTGCAAGACAAGAACTTTGATCAATACGAAGTCTCTGCCTTTGCCTTAAACAGCCAAACCTCAAGACACAATATCAATTACTGGCAGTTTGGCGACTATATGGGTATTGGCGCTGGCGCCCATGGCAAGGTGACATTGCCAGAGCAAGGTTGTGTGATCCGCACCAACAAAACGCGGCAGCCAGATAAGTACTTAGCCCGCGAAGGCTCAGTGATCGCACAAAATAAAGTGATAGCGGCAGATGAAATAGCCCTAGAGTTTATGATGAATGGGCTGCGCTTAAAACAGGGTGTTTTAGCTGAATATTTCTCTCCCCGCACAGGCCTGGATGTCTCCAATATGGAAGCGCAGATTAAAGACCTCCAACGCAAAGGCCTTATGGCGATAGGTACCGAGAGGTATGTCACTACAAAGCTGGGCTACCAATTTTTGAACACTGTGCTGCAGGGCTTTTAGCACTGCTCACCATCATTCACTTCAGGCTGTCGGGTTAATTTGATAAACTGTTCGGCCTCCTACATTGATCCCTGCATCCAGACAATATGACCGCGCCCCATCATCTCTCCACAGGCCCAGAGGAAACCGCAAAACTTCTGCAGCTGGCAACCTATGCCTCCATTTCAGTGGCATTGATGTTGATAGTGGCCAAATTGATCGCTTGGGGTCTGTCGGACTCAGTGAGCTTACTGGCAACATTAATCGACTCGCTACTGGATGCGCTGGCATCACTGATTAACTTAATCGCAGTGCGTCACGCACTTACGCCAGCAGATAAAGAGCATCGCTTTGGTCACGGCAAAGCTGAAGCATTAGCTGGGTTAAGCCAGTCCATGTTTATTGCTGGCTCCGCAGGTTTTCTTCTGTTAGAGGCGGGCAGAAGGTTTATCAGCCCTATTGCTGTCGAAGCAGTAGGTATTGGTATGCTGGTGATGGTTTTTTCTATTTTCGCTACTCTTCTATTGCTTGGCTTCCAGAATCATGTCATTCGCAAAACCAATTCGACCGCCATCCGCGCCGATGCCCTGCACTACCGTACCGACGTGCTGGTTAACGGCAGTGTGATACTGGCGCTGTGGTTATCTGTGCAAGGCTGGGCTGGCTTCGATGCATTATTCGCCTGCGCCATCGCCATCTATATTCTCTATAGTGCCTGGGAAATTATTGTTGTCTCCTACGACCATTTGATGGATCGGGAACTCCCAGACGAACAGCGGGAAGAAATTGCAGAACTGGTGTTGCAACATAGGAGCACTCTGGGCCTGCACGATCTGCGCTCAAGACATTCCGGTACCATGACTTTTATTCAACTGCATTTGGAGTTGGATGATGATTTATCTTTGCTTGAGGCCCACAAGATATCAGATGAGGTGGAGATGAGTCTGTCAGAAGCTTTTCCCGGCTCGGAGATTATTATTCATATCGATCCACAGTCGGTGGTGGGGCATGAGTCGGTGGCAGACTTTAAATAGATTGAGCTGTTAGCGGCCTAACTTCCAGCGGTAATATTTCTCCACCCAGCGCAATAGCCGCTCTGGGACATGCTTGCGCTTCCACTCCCCGGCCACATATTTATTGGCCTCGCTAAGAGTTGGGTAGCTATGAATGGTGGCAAGAATTTTATTTAGGCCGAGGTTATATTTCATCGCTGTCACAAATTCGGTGATTAATTCGCCGGCCTGAGGGCCAAAAATAGTCGCCCCAAGAATACGGTCACTACCCGTGGCTGTGAGCACTTTAACCATACCCTTGGCATCGCCGTCTGCAATGGCACGATCTAAATCTGATAGATCATAGGTTGTTACCTCTATCTCGATACCCTGCTCTGCGGCTTGCTTTTCATTGAGACCCACTCGCGCAAGCTGCGGATCGGTGAAAATTACCTCGGGCATTACCCGGTAGTCTGCGGCAAATTTTTTAAACTGACCAAACAGTGCATTGACTCCGGCAAACCAGGCCTGATGCCCCGCTGCATGGGTGAGCTGATAGGGGCCAGCCACATCACCACAGGCAAAAATTGTTGGGCAGCTAGTGCGCAGATACTGATCAACGCTGACCGTGCCATTTTCATTAATTCCGAGGCCTAGCTCCTCTAGACCAAAGCCGGTGGTATTGGCGCGGCGACCGACGGCCACCAGTACACGGTCAAATTCAACCCTAATATGGTTACTCGCAGGGCTGGAGAGCAATGCGCTGTGGACTGCAGCCTCAGAATTAAATGATGTCACTCTATAGTTGGTCATTATCTGCACTCCCTCATCATTCAGCTGCTGAGTGACTCTCGCCGCCACATCTGCATCTTCTTTGGGCAGTAGCTGGGGCATTGCATCGACCAATGTGACCTGGGAACCTAGGCGCTGAAGAGCCTGGGCCATCTCACAGCCAATGGCCCCACCACCCATAACCAGCAGCCTTGGAGGCAATGTTTGTAGCTGCCACAGATTTTCTGATGTCAGGGGGTCGGCACTGGCTATGCCTGGAATCTTTGGAATAATCGGGCTGGCACCGGTAGCCAGAATAATCTTTTCTGCACTTAGGGTACGGCCATCAACCTCCACCTGCCAGGGGCTAATAAACCGAGCCTCCCCCGCAACACAGTGCACGCCCAGGTTAGTAAAACGCTCAACTGAGTCATGGGGTTCAATCTCTTTTATCACCTCCTGAACCCGGCCCATGACTTTGGCGAAGTCGACCTTAGGGCTGCCTGCATTGATACCAAACTGGTTGGCGCGCTCAATTTCAACAACGGATTTTGCTGCCCTAATAAGCGCCTTGCTTGGGACACAGCCGGTATTTAAGCAGTCGCCTCCCATCTGCGCCTTTTCAATAAGCATTACTTTGGCTTTAACAGTGACTGCGATGTAAGCACTTACTAACCCTGCACTACCTGCCCCTACAACAAGAAGGTTGGCGTCAAACTTTTTAGGCCGCTTGAAGCCCCTTAGGCCCTTGCGCCGCTTAGCCAGACCAAGAAGCTGGCGGGCGATAAATGGAAAGATCGCCAGCAGTACAAAAGAAAACACCAATTGCGGGGTTAAAATACCGGCGGTGGAAAATTCTTCAACAGCCCCAAGGCTGGCCCCAGCATTAACAAAGACCACGGTGCCTGCAAGCATGCCAATCTGGCTGACCCAATAAAAGGTGCGCACCCGAATGGGCATCAGCCCCATCACCAGATTAATCACCCAGAATGGGAATAGAGGTATCAGGCGCAGACTAAATAGGTAGAAAGCACCATCTTTTTCCACGCCCTGATTGATAGTGGTCAAATAGCGGGCAAATTTATGCTGTACCCAGTCCTTTAAAATAAAGCGAGAAACCAGAAAAGCCAGGGTGGCGCCAATGGTGCTGGCGAAAGACACGATTAATATTCCCGCCCAGAGGTCAAATATCATGCCGCCAATAATAGTCAGCAGCGCAGCGCCAGGCAGAGACAGGCCTGTGGCGGCGATATAGATAAGAAAATAAATCAACGCCGTGAGCTGCGGCTGTTGTTCGTAAAGGTCGCTAAAGAAGCTGAGAGACAGGTATTGCTGGCCATCTAATATCAGGTAGGCCGCGCCCGCTAAGCCAATTAGTACAATTATTGCAGATTTTGGGGTCGCCATAACTCACCTTATCCTATTTGTTATGCACTCAGACCAATTGTGCTCAGCAGTTTGCATAGTCTAAATCTTTCAGGATGATTGTGTATATCGTTTGTTGCGGCCATAAACCTAATGTTATTATGTCAAAAACAGCGTTTCGCTAAAATAAAACCCAATTACCGGAGACCTATTCCAATGAGCGACAATATTGTTCATGTCACTGACGCTAGCTTTGAAACTGACGTACTACAATCTGATATTCCTGCACTGGTTGATTTTTGGGCGGAATGGTGTGGCCCATGCAAAATGATAGCGCCCATCCTTGACGAGATTTCAGCCGAGTACGCTGGCAAGATCAAAATTTGCAAAGTCGATGTAGACAGCAACCCTGAAACAGCGGCTAAATTTAATGTTCGTGGTATTCCAACTTTGTTGGTGTTTAAAAATGGTGCTGTTGAAGCAACCAAAGTCGGCGCTCTCTCAAAGGGTCAGCTGACGGAATTTGTTGATACCCAAGTCTAAAGTTTGCTGTGGCCCTGATTACAGGGCCACAAAATTTTCTTGCGCTTTGCTCAACCATCGCTATACTTCGACCATTAATTTCTACTTGTGCCTGTTCTGACGCCCAACCCTATTCTTTTTTGTGCCAAATGCGGCTTAACTATACCCAATCAATTTCAAGACTTTTAAGTCACCCAATCCTCTCAATCCTATAGCAATGTAAAACCATCTTATGAATCTATCAGAATTAAAACAAAAACCTATCGACGAACTATTGGAAATGACAGCCTCTGCGGGGCTCGACAACCTGGCTCGCTCAAGAAAACAAGACATTATCTTTGCCCTGCTCAAGAAGCACGCTAAAAGCGGCGAAGACATTTACGGCGACGGTGTATTAGAGATACTCCCAGACGGCTTCGGCTTTCTCCGTTCTGCTGGCGCCTCATACCTTGCAGGCCCAGATGACATTTATGTGTCACCCAGCCAGATTCGACGCTTCAACCTGCGCACTGGCGACGGCATTGCCGGTAAAATTAGGCCGCCTAAAGATGGTGAGCGCTACTTTGCCATGCTCAAGGTTGACGAGATCAACTTCGATGCCCCAGAAAATGCCCGCAACAAAATTCTCTTTGAAAACCTGACACCATTGTTCCCCGACCAACGTCTGACCCTGGAAGCAGGTAATGGCTCAACGGAAGATTTGACCGGCCGAATTATCGATTTGGTGTCACCCATAGGTAAAGGGCAGCGTGGCTTGATTGTTGCACCGCCAAAAGCCGGTAAAACCATTATGATGCAGAATATCGCCCAGTCGATTATTCGCAACAACCCCGAGTGTTATATCATCGTGCTGTTGATTGATGAGCGTCCGGAAGAAGTAACAGAAATGCAGCGCACAGTGCGTGGCGAGGTGATTGCTTCAACTTTTGATGAGCCACCAAATCGTCATGTTCAGGTTGCCGAGATGGTCATCGAAAAAGCCAAGCGTCTGGTAGAACACAAAAAAGACGTGGTTATTTTGCTCGACTCCATCACGCGTTTAGCCCGTGCCTACAACACCGTTATTCCATCCTCCGGTAAAGTACTCACCGGTGGTGTTGATGCCCATGCATTAGAAAAGCCCAAGCGTTTCTTTGGTGCCGCCCGAAATATCGAACATGGTGGCAGCTTGAGTATTATCGCTACTGCGCTGGTTGAGACCGGTTCGAAAATGGATGAAGTGATCTACGAAGAATTTAAAGGCACAGGTAATATGGAGCTTATTCTGGATCGCAAGATTGCAGAGAAGCGCGTTTACCCGTCTATTAATATTCGTCGTTCTGGTACTCGTCGTGAAGACTTACTAATGGACGAAGCCGAATTACAGCGGGTATGGATTCTACGTAAACTACTCCACGATATGGAAGATCTCGGCGCAGCGGAATTTATGGTTGAGAAGCTGAAAGGCTTTAAGAACAACGCCGAATTCTTTGGTGCAATGAAACGCAAATAGTGCGCCAAAGATAGTGCATTCTGCGTATCATAATTTCTAACGCAGTGATCTAGGCTAAAGCCCTATGAAATATTCCGACCTTCGCGAATTTATAGCTTTCCTCGAGCAACGGGGAGAGTTAGTTCGTATAGCCCAAGAAGTTGACCCCAACCTCGAGATGACCGAAATCAGTGACCGCACTCTTCGTGCCAAAGGTCCTGCACTGCTATTTGAAAACCCTAAGGGCTACGGCACTCCCGTGCTGTGCAATTTATTTGGCACACCAGAGCGTGTCGCTATGGGTATGGGTCAAGAGAGCGTCAATGCCCTGCGTGATGTGGGCACCCTGCTCGCTTTTTTAAAGGAACCTGAACCCCCCAAGGGTTTGCGTGATCTATGGGAAAAGCGCCATGACTTTAAGCAGGTGCTCAATATGCCTGTTAAAGAAGTAAGCAAAGCTCAGTGCCAAGAAATTGTGCTCGAAGGCGATGATGTTGACCTCGATAAACTGCCCATACAAACCTGCTGGCCCGGCGATGTCGGCCCGCTAGTAACCTGGGCACTGGCCATTACCCGTGGCCCAGAAAAAGAGCGCCAAAATCTTGGCATATACCGCATGCAGAAGATTAGCAAAAATAAATTAATTATGCGCTGGCTCGCCCATCGGGGCGGTGCTCTAGATTTTCGTGATTTCCAAAAGAAAAACCCGGGCAAGCCCTACCCTGTAGCCATCGCCTTAGGAGCTGACCCAGCGACTACATTGGGCGCAGTAACACCGGTACCAGACACATTATCTGAATATGCTTTTGCAGGGTTATTAAGAGGCGAAAAAACTCAGGTAGTAAAATGTATTGGCAGCGACTTACAGGTACCCGCCAGTGCAGAATATATTCTTGAAGGTTTTTTGCATCCAGGGGAAAAAGCCGAAGAAGGCCCCTTTGGTGATCACACGGGTTACTATAATGAAGTGGAGACTTTTCCTGTCTTTACTATCGACCGAATAACCCACCGCAAAGACCCAATTTATCACAGCACCTATACAGGCCGTCCACCAGATGAGCCTGCGATTTTAGGTGTGGCACTCAATGAAGTGTTTGTGCCAATACTGCAAAAACAGTTTCCGGAAATTGTCGATTTTTATCTTCCACCTGAAGGCTGCTCCTACCGCTTGGCAGTAGTAAGCATGAAGAAACAATATCCAGGGCATGCCAAGCGCGTGATGATGGGTGTTTGGTCATTCCTACGCCAGTTTATGTATACCAAGTTTGTGATTGTCACTGACGACGATGTGGATGTGCGCAACTGGGAAGATGTAATCTGGGCCATGACCACAAGAATGGATCCTACTCGGGATACCATGCTGATTGATAATACTCCCATCGACTATCTCGACTTTGCCTCACCGGTTTCTGGTTTGGGTTCAAAGATGGGTCTTGATGCAACCAACAAAATGCCTGGCGAAACTAATCGCGAATGGGGTGAGCCTATTGAGATGGACGATGCGGTGAAGCAGCGGGTTGATGCTCTTTGGGATGAGTTGGGTATTCCCTCTAAGTAGCTTTCAATAATAAAAAAAGGCTTTTTTTACAAAGCTATAGATTTTTATTTGCAGCTCTATGGTCTTATTAGTCACTTAGCCCTTATAAAAAATCAGTATAAATTCGATCTAGGCCTTTCTATCTCGAACCAAAGATTTAACGAGCGATAATCCGTTGGATCACACTTGAAAGTTCGCGGACTATTGTTGAGCTCCCTAAATACCAGAGCAGAGTCTCAAATTTTCGCAAGGAAGGAGAGAGATCAAGCATCATTAATTACTTGGCTTTTCATTCCCTGTCAGGCGGCATGATGCAAGGAACTGCGGGCATACGTAAGTTGCGTTGGTCTGCTCAAGGTAAGCGAATAAGTGGCAGTGTTCGCATTATTTATTATTGTCACAATAACAGTATGTCCCTTTTTCTTTTAACCCTATTTGGTAAAAGTGAATAGGCCAATCAATGAGCTTGCTAAATTCACCAACCTTTTACTTAAGCATCATGGTGGTTCAAATGACTAACGCTTTCTCGTGTATTAAGAAGGGTCTCTCTGAAGGTGATGCATTTGCAATGGACAGTTTGGGGAAAGCAGGAAAAGATGCATTCACCTTTAAAACATCTGTGGCTAATTTTGATTTTTTGAGCGGCCACCCGGGTTATCAGCCAGTGTCTTATTTTTAGCTTCTCGGGGAATGAAATGGATGCAGCAATATGATGCTCCTGCTTCAGAAGATAAGGAGCTGGTGTATTACATTGAAGAGTCTCACCGCATCGTGCCTTTGGGTCTCAGCAAGAAAAAACAAAAAGAACTTGGGCTCAACCAAGAAACTAATTAATGCATACATCAGTAGAAATTTTTCTCATGAATGGTAGTCTGGTGTTGTACTAACCAGATCACCTATAGACATGATTACTTATCGATTGGCCCTAAGGGCCGAACTAGCACAACTCAAGACCTTTCTATTTGAGCACGGCCCCAACCCATGGAATCATTTGCCGGTCGATGGCATTGACTATGAGTTCGATCTTATCGCTCAAGAAAAAGCGTCTGCACTAATGACTGTTGATGGCGATAAGTTGGTTGGCTTTGCTATTTTTTATCATCCCAAAACACTTCCCGAAAAATATCTGCAATACAGCGGCTCCGAGTCGGCAGTTTATATTGCTGAGGTGTTGGTGCAAAGACGCTGTAGGAGTCAGGGCATTGGCCATAATTTGCTATCGTTGATTATTGACCGCGCGCCTGACTTAGGTGCCTCTATGCTATTGATTGACCGCCATGAGGAGAACCTCGCCTCGGCGGGGATGATGCGCAAAGCGGGGTTTGTAGAGTTAAGTACCTATCTTGACCTGGATCGACGGGACTATGGCAGCCGCAAAACAACCGTTATGGGCTATAGGTTGTAGGCTGTATGCTTGGAGCGACTAGTTGGAGACTAGCAGTTAACGCGGACTATTCTGTCTTACTGCTGTTATGATTGCCTAAAGTAATAATTAATGGCAGCACCCGGGGAAAGGTTATGGAACAGTCTAGCAACAAGCCGGCCGTAAAAAACCCATTTCGCCTGCTTACTCAGCGGCGCTTTTTGCCGTTCTTTGTTACTCAGTTCCTTGGTGCGCTTAATGACAATTTATTTAAGAATGCCCTGCTGGTAATTGTTGTGAGCACCGCTGTTGCCGGTGCCGATAGCAGCACCAACTTTACGACTAATCTGGCTGCAGGGCTTTTTATACTGCCCTATTTCCTGTTTTCTACCACTGCTGGTCAACTGGCAGATCGCTATGATAAAGCCTTGCTGATAAGGCGGATTAAGTTTGCTGAAATTATTCTGATGGTGGCGGGCTGCTATGCCCTATGGCTTGGTGATGTGAACTGGATGCTGGCTATTCTATTTTTGCTGGGGGTGCAGTCGGCCTTTTTTGGGCCAATAAAGTATTCTATTATCCCTCAGCACCTCAGCAGCGATGAATTGTTGGCGGGCAATGCTCACGTAGGCATGGGCACCTTTGTTTCTATTCTGCTGGGTACGCTGATTGGTGGGTGGCTTGTAACTGCTGATCAAGGGCCGATCTATGTAGGCGTGCTGGCCATTGGCTTTGCGATGATTGGCTGGTTATGTAGCCGACAGATTCCGGATGCTCCGGCAGACAGCACCTCTGGCATTGACAAGTTGAGCCTCAATCCTATTCGTGTAACTGCTCATAATTACAAGCTGGCGCGAGAAAACTCGATGGTCTTCCATTGTATTTTGGGTATCTCTTGGTTTTGGCTTTATGGCGGTGCGTTTTTAACTCAGGTGCCTAATTTTGCTTTGACAGTGCTGAAGGGTGACCCCACATTAATTTCTGTTCTGCTTGCCGCATTTATTGTTGGGGTGGCTAAGGGGTCGCTACTGTGCCATCGCTTTTCGAGCGGCAACGTCGAGCCAGGGTTGGTACCTTTGGGTGGGCTGGGCCTGAGCCTATTCTCGATTGACCTTTACTTCACCTCCAACGCGTACCAAGCAGGGAATCTGCTGACTGAGGCTATTTTGCCTATGCAATTCTTGGGGCTGGGCACGGGCATACATATTATGCTGGATCTGATGTTTATCGGTATGTTTGGCGGGTTTTTGATAGTGCCGCTCTACTCTATGATTCAGGAGCGCACCTCTGGTGACAGGCGCGCTCGGGTTATTTCCGTGAATAATATTTTCAATGCGCTTTATATGGTGACTGGCGCGGTTCTCGGGATTTTGTTTCTAAGTGTTCTGGGTTGGACGATTCCCCAGTTCTTTCTCGCTATAGCCTTGCTCAATATTTTGATGTTGGGGGCTATCTTTTACTCTGCTCCAGAATTCATCTATCGATTTAGTGCCTGGATAACCAGCTTAATAAGGTCTTAATAGGCGCCAACAGTAAGCGAATCTGGTTGATTTTAGTGGGCGTATAAAGTCAACCTTATTAAGAATTGCCCGTTTTATACGCGTCAACACCTAAACAACTCGATACTCACAAAGGTTCAAAGATTCATGCCCCTGGTAAGCCAAAAAGGAAGAGTTACTCTGATAGTGTTAATTATTGGAGTTTCTTTAATTGCTACCCTTGCGCTATTAAAGCCCAAAGCTCAACGTGCCCCTTTCAAACCTCGTCCGCCACTGCCTGTGGAGGTGCTTGTGGTGAAGCCCTCTGCAATAAAAATTACGGTCAGCTCTCAGGGCACGGTGGCTCCAAAGCGGGAAATTGATTTAGTCTCCCAAGTCTCTGGGCGGGTTGTGTCTGTGGCCAATAATTATGCTAACGGTGGGTTTTTCCAGAGCAATGAACAGCTAGTGCAAATCGAGCCTGCAGACTATGAATTTTCTGTTATTCGCGCCAAGGCCCAAGAGGCCAGAGCTGAGGAGCAGGTTGCTCTGGAGCAGGGCCGGTCAAGACAGGCCAAACGCGAATGGCGCGATCTCGGAGATAAAACCGCGAATAAATTATTTTTGCGCCAGCCCCAACTCAATGCCGCTAGGGCCGCTTTGGAGTCGGCTCGCGCTGATGTCCAAAAAGCCAAGCTTGATCTAGCTCGCACTGGCATTAGTGCGCCGTTTCAGGGTCGGATTCGTCGCACATTCGTCAATCTTGGTCAGTATGTAACCCCCGGCACAAAAATCGCCAAGGTGTACAGTACCAATGTGGTTGAGGTGCGGCTGCCTCTAGCAGACCGGCAGGCTATTTTGGTAGATTTGCCGATCAACTTTGAGGATAGCCAGGCGGAGACCTATCCGCAGGTGATGCTGAGCAGTCGTGTTGGCGAGGTGGACTATGAGTGGCAGGGGCGAATTGTGCGCACTGATGCTTCCATTGATGTGCAGAGCCGCATGACCTATGCGGTTGCGGAGGTGAAGAATCCCTTTAAATCCTCAGCGGGTGACTCCCGCCCGCCAATGAGTATTGGCCTGTTTGTCGAGGGGCAGATTGATGGCAAAGTTATTAAAAATGCAGTGTACCTGCCCAGACAGGCTGTCTATAAAGGCAACCAGATATTGGTTTTGAATGATGATAATGAAATTGACTTTCAAACCATCTCGGTGCTGCGCTCGAACCCTGTGAATGTTATAGCGGTCGGCATCGACCCTGGCACCAAGGTGGTGACCACCCGCATTGCTCTGGCAATCGCTGGTATGAAAGTTGCGCCATCTTTGGCCCCCTCTGTCGCCAGTTCTGATGCGATGGCGGGAGACCAGTCATGAAGGATTTGATTACTTGGTTTGTGCGCAACCCTGTGGCGTCAAATCTGCTGATGATTCTGATTCTGATAGGTGGTGTATTTGGCGCTCAAGATATGGGCAAGGAAGTGTTCCCCGCTGTTCCGGTTAACTTTATCAGTATTAACATGCCTTATCCCGGCGCTGGGCCGAGAGAGGTGGAAGAGCAGGTCGTCATTCGAATCGAAGAAGCGATCTATAACCTCGATGGTATTAAGCATCTTAATTCACAGGCTCGCCAGGGCCGCGGTTCGGTAACTGTTGAGGTCGATACTGGCTACGACATGAACAAGATGCTCAACGATATTAAGAGTCGCGTTGACTCGATCACTACCTTTCCGGTGGACGCTGAACGCCCTGTCGTTATGGAAGAGGTTTTCCGTGAGGAGGTGATTCGTGTCGCCCTTTATGGTGATGCGGAAGAAAGCATTCTCAAGGAATATGGTCAGCGATTGAGAGATGACCTCTCAATCCTGCGCGGAGTTGATCATGTGGAGCTCTGGGGAGTCCGAGAGTCTCAGGTTGCCATTGAGTTGTCGGAGGTAGACCTGCGACGCTATGGCATTTCATTTGATAACGTGGTCAATGCTATTCGTCGCACCTCTATCAATCTGCCGGCGGGTACTATTCGTGCAGATACTGGTGATATTCAGATACAGACTCGTGGGCAAGCTTATTTCGAGGACGACTTTAAAGATATTGTGGTATCCAGCCGCGCCGATGGCACAGAAATCAGGGTCAGTGATATTGCTGTGGTTTTGGACACCTTTGAAGAGCGCAATTCTCTGCTGCGCTTCAATGGTAACCCCGCTGTGTTTTTGGGTATTAGTGTTGGCAATAATCCAGATGTGGTAGCCAGTACCTCGGCAGTTAAATCCTATATTGAAACCCAAACAGATTATTTACCCAACAAACTGCAGACAGCGACATGGGGTGATTTTTCTCTTATGTTCTCTGACCGGTTAGAGCTACTAT
Organism: Porticoccaceae bacterium; assembly: GCA_029252555.1. GTDB lineage: Bacteria > Pseudomonadota > Gammaproteobacteria > Pseudomonadales > Porticoccaceae > HTCC2207. The sequence goes on from JAQXBF010000015.1 coordinate 60,385, forward strand.
CCAATAATGCACTGGGTGGATTGGTTCTGGTTTTTGTGGTGCTTATGCTGTTCCTGCGCCCACAGTTGGCGTTTTGGGTCGCCCTTGGTATTGCGATTGCCTATATGGGTGCGCTGTGGATTCTACCCGGTCTTGGCCTAACGCTAAATATGCTGTCTATGTTTTCGTTTCTGCTGATTCTGGGAATTATCGTCGACGATGCCATTGTGGTGGGCGAAAGTATCTATCGCCATCAGCAGGAAGGCTATGATCGCTTGGCCGCAGCCCAGCTGGGTGCGCGAGCAGTTTCGAAACCAGTTACTTTGGCTGTGGTGAGCACTATGATTGTGTTCTTGCCAATGCTGTTTCTGCCGGGTATTTGGCCAAAAATGCTTTGGGGAATTCCCGCGGTAACGCTGGTTTCTCTAAGCTTCTCGCTAATTGAGTCGCTGTTAATCTTGCCCTCTCACCTGGCCCAAATGAAGCCAGAAAAAGAGCCCGAGTCAAAACTCGGAATTAAGTTTTATCGCCTGCGCCAATGGTTCTCCAATGGCATGATGAGTTTTGCCAAAAATACTTATCAGCCTTTGCTAGTAAAGGCGTTGGACTGGCGCTACCTCACGCTGGTGTGCTTTGCGTTGGCCTTTGCCTTATCTATTACACTGGTAGGCTCTGGTTATATTAAGCAACGCTTTATGCCTTCTGTGTCTTCAGACATTATGCAGATTAAGATTAATATGCCCGATGGTTTCTCCAAAGAACGCAAACTGGAGATTATTCAGCGGGCCGAACGTGCAGTTGGCAAGCTCGCAGATGACCCTCTGATTGCAGAACAGGTCACCACAGATAAACTGACCAATAACCAGCTCTCGTTAATCAGGGGCGATAGCATTCGGTTAGTTCTGGAATTAAACCCTGAGCACAGCGGCAAGGTTGATCCCAAACTGATTAACAGCCGCTGGCAGCACTACATTGGCGAGATTCCCGAAGCCAAGAGCTTTGAGGCTGAGTCCTCTCTGTCGAGGACCAATTCTGGGCGCATTTCTATTGTGCTGAGCTCGTCCAATTTGCCGCAACTTCAGGAAGCCACCGACTACGTAAAGCGGCAGCTACAGCAGTTGCCGGGCACTAAAAATATTCGCGATGATACTCATTCTGGTCGCTCTGATATTGATATTAGCTTGCGACAAGGAGCTGACAATCTTGGCGTTGGGCTGGCTGATGTGGCGCAGCAGGTGCGGCAGGGGTTCTATGGCGCAGAAGCTCAAAGGATTCCGCGGGGTCGCGATGATGTGCGGGTAATGGTTCGCTACCCTAAAGAAGACCGCGCACAGGTAGATACTTTAGAAAATGTCCGTATCCGCACGGCAAACGGCACGGAGATTCCCTTTTACTCGGTGGCTGAGGCCAACTATGTGGCTGGCTATAGCAGAATTAACCGTCGGGATCGTGAACGCAGCGTGAGAGTCACAGCCCAGCCCACAATAGGTAAGATGACCGCTAGCGAAATTGCCGAGTTCATCTATTCTAATGTCAGTGTAGAAATGCAACAGCTGTTTCCTGAGGTCAAACTCATTAAGGATGCGGAGCTGGAGGATCAAGAAGCGTTTTATGCTGCATCAGGGAAGTTATTTGGCCTCGCGTTGGCGGTTATCTATATCTTGATGGCCGTGGAATTTAAATCTTATCTTAAGCCTCTGGGGGTTCTGTCCGCAGTGCCCTTCGGCATTATGGGGGCCATTTTTGGCCATTTAATCATGGGCTTAGACTTCAGCCTGTTGTCGCTATTGGGCGTTCTCGCTGTTTCCGGGGTGGTGGTAAATGACAATCTGGTGCTTATTGATCGCATTACCCAGCTGCGAGAGACCGGCCTGAGCGTGAAAGAGTCTCTTATTCAGGGGGGCTACGAGCGTTTCCGCCCAATTATCCTAACCTCTATTACCACCTTTGTGGGGTTGGCACCTATTCTGGTAGAGACTAGCATGCAGGCGCGATTCCTGATTCCTATGGTCGCCTCTCTGGCCTTCGGTGTTTTGTTTGCCACTGGTGTGACGCTGATCTTCGTGCCCTGCGTCTATCTGGCCGGAGCCAATCTGAAAGCCAGATTTATCAAGCCGAGGGCAGAGCCAGTGATAGGTGCCAATATTGAGGCCCCTAACTAGGGGCCCACAGTTACTGCTAAGGGTTCAGAGAAATTAGCTAGATCAGTAGTAGGCGGTGGCAGAGGTGGTTAACACCATAGGCGAGCTTACTTCTTCACGCTTAACCAGGCCGCAGAGCTGTTCTACTAGTTCTAATGCGAAGTCTAATGCGGTACCCGGGCCCTGACTGGTAATGCAGTTGCCATCAACCACTACCCGAGATTCACTATTGAGCTCTTTGGCGTCGAGGTTTTGCTGGAACATAGGGTGCCCTGTAGCGATCTTTTCCTGAAGTAGGCCTTTGCTACCCAACACTAAAGCAGGAGCGGCGCAAATAGCGGCAAATAGCTTACCCTGCTGAACCTGGGTACGCAGCAGTATTTCGAGTGGCTGGCTGTCGGCTAGATGCTCTGCTCCGGGAATGCCCCCGGGCACAGCAATCAAATCCCAGGGCTTATCTGTGCAGTTGTCGAGGCTGCAATCTGCTGTTATTTCAAGACCATGGGCACCTCTAATTTGCAGGCTTTTACCTGAATTAACAGCAGCCACTGTAACTTCAACACCGGCTCTGCGCAGCACATCAATAATGGTGACTGCTTCAATTTCTTCACTCCCATCTGCTATGGGTATCAGAGCTGTTTTTGACATGTGATTTCCCTTTTTATCAAACATAGGTATAGGTTACACTGTGCCGGAAATCAACGGATCTGTCACGGGATAGGAATGAAAATTTATATTTTGCAAACGCAGGATCAACGCAGTCTCAACAAGGATTTGGAATGGAGTTCAGAGGCTGATCGCAACGTTGTATTTTGCTCTCCCTATCGAGACATAGCCCTGAATCAACTGATTGAGCTCAATGCAAAAGATATCGATCTGCGCGCCTCAATTGTTGAATGTGAGGCGGATGCAAAAGGTCGCCCTGTACTGACGGCTGACCTGCAAGCAAGCAACGAATCACCACCAAATTCTAGCCAATCCGACGCAGCCTGAGAACGCCAAATTGTCTCTACAAAGCAAGCTGTCGCTGCTGACTGGGCCTGACAAATCGGCGCTACTCAAGGGTATCATCAGAGGCATTGAAAAAGAGAGCCTGCGTGTTGACCGATCTGGGCATCTGGCAAAAACTGCTCATCCAGCGGCGCTGGGTTCAGCCCTGACACACCCTTCTATTACCACCGACTATTCTGAGGCGCTGCTGGAATTTATTACTGCGCCTTCGGCCTCTATTGATGAGGTGTTAGAGGAGCTGGATGAAATCCATCGCTACACCTATCAGCACATTGATGACGAGATGCTTTGGGTCAGCAGCATGCCGTGCCAACTGGGGGATGACAGCAGTATTCCCGTGGGTAAATACGGCAGTTCCAATGTCGGCAAAATGAAACAGGTCTATCGAGTGGGCTTGGGCAACCGCTATGGCCGGCTAATGCAGACCATTGCCGGTATTCACTACAATTTTTCTGTGCCCGACGAGCTTTGGCTAGAGCTACAGGCCGCCAGTATCAACACCCAGTCTCTGCAAGATTATAAGACCGAGGGTTATTTCGCTACGATCCGTAACTTTCGCCGCTACTCTTGGCTTCTGCTGTATTTGCTAGGAGCAGCGCCTGCAGTGTGCAAAAGTTTTGTCCGTGGTCGCAAACACCAGCTACAGCAGGTGGGCGATGATAGCCACAGCCTGTATGCGCCCCATGCCACCTCGTTGCGCATGGGCGACCTCGGCTACCAGAGCGATGCTCAGAGTTCGTTGGTGATCTGCTATAACAATCTGGACCAATATGTGCGTACATTACGCTCGGCGCTAGATCAGCCCTACCCGGCTTACGACGAGATTGGCCTGAAAGACGAGCAGGGTAATTACAAACAGCTGAATACAGCACTATTGCAGATTGAAAATGAGTTCTACAGCTCTATTCGACCCAAGCGCACAGCGGCATCCGGTGAGGCTCCGCTGCATGCACTGCAAGAGCAAGGCGTTGAATACATTGAAGTGCGCTGTGTTGATCTCAACCCACTGGTTCCCAGCGGTATAGATGCCGAGACCATCCGCTTTCTGGATACCTTTTTGCTGTTCTGCCTGCTGCAAGATAGCCCTGAGACCAATAATCAGGAATACGCTCGTATACCTGAGAATAATAGCCGCACGGTGTACCATGGCCGCGACCCGAACATCAGATTGCTGCAAGGCGAAAAGGAAGTTGCTCTGCGAGACTGGGGGCAGTCATTGCTCAGTGCCATAGCTCCTGTGGCCGAGCGCCTGGACGCAGCCCATCAGAGTAATGATTACAGCGCGGCGCTGGCCAATATGCAGCTGCGCCTTGATGATGACTCGACCACGCCAGCAGCCAAACTGCTGAGTGAGATGGAAGCCAATGGCGAGACCTACTACAGAATGGCCATGCGCAAAGCCCGTGAGCAACAGGAGCACTTCTGCAAGCGCCCTCCGAGCGCAGAGACCATGGCTAAATACGCCCGACTGGCGGAAGAGTCGATTCGGCGCCAAACTGAGATTGAAGCCAGTGACAACCTGCCCTTCGATGACTTTCTGGCTGCTTACTAGCTCCGTTAAATCATGAATTACCTCGCCCATATCGCACTTGCCGGCGATAATCCGGAACACCAGGTGGGCGGGTTGCTAGGAGATTTTGTGCGGGGCCCGCTGCGGGGCCAATATTCACCGGCAATTCAAGCAGGCATTTATGCCCACCGCAAACTTGACCACTATGTAGATCAACAGTCAGAAATCAGACTCTTTTTGCAGCGCTTTGAAAGCCCCATGCGCCGTTATGCTGGCATAGTTGCCGATGTTTTTTACGATCATCTTTTGGCCTGTGATTGGCACCAGTATTACCAACAGCCCCTGGATGGTTTTTGTCAGGACTTTTATCGCCATCTTGGGAATTTTGGCCATGACCTGCCACCGCGGGCGCAGATGTTTCTGGAGCGAGCCCCTAGCATTGGCTTGCTAGAGGGTTATGCTGAGGCCGATCATTTACCCATGATTTTACAGCGTACCGGGCAGCGTCTGCGCCGCCCGGTAGCGCTGGAAGAAGCGCTGCCCATTATTGAACAGCATAAGTCTGCTATTGCAGAGGAGTTTCATCAGCTGTATCCACGATTGCAGACATTTGTCAGAACCACTTTGCAGGAAATTGATTTAAACTAGCAAATTGAAGAGCTTTAGCAACAAGCCTCAACATAAAACTAAACAGGCGTCATCAGGAGTATTTTTGTGGTTTTATCCAGTTATCGAATTGTGAATCTTGCCCAGGCCATTGCCAGTGCAGGTTTAATTATTATTGCCATCGCTTACTTTCAGAATTTTCTTGGCTTAGAGCCCTGCTATCTCTGTGTTACTCAGCGCGTGTTTGTAGTTGCGGTGGGCGTAATTTGCGGTATCGCCGCCATTCATAACCCAGCACCCAAGGGCCAGCGTATCTATGCAGGGCTGACCACAGCCACCGCTATAGTGGGAGGGTATTTTTCTGGTAAGCAGTTATGGTTGCAGAGCCTGCCTGAAGATCAGGTGCCCGCCTGCGGTATACCCGTCGACTACCTGTTCGATAGCTTTTCAGCATCAGAAGCTGTCTCTATGTTACTGCGCGGTGACGGCAACTGTGCCGAAGTGCAGTGGCAATTGTTGGGCCTAAGCATGCCGGCCTGGGTCATGGTTTCCTTTGCTGGGTTCGCTGCTATAGGCATAGTTCAATTCTTACGCAAGGCTTAAAGTTTTGCTTGGCGCTACTAGTGCTGCTGGTTTTTCAGTGGCTGGGAGAGATTGGGGTGCGTGCGGGAAACATTGCGCTGCCTGGCCCTCTGTTGGGTATGCTAATCTTGCTTCTGGTGTTAACTCTGTATGATCGGCCTCTCGAGTTCTTGGATAATGCCAGTAATTTGCTGATTCAGAATCTGTCTCTGATGTTTATTCCACCATCGGTGGGGGCTTTTTTTCTCAGCGCACAGATTTATCAGCAGTTCCCTTCCCTGCTCTCCACTATCTTACTCAGCACTATTGCCGCCATTCTTTTTATGGCGCTACTAATTCGGCTGCTGGATGGCACTCCCGAGGATAAACCAGACTAATGGGTTTGCTCAGTGCTCAGTGGCAGCAAATTAGCCTCAGCTCATGGGTGGTTGGCCTATCTGTTATCGGGTTTGTAGTGGGCATGTGGGTTTATCGACGCAGTGGCGGCAACCCGTTTTTACACCCTCTTATGGTGGGTACCCCGCTGGTAGCGGGGCTGCTATATCTAATTAATATGGATTTTGCTGCCTATTACGGGGGCAATGGCATTCTCAATTGGCTGTTGGGGCCGACCACGGTTGCCCTGGCTGTGCCCTTGGCTAAACAGATGCGCCAACTGCCACCGCTGCTGCTAACCGTGGGGCTGACTGTATTGGTAGGAGGTTTTTTTGCCACCGCCTGCGCTCTAGGGATAGCCTCATTACTTGATGCAGATCAATTATTGATACTGTCGCTGGCGGCTAAGTCGGTGACTACACCTATAGCCGTGGGTATTACTGAACAGATCGGTGGTCTGGTGGCACTGATTGTTATGGTGGTGCTGCTTACTGGTATTGTCGGTATTCTGGTGGCCCAAACTATCTTCAGCTATACGAAAATCACTGATGAACGCTGGCAGGGCTTGATCCTCGGAATGTCTGCCCATGCCATCGGCACGGCTAAGGCTTTTGAGCAGAGCGCCCGCTGTGGCGCCTTTTCAACCCTGGGTATGGGCTTAAATGGCATTTGGACATCAATTTTTTTGCCGCCATTAATTATGCTCCTAAGCTAAATCTAACCGAGTTCTTCGCTAAATTTTTGTTCTTTGCATAGTTATTATCCGCGAAAAAAACAGGTAAACTAAGATTCCAAGGGAGTGAATAGTAGAGGATCTTATGTTAGAAAATTGCCAAACATTACAGCAACACTGGGGCGGCGTGAGCGAAGTCATTGACCGTTGGTTAGAAGAACGGCGTGAATTGCTGATCAAGTATTGCGAACTTAGCGAAATAAAAAACTTTGATGGTGCCAATGATGACCATGGCAGCAAGCTTCAGAATTTCTGTGAGCTAATGGTCGACTATGTATCTGTGGGTCATTTCGAGGTGTTCGAACAGCTTGCCGCTGAAGGCAAAGCCTTTAGTGATAAGGAAGGTCTCGAAAAGGGCGCAGCCCTAATGGAGAAAATCCAACCCTCAACCGAGGCTATTCTGGATTTTAATGATAAATATCTGGCCACAGACGATCTAGATGCTCTGACCACAGATCTATCTAATATTGGGGAAACCTTAGCTCAGCGGTTCGAATCTGAAGATACAATGATAGAGGTGCTGCACAGCTCTCATGTTAAACAGCTGTTGGAAGAGTCTTAGTAAGGCAGCTGTTATTTGAAACAGATTAAAAGACCCAATAAAAAGCCCCGAACAATCGGGGCTTTTTATTGGGTCTTTTAATGATACGTTGCTCTAACCACTGCAGCCTATGTCTTAACCCTCTTCGGTTTTAACATTCGCTTGCAGCAATTCAACTTCAAAGATCAATGTTGCATTGGGGCCAATTGGGCCCGTGCCACCTGGGCCATAGGCTAAACCAGCAGGGATATACAGCTCCCACTTAGATCCCTCTGTCATCAGCTGTAGGGCTTCAGTCCAGCCAGCAATCACCTGAGTCACACCAAACTGAGCAGGAACACCGCGCTTAATTGAGCTATCAAATTCTGTACCGTCCAACAAGCGGCCGGCATAGTGAACTTCAACCATGCTGTCTACAGTTGGCACAGCCCCTGAACCAGCAACCAGTACTTTGTACTGCAGGCCAGAATCGGTAGTGGTCACGCCTTCTTTGGCACCGTTAGCGGCCAAAAAAGCGGAGCCTTCTTCGAGGTTGGCATCTGCTTGCATCTGGCTGGCCTGCTGTTCTGCCTGCTCCATCTCCTCACGTTTGGCGGTCATCACTGTTTCGAAAGCCTTGATGGATTCGGCAATCTGCTCTTCAGACAGCTTTGGCTCAGCGTTGGTCAAGCCATCATTAAAACCCTGCTGAAATGCTCCATTGTCGATTTCGATGCCGATGGTCTGGATATTTTTGCCGTTATCCATGCCCAGTAAGTAACTAATTTTTTGGTCTTGAGTTTCCAATTCTGCCTCCTGAGGCTGATTATTCATTTGGTCACAGCCAGCTAGTGCAAGGAGTGCAGTCAATGAGAGAAGTTTCAATCGGTTCATGGTTGATCCTGTTAGGGCTGAGTTAAAGGGTTGTATTTATGCAACGTAGTTTAGATTAATTAAGCGCTGGGGTTAATCAATTTTTTGGTAGATAAGGTCCCACACGCCGTGACCGAGACGCTCGCCACGCATTTCAAATTTGGTTAGGGGGCGGTAATCGGGGCGGGGGGAATATTCCCCTTGGCCGGCGTTATTTTCAAAACCCTCAGCCTCATCTAATGTCTCCAGCATCTGCTCGGCATAATGCTGCCAGTCGGTGGCCATATGCAACACGCCACCGGGGCGGAGTTTTTCCCGCACCAGCTGTACAAACTGGGGCTGTACTATGCGCCGTTTATTGTGCTTTTTCTTGTGCCAGGGGTCGGGAAAATACAGCTGTAGGCGGTCGATACTCTCGGTGGCAAAACATTCTTCGAGCACATCATTGGCGTCAGCCAGATAGACCCGCAGATTCTCTATACTTTGTTCTGTGGCGCCATTCATCAATGTGCCAACCCCGGGTGGGTGAACCTCAATACCAATAAAGTCTGTGTCTGGCTCTGCGGCGGCCATTTGCAGCAAAGAATCGCCCATGCCAAAGCCTATCTCCAGCACCTTGGTGCCACTGCGGCCAAATACGTCGTCTGTATCAATGGCGCCATCGGTCAGCTTTAAGCCATATTGGGCCCAGCTATTTTCAAAGGCATTGCGCTGCCCGTCGGTCATACGACCCGCGCGCACCACATAGCTGCGAATTGATTTTTTGCGGTATTCCGGCCTGATATCCATTTAATCGGTTCTTTTTTTAGCCCCAGTGAAAAGCACTAGCCAGCCGCAGATAAAGGCTGTACCTCCCAGAGGAGTGATCATGCCCAGCGCACTAATACCGGTAAACACCAGGGTATAAAGTGAGCCGGAAAACAGCGCAATGCCCAGCAACCAACTCTTGGCCACTAATTCTTGTCGGCGAGGAACAAGCAGGTCTTCGGGCAGGCTAACGAGGCTAAATAAAGCGATGGTATGGAGAAACTGATACAGCACTGCGGTGCGGAAGGTGGCCATGGCCTTTACCGACAATGTGCTGTCTAAGCCATGGGCGGCAAAGGCACCAAGCGCGACGCACATAGCGCCACTCAGAGCAATGGTCTTTATCCACAGGCTTTTATTCATAGGGGTTTCTATTCATGGGAGCGTTAGGGCCATTCGTTCGGACAATAAAAAACCGCACTCTCGATTTTAATATCATTGTCGATCTAGTGCGGCTTACAGATTTTTAGACTTTGCTTAGGCTTCCATGGCAACGCGCACTTTCTTCATGGCGTTTTTCTCAAGCTGGCGAATGCGTTCAGCAGAAACACCATATTCATCAGCTAGCTGGTGTAATGTGGCTTTCTTATCGTCTAACCAGCGGCGCTGCAAAATACATTGGCTGCGCTCATCGAGAGTCTTAACCGCTTCGGCAAGACGATGATTATTGTCGCCTTCGTAATCTTCATTTTCGACTTGCTGAGCTGGGTCTGCTGTCTTGTCTTCCAGATAATGGACCGGCGCATAGGCGGCTTTTTCGTCGTCGTCATCTGCCGGAGCATCAAATGCCGAGTCGCGAGCCGTGAGACGCATTTCCATTTCCATCACATCTTTGACTTCAACACCCAGATCGTCTGCAACCGCTTTGGCCTCATCGGCTGTTAGCCACTGCAACTGCTTCTTGGCGCTGCGAAGGTTAAAAAATAGTTTGCGCTGGGATTTCGTTGTCGCAATTTTGACTATACGCCAGTTGCGCAGGATAAATTCATGGATCTCTGCTTTGATCCAGTGCACCGCGAAGGACACAACACGCACACCCTTCTCAGGGTTAAAGCGTCGTACGGCCTTCATCAGGCCAACATTGCCCTCTTGGATCAAGTCTGCCAGCGGCAGGCCGTAGCCGTTGTAGGAACGTGCAATATGCACCACAAAGCGCAGATGAGACATAACTAACCGACGAGCAGCATCGAGATCTTCTTCGTAATAAAGCGCTTCACCTAGAGACTTTTCCTCGTCAATCGAAAGAATAGGGACCGTGGCCGTGCCCTGAATGTAAGCATTCAGATTTGCGCCAGGGGTCATCCATTCCATGGTTTGAAGGGCTTTGTTCATAACTGTCTCTAAAGGTCGTCGGATTATAAGTTTAGCACTAAAAGACTAGTGGTTCCTAGCCCCAAAGGTTCAATAAACTCAGGGGCTGAACAAAGCTTTGTACGGGTTGGAGGCTTATTTTGGCTCAATATCTCGCAGATGTTTGCTCACCGCGATCCAGGCGCCACCTAAACCCATTGCGCCACCGAGGCCTATCAGACCGAAAAAGCCAATAAAACCAAGGCCTTGAAGCCGGTATTGGCTTTGATAAAGCTCGGCCAGATTGGCCACTGAGCTGCTCATCCACAGCAGGCTAGAATAAATCATAATGGCTGCCGCCAGAGCACCAAATACTCCCAACATCATCCCTGTGTACAGGAACGGTCGCCGAACATAGGCATTGGTACCACCCACTAGCTTAATAACAATAATTTCGTCCCTGCGGCTCTGAATCGAGAGCCGAATAGTATTGCCAATCACCAGCAACACCCCCAGACCCAATGCAGCGCCTAGGGCTAAAACCACTTTTTGCCCCATTTCGGTGAGGCTGTGAAGGCGCTGTAGCCAGGCCATATCAATCTGTACGTCATCGACAATCGCAAATGAGGCGATCTTAGTCATCAGCCGTTTAATCTGGCCCATATCAATGGGCTCTGAGACCGCTGGCTGCACTAAAAACACTGCGGGCAGTGGGTTGTCTTCGAGATCACGCAGTGCAGAGCCAAAACCAGATAGCGCCTTAAACTCCAGTAGTGCCTGCTTGGCTGAGATATAACTTAGGCTGTCGATTCCAGACATACCATCGAGCTCTGCGCGCAAGCTATCAATTGCTTGGGGTTTGGCACCCTTTTTAACAAAAACTGTAATTTGCGCAGAGGATTCGAAGTTATTGCCTAGCTGCTCAACATTCTCTACGGTCAGATACAGGGCCGAAGGCATTGCCAATGCAATGGCAATAACAGCCACGGTCATTAGGGTTTGCAGGGGCTCGCTGAGAAGTTTGCGCAGGCTTATGCGAATAGTGTCCCTATGGTGGGACTTATAGCCGTGCCAGCGGTCTGCAAACCTTATTTTTTTGCCACTGGCGCCGCGCTGGGCACCATCACGGCTATTTCTGTCATTAGCGGCCATAACCAGCTCCATCATCTGTCAGCTCGCCATCTTCAAGGTGCATAATTCTCAGCTGCATGCGATTGATCAAGTTAATGTCATGGGTGGCGATTAGCACGGTGACGCCGACATTTTGGAAGCGACGGAACAATGCCATAATTTCGCTGGACAGCTCTGGATCCAAATTTCCCGTCGGCTCATCGGCCAATAAAATCCGTGGTTTATGCACCACGGCTCGGGCGATGCCCACTCGCTGTTGCTCACCCCCAGATAGGGCAACAGGCTTCTGCTGTTCCTTGTCTAACAGGCCTACGCCGTCAAGAGCCGCGCGAACCCGCCGCCCAATTTCACTGGCTGGGTAACCAGATACCTGCAGTGGCAGGGCAACATTATCGAATACAGTGCGATCCAGTAGCAGTTGGTGATTCTGGAAAACTACCCCTACCTGCCGTCGATACATGGGAATCTGGGAATTGGATAGACGATTTAGGTTTTTGCCATTGATCAATAAGTTGCCTGAGGTGGGGCGTTCCATAAGCATCAGCATTTTCAATAATGTGCTTTTGCCCGCTCCGGAATGACCGGTCAGAAATGCCATTTCCCCAGCATCCATTTCAAAATTGACATTTTTCAGAGCCTCGAAACCCCCGGGGTAGCGCTTGCTAAGATTATCGAAACGAATCATCTCTATTCACTAGCCCCTGCGCTCAGCATCGCGTCAACAAATTCACTGGCCTCAAATGGCTGCAAATCGTCCTGGCCCTCACCTACGCCAATATAGCGAATAGGCACCGAGAACTTATCGGCCAAGGCAAAGATAACACCCCCTTTGGCGGTGCCATCAAGTTTTGTGAGGGCAATGCCAGTTACGCCAACGACCTGATTAAACTCGGACATCTGCGCCACAGCGTTTTGCCCTGTGCCTGCATCCAATACCAGCAACACTTCTTGGGGAGCCGCTTCATCTAGCTTGCCGGCTACTCGCTTTACCTTTTTAAGTTCTTCCATGAGATTGCTTTTATTGTGCAACCTGCCTGCGGTGTCGGCAATAATAACGTCTATGCCCCGCGACTTGGCAGCCTGAATCCCATCAAAAATAACGGACGCGCTGTCGGCCCCGGTGTGCTGAGCAATTACTGGTACGTTATTGCGCTCGCCCCATACCTGCAGCTGCTCGACGGCGGCAGCGCGAAAGGTGTCTCCAGCGGCAAGCATTACCGACTTGCCCTGCTGTTGCAGTCGATTGGCGATTTTGCCGATGGTGGTGGTTTTACCCACACCATTAACCCCGACCACCAGAATGACATAGGGCAGTTGACCACCACCTAAATCCAGGGGCACTGCGCAGGGTTCAAGCTTTGCCTGCAAGATTTCACTAAGCGCAACTTTGAGGGCGGCACTGTCTTTAAGAGACTTTCTGTTCAGACGATCTGTTATCTCTGCCAGTATATTGGCGGTCGTATCAATGCCCACATCTGCTAGCAACAGCATTGTTTCAAGCTCTTCTAGCAGCTCATCATCTATGGCTTTGCCGCCCAAAAACAGGCTGCCTATCCCCTCTCCTGTGCGGGTCAAAGCCTTGCGCATGCGCTGAGTAAAGCTCAGCTTGGGAGCTGGCCGTGACGCTGGCTCCTTAACAGCTTGGGCTTCGGTAGGCTGTGGTGCGGACTCTGGCTCTGCTTCTAATACAGCAGGCGCAGCACTGGCTGGTTCCAATGGCTGAGCCTCTTCTAGAGGGGCCGCGGAGCCACGCCGAAAGCGATCCAAAAATGATCTCTTTTTGACTTCGACAGGCTTGCTTTCAGATGAGGGAGAATCCATTGTGGTTCTTATATTACGGTTTTAAAAATCTAGTGTATCCTACCATTTACCCCAGAAAAAGTGCGTAAAACTCACTGATTAGGAGCATCTAATTGCGCGGCAACAAAACTCAGGCTAAAGGCCAGCAAAAGTTAAGAATTATTGGTGGGCAGTGGCGGAGCAGGCAGCTTTCTTTTCCGTCGGTACCCGGGTTAAGGCCTACCGGTGACCGTATCCGTGAAACCTTGTTCAACTGGCTGGCCGCTGATGTTCCGGGGGCGCGGTGCCTCGACTTATTTGCCGGCTCAGGAGCCCTGAGTTTTGAAGCCCTATCTCGTGGGGCTGCGAGTTGCACCGCACTTGAACGGCATCCTGATGCAGTGCGGCAATTGACCGACAATAAGGCTCTGCTAAAGGCCGACAGCCTCAGTGTTATTGAGGCAGACTGCCAACAATATTTGCACCAAAAGGCACCGGACAAAGGCTATCACATCGTCTTTATCGACCCTCCTTTCGATGCGCAACTACAGGGCGATATCTGCGCGACAATTAATAACTCCGCTTGGCTGGCACCTGGTGCGACTATCTATTGTGAATTGCCAGCGACAGATAGCGGCTTTGTCGCTCCTAGGAATTGGGAGCAGCGTCAGCAGAAAGTAGCGGGAGATGTTAAATACTGCCTCTATTCTTACATTGAGCCAAGAGACTAATTTAAGTAATATGCAGCCTCTCTTAATCTGTTCGAGCCCCTGCCCATGAAGACTATTGTCTATCCTGGTACATTTGACCCCATCACCAATGGCCATATTGATCTTGTCGAGCGAGCATCTCGACTATTCGACAAAGTTGTTATCGGTATTGCCCGCAGCCAACGCAAGAGTCCGCTGTTTAGTATTGATGAGCGTATCCAGCTGGCATCAGAGGCATTAGCCCATGTGCCTAATATCGAGATTCGTGGCTTTGATTATCTGCTGGTGAATTTTGTTAATGACTGCAATGCAGATGCGATTATGCGCGGCTTAAGAGCGGTGTCTGATTTCGAGTACGAATTCCAGTTGGCCAACATGAATCGGGCCCTGTCTCCCGACGTTGAAAGTATTTTTCTGACACCGGCGGAGCAGTTATCTTATATCTCCTCATCGTTGGTGCGAGAAATATCCTCTCTGGATGGTGATGTATCTAAATTTGTCCCCGCCAATGTGGTCGAGGCTTTATCTAACAAGTTTAGTAAGTAACTTATCTCTGGCAGCGCGGGCAGAATACTGAGCTGCGCTGGCCAAGTTTAATCTCTTTCAAAGATCCTCCGCAGACAGTGCAAGGCTCACCGCCGCGGCCATAGACCGCTAAGGTCTGCTGGAAATAGCCAGGCTCACCTTTGCCATTTACAAAGTCACGCAATGTGGTGCCGCCCTGCACAATGGCCGCCGCCAACACCTCTTTTATATGACCAGTAAGCACAGTGTATCGCTGCAGGGAAATATTGCCTGCGGCACGATCCGGCCTAATACCGGCGCGAAATAAAGCTTCTGAGGCATAGATGTTACCCACACCCACTACCGTATTGTTGTCCATGATGTAGGGCTTTACCGCGATTTTGCGTTTGCGCGAAAGTTGATACAACCGCTGAGCATCAAAATCCTCAGAGAGAGGCTCTGGCCCAAGGTGAGATAACTGGTGATGATCGGTCTCCGACCATAGCCAACAGCCAAAGCGGCGCGGGTCATGATAACGCAGCACTGACCCATTGCTCATCTGCATCTCGATATGGTCATGCTTGCGCAATTCCGCGCCGGGTTGCACCAACCTCAAGCTGCCACTCATACCCAAATGGATAAGCATTGAGCCGCGCTCCAGCTGAATGATCAAATATTTGGCACGCCTGTATACAAGGGTAATTCTTTGTCCCTCTACCAGCTCGGAAATGCCCACCGTGACTGGCCAGCGCAGGGAGGCCTGGCGAACAGTAAAGTGGCTAATAACCTGCTGAACAATAGCGGGCTCAATGCCTCTGAGGGTGGTTTCCACCTCTGGTAATTCCGGCATAGGTCATCCTAAATACGATATTTTTTTAATTATGAGTAAACAGTGCTGGCACAGGGGCCTCCAAGACGGCAGAATAGCATAATGTCCAATGCGGCCGCGGGTTGAGATTACTAGCATTTTTTAAAAAAATCAGTAGAATGCCCTCTCCATTGCAATAGTAGTTCAAGAAAGGTGCGACCCAACATGGCGCTAGGCAAAAGACGTAAAGAAGAAGACGAATCGCAAATTGATATGACACCTATGCTAGACGTGGTGTTCATCATGTTGATCTTCTTCATTGTAACCGCATCATTTGTTAATGAAGTCGGCCTCGGTGTAAATCGCCCACCAACCTCTGATCAACCACCACCAGATTCTGAGAATACCAATATCGTGTTCCGTATCTCTGAAAGCAATGAGCTGACTCTGGAAGGGCGCCGCATCGATATCCGCGCTGTACGAGCCAACGTTGAGAGAATGCATGCTGAGAAGCCTGAAGCCAAGGTTGTGATCAGCTCACATCCAAAGGCTAAAACTGAGCTGTTCGTTAAGATTTCTGACCAGGCGCGTGAAGCCGGTGTATACGATATCTCGCTATCGACCGACGAGTAATACTGCAACAGCAGGTTCGCTAAAAGCATATAAAAAAGGCATTGAATTAATTTCAATGCCTTTTTTTGTGGGCGCTCGTTTTCAACTTGGTTATCAATCTAGCTTTACAGCCTGTGACTTAAGCGCGCATAGAGAAAACGGCCGGTGGAATCATGAGTTCTGGCGTCAAAGTTATCGTTAAAAGCCGACCCCAAGAACGGCGGCATTTGGTCCAGTACATTTTCAATGCCCAGAGTCACTAGAGATTCCCCCGAGTTGAAATGGTAGCTCACCTGCATATCTTCTCGGGACCAGGCCCCGGAATCTCGGGCACTGCGCTCAGAGGCAAGTTGTTCATTTAGGCTAGAAACATGCAGGGACGAAAGAGCAAATTCCCAGCGCCCAAACTGCCAAAACAGGTTCAGCCGAGACTTCCACTCGGGAATAGAGCCACGGCCCCCGGCTGCTTTATCAACAAAGGTGCCAGCAAGATCTATCTCTGAAACCCTTGGCTCCAGGGTAAAGTTGTAGGAATCAATATAGGCGCCACCCAGATTCACGCCAAAGGTGCCCCAGCGCGCAATAAAGACGCGCCAAGAGATATCAAGATCTGCACCCTGTATTTCCCTAGAGCCCAGATTTTGATTATTGGCGGTAACTCGCGAC
Organism: Porticoccaceae bacterium; assembly: GCA_029252555.1. Lineage (GTDB taxonomy): Bacteria > Pseudomonadota > Gammaproteobacteria > Pseudomonadales > Porticoccaceae > HTCC2207. The sequence continues at coordinate 77,022 of JAQXBF010000015.1, forward strand.
AGCTCGCCGCTATCGGCCCTCGAAACCAGCTCGGGAAACAAACCATTTTGAGCATTTTGATTAACAAAAAACTGGGCGCTTGCGCCAATAACCTGATCCACTTCAATAGAAAATATATCCACTCCAAAGGTAAAGTTTTCCAACCCTTTAGGCTGATATATAAACCCCATAGACAGGTTCTGAGATTTCTCTGGCAGCAAATTCTCATTACCTCCAGTAACAATCGAATACTGAGTTCGCAATGGGTCTGTGGGTATCAAACAACCAGCCAATTCGTACCCATTTTCGCCAGAACAGGGGTCATTTAACAATGCTTGGGTGCTGGTCTCAACCTGATGCAGTTCAAACAAAGAGGGGGCGCGAAAACCCCAGGACAGGCTAGCGCGCAGCATCAAGTCTTCAAGGGGCTTGTAGCGCAGGGCCATTTTGGGGTTGGCACGAATGCCAAAGTTGTTGGAATGGGTCAGTCGAAAAGAGGCATTGGCCTCTAGGCTTTGAACCCAAGGCATGTCTTTAGCGATGGGGATAAGAGACTCCAGGTACATTTCAACGGTGTTCTGGCTACCCTGACTGTTGCCAAATTCACCGCCAATCAACTGGTTATCCAAGACTCTATGGTCCACTTCTGTACGCAACCTCTCGCGGCGAAATTCTAGCCCCGAGGCAAACTCAACCTCTCCCGCTGGCACTATATCCACCAATTGAGAGATGTCCAAATTCACCGATAGCAGTTCGGTTTCTCCTCGATTAAGGGCATCGGTGCCTATAAAATCAAGCTGCTCCTGAGGCATAGCCCTAGCAGGCGCAAAGACATTGATCGGCACACAGCCTTGGATGCTAGCGCAGTTATTCTCAGCACTTAGCCCCACAGCTAAGTTCTGCAAATTCACCAAATTGTGCCAGCGCTCTTCGGCATCGGTGCGGCTCCAGTTAAGGCTAAGCTGCCATTCGCCATCGCGCAATGTTCCCATGATACGGCCGTTGGCACGGGTGGTTTGCGCTCGGTTATATTGCAGCCTAGGCCCCAGCCCCAGCAGCCGAATCCTTGCGTCTTCAATAGCTTCCCCGAAGGGGTTGTAGCGATTGTCCTTATCAATGCTAAAGGGCACTGCTGTAAATGCTGTCAGTATTGGCGCAGGCGCGAGCGTAATTTGACTGCGGCTATCGACATAGGTGACCTCAAAAGCCGTGTCGGTGGCGCCCAAATTTTTCAGTTCGCCAGCAATATGCACCGAGTTGCGTTCGGCAGGCGCCAAAGACGAGGTAAATTGCTGGTAGTCAAAAAGATCACTGTCTGTTGCCTGTCGGAAATCTGCCACAGATGAACCACTGCGGTCATCGCTGGATAAAACTAAAGTTTCGCTGCCAACCCGAAGACGTGCATTGGGGGTGGCGCTGGATCTATTATCTACCCCGCCCTGTAGCCGACCATCTGCAGAGGCAGAAATTGCTCTGTCTCGGCTGAATATACCGCCCTGCTCATAATGGGAAGCGGTCATCATCAAATCGAGTTTGCTCAGTGACAGGCCACCAACAAAATCATAGCGCTTTGTCTGGTTGTCACCTCTGCTCGCCGAGCCGTGAAAGGCATTGAAAACAGCGCCCTTAAAACGCTTCTTAAGGATGATATTAACCACCCCTGCAATAGCATCAGAACCATAAATAGATGAGCCGCTATCTTTCAATATTTCGATGCGGTTTACCGCCGCTAGAGGAATGCTGTTTAAATCCACTGAACTCCCGTTGAACGCATTATTGGCGACCCGCTGACCGTTCACCAACACCAGAGTGTTGGTAGCAGGTAGGCCGCGCAAGGTCACACTAGCAGTGCCATTACCGCCATTACTAACCGCAGTGCTATTGGAATTACCCACCACCTCCGGGGTAAATCGCATTAATTCGGCCATGGTTTGAGCCCCAGTTAAGCGAATTTCCGTGGAGGTCAAGATTTCAACCGGCGTAAAACCACTGGTATTTATCTGCTTAAACCTTGAGCCAGTCACGGGGGTACCGCGAATAACAAGCTCCTCAATCATAGGGTACTGCTGGCTTGAAAAGGTCAGATCATCCTGCATAGACTGGCAGGCTCTCGCCGCATAACAGCGTGGTAGTACCACCAATGTCTGCGGGCCCACCACGCGATATTCCAAGTCTTGGCCCTCGATCAACTGCTCCAATACCTGCAGCACTGAAAATTCTCCGCTCACAGCGGGGCTTGTTTTGTCTGGAACTTCCGAAGGGAAAATAATGGAGGCCTGAGTTTGCTGGCCCAGAGCTACTAGAGATTTATGCAGGCCATCAGAGGGCAAACTCACTTCATAGATATCAGTGACAATAGCCTCAGCCGAGCTGGTAAACAATGGAGAAAAACACAGGCTGTAAAAGAGGCAGGCATTAAAAAGGGCAACAGACACCTGTCGCCCTAATGTTGTTATGTGGCGGCAAACATTCACTTGTTTAGCAGGAAGATTCCCTGAGTCCATAGGCACTCGGCTGCATGCAGCTCACAGTTCTCTTAGGAGACTAATTAAACCTTATGGGTTAGGCTGAGACAACAGCCAATTAGTCTCCTGACGAGACACTTCCAGATCAAAGGCCTGAGCCACTGCCACCAATGTAGTTTTGCGCTCGCGGGATGAAAATATACCGGACACTTTACGACTTGAGAGCGCTCCATCGGCCAGAACAATTTTATGTTCCAGATAGCGATTGAGAATAGCGACTGCCTCATTTAAGTATGCGCCATCAAATACAATTTGACCCTCTCGCCACGCGGTTGCCTGCTCAATATCGCGCACTGGCAGAGCAGACATGCCCATAGACTCGCTAAATGTCACGGCCTGGTCAGCCAATAACAGTTTGGATTCTGCCGCTGCCACCGAGGAGCCCTCAGCCTCAGAAACTTTGACCACACCTTCAACAACATGCACAGTCGCCAAATCTGGCCCCTGTCGATAAACATTAAAAGCCGTACCTAGCGCCTGCACGTCGGCGCCACCAACGCGAACAACAAAAGGTTTTTCTTTGTCGGGGGCTACAGTAAAGAAAGCCTCACCCTGCAATAACTCAATTTCCCGCAAGCTGTCTGATAAAGATACCGATACGACAGTATCTGTGTTCAGCTCTATAAGGCTGCCATCTTCCAACTGCACCTGCTGGTATTCACCAATCCCCGAGAAATAGGTTTCGCTATTATCCTGGAGCACCACAACAAATAAAGCGACTAGGGCCAATGAAGCAGACACCGCAGTGAGCGACTTCCAGAAGCTGCCAAAACATTTGCTTATTAATTTGTTGAAGTTGCTGCTAAAAGGCTCGGTAGCTTCAGGCTCAGTCCTACCCAGTAAATCTGGCATATGCGAAAGCACACCAGCGGTCTCCCAAGTGTCCAGAGCCTTATTCCAGGCCAGCTCATGTTGATCCGATGCGACAAGCCAATCTGCAAAAGCAGAAATATCTGTTTCGCAAACGGCATCCGACCGCAAACGCACGACCCAGCCCAACGCCTGGTCTATGGCCTCGATGTTCACGGTTTTCCTTGTTGAATTTATCCCTGTTTTTTTCATTTCTTTCCCTGCACCATCTAGCGCATTCTCCCCCTGTTGTAGTGGTTTTCTACTATAAGACGTTTAAAACGCTAAAGTCCCCAATTTTTTATCTGTGTATAAAAGCCTGTTCATTGCTCAAACTCTGCAACCGCATGACGCAATTGCTTTAGTACCTCAAGGATATACTTCTCGACACTGCTCACGGAAACGCCCATCTGCTTGGCAATCTGAGTGTAAGTCCAACCCTTGTTGCGACTTAAAATAAAGGCCTGCCGGGCATTTTGGGGGAGGTCTTTCAGTGTAGAATGAACCAGACGCAAAGTCTCCTTAGCCTCTAACTCCCGCTCAAGGGAAATAGCCTCTGGAGATACGTTTGCCATGGCGCTGAGGTCTCGGGTGACTTTCGAGGTTTCTTTATCAATATAGTTTTTATGCAGCACTTCACGACGTATCTGGTCGATAGACATATTGGCTGCTACTTGAAAGAGGAAGGCCTTCGCATTTGATAATTGATCAACATCATCCAGGGTATAGAGCCGCAAATAAGCCGCTTGAGCGATATCCTCAGCGTCCTCGCGGCTTTTCATGCGGCGTGTCAAGAAGCTCACCAGTGCTGAGCTGTGCTCTTTGACTAATTTATCGACAACATCTTTATTCTTGTAATTCATGACCAATCTGACAAGATAGTTTCGAGGCAACATTAAGGCCTGTTTTCAACGCAACTTTAGCATAATTTTGGAATAGTCTATGGGGCAATCGACAGCCACTCTCGATCAATTCATGATCCTAGCGCTCCGAGAAAACCTGCCGCCACTCTGTGCTGATACACCCTTAGTCAATAGTGCAGATATTGCCCTAGGGCATTATCTCGACTTTTACCAGCTACCTATTCCCCGCGGGGATCTCAACCTTCGTGCTGGCATCATCAACCTTCGGCACAATGGTCAACAGCAAACGACTGCCGCTCTCGCTACCCTGTGCTGGATGCCAGAAAATCCTATCGGCTCAGTTATTGTTGTCCATGGTTATATGGATCATATCGGCCTATTTAACCACTTGATTGAGCACCTGCTTGGGTGCCGCCTCAATGTAATCTGTTTTGATCTGCCCGGACATGGGCTATCAGCAGGCCAACCTGGTTTTATTCTAGACTACGCAGACTACGTGAGTGCGCTAGATGCGGTGATAAATATTAGCCAGACAATGTTCGACCTGCCCCTCCAGGCCATTGGCCAGAGTATGGGCGGAGCCATACTGTTAAAACACCTAATGACGTTTGGCCCAGAGCACGGCTATCCTTTTGCCAGGCTAAATTTACTGGCTCCATTGCTAAAGCCCAGAGGCTGGGCAATAAATCGGTTGCTGTTTCTGCTGGCGAAGCATTTTCGTGACTCTTTGAAGCGAGTGTTTCGGCCCAGCTCTTTCGATCTCGACTTTCTCGCCTTTGTAAAAGATAGGGACCCCTTCCAACCACGCACAGTACCCATGGCCTGGGTTGGCGCGCTGAACAGCTGGATTCACGAATTTATGGGTTATAAAACCTGTGAAAAATGGGGCAATCAGCCAATCAATTTGATTCAAGGCAGTGGCGACAAAACCCTAGACTGGCAGTTCAACCTTGCACAGTTTAGAGGCAAACTACCCAGCCTCGAGGTGCAGATAATCCCAGAGGCCAATCATCATATGGTTAACGAAATAGAACCACTGCGGCACGAAATTTTCGCTTCTTTAAAGCTTTAAGATTCGTTAGGCACTGGGTAATGTTCTGGTATTACCATTGTCATCAATGGCAACAAACACGAACTCGCCTTCAGTCACCTTGCAAAGGTCGGCCTTGTGGTCATGGCTTATCCAAGCCTCTATCGAAATCTTGATTGAGCTGGTACCCACCGACATGGTGTTGGCATAGCAGCCAACCACCGCCCCCACCGGAACCGGATTGAGGAACGACATGCTACTAATTGCCACTGTGGCCACTCGGCCCTTGGCAATTCGTGCTGCTAAAATCGCGCCAGCCAGATCCATTTGACTGAGCAGCCAGCCACCAAAGATATCTCCGTTAGCATTGGTTTCTCTGGGCATGGCAATAGTTTGAGAAATTAGCTTGCCCGTTGGTGTGGGTGATTCATTCATATTTTGCATTTGTTTTACGCCTCTTCCTTTAGTTGTAAATAGCTGAAAAAAGGCTCTAGCTGCTGGTGGCAAGCAGGCTCTAGCCGCTATTTATAAATAAGTTCTGGCAACCAAGTTGCCAGCTGGGGCCATATTGAAAGCATCAACATTAGCAGCGCCTGCATAGCAATAAAGGGCATCACCCCGCGATACATATCGGAGGTCTCCACGCTCTCAGGAGCCACGCCACGCAAATAGAACAGGGCAAAGCCAAAGGGCGGGGTTAAAAAGGACGTCTGCAGGTTAATTGCAATCATCACACCCAGCCAAACTGGGTCCAGCCCCATGGCCAGCAGAACTGGCCCTACAATGGGTACAACCACAAAGGTAATCTCAATAAAGTCGAGAATAAAGCCCAACAAGAAAATAACCAACATAACCAGCAACGTTGCAGCGACAACACCACCGGGTAAGTCATTGAAGAACTGCTCAACAATCTCTTCGCCACCAAAGCCTCTAAACACCAGCGAAAATACAGCAGCACCAATTAGAATCAAAAACACCATAGCGGTAACTTCTGTGGTGGACTGAGCCACTTCTCGCAGTCGCGTGATACTCAACTGACCCCGCAGACCAGCCAACAAAGTAGCGCCAAAGGCACCAACACCAGCGGCCTCGGTTGGCGTCGCTGCGCCAGTTAAAATGGAGCCCAACACAGCCACAATTAAAAATACCGGTGGCAGCAGATTACGCATGGCCCTGGAAAGCTTATCGACTGGCGCCTGAGCCACTTGCTGCTCCGGCTCCAATTGCAGCGCAGGTCTGGAGAACAGAATGACATAAAGAATATACATCAGCACCAGTATTAGGCCGGGAATAATTGCTCCTACAAACAGGTCTCCAATAGAGACGGTTTTAGGGGTGAAGATGCCCATATTTAGCTGCGCCTGCTGGTAGGCACTAGACAGGGTATCCCCCAACAGTACTAGGGCAATCGACGGAGGAATAATCTGCCCCAAGGTGCCCGTCGCGGCAATAACGCCTGTGGCCTGGGCCGACGAATAGCCGCGCTTTAACATAGTGGGCAGCGACATCAGCCCCATAGTCACCACTGTCGCTCCAACTATGCCAGTGCTAGCCGCCAACAGCGCGCCTACTAGCACCACAGAGATACCCAGCCCACTGCGAAAGCCGCCAAACAGATCCGCCATGCTCTCTAATAAGTCTTCCGATAGCCGCGACTTCTCCAGCATCACACCCATTAAAATAAATAACGGTACTGCGATTAAGGTAGTATTTTCGATGGTGCCAAACAGCCGGTTTGGCAGCGCCTGTAAAAAAGCCATATCAAAATGGCCCGTGGCCGCTCCCCCCAGAGCGAATAGCAATGCAGTGCCCGCAAGGGACAGTGCGACCGGATATCCCGCCATCAACACTAGGCAGGCGGTTAGGAACATTAAGAAAGGCATAAACTCAGCCATCAGAGAGTAGGCTCCACAGCTTCATGTTCGTTTTTAGTCTGCCCAGCAAGGGTGAGGACACTTTTTAATGTCTCGGCTATGCCCTGCAGCAGCAAAGTGGATGGCATTATAAGCATCAGGGTTTTCAGTAGATAGATAAAGGGCAGCCCATTATTTTCTGCCGAGGTCTCCGCAATGGCCCAGCTCGCAACAACATAGTCCCAGCTGGTAGCCAGGATCAAAAGCGCCACAGGGATAAGAAAAAGCACGCCACCCAGCAGGTCTACTAACGCCTTTTTGCGCACAGAGAAGGCGCGATAGAAAATATCTACCCGCACATGACCACCGCGCTTGAGGGTGAAAGCAATTCCCATCATGAACACCATGGCATGGATATAAGTAATCGACTCCTGCATGGCTATAGAGCCCATTTCAAGGAAGTAGCGCATCACAACCACAGCCACCACCAGAGCAACCATAAGCATGGTCAGCCAAGAAATAGCCCGTCCGGTAATCTCAGTAACCCGGTCAATTACTACAATAGTTGATGAAATCACTGCTGTGCCCCATGCCATTTAAGTTAGTAACGTCTGCACAAAATCTTAATTGAGATGGAGTATAACCGCACAGTCTCTGACCTCATAGCTTCGTGAGGCTTGTTGGCTGGGGCCGTAAAAAATTAGTTGTAAAAAGCATTAAAGCTTCTCAAACTAATGTCGATAATATGGTGTGAAGACTTCTCCAAGACCACAAAAAGGGTCACTGGAGAAATAACGATCCCCCTCTTAAAAGTAGGGGTATATATCAAACGGTGATCAAAATGGCATCAGGTGACATAAGTATTAGAAGTGCACCGCCTCCTGAGGTGGTGCGAGCGACACCTCCAGCTCAGCCTGGTGCAGCTTCTGCTGCGCCTGTTGAAGCGCAGGCTAAGTTGGAAGCCACAAAAACCTTTTCGCAGGATATGAATCAGCAACTTGCCTCTCGTAAAGGCGAGTCCATCGGACAGATCAGCGAGAACGCTGTTAAGCTCGACGAGGCCATGGCGACACTGAACGCAGCGGTAAAGAAAGTTCCTACAGCCCTGCATTTTTCTCGCGACGACTCGTCTCGACGCTTCGTTGTCCAGGTGACCGACACCAATACCGGCGAAGTAATTCGCAAGCTTCCAGGTGATGCGGTGCTTCGGATGTCAAAGCAGTTAGATTCGCTTAAAGGCGTGCTGTTTGACGAGGTGTTCTAGGCAAAGCCTAGTTCTGGTAACGCCAGATCTGGCTTTTTAGAAGTCGAGCCTACTTTAATCCCTAGTACCCTGCCGGTTTCCCGACAGGTGGCGTCCCCCATGGCAAAATTTTGCCACATTAACGGCAATCGCTATCCCTTCTCTCGATCTTAGTTTTTTAAATTGTTGATTTTAAACGCATTTAATTAATAATCCGGCAATCCCTCCAAAGTTGGCATCAGTTTTGCACATTTCCTCTTAAGCGGTCTCTTCATGCCTCCCATGACTAGACAAAACTTAGCAAAGGTACCCAAGGGCTACCTTCAAAAGGTTAAAAAACAATCGTGCAGCACGGCTGCGCAACGATGGTAAATAAGAGCGATGAAGGAAGGTTATTATGGCAATTATCAACACTAACATCTCTGCGGTGATTACTCAGCAGGCGATGGCGAAAAATGATCGGGCTATGCAGACGACTATGGAGCGCCTATCCACAGGCAAGAGTGTGAACTCTGCTCAGGACGATGCTGCAGGTATTGCGGTCTCCTCTCGCATGACATCTCAGATTAAAGGTCTGGACCAGGCGGTTCAGAATGC
>JAQXBF010000024.1 GCA_029252555.1 Porticoccaceae bacterium
GCTGCCAAATTTGGATTGATTGGCTTTCTTGACGCGCTGCGTGCCGAGGTGGCTTATCACGGCATTAAAGTCAGTACCATTATTCCTGGACTGGTTAAAACTGGTGCAGTCGCCAATGCGATGACTGGCGATGGATCGGTGATTGGCGCCGAAGAAGGTGTCATGACTGAGGGTTTGACAGCCGAGGAGGCCGCTGCCGCCATTTTACCGCAGTTGGCTTGCCATGCAGATGAATTCGTTATTGGTAATTGCGATTCGGCAAAGATGGTCGAGTTAAAACGTAATGATCCGATACAGATTTTTCGGGGCCTTGAGCAGATGGCAGAGAGTTTATATAGCTAAATTCAAGCGTTGTAATCTGTCAGTCCGTTGCCATTTACGTCTGTTGCTGCTTGAGTTATTGAGCAGTGGCAGGCTGCCTCGCTCTTAACCGATAGCAGAGAGAGAGAGAGCATCCTAAAGACAAAAATAAATCCTTTCCGAACCTGCAAATTAATTTAATAACATAGCGTTATGTATCAATAAAGCATTGCTTATAGAAGCGGAGAGCTCGAAACAACATACTTGTGGACATCGATATAGCTGACTATATTTGTAGCCTGTAGCGAAAAAAAGTAAAGCATAATAAATTCGAACTTAAAGGGGTTTCTAATGAGCATATTTAAACGAGGAAAATTATATCAAGGCGTTGCCTTAAGCTCGCTGCTGATTACAGGTGTGGGCGCGCCAACTGTGGCTGCGCAAACGAGTTCTGAAATAGATGAGATCATTGTTACCGCCACCAAGAGAGACGAGCGGCTGCGTGATGTGCCGATGTCCATTTCAGTGCTCGGAGAGGATGCCTTAGAAATTGCGGGGATCACTGACTCTCAAGGAATCGCAGATACCATTCCCGGTATGACCTTCAGCACGGCAGGCAACAATATTAATCCATCGTTCATAGTGCGCGGCATCGGCACCTTGTTGAATCAGGACGATTTGACTAGTCCAGTGGCCGTGTACCTAGATGAAATGCCGATGTCGGCCGCAAAGAGCACGGTCAGAATGGATTTTGGTTTATTTGATGCCGCACGGGTCGAGGTGCTGAAGGGTCCTCAGGGTACGTTATTTGGTGCCGGCACCCTTGCCGGTGCGGTAAGAATCATTTCAAACAAGCCTGACCCAAGTGGTTTGTCCTATAAAATTGCTACCGATATAGGTTCGACTAGCGGCGAATTACGTCAGCGCTACAACGCGATGGTGAATATTCCCATAAACGAAAATGCTGCTGTGCGTCTGGTTGCTTTCGCAGCTGAAGACGATGGTTGGGTCAATGACCTCAGCTCTGGCACCAACCCAACCAATAAATCTACAAACATGGGATTGCGGGCGCTACTTGGCTGGCAAGTGAGTGATCGGTTTAATGCCAGTTTCTCATACATGTTTCAAGAGACCGAAATAGACGATGGATCGACAATCAATCCGGCGCTGGGTGAAGACTCCAGAACTAACTACGCCAAAGACAGCTCCGAAATTGAGATGTCTATGATGAATATGACGCTTGAGTACGATCTCGGTTTTGCCACTCTCACCTCCTCGTCTAATTTGTCTGAGAATGATGCGGCCATGAACGCAGATTTGAGCCCAATACTGGGCGGCATGTTCCCGTGGCTACTTCACCGGGAGCCCGATGATGAGGCTTTTGCTCAGGAGGTTCGTCTGGTGTCCACTTCAGATTCTCGACTGGACTGGGTTGTAGGTGGGTTTTTACTTGATCGACAAACTGACTCAGCGCAGGTGTTTTATTTCCCGCAGTCATGGATAGATGCCAGAGGAGGCGGGTCAATTGATGGCGCCATCACCACAATGGGGGTTGACCACGCTTGGATTTATGGCGGCGCCGTCAAATATGAGTATAAAGAGAGCGCATTCTTTGGAGAGCTCGGGTACCAGCTGACAGATACCTTTAAAGCGACGGTGGGCTTCAGAACTGGTGACATGGAAAACAGTAACTCGCGCCCAGGCGGCGGTTCCTCGTCGCTGGGCGGTGTTCTTGGCGCGGTTGTTTTTGGGGGGGGAAGTTCCTTTGCACCTGTGCCTTATACCGCGGCGTCATACGAGCCAGGTAAAACCAGCAGCAATTCGGTGAAGTTGTCTTTGGCGTGGCAGTTTAATGATGAAATGAATTTTTATGCGACCGCCTCGGAGGGCTTCAGAACTAACGAAGTCAATCGCGCCGGCTTTTTAGTTGGCCTTGACGGTCGGCTGGGTTCTAGTCGCATAAACCCCGACGAAACTACCGTGATTCCCCAGGTTTCCAGCCCAGATAGTCTTTGGAACTACGAGGTTGGCATGAAGGCGCAATGGGATTCAGTCAGTGCAAACCTTTCAATCTACAAGATGATCTGGGAGGATATGCAATTGAGTGCCATGCGCGGAGGGGGAGACCCCGATCAATTCATAACCAATGCGGGTGAGGCACAATCCGAGGGGATAGAGCTGGAGGTATTGGCCAATGTTGGGGGCAATTTGGAGCTTGGGCTCAATGTCGCGGTGCAGGACGCTAGGATTACTGAATTAAGTGCCCAAGAGGCTATTATGACAGGCGCAGAGATGGGATCTTCCCTAGTCTCGCCAGATCTGCAGCTCTCTGGACATTTTAAGTACACTGCGCCCCTAGATAGTGGAAATGAAGCGTTTGCTCGTGTGGGCTTCAGTTACACTGATGAGTTACCCAATGGGTTTCCAAATGGTGTCGGTACCCCGGGCACACTGAATCCGTTTTATGCAGAAACCGATGCTTGGTCTAAGGTGGATTTCAGCTTAGGTTGGGCGTCTGATAAGTGGTCGGTGGCGCTGTACGGAGAGAACATATTAGATAACGATGACTCCACCTTTATCATGCAACAGAATTTTTTCGCCAACAAGCACATGACACCGCGGCCGCGGACTTTTGGTATTAGGGTGTCGATGAATCCCTGATTCGTTTCAAGTGGGGGCTGGTGCACTCTGTGTGGCGAGCCCCATCACCTTATTGGCAGCCCGATTCCTAAATTGCTTCGCATCTAGTCGCATATGCATTGATAGTTGGTGTTGGGGAGGGTTTTTCCTCGCAGCGAGACAAGACTGCTGTCTGCGGCGCGAGTGAATTCGATGCAGATACAAGTCAGTTCACATTAGTAGGAGACGAGCGACGGGAGTATCAAAGTCAGTGCGACTTGGTCGACGCGCCGTTAGTAACTGCACTGGGGCGAGTGCCCGCATTAGACGCTGATGGTTGCTCGCGTATTATGCGGCACGTTTTAGGCATGGTTGACGCGTCACTTTGAGGCTTAGGGCATTTAAACTCTGGGAGCGCTGTGCAATCCAACGCAGTGCAGCGGCGCTTTGATGAGAGCTCGCACTTGGCACGCTGACGGATTAATAGCCCCCCGAGTGACATGCCTTATTCACTCTATCTCGGCTTTGCGTCGATTGCGAAGCGACGGTAGATAACCAGTCAAACGGCGAAAAGACCCAGCCTTAAGTCCTTGCCAATGCTAAACAAGAAACGCCACCTTTTGGGTGGCGTTTTTGTTATATTAATCGATAATTTACTAGGGATAGGATCTAAAATTGAAACTTAAGAGGGGTCAATGATTATATGGATATTAGGCAGTTAAAGCACTTTGTCGCGCTTGTGGAAACCGGAACGGCCCATGCTGCAGCGGATGATCAACATATCTCACAGCCGGGGCTAAGTAGCAGTATAAAGAGACTGGAGAATCAGTTGGGTGTCCCACTCTTTGAGCGACGAGGTCGAGGCATGGTTCTAAATGCTAGAGGAAGAGACTTTTATCCTCACGCCAAGCGAACAATTGAACATCTTCGACTTGCTCAAGCGGAGCTAAAAGTCACCGATGCCAGAATCCGTGTCGCTCTGGGTGATATAAGATCTAGTGATTTCGTTGGTGAATTAATGACCAAGCTAAACGAGGCGTACCCTTCAATTGTTGTAGAATTTTATGAATCTCACTATGAGAGCATTTTCTCGGACTTAGAAGAAGGCATTGTTGATATCGCCTTTGCCAGTATTCCTGCAAATGGAAAAATACCATCCTCACTACTTTCTAAATTGATGACTCGTAGTCACTTTAGTATTTTCTGTGCGGCAGATCATCCATTGGGAAAACTTGATCGTCAGATAACAGGTAAAGACCTGCAGACCTACCCCTGGATGTACAACACTAAAGCGCCAGCTATTACGCCTCATTATCCAAGGTTAAAAGAGAGCCCTGGTATTGTTAAAAGTAAATTAAAAATTGTGGCGATAGATTCGTTGCATATGGGCAAAGAGTTAGTCATTAATTCACATTGTCTCTGTCATACGCCAGAGCTTGCAATGGCTGTAGAGTTAGGCAAGGGAAAAGTAATAAAACTTAACGTGCCAACAAAACAAATTAGCACTGACATAATGGGGTTGCGGCATCGGGATATTAGATCGCCTCTGCTGGATCAGGTTTTTTCTCTAGCGGCGAAGTGCTTTAGTTAAAAAA
>JAQXBF010000025.1 GCA_029252555.1 Porticoccaceae bacterium
ATGCCGTCCATCAGCGCACCCTCAATCACATGCAGTGGGCGTTCAGCGCCCTGGCGAGCCTCTTCGGTGTCCTCTTCTATAAATGTGGTAATGCCTTTCACCAGCGCATGCTCAAGACGGCGATTGACATTCCCTTCGCGCCAGCTCAGGTCTTCAGCTTTGGACTGAGTCGAGCCATCACCACGGTACTTGTCGGCAATGGCCAGCAGATTTTCTGTGCCTTCGGGCGTGCGGAACAGCACCACATCTTCAACCACATCACGCAGCTCTGCGGGCAGATCATCGTATACCGCCAACTGCCCGGCATTAACAATGCCCATGCTTAAGCCTTCGCGAATAGCATGGTAGAGAAACACCGAGTGAATAGCCTCGCGCACCGGGTTATTGCCGCGGAACGAAAACGACACATTGGAGATGCCGCCGCTAATCAGCGCATGGGGCAGATTGTTTTTAATCCAGCCGCTGGCTTCGATAAAGTCGAGACCATAGCGATTGTGCTCTTCAATGCCCGTGGCCACCGCAAACACATTGGGGTCAAAGATAATATCTTCCGCGGGAAAGCCAATCTCATTGACCAGCAGATCGTAGCTGCGCTGACAGATTTGCTGGCGACGCTCTAGGTTATCGGCCTGGCCATCTTCATCAAACGCCATCACCACAATAGCGGCGCCATGCTGTTTGCACAGCTTGGCTTTTTCAATAAACTCGTCGCCGCCTTCTTTAAGGCTGATGCTGTTGACCACGGCCTTACCCTGAATGCACTTCAGGCCCGCTTCAATCACCTCCCATTTGGAGGAGTCGACCATAATTGGCACCCGGGAAATTTCTGGCTCCGAGGCAATCAGATGTAAAAACTTGACCATGGCTGGCAATGACTCAAGCATGCCTTCGTCCATATTTACATCGATAATCTGTGCGCCATTAATCACCTGCTGGCGAGCAACTGCAAGAGCAGCATCGTAGTTCTCTTCCAGAATTAGGCGCTTAAATACCGCCGAGCCGGTGACATTGCAGCGCTCACCCACATTCACAAAGAGCGAATCAGCGGTGATCGTAAAGGGCTCTAACCCTGAGAGGCGGCAGGCGGGCCTGATGGTGGGAACCTGTCGAGGTTTTAAGCTGGCCACGGCATCGGCGATGGCACGAATATGCTCCGGCGTGGTACCGCAGCAACCACCCACAATATTTAGCAGGCCAGCACTGGCAAATTCTGCCACGGTCTCCGCCATAGTCACTGGGTCGAGGTCATAGCCACCAAATTCATTGGGCAACCCAGCGTTGGGGTGGGCGGTGACCAGAGTATCAGCGACCGTCGAAATCTCCAGTAGATGAGGGCGCAGCTCTTCTGGCCCCAGAGCGCAATTTAAGCCAACACTAACCGGATTACTGTGGCGCACAGAGTTCCAGAAGGCCTCCGGAGTTTGCCCGGATAGGGTGCGTCCGCTGGCATCGGTAATGGTGCCACTAATCATAATAGGCAGCTCTATGCCTAATTCTTCAAACACCTTCTGCACCGCAAACAGTGCGGCTTTGGCATTTAGGGTATCGAAGATGGTTTCGACCATAATCAGGTCTACGCCGCCTTCGATCAGCGCATGGGTAGACTCGGTGTAGTCTTCAACCAACTCATCAAAGGTTACATTGCGGGCGCCCGGATCATTCACATCCGGCGACAGGGATGCAGTGCGACTGGTCGGCCCCAAGATACCGGCTACAAAGCGAGGGCGCTCGGGTGTGGCGAACTCATCGACAGCCTTGCGCGCAAGCAGGGCAGAGGCAACATTGATCTCGCGTGAAATGGCCTCCATTTGATAATCCGCCTGAGAAACTCGGGTCGAATTAAAGGTATTGGTTTCAATAATATCGGCGCCAGCCTTAAGGTAGGCGCGATGGATATCGCAGATAATCTCAGGCTGGGTAATGCTCAACAGGTCATTATTGCCCTTGAGCTCGGTGTGCCAGTCGGCAAAACGCGCCCCGCGGAAGTGCCCTTCCTCGAGGGTATGGCGCTGAATCATAGTACCCATGGCGCCATCCAGAACTAAAATGCGTTGCTGGGCTGCGTCTAGTATCTTTTGCGACATAATGCTGTTCCGTGCCTTTGCTTGCCTGCTGTATCAAAATATTTTGATGGATGAGCATGATACCAAGATAAATCTAAAAAGCGACCTTTAATGTCAACTAAGCGTTGGCCTAGTCAGGGGGATGGCGTAAAATAGCTTCGTTAATCACTCAAGATTAGGCAATAAAGCGAATATTTTAGGACATCATTATGCTCAATGTGACAATTACAGAGTCTGCTCAGGGCTATCTTGCTGGCCTGCTGGAAAAACAAAACTGCGAAGGTATTGGCGTTCGTATGTTTGTCAGCGACCCCGGCACACCTAAAGCTGAAACCTGTATTGCCTACAGCCGCCCCGGGGAGCATAACGAAGAGGATATGGTTGTGGAGTACGAGGCATTTAATGCCTACTTCGAACAGCGTAGCATTCCCTTTCTGGATGAAGCCAAGGTAGATTTTGCCGAAGATAAGTTTGGTGGCCAGCTGACGATTCGCGCGCCCAATTCAAGGCTGCCCAATGTTACTGACGATAGCCCGATTGAAGATAAAGTGAACTACCTGCTGTATAATGAGATTAATCCCGGTCTGGCTTCTCACGGCGGCGTTGTGTCGCTTTCCGAGATGGCAGAAGGCTTTGCTGTGCTGGAGTTTGGCGGTGGTTGTCAGGGTTGTTCAGCGGTGGATTTGACGCTGAAAGAGGGTGTTGAGAAAACCTTGATGGAAAAGATTCCTGAGCTGAAGGGTGTAAGGGATATGACTGACCATACAGATACCTCAAACGCTTATATGTGACAGGCGAAAGCCTGTCATGTTGAGCGAAGCGAAACACCCCTAGATCCTTCACTGCGTTGAGGATGACAGTGTTAGGCACCGCAGGACGATAGTAATCCTGCGATGCGTAAGTGACCCCTAGTCGCTTAGCTCTGTCGGGATGACAGTGTGTTGGGTGCTTCATTATGACCGGAGCTTAAGCCCCAGCCACTTCCACAATCTGCTCCGCTGCAATCAACTTGCCTTCCTCAGCCGACTTCTGGAACGACTCAATCTGGTCAAAGTTCATATAGCTATAAACCTCGGCCGCCATTGAATCAATCTTGCTGGCGTATTCCATATACTCAGCAGGGGTTGGCAGTCGACCCAAAATACCACCCACAGAGGCAAGCTCGGCACTGGTTAGGTAAACATTGGCACCATCGCCTAAACGGTTGGGGAAGTTACGAGTAGATGTAGACAGTACTGTTGCACCAGCTAACACACGCGCTTGGTTACCCATGCACAGTGAACAGCCTGGCATCTCTGTACGAGCACCGACTTTACCGTAAATATTGTAGTAGCCTTCTTCCATTAGCGTATGGGCATCCATACGCGTCGGCGGGCAGATCCAGAATCTGGAATCTACTGAGCCGGCTTCATCGAGCAGTTTACCTGCGGCGCGGAAGTGACCAATATTGGTCATGCATGAACCGATAAATACTTCATCAACGTTGTCGCCAGCCACTTCTGACAGCAGCTTGGCATCATCTGGGTCATTGGGGCAGCACACGATTGGCTCTTTGATATCGGCGAGATCAATCTCGATCACGGCGGCATATTCTGCATCGCTATCTGCTGACATCAATGTTGGCTCGGCCAACCATTCTTCCATCTTGCGTACACGGCGTTCTAATGTGCGTACATCACCATAGCCTTCGGCGATCATCCAGCGCAGCAGTGTTGCGTTGGATTTGAGGTATTCGGCGACAGAATCTCCACCCAGCTTAATGGTGCAGCCTGCGGCTGAACGTTCTGCTGATGCGTCTGATAATTCAAAGGCTTGCTCTACGGTTAGGCCTTCGATGCCTTCGCCTTCAATTTCCAAGATGCGGCCACTGAAGAAATTCTTTTTGCCTTTCTTCTCTACGGTTAGCAAACCTTCTTTAATACCGTAGTAAGGAATGGCATGCACAAGATCACGCAGAGTGATACCGGGCTGCATCTTGCCTTTAAAGCGCACTAGCACTGACTCGGGCATATCCAATGGCATAACACCTGTGGCCGCTGCGAAAGCGACTAGGCCTGAACCGCCCGGGAATGAAATACCCATAGGGAATCTGGTGTGTGAATCGCCACCGGTACCTACTGTATCGGGGAGCAACATACGGTTAAGCCAGCTGTGAATAATGCCGTCACCTGGACGCAGTGAGATACCGCCACGGTTCATAATAAAATCCGGTAGGCTGTGCTGGGTGTCGATGTCAACGGGCTTGGGGTAGGCCGCTGTGTGACAGAAAGACTGCATCACCAGATCCGTTGAGAAGCCAAGGCAAGCCAGATCTTTCAACTCGTCTCTAGTCATTGGGCCAGTGGTATCCTGGGAGCCAACGGTAGTCATCTTGGGCTCACAGTAAGTGCCCGGGCGAATGCCTTCGACACCACAGGCTTTGCCGACCATTTTTTGGGCTAGCGTGTAGCCTGCATCAGATTCAACTGGTGCGGTTGGCTGGCGGAATACATCTGATGGTGCCAGGCCCATATGCTCGCGAGCACGCTGAGTTAGGCCGCGGCCTACGATCAGGTTGATGCGGCCATCGGCCTGTACTTCATCGAGAATCACTTCTGATTTGTGTTCAAATTCTGAAACCACTTCGCCAGCTTCGTTAAGGATTTTGCCGTCGTAGGGGAAGATTTCAATCACATCGCCATTGTTAATGTTGTCCACTGGGGCTTCAAAGACTAACGCGCCAGCATCTTCCATAGTGTTAAAGAAGATCGGGGCTACCTTGCTGCCGAAGCAGATGCCGCCAGAGCGCTTGTTGGGTACGCCGGGCATATCTTCACCGAAGAACCACAGCACGGAGTTTGTAGCGGACTTACGAGATGAGCCTGTACCAACCACATCGCCGATAAAGGCAACGGGCAAGCCGCGGGCTTTTAACTCTTCGATCTGGGTCATGGGGCCGGTGACACCATGCTCTTCTGGGTGCATGCCGTCGCGGGTCATTTTAAACATGGCGCGGGCGTGCAGTGGGATATCCGGACGTGACCATGCATCCTGTGCAGGAGAGAGGTCATCGGTATTGATTTCGCCGGTGGCTTTAAATACGGCCACTTTAATGCTCTGGGGAACTGCATCGTTGGACGTGAACCATTCTGCATCTGCCCAAGACTGCATCACCGCTTTTGCATTTGCATTGCCGGCACCAGCTTTTTCAGCCACATCATGGAAGGCATCAAATACTAGCAATGTGCTCTTTAATTCTTCAGCGGCCTGAGCTGCCAGCTCTGCATCGTCGAGCAGGGCAACCAGAGTTGCTACGTTGTAGCCGCCGTGCATATTGCCGAGCAGGGTTACTGCGGCACTGCGATCAATCAGGGGAGATGAAGCTTCACCGTTAACAATCGCGCTCAAAAAGCCAGCTTTAACATAGGCGGCTTCGTCTACACCTGGTGGCACTCGGTTGGCGATCAGGTCGAGCAGAAACTCTTCTTCACCAGCTGGTGGATTCTTCAGCAGCTCTACCAGGCCTGCGGTCCATTCTGGATCCAGTGGCTTGGCGGGGATATTCTGTGTGGCGCGTTCTGCGACGTGGGCGCGATAAGCTTCTAGCACTTGGTGCTTCTCCTTAACTATTATGATTCCTCCGGCACCCGCGGTGGCTGCTGGATTTAACACGAAATTATACGGGAATTTGTAGTTTATTTACATGTTTATGGGCTATAACCATTATTATTCCGGTGGCTTTGGTAATTAAGATTCAAAAAACTGTTGTGCGGCCGGTTTGTCCGGTAATCTGCGCGGATATTTTAAGTCTGAGCCTTTATGACCAACATAAGCCTTTATGAATAGCCAGCGTACCGCTGTGAAGCTCGGCGGGCGTCTTAGTCAGCTGGGCAATATGCTCCAGCAGCAATACGCCATTATATGGGACTGTTGCTGTGATCATGGTTTGCTGGGTATGTCATTGCTGCAAAGAAAGCAGGCCGATAAGGTGGTTTTTGTTGATATCCTCAAGCCGCAAATGGCCCTACTAGAAAGCGAGTTGCAGCAGCGTTTCCCAAAAAGTGATTACGACTGGCAGGTTGTTTGCCAAGATTTGCGGGAGGTTAGGCTGCCTCCTATTAAACCCCAGCTATTTGTCATTGCAGGGGTTGGCGGCAACAAAACCATCGAATTTATTAACAGCTTATGCGCAGGCATGCCAGAGCTGCCATTTGATCTGCTGCTCTGTTCGGTACATGGCAATTATGCGATGCGAAAAGCATTGATGAATCAGGGGTTTTGTTTGCGCCAAGAGCAGATTATTCTGGAAAATAAGCGCTTTTATGAAGCCATTTATGTGACAAAAAATGCCGGTGAGGCAATTGTGGCCACAGGCAGTGATATGTGGGATTTTCGGCAGGCCCACCATCAGGCCTATTTGCAAAGGACGCTGCAGCACTACCGCAAAAAGGCCGCAGCAAACTCAGCCGAATTTCGCGCAGTTGTAGATGAATATGAGAGGCTGCTGCCAGGGGCGCTCGGGTCAGAAATTAAGGATAAAGTGGTTGGCTAACAAGGTGATTAAGCAATGATAAAACTCTATGGTTTCAGCATGAGTAACTACCACGCAATGGTTAAGGTTTTTCTGTTGGAGAAGGCGTTCGATTTTGAGGAGGTGTATATTGAGCCAAGCTACAGCGAGCCATTCCTTGAATTGAGCCCCATGGGTAAAGTGCCGTGTATTGAGGTGGACGAGGGCTATCTCAGTGAAACTACGGCGATTTTGGACTTTTTGGAGAGTTGCCTTCCGGAGGAACCATTGGTTGCTGCAGATAACTTTCACCGAGCGCAAATGGCGCAGCTGATTAAAACGGTTGAGCTGTATATTGGCATTGAGTCAGCGCGGGTGATGGGCTATGTTTTTTTTGGTCGCGAGCTAAACCAAGCAGTGGCAGATGAAGTAAAACCCACCATGGTGAAGGGCGCCGCGGCGTTGCAGCGGCTAGCGTCTTTTTCACCCTATATGCTGGGTGATCAAGCCTGCATGGCAGACTTTTTTGCCTACTATGTCTTTTTGCTGGCGCGGCCCGTGGCTAAAAAGGTCTGGGGTTGGGAGCTTGCCGATGATATTGCGGGCCTCGATGGCTGGATGAAGCTCATGGCTCAGCGGCCAATGGTCAAGCTGGTGGATGATGAGCGTAAAGCGGCAATTAAAAACATGATGGCAGGTTAGAAAATTCTTATGACAGCCCCAAGCTTAACTGTAGCTACCAACAGCGCCTTGGAAGAGATTCAGGCGTTTTTACCCTGTGCCACGCCAGATAAATGGTTGGAGAACGCGCTGGATAATCAAACACTGATGCTGATTGACCATGCCAACTGTGAGAAGAAGGCGGCCAGCACGGCGCTTAACCTGATCTATCGCTACACCGACAACTTTGAGTTATTAAATAAAATGTCGCGGCTGGCTCGGGAAGAGATGCGTCATTTTGAGCAGGTGATTGGGATTATGAAGCGCCGCAATGTAAATTATCTGCATATCTCTGCCTCGCGCTATGCTGCTGGTATGCGCGAATTGGCGCGCCCTGATGAGCCGGGTAAGCTAATTGATGTATTGGTTATTGGTGCCTTTATTGAGGCGCGTTCCTGCGAACGTTTTGCCTGCTTGGCACCTTACTTAGATGACGAGCTAGATGCTTTTTACAGCTCTTTGCTTAAGTCCGAGGGCCGTCATTTTCAGGATTATTTAAAGCTGGCGAAAAAGACTGCTGGTGAGGCTGGCATTGCTGATCGAGTTGCGCTATTTGCGGAGCGCGAGCAGCATTTAATTGAACAGCCGGATAGCGAGTTTAGGTTTCATTCTGGCCCCGTACTGTAAAGGTTATCTTTGGCCAGTGCCTTATACCCTTATGGGGTACTGATGAACCATTGCCGTCAATCTACTATTGCTTGATTAACAATATTTTACCTGGTGTGTCCTATGAACAATAATTCTATATTCTCCATGGCTGTTTCGCTTTTGGCGGCTGCTGTATTTCTCTCTGGCTGCGCGCCTTCTGAAACAGAATCCCAACGGGCCAATGCGACCTACGACGCACTATTTATGGAGCGTTTAAAAGATAGCCCGGAATATATGGCATACCTTGGCATGCGTGAACGCTATGACGAATGGGACGACTATTCTCAGGCGTCTTTTGATGACTCGGTTGCGATGACAGAAAAGCATCTTGCAACCCTTAGTGAGATTGATGCTGAGTCTCTAGATAAATCCGCAGCATTGAGTTTAACCCTCTATATCCAGCGTTTAGAGACTGGCTTGGCCGATACCAAGTGGCGTTATCACGGTTACCCGGTAAACCAAATGTTTGGAGTGCATTCCAGTATTCCAAGTTTTTTAATTAATCAGCACCTGATTGCTAATGTGCAAGAGGCAGAGGCTTATATTGCTCGGGTTAATGGGGTGCCCGAGGTGTTGGGGCATGTTGTTGAGGATTTAAATATCCGCGCCGATAAGGGCATTATTGCGCCTAAGTTTGTGTTCCCTCACAGTATCCGCGATAGCCAAAATATTATTGCTCATATTGGGGTTAATGCTGTTGGTGCAGGTGCTGACGAAGGTGCTGAGGAAAACCCTCTTTTGGCTGACTTTAAAACCAAGCTCAATAAGTTGGAGCTTGATGAGGGAGTTAAAGCAGAGCTTATAGGGCAGCTCAATAGTGCACTTGCCGAGCGTTTTGCACCTGCTTATATTAGTTTGATTGCTACTTTGGAGGAGCTGAAGGAACGCTCTGAAGGTAATTTTGGTGTTTGGAAACTGCCTGATGGCGCGGCATATTATGCTAACTCCTTGAAGCGTATTACCACCACGGATATGACGCCAGACGAGATTCATCAGCTGGGTCTAGATGAGGTTGCGCGCATCCATGCTGAGATGCGCAGCATTATGCAGCGGGTTAATTTTGAGGGCGACCTGCGAGATTTCTTCGGTTTTATGCGCACTGACCCACAGTTTTATCTGGGTGATACCGATGAGGGTCGCGCTGCCTACTTAGCGAAATCTGTGCGAGTTATTGAAGATATGGAAGGGCGCTTGGATGAGCTTTTTTATACCAAGCCAGAAGCAGATTTAATTGTGAAGGCGGTTGAGCCATTTCGGGAGAAGTCTGCGGGCCGTGCCTTCTATCAGCGCGGTGCCGAAGACGGTTCTCGCCCCGGCACCTACTATGCCAACCTTTATCGCATGCAGGATATGCCGACCTATGATTTAGAGGCGCTGGCGTATCACGAGGGTATTCCTGGCCATCATATGCAGGGTTCTATTTCTCAGGAGCAGCAGTCATTGCCCATGTTCCGCCGTCATGGTGGATACACGGCTTACTCGGAAGGCTGGGGCCTGTATTCGGAATTTATTCCTAAAGAGATGGGTTTATACAGCAACCCTTACTCTGATTTTGGTCGTTTGAGTATGGAAATTTGGCGTGCCTGCCGCCTGGTGGTTGATACGGGTTTGCACCATAAACGTTGGACTCGCGAAGAGGCCATCGACTACCTGACTTATAATACCTCAAGCTCTGTGGAAGCGAATACCAAGGCTATCGAGCGATATATGGTTATGCCTGGTCAGGCGACGGCCTATAAGGTCGGTATGCTGAAAATATTAGAACTCCGTGAGCAAGCTAGAGCGGATTTGGGGGATAAGTTTGATATCCGTGGTTACCATGAGGTGGTGCTGAGTAATGGCGCAGTGCCGTTAAATGTTCTTGAGACCTTAGTTGATCAATGGGTTGCTGAAACTAAGGGCTGACAGTTCTGCTATCGCAGATGGTAATAAAGCAGATATAAAAAAAGGCAGCTTGGGCTGCCTTTTTTACGCAATTATCAAGCAAAGATTCTAATTTGCTCTAAACCATTATCTATCTTCTACTGGTGTGTAATCGCGGATATCTGCACCAGTGTACAACTGACGCGGGCGACCAATTCTGTAGGGGTGAGTAATCATTTCATTCCAGTGAGAAATCCAGCCAACGGTGCGGCCAGTGGCAAAAATTACGGTAAACATCTCTACGGGAATACCCAGCGCTTTAAGAATAATACCTGAGTAGAAATCTACGTTGGGGTAGAGCTTCTTGGAGACAAAGTATTCATCTTCAAGGGCAATTTTCTCTAGCTTTTTCGCTAGGCGGAACAGCGGGTCATTTTGCAAGCCGAGAACTTCCAGCACTTCATTGCAGCTTTCGCGCATTACTGTGGCTCTTGGATCGTAGTTTTTATACACCCGGTGTCCAAAGCCCATCAGGCGGAATGGGTCGTTCTTGTCTTTGGCCTTGGCAACGTACTCTTCAATATTATCTTCATGGCCAATTTCTTCGAGCATTACCAATACGGCTTCGTTAGCTCCG
This sequence comes from Porticoccaceae bacterium, assembly GCA_029252555.1. GTDB lineage: Bacteria > Pseudomonadota > Gammaproteobacteria > Pseudomonadales > Porticoccaceae > HTCC2207. The sequence continues at coordinate 10,421 of JAQXBF010000025.1, forward strand.
CCGTGAGCAGGTCCCCACAACGCAGCAATACCAGCGGCAATGCAGGAGAATGGGTTGGCGCCAGAAGAGCCAGCCAATCGCACTGTAGATGTAGAGGCATTTTGCTCATGGTCTGCGTGCAACAGGAAGATACGATCCATTGCGCGAGCAATAGCTGGCTCTACCTTGTAGGGTTCGCAGGGAGTGCCAAACATCATGTGCAGAAAGTTTTCTGAATAAGACAATGAGTTATCTGGGTAGATAAACGGCTGGCCGCTAAAGTGCTTGTGGCACATGGCAGCAATGGTGGGCATCTTGGCAATCAGGCGGTGAGCGGAAATTTTACGGTGCTCTTCGTTAGTGATATCCAAAGAGTCGTGGTAGAACGAAGACATCGCGCCCACAACACCACAGAGCATGGCCATTGGGTGAGCGTCGTAGCGGAAGCCGCTAATAAAATGCTCAATCGAACGGTTAACCATGGTGTGATATTTAATGGTGCTTTCAAACTCTGTTTTTTGCTCTGCATTAGGCAGTGCGCCTTCCAGCAGCAGGTAACAGGTTTCTAAATAATCTGATTTGTCGGCCAGTTCTTCAATCGGGTAGCCACGGTGCAACAAAACACCTTTGTTTCCGTCAATGTAAGTAATATCAGATTGACAGGCAGCAGTGGCAGAAAAGCCTGGGTCGTAGGTAAAGAACCCGTGGCTTCCTAGGGTGCCTATATCGATTACATCTTGCCCTCTGGTTCCTTTAAGAACCGGCAATTCAATAGGCGTTTCGCCGTCGATAGTCAGGGTTGCTTTGCGATCGGTCATACTTGGTCCTCAGAAAACCTACGTGGAATGGGGGTAAAAAAGCGACTGCAATGATAGATGTTCAGGCTAAATTGTCAACTTAAACCCGTGTCTGAAATCTCTATTGCTTGATGTTTGAAGGCCTTGGCGCACACAAGAGATACTCGGTATTCATTGATTAAATGCCTTTAATCAAAGACTCTGCCGTACTTTCGTCGGTAACATTAGTCTTTAAAACGTTGGATCACTGATTGAAGGCGAGTGATCGACATCGAAGCTCGGTTATTATCAAAAGGTATAGCGGTTTTGCGTTTTGTGAATTGAATTTAGTGGCTCAGGTAACTATAATCCTGCGCCATCCAACAGACGGTCTAAGCTTCTTCCATCTTGCCTTAATCGTTGTTGAGTTATTTTAAATCCATTTCCGTTGATTCGGATCATCTTTTTAAGGTACTACCTGTCGTGGATAATAAAAGACCAGTCAATCTTGATCTTGGAACGATTAAGCTTCCAATTACTTCTTATGTTTCGATTTTGCACCGAGTGTCTGGTGTGATCCTGTTTTTTGCATTAGCGATTTTCCTATGGATGCTCGAGGGAAGCCTAGCCTCAGAGCAGACCTTTAACAATCTTGGCGCAATGCTAGCTAACCCAATTTGCCAGTTTATTATTTGGGGTAGCCTTGCCGCGTTGGCCTATCACGCTGTCGCTGGTATCCGCCACTTGGTTATGGACTTTGGTCTCGGTGAAGATTCATTTGCCAGCGGCCGCAACAGTGCCTGGGGCGCAGTTGTTGTGAGCGTTGTTGTTATCGCTCTTATCACATGGTGGATTCTATAATGGTTACTACAGTGACAAGCCTTGGCCGCAGCGGCCTTTCAGATTGGATGATTCAGCGTATTAGTGCCTGGGTCATGACCACTTATCTGGTGTTTATTTTTGTCTACTTTATTAGCAACCCAAATTTGAATTATGCACAGTGGGCAGAGTTAAACAGTTCGCTGCCAATGCGTATGTTTAGCCTAATCACTATTCTTTCAATTGCCGCTCATGCTTGGATTGGTATGTGGTGTGTTCTCACTGACTATATTACGGTCAGATTGATTGGGCCAAAGGCTACTGCCATCCGTATCTTTTTTCAGCTAGGCATGATTGCAATTACCTTGCTCTACGTGATCTGGGCTATCGACATTCTCTGGGGAATCTAAGTAAATGGCTAACATTAGAACGATGAGTTTCGATGCCGTAATCGTCGGTGGCGGCGGTTCTGGTATGCGTGCCGCACTACAATTGGCGCAATCTGGTTATAAAACAGCAGTAATTACCAAAGTATTTCCAACCCGCTCGCACACTGTTTCTGCCCAAGGCGGCATTACCTGTGCGATTGCCAGTGATGACCCGAATGATCAATGGCAGTGGCATATGTATGACACCATTAAAGGCTCTGACTATATTGGCGATCAGGAAGCCATTGAATATATGTGCCAGACCGGCCCAGAGGCGATTTTTGAGCTGGAGCACATGGGCCTGCCGTTTTCCCGTACGGAAGAAGGCCGCATTTACCAGCGTCCTTTTGGTGGACAGTCAAAAGATTTTGGTAATGGCGGCCAGGCGGCTCGCACCTGTGCGGCGGCGGATAGAACCGGTCACGCACTTTTGCACACTCTTTATCAGGGCAACCTTAAAAACGAAACCACATTCCTCAATGAATGGTATGCGGTGGATATTGTGAAGAACGAAGACAACGCAGTGGTTGGTGTTGTGGCGATCAATATCGAGACCGGTGAAACGGTTTATGTGAAATCTAAAGCCACTGTATTCGCCACGGGCGGAGCAGGGCGTATCTATGCTTCTACTACCAATGCACATATCTGTACCGGCGACGGCGTGGGCATGGCGCTGCGCGCGGGCTTCCCGGTGCAGGATATTGAGATGTGGCAGTTCCACCCAACAGGTATTCACGGTGCAGGCACCTTGGTGACTGAAGGTTGTCGTGGTGAAGGTGGTTACTTAATCAACAAAGATGGCGAGCGCTTTATGGAGCGTTATGCCCCCAATGCTAAAGATCTGGCTGGCCGCGATGTGGTTGCCCGTTCAATGGTGCTAGAGATTCTAGAAGGCCGTGGCTGTGGCCCCGATGGCGACCATGTGTACCTGAAGTTGGATCATTTGGGTGAAGAGACGCTGAACGCGAAGCTGCCGGGGATTCTCGAGCTGTCGCGCACCTTTGCCCATGCTGACCCTGTAGTTGAGCCTATTCCTGTGGTCCCTACCTGTCACTATATGATGGGCGGCATTCCGACCAATGTTGATGGTCAGGCGCTGACCATTGATAAAGATGGCAATGACGAAGTTATCGAAGGCTTTTACGCCTGCGGTGAAGCAGCCTGTGTCTCCGTGCACGGCGCTAACCGTTTGGGTGGTAACTCGCTGCTGGACCTGGTGGTCTTTGGCCGCGCCTCTGGTATGTTTATCGAGAAACAGCTGCGTGAAGGCATCAACCTTAAAGACGCTAGCGAAGCTGATATTGAACGGGCAATGGAAGGTCTCAACCGTATTAACCATTCTGAAGATGGTGAAAAAGCATCAGTACTGCGTGCTGAGTTGCAGACCATTATGCAGAACTATTTCGGTGTGTTCCGTCGCGGCGACTATATGAAAGAGGGCATCGAGAAGCTTAATGCTCTGCGCCCGCGTGTTGAAAATGTGGCGTTGGAAGACAAGAGCAATACCTTTAACACGGCCCGTATCGAAGCGCTGGAGTTGCAGAATCTGTTTGCCACTGCTGAAGCGACGGCGATTGCGGCTGAAGGGCGCACTGAGAGCCGTGGTGCTCACGCTCGTGAAGACTTCCAAGAGCGCGACGATGAAAACTGGTTGTGCCACTCGGTGTATTTCCCCGAGAGCAAGACCCTGGGCAAGCGCGGTGTGAATTTCACCTTAAAAACCCGCGAAGCTTTTGAACCTAAAATTCGTACCTATTAATTGGGGCTGACAGAATTATGTTGAATGTAAGTATTTATCGCTACAACCCTGAACTGGACTCTGAGCCTTATATGCAAGACTTTCAGGTGGACACCCAGGGCAAAGATGTCATGGTATTGGATGTGCTTGAGAAGCTTAAAACGGAAGACCCGTCACTGACTTTTCGTCGTTCTTGCCGCGAAGGTGTCTGTGGTTCTGATGGGGTTAATATTTCTGGCAAGAACGGCTTGGCCTGTATTACGCCGCTGTCAGACGCTGTGAAAGGAAATAAGCTGGTGATTCGCCCGCTGCCCGGTCTGCCGGTGATTCGTGATCTGGTGATTGATATGAGCCAGTTCTATGCCCAGTACGAGAAGATCCAGCCCTATATGATTAATAACAACCCGGCGCCTGCTATCGAAAGGTTGCAGTCTCCGGAAGAGCGTGCCAAGCTGGACGGACTGTACGAATGTATCCTCTGTGCCTGCTGTTCAACTGCTTGCCCATCGTTCTGGTGGAACCCGGATAAGTTTATTGGCCCGTCTGGTCTGTTGCAGGCTTACCGTTTCTTAGCTGATAGCCGAGATACCGCCACGGAAGAGCGTTTGGCAAATCTGGACGACCCGTTTAGTGTCTTCCGTTGTCACGGCATTATGAACTGCGTTCAGGTGTGCCCAAAAGGGTTGAATCCGACCAAGGCCATTGGCCATATTCGCAGTATGTTGATCAGAAGCGCTACTTAATCAGCCGATAAGCTTTAATTGCTCGGCTAAAAGCCCCCAAACGGCCAGTTTTTACTGGCCGTTTTGCCAAATGCAGTTTAGAATACTCGCGTTTGAAATTTGCCTAATACATAGTATTAATACGGGGAATAACAGCAATGCCTGAGGGCTTAATGGAGCAATTTTTACGCTCCTCCCACTTTTCTGGTGGAAACGCTGCATATATTGAAGAACTCTACGAAACCTACCTGCATGAGCCTAATAGTGTGCCGGAGGAGTGGAGCAGCTTTTTTGACTCCCTACCTCGCACCAATGGCTCAGTAACCCCGGATATTTCCCACGCTACCATTATTCAGCACTTTGAGCTGCTGGGCCGCCGCCAGGCGCGCCCAACTCCTGCGCCTGGTTCCGGTGGTATTCATCTGGAGCATGAGCGCAAGCAGGTTAAAGTTGTTCAGCTAATTAGTTCTTACCGCTTTCGCGGCCATCAAAAAGCCAGCCTCGACCCCTTGGGGTTGATGGACCGTGCCGATGTGCCTGATTTGCAGCTGCACTTCCATGGCCTGACGGAAGCCGACCTAGACACCACATTCCAGACCAGCCCGTTGTATATGGGTAAGCCCGAGGCAACTCTGCGCGAGATCGTTGAGACCTTGGAAGAGACTTATTGCGGCCATTTGGGCCCTGAGTTTATGCATATCACCAGCTTTGCCGAAAAGCAGTGGCTGGCCCAGCGCTTTGAATCTGTGCGCTCCAAGCCAACCTATGGTGACGAAGCCCGCATTGATGTGCTTAATCGCCTAACGGCCGCTGAAGGTTTGGAGAAACATCTGGATTCCAAGTATCCGGGTACCAAGCGTTTTGGTCTTGAGGGTGGCGAGAGCCTAATTCCACTTCTCGACTGCCTGGTGCGTCGCTCTGGTGAATACGGCTGTAAAGAAATTGTTATGGCCATGGCCCACCGCGGCCGGCTCAATGTATTGGTCAATATTCTTGGCAAGAACCCAGCTGAGATGTTCGAAGAATTTGAAGGCAAGCGCCTAGTTAATACCTCGGGCGACGTAAAGTATCATCAGGGCTTTTCATCCAATGTGATGACCCCCGGTGGTGAAGTGCATATGGCACTGGGCTTCAATCCGTCTCACTTGGAAATTTCCTGCCCTGTGGTGGTTGGATCTGGTCGCGCCCGTCAGGACCGCCGCGACGACTCTAAGGGCGAGAAGGTTGTGCCCATTCTAATGCACGGTGATGCGGCTTTTGCCGGTCAGGGTGTTGTTATGGAGACCTTCCAGCTCTCGCAGACCCGCGCCTATAAAACTGGCGGTACCATCCATATTGTGATCAATAATCAGGTGGGCTTTACCACTAGCCGTCAGGATGATGCGCGCTCTACCGAATACTGTACTGATATTGCCAAGATGGTGCAGGCACCGATTCTGCACGTAAATGGCGATAACCCAGATGCTGTGATGTTTGCCGCTATGTTAGCGGTGGATTATCGCTATGAGTTTGGCAAAGATGTGGTGATTGATTTGGTCTGTTACCGCCGTCGCGGGCACAACGAGACCGATGAGCCGTCTTCTACCCAGCCGCTGATGTACGACATTATCCGCAAGCACTCGACAACCAGAGCCCTGTATGCCCAAAAGTTGGTCTCTGAAGGTGTTGTGGAACAGGAGCAGGCCAATGAAATGGCCAATGCTTACAGAGCTAGCCTCGATAATGGCGACTTTGTGGTACACAACCTGGTGCGCGAGCCAGATACCAGCCTGTTTGTTAACTGGGAGCCTTATCTGGGCCATGACTGGCGCACGCCCGCCAAAACCGGCCTTGATATTAAGGCGCTGCAAGAGGTTGCTGCAAAGATTACCTCCATCCCTGATGGTATTCAGGTACAGCGTCAGGTGGCCAAAATTTATGATGATCGCCGCAAGATGGCCGGTGGCGCGCTACCCCTAAACTGGGGAATGGCCGAGCTACTGGCCTATGGCACCTTGCTGTACGAAGGTTTTCCGATCCGTATCACCGGTCAGGATGTGCGTCGCGGTACTTTCTCACATCGCCATGCTGTGGTGTTTAACCAGAAAGATGGCGAAGCCTATCTGCCGCTGACTAATCTATCGGAGGATCAGCCGCGTTTTGATATTTACGACTCTGTTTTGTCTGAAGAAGCCGTATTGGCCTTTGAATATGGCTATGCCACCACTGCCCCCGCCGGATTAATTATCTGGGAAGCGCAGTTTGGTGACTTTGCTAACGGTGCACAGGTTGTGATTGATCAGTTTATTGCCAGTGGTGAGCACAAATGGGGGCGTCTGTCGGGCCTGACCATGATGTTGCCGCACGGTTTTGAAGGGCAGGGGCCAGAGCATAGTTCTGCGCGCCTAGAGCGGTTCCTGCAACTCTGTGCCGAGCATAATATGCAAATATGTAACCCTACCAGCCCTGCACAGATATTCCATTTGCTGCGCCGTCAGGCGATTCGTCCGATGCGTCGCCCGCTGGTGATTATGAGCCCTAAGTGGATTCTGCGTCATAAACTGGCGACCTCTTCTCTGGAAGATTTGGCCAATGGCGAGTTCCACAATGTGATTGATGACAGCCTTGAGCATGCCATGGTGCGCAGAGTGGTGCTTTGCTCCGGCAAGGTTTACTACCATCTGCTGGAAGAGCGTATGGAGCGCGGCATTGATGATATTGCGCTGGTTCGTTTAGAGCAACTGTACCCTTTCCCTGACTCAGAGCTGGAAGAAGCCCTGCGGCCCTACACCAATATCGAAGATATTATTTGGTGTCAGGAAGAGCCCATGAATCAGGGTGCCTGGTATAGCAGCCAGCACCATATGCGCCATGTAATCCAGCGCTTAAAACCAGAATTACACCTTAGCTATGTGGGCCGTGAAAGTTCAGCGGCTCCCGCCAGCGGATACATGTCTGTTCATTTAGAAGAGCAGAAACAATTTATTGATCAAGCACTCACAATCGACTCTTAAAGCAGGAATAGATTAATGGCCATTGAAATTAAGGCACCCACTTTCCCCGAATCTGTGCAAGAAGGCACTTTGGCGACTTGGCACAAAAACGTTGGCGACAGCGTAACTCGCGACGAACTTATCGTTGATATTGAAACTGACAAAGTGGTTCTCGAAGTGGTTGCACCAGCTACAGGTACTATCACCGAAGTACTGAAAGCCGAGGACGATATTGTGCTGAGCAACGAAGTGATTGCGCGTATTGAAGAGGGTGAGGCGGCCGAGCCTGCGCTGAAGTCAGCGGCAAAGCAGGAAGAAGCCGATATTCAGGTTGCTGAAGCTTTGGTTAACCCAGCAGCGAAAAAGTTGGCTGATGAGCGCGGTATTGATCTGTCTCAGGTCTCCGGCACTGGCAAAGGTGGCAGAATTACCAAAGAAGATGTGGTTAATTTCACACCATCAGCGGCTCCAGCTGCGGCCCAAGCAGCACCGGTGGTGGCAGAAGAGGCTATGCCTGCTGGTGAGCGTGTTGAGCGCCGTGTGGTCATGACCAGAATGCGCACGCGCATTGCTGAGCGTCTGCTGGATGTGACCCAGACCACCGCTTCACTGACCACCTTTAACGAAGTGGATATGTCAGCACTGATGGGGCTGCGCAAACAGTACCAGGACGAATTTACCAAGACCCACAATGGCACCCGTTTGGGCTTTATGGGTTTCTTTGTAAAGGCCGCCGTAGAAGCGCTAAAGCGTTTCCCGCTGGTGAATGCCTCTATTGATGGCACAGATATTGTCTATCATGGCTTCCAGGATATCGGCGTTGCCGTTTCCACCGACCGTGGTCTGGTCGTGCCTGTACTGCGCAATGCCGAGAATATGAGCATTGCCACAATAGAGAACTCTATTGGTGAATACGCCGGTAAGGCGCGCGATGGCAAGCTGAGCATTGAAGAGATGACTGGCGGTACGTTCACTATTACCAATGGTGGTGTGTATGGTTCATTGCTTTCAACACCTATTATTAACCCACCCCAGACCGCAATTCTGGGCATGCACACCATTCAGCAACGTCCCGTTGCCGTGAATGGGCAGGTGGAAATCCGTCCAATGATGTATCTGGCGATGTCTTATGACCATCGTCTGATCGATGGCAAGGAAGCGGTACAATTCTTGGTGGCGATTAAGCAGTTAATCGAAGACCCTGCTAAGATTTTACTTGAAATTTAATACATAAGTTATTGATAAATAGGTATTTAAATGTCAGATAGATATGATGTTGTGGTAATTGGCAGTGGCCCTGCTGGTTATGTAGCCGCAATCCGCGCTGCTCAGCTGGGGCTTAAAACCGCCTGTATTGAGAAGTGGCAAAACGATGAAGGCAAGGCTGTCAATGGCGGTACTTGCTTGAATGTGGGCTGTATCCCCTCGAAAGCACTGCTTGATAGCTCTTATAAGTATCACGAAGCCAAAGAAGACTTGGGCATTCATGGTATCAGCACCAAAGGCGTGGCTATGGATATCCCTGCCATGTTGGCGCGCAAAAACACAATTATCAACCAGCTGACGGGCGGTATTGCCGGTCTGTTTAAAGCCAATGGCGTAACAGCGCTATACGGCACAGGCAAGTTGCTTGCTGGTAAAAAGGTTGAGTTAACCAGCAACGATGGCGCTGTCTCTGTGATTGAGGCAGGCAATGTGATTCTGGCCTCTGGCTCTCTGCCCATTGATATCCCTGTGGCCAAAGTTGATGGCGGTCTAATTGTCGATTCCACTGGAGCTCTTGAGATTGGTGAAGTGCCCAAGCGTTTGGGCGTGATTGGCGCTGGCGTGATTGGCCTGGAGTTGGGTTCGGTATGGAACCGCTTAGGTTCAGAGGTGGTTTTGCTGGAAGCTATGGAAGACTTTCTGGCCATTATGGATAAGGCTGTGGCCAAAGAATCCAAGAAAATATTTACTAAGCAGGGTCTTGATATCCGCTTGGGTGCTCGTGTCACCGGCACTGAGATTGTTAAGGGCGCGGTAGAGGTGACCTTTATGACCGCCGATGGCTCCGAGCAAAAAGAAACCTTCGATAAGCTGATTGTCTGTGTAGGCCGCCGTGCCTTTACCGACGGCTTGCTGGCCGAAGATAGCGGCGTGCAGCTAGATGAGCGCGGCGCTGTGTTTGTGAATGATCAATGTGCCACTAATGTGTCTGGGGTTTACGCTATTGGCGATTTGGTGCGTGGCCCCATGCTGGCCCACAAAGGTTCAGAAGAGGGCGTAATGGTGGCCGAGATTATCGCCGGCCACAAGGCGCAGATGAACTATGACATCGTGCCCAATGTGATCTACACCCACCCAGAGGTTGCCTCTGTGGGCCAGACCGAAGAGCAGATTAAAGCCGCTGGCGAGCCCTACAACGTAGGTGTGTTTCCGTTTGCTGCCAGTGGCCGTGCCATGGCCGCTAATGACACCGACGGAATGGTCAAAATTATTGCCCATGCTGATACAGACCGCATTCTGGGTTGCCATATAGTTGGCCCAAGTGCTGCGGATCTAGTGCAGCAGGTTGCCATTGCAATGGAGTTTGGCTCCAGTGCAGAAGATTTAGGTATGACCGTATTTGGTCACCCGACATTGTCGGAAACTGTTCATGAAGCAGCGCTGGCTGTGAATGGAACTGCCATTCATATCGCCAACCGCAAGCGTCGTTAATAACAGTTTATAGATACCTTTAAACAGCCCGGGACGCTGCTTCAGTGTCTCGGGATTTTATCCATCCGAAAGATTTAACGGGAAGAGAAGTATGAACCTGCACGAATATCAGGGTAAGCAGCTGTTTGCTGAGTACGGACTGCCAGTGTCTAAGGGCATTGCTGCAGAGACCGCGCAAGATGCCTCAGCTGCTGCCGATATCATTGGCGGAGACAAGTGGGTTGTTAAAGCCCAGGTCCACGCTGGAGGCCGCGGCAAAGCTGGCGGTGTAAAGCTGGTCAGTTCCAAAGCTGAAATTGAAGAGTTTGCCAACAACTGGTTGGGTAAAAACCTGGTGACCTATCAGACCGATGCCAATGGTCAGCCAGTTAGCTGCATTCTGGTTGAAACCTGCACCGATATTGACCAAGAGCTGTATCTTGGAGCCGTTGTCGACCGTGCCACTCGCCGCATTATCTTTATGGCCTCCACCGAAGGCGGTGTTGAGATTGAGAAGGTTGCGGAGGAGACTCCGGGAAAAATTCTAAAGGCGATTATCGATCCTCTAACAGGCGCACAGCCATATCAGGGCCGTGACCTAGCGTTTAAGCTGGGCCTTAAAGGCGTTCAGATTAAGCAGTTTGTGCAGATCTTTATGGGTCTGGCCAAGATGTTTAAAGAGAAAGACCTAGAACTGTTGGAGATTAACCCGCTGGTTATCACCGACGAAGGCAATCTCCACTGTCTAGATGCCAAGGTGATTATTGATGGTAATGCCATGTACCGTCAGCCAGCCATTAAAGAGATGCACGATCCCTCGCAGGAAGATGCCCGTGAAGCCCATGCCGCCTCTTTTGAACTCAACTATGTTGCCCTAGACGGCAATATTGGTTGCATGGTTAATGGCGCAGGTCTGGCCATGGGTACTATGGACATCGTTCATTTGCACGGCGGTTCACCAGCCAACTTCCTTGATGTAGGGGGCGGTGCAACCAAAGAGCGTGTAGTAGAAGCGTTTAAAATTATTCTTTCCGACAGCAATGTTAAAGCGGTACTGATCAATATCTTTGGCGGTATTGTGCGCTGTGACCTGATCGCCGATGGTGTGATTGGTGCGGTTGAGGAAGTGGGCGTAAAGATTCCGGTGGTTGTTCGCCTTGAGGGCAACAATGCGGAATTGGGAACTAAAAAGCTTGCCGAATCTGGCCTGGCTATTATTGCAGCAACCAGCCTGACGGATGCCGCGCAACAAGCTGTTAAAGCCGCAGGAGGTAACTAATATGTCTATCTTAATCAATGCTGACACAAAGGTTATCTGTCAAGGCTTTACAGGCGGGCAGGGTACTTTCCACTCAGAGCAAGCGCTCGAGTACGGTACAAAAATGGTTGGAGGTGTTACACCTGGTAAGGGTGGCACTGAGCACTTGGGTTTGCCGGTATTTAATACCGTTGCAGAAGCGGTAGAGGCTACAAGCGCAGAAGCCTCGGTTATCTATGTGCCGGCACCATTCTGTAAAGATTCTATTCTGGAAGCGGCTAACGCTGGCTTAAAGCTGGTTGTGTGCATTACTGAAGGCATTCCAACTCAGGATATGCTTGACTGTAAGGTGGTTTGCGACACATTGGGCGTACGCCTGATCGGCCCTAACTGCCCGGGCGTTATTACTCCGGGCGAGTGCAAGATCGGTATTATGCCCGGCCATATTCACCTGCCGGGCAAAGTGGGCATCGTATCTCGTTCAGGTACCCTAACTTATGAAGCCGTTAAGCAGACTACGGATTATGGTTTTGGTCAGTCTACCTGTGTAGGTATTGGTGGTGACCCCATTCCAGGCGCTAGCTTTATTGATATTCTTGCGTTGTTTGAGAAGGATGCTGCTACTGAAGCGATCGTGATGATTGGTGAGATTGGCGGTACGGCGGAAGAAGAAGCAGCGGCTTATATTAAAGCCAATGTGACCAAGCCGGTTGTGTCTTATATTGCTGGTGTTACTGCACCTGCGGGTAAGCGTATGGGCCATGCTGGTGCCATTGTTTCCGGTGGCAAGGGTACTGCAGATGAGAAGTTTGCAGCGCTTGAAGATGCTGGTGTTAAGACGGTTCGCAGCCTGGCTGATATTGGTGCTGGCCTGAAAGAAATTACTGGTTGGTAAGGTCTTTTGTGGTATGTAAAAAAGCGGCTCTTGAGCCGCTTTTTTATGTCTGGGATACTTTGCTTAGCATGCCCCGGGAAGCGAAATGCCTCTTTGTCTGCCCCTGTCACCCTGTACCCAAAGCGCTCTGCGGGGCATGCTAAACGCAGTGAAGGATTGCTTTAACCCAACTATGTGCCACAGTTAAAGGACTAAGAGAACCTCAAGGGGTCTTAAAGAATCTATTGAGGTTAATGGAGAATCTTAAGGCACTAAAGGCAACATCAGTCAGATTAGATGACGAAACATTAGAGCGGGTAGGCCAGATAGCCGAGGCCATGGAGCGTCCCCGCGTCTGGCTTATGAGCGAGGCAATTAAGCAATATGTAGCGCGAGAAGAATGGGCTGCTTATAAAATCGACAAGGCCGTAGACGCGGCAGATGAAGGCAAGCTAATTGAACACTCAACGGTGAAAGCCAAGTGGGAGGCAAAGCGTGGAACTCAATTGGACTGAGTTTGCTATTGCCGATCTTAGTTTTGGTTCTGTAGGGCAATTATTTTTATGCGGGGTTCTGGCAGGTCCTTCGACTCGCTTCGCTCCCTCAGCATGACTTAAGATTCTGTCACCCTGAGGGAGCGAGGCGAAGGATTTCTTAAATCTACCCGCGATGCCCCAAAAGATCGCAACCTAGCTATTCGCAATCGCACTGAAATGCAATACGCCATCAGATTCCATAGGCTTGGCAAATAGCGCCCGCTCTTTACGGAAGTTCTGGCTATTCACCCATGGCGCCTCTGTCCCCTGTCTGGGCTGCAGGTGCATGCTGCGCTGCAGGTATCCTGCAGGGAAGTCAGCAATCCAGTCTTTGGCGGGCATATCTTTCAATGCCTCTGGAACCACAGGTACCATTTTGCTGGTCTGGGTGCTGCTCATATGATTGAGAGCCTTACATACCCATTCAGCGGTTAGGTCTGCTCGTAATGTCCAGGAGGCATTCACATAGCCAAAAACACTGACCATATTGGGTACATCAGAGACCATCAGACCTTTGTAGGTGGTTTGATTTGAGAAATCGACGGCTTCGCCATCTACGCTAAATGTGGCACCGCCCATCACCAGTAGCTTTAAGCCTGTGGCGCTTACAATAATATCGGCCTCTAAATGCTCGCCGGTTTCCAGCTCAATACCTGTCTTGGTGAAGCGTTTTATATGCTCGGTGACAATATCGGCGCCACCGCTGTTAATAGCGTTGAATAGATCGTCATCGGGCACCAAACATAGGCGTTGGTCCCAGGGGAAGTACTTTGGGGTAAAGTGCTTGTCTACATCATAGTCTTTGCCAAGCTGCTTACGCACCTGGCTAATAAAAAAGCGTTTGGCGGCTTTGGGAAAAGCTTGAGCCTGTTTAAACAGCACTTCCTGAAATAAGGTGTTTCTCGCCCTTGTGATGCCATAGGCCCAGCTGGCGGGCAGTATTTTTCGCAGGCCATTGGCGAACCAGTCTTCCGAGGGGCGGGTGACCACATAGGTGGGTGAGCGCTGCAGCATGGTCACCTGCTTGGCCTTGTCGGTCATGGCGGGTAAAAGAGTCATTGCCGTGGCACCAGAGCCTACAATCACTACGCGTTTATCTTGGTAGTCCAGGTCTTTGGGCCAAAACTGCGGATGTACCAATGTCCCTTTAAAGGACTCCACCTCTGGAAACTGCGGGTCATGGGGCTGTTCGTAGTTGTAGTAGCCAGCACACATATAGAGGAAGTTACAGGTCATCTGCACCGGGGCATCACTATTGTCTTGCCGGATATCCAAGGTCCACAATGATTGCTTTGAACACCAGCTCGCGCTGATTAAACGATGACCATAACGAATATGCTGCTCGATCGCATTTTCTGTAGCGGTTTCGCGCACATACTTCAAAATAGAGGGGCCATCGGCAATGGCCTTTTTGCTTTCCCAAGGCTTAAAGCTATAGCCTAGCGTATGCATATCGCTGTCGCTGCGAATACCGGGGTAGCGAAATAGATCCCAGGTGCCACCCATAGCCTGGCGTGATTCCAGCAACAGATAACTGCGGTGTGGGCATTTATCGCTTAAGTGGCACGCCGCCCCAATACCTGTCAGGCCGGCACCCACAATAATAACGTCTCTATGTTCCATGCTTATGCGGTTCCTTTTATGGCATCCACTTCTGCTTCAGCGGGCATACCTTTAAGGGGCTTTTTATTGCGCAGCATTGTTAGGGGCAGGGTAAATAATGGGAACAGTTTCTCGTAGTGCATGGGCGTTAAGCGCTGGGATAAATCCATGAGTTTGGCATCGGCACCGACCATAATACGGCTGCGGTTTTTGCGCACGCCATCGAGAATAATCTGCGAGGCACGGCTGGCATGCATGCCATTATTGCGGAAGAAGGCGGCCAACTCTTCCTGACTGTTACCCAGACCTAATACTTTACCCACCAGACGCTGCATCGAGTTGGCGGACTCTTCGCTCTTGTTCATGCGCCCATTGGTAACAATATTGGTGCCAATATGGCCCGGATGCACACAGTGAATTTGCACAGAGCTGTTTTTCATTTCTTTGGTCAGGCACTCGGTAAAGCCTCGCACGGCAAATTTAGCGGTGTGGTAAACCGACTGGCGCTCCAAGGCAATCATGCCAAAGATAGAGGAGGTATTGATAAGTGCGGCTTCTGGGCGTTGTTTCAGGTGCGGCAAAAAGGCGCGGCTAGAATTAATAACACCCTGTAAGTTGATATTAAACACCCAGTCCCAGTCGTTTTCAGACAGATCTTCAAAGGAGGAATCAACGGTGACACCGGCATTATTAAACACCAGATCAACAGCGCCATGCTGGGCAATTACCTGCACGGGCAATGCTTCAATAGCGGCCTTATCGGCAACATCTAAAATATGGCTGGAGACTTTTACATTGTAGTCTGCGAGCAGAGCCACAGTTTCTGCGAGGGTGGTTTGATTGATCTCGCAGGCGGCTATATTGGCGCCCGCTTTGGCTAAAAGTATGGCCAGATAGCGGCCCATGCCTGAACCGGCACCGGTGATGACTGCAACTTTGTTGTAGAAGTCTTTCATTGGAATTGCCCCATTTATTATTGTTCTTATATTTGTTACCTGAGTGCCGTTGTACTTGGCTCTGCAGGCGATAATATTTTTTTGATTATCGTACTACAGTTGGATAAATCTAATGGGGAATGTTACTGACTATGGAGTCAGGGGGGAAGGGGTTAGAGATGTTTCGCTTTGCTCAACATGACATTCATGTTGTCGTCCTGTACTCAACGCGTTTCGTAGTGCTACTGATGGCGGCGAAGGAACTTACTCAAGCCCCTAGAAAGTCACTCCGATTTTGCGATATGTCTTTTCTTTTCATTACGCTCCATGCGAGCTTCTTTCATAAGTATGCCGAGAATACTATAGCTGAGATAATCTTTAAAGCCGCCGTAGTCGGATTGAAGGCCAAGATATTTGGCGGCATCAGAGTTCTTGATACCGTCAGGGTTGGCTTTAGCTAGTTCCATCACTGCTGAGTTTAGAATATTTAAACCCATCTGCGCCTTTTCATAGCAGCCGTCAGGGATATTAAGGTTAATACGTTTTGAAATATTATTGGGGTTTGGCCTTACGCGATTGGTTAGTAAACCGCCCTGAGATCGTATGCCAAAACCAGCAATAAGTTCTGCTTCAATTTTTAGAGCCTGCTCTTAATTTGAGTTATTTGAGATCACAGTGTGAAGTACGGAAAGCCCGTCATCATGAATGCCTTGGATAACTTTACCTTTCTCTGAGTCGTCAACTTGCGCTTGGTGCTCCCAAGCTCGATTACCAGTGCCTTTGCCGATATAGAATGTTTTGGCAGGTTTTTGTCTTGGATCTTTTAGGGCATATGCATAGAATGGATTTTGTGACATGTCTAACCTTATTCAAAGTAGGAGTTTCGTTAAGGCTAATTCTCGGATAATGCTTCAAATTGTTTGCGCTTACCCGCAAGCCAGTTTGACATGGCTTCGGGACTCTTCACAAGTTCTCGCATATCATTCATGGCTTTGAGATGAGCTTCATCTTTTTTCTGAAACATCTCCATACCATGTTGTTTACTCATTTCTGCAATTTCTTCAAAAGTGTTGGCGTGGAATTCTTTTTCACCAGCGCCACCTAGCTGCTGACAGTCCATAGTTTTCATGCTTGTCTCCAAATTATTTCAGTTGATTGATTAACAGCCTTTTGGCTGAAATTTGGTTTGATTTAAATCTAGACTAGGATATTTGCAATATCCATTGAGAGGCCATAGATCCATCAAATACGCTCGATTTTAGATGCTTCCCACTTTGTCATTCTGTACCCAAAGCGCTTCGCGGGGGATGCTAATCGCAGCGAAGGATCTAGAGATGTTTCGTTTCACTCAACATGACAGGGTGTCGAGTCATACTGAACGAGTGGGCTAGGAACCTGGGCTTGCTATCTAAAATTCCGCGATTTGATTTCCATGCCATCGCTACTCTCCTTATCAATACGAGACAACAACTCAGAGCAATCGGTTAATTCCTGGGCAATCACATGCACCACGGCACCATCGGTTTCGAGCACACCTTTTACCATTAATAGCTGTGCTTTTAATAAGGCCTGTCGGCAGTTTTTTTGTACGCTTTGCCAGACCACCACATTGCTATTGCCGGTCTCATCTTCCAACGTTAAAAACACCACGCCAGAGGCGGTGCCAGGGCGCTGTTTGCCGGTGACTAATCCTGCTATGCGCACAAAGCGGTGATGGCCTAACTCGGCTAAATCTGCATGGCGTTTGCACTGACGGAAAATAGGGAACTGTTCTCTGAGTAATTCCATGGGGTGGCGACCCAGAGATAACCCGGTGTGGCTGTAATCGGCATAGAGGTTTTCGGTTTCGCTGGGGGTTTGTAAATTTACTGGCTCTTGTTCGGGTTGCTGTAAAAGGGTAGTGCTGCTGTCGATGACCAGTGCTTGCCAGTGGGCCTGACGGCGATTTTCTGTGAGTGACTTTAGGGCTCCGGCGCTGCTTAGCTGGCTGAGTTCTGCTCTGGAGAGGCTGGTGCTGTTGGTGAGTTGGGCGATGGTTTTAAATTGGCGGTCGCTATGAGTTATTTTCTGTGCGGTGTTAAAGGCTAGGCCTTTGATAAGTCGCATGCCAAGGCGCAGTGTTGGGGTTTTGGTATCGCCTTCCAAACTATGGTCCCAGCCGCTGTAAAGCACGTCGATGGGCCGAACTTTTATTTTATGGCGCTGGGCATCTTGCACCAGCTGTGAGGCGGAGTAAAAACCCATGGGCTGGCTATTTAATAGGGCGCAGTAGAAGGCGGCGGGGTAATGGCATTTTAACCAGGCGGACACATAGGCGAGTAGGGCGAAGCTGGCGGAGTGGGATTCGGGGAAGCCGTAAACACCAAAGCCCTGTATCTGGCGAAATAGGCGCTCGGCAAAATCCAGGTCATAGCCTCGGGCTAACATGCCGTCGATGAGTTTTTGTTTAAAACCGAGCAGTTCATTATTGCGTTCGGAGTTTTTGCCCCAGCTGGCCATGGCGCGGCGCAGTTGGTCAGCTTGGCCACCGCTAAAGCCTGCGGCGACCATGGCTAGACGAATCACCTGTTCTTGGAAAACGGGGATTCCTAATGTGCGTTCCAATACGGCTTTAATTTCTGGGTGGGGATAGCTGACTTGCTCTAAGCCCTGGCGGCGTTTTAGGTAGGGGTGCACCATGCCCCCTTGAATGGGGCCGGGGCGTACGATGGCGATTTCAATCACCAGATCATAAAAGCAGCGGGGTTTGAGTCTGGGCAGCATGGCCATTTGGGCGCGAGATTCTATCTGAAATACGCCAACACTATCGGCTTTACACAGCATATCGTAGGTGGCTTTATCTTCTTTGGGGATGGCCTGCATACTGAGGTCAATGCCCTGATGACCGCGTATAAGATCAAAGCAGCGATGGATGGCGGTGAGCATTCCCAGGGCCAGAATGTCGATTTTAAGCAGGCCTAGGGCTTCGATATCTTCTTTGTCCCATTGGATCACGGTGCGGTCAGGCATGCTAGCGTTTTCTACCGGTACCAAGGTGCTGATGGGACTTTTGGTGATAATAAAGCCGCCCACATGCTGGGAGAGATGGCGGGGGAAGCCGAGTATCTCTTGCAACAGGTTATAGAAGTGCTCGGCCATAGTGCCTCGGGCACCGGCTTTTTCAAACTGTGCTTGCAGGTCAGTGCTGCTATCCCACCAGGAGAGAGACTGGCTGAGTTGTTCTATAAACAATGGGTCCAGGCCCAGCGCTTTGCCCACATCGCGAATGGCACTGCGCGGCTTATAGGTGATCACGGTGGCAGCCAGTGCGGCGCGCTCGCGGCCATAGCGCTGGTAGATATATTGAATCACTTCTTCCCGGCGTTCGTGTTCAAAGTCGACATCGATATCCGGGGGTTCATTGCGCTCGGTGGAGATAAAACGCTCAAATAACAATGACACCTGATCTGGATTCACTTCGGTGATAAACAGGCAATAACAGACCACGGAGTTGGCGGCGGAGCCGCGGCCCTGGCAGAGAATATGACGGCTGCGGGCAAAGGCGACTAGGTCGTGTACGGTAAGGAAATAACATTCGTATTGCAGCTCGGCGATAACCTTAAGTTCATATTCAATCTGCTGGCGAACGGCTTTTGAGAGGCCTTGGGGCCAGCGTTTTTCTACGCCTTGCTCGGTTAAATAACGCAGTTGCTCGGCGGGGCTTAGATGCTGGGGCACAACATCAGCAGGGTATTCGTAGCGCAATTCTTCAAGGTTAAAATCACAGCGTTGGGCGATATTAATGGTTTCGGCTAATAGCGTAGCAGGGTAGAGTTTTTGCAAGTGGGGCAGGCTGCGCAGGCGGCGCTCGGCATTGGGGAAGCGCCGGTCGCCCAGTTCCATTACGGAGCAGTTATGGTGAATGGCGGTTAATGTGTCCTGTAGTGCACGACGCTCTTTGCTGTGCATATGTACATCGCCGCAGGCGACCATGGGCAGTTGCCACAGGGCGGCGAGGTTGCGGTAATAATAATACTGGTAGGTCTCATTGCCATCGAGCAGATGTTCTACGCCAATCCATAGGCGTTCTTTAAACCAGTAACTCAGACGTTCCCCTACCTCATGGTCTGGCTCCAAATCGCCGCTGGGTAGCCAGATTAGCAAGCTGTTGGGCAGGTTGCCGCTAAGGTCTGGCCATTTTAGTTGGTACTCGCCTTTGCTGCTGCGTCGGCGGGCCTTGGTAATTAAGGCGGAAAGCTCGGCATAGGATTGGCGATTGCTAACCAGTACGATTAGGCGCTGGCCTTCAAGACGGAATTCGCTGCCAACAATTAGCTGCAAACCGTAATCTTGCGCGGCCACATGGGCCTTTACTACGCCTGCTAAGGAGCATTCGTCGGTGATTGCCAGCGCGCTATAGCCCAGCGCATTAGCGGTGCGGACTAATTCTTGAGGGTGGGAAGCCCCGCGCAGAAACGTAAAGTTGCTGACGCAATGTAGTTCGGCATAGGCCATAAGGTATACAACTGCTATTAGAAATAAATACTGTATATATAAACAGTATAAGCATAGCGTTATATAATTTCCACAAGGATATTTCTATTTCGCCTTGTTATGCAGGGCTATTGGTAATCCACAAGGTTTGGTAGGGCTGCATGGGTAACTGCACATTGGGGATACAGGGCTGGCCGGTAATTAAATCTTGCCACTGTTCATTGTCGATCAAATTAATATCGGCTAGAGATAGGTGCTGGACCTGATCACTGATATTGCTGACGCAGAAAATACTCTGCTGGCGATCTAAACTCTGGCGCCAGAAACCAAATAGCTGGTCACCCAGATGCAAGGTGAACTGGGTGGCATTGGGGTGAAAGGCAGTTTGTCGACGGCGTATCTTCAGCAGCTGCTTGAGTTGGTTATACACTTGGTGGTGGGTACTATTTTGATCGGCAAGCTTCTCTTCAAGTTGGCTGTACTCCCATTGATGGCGATTAATGGCTCGGTTATGGCCGCTGTTTTCGACGCGTTGATGGTCATTGCGGGTGCCAACTAGGCTGTGAATATAGATGGCTGGAATACCTTCCAGCGCTAGCATAATGGAGTGGGCGCAGACAAAACGTGGCAGTCCTAAATCGTCTGCGCCATTCACCGTGCCCTGTAGGGCATCAAATAATGAGATATTTATTTCATAGGGTTTGCTGCCGCCATCGTCCAGTGCCCGCCACGACACATAACCACCAAAGCCCTGCATAGTGGTAACCAATGTATTGATCTCAGTATCGCTGAGTAGGCCCTCTGCTGGTCTTAAACCTATGCCATCGTGGGAGGCGACAAAGTTAAAGTAGGCGGTGCCATTGCGCGCCGGTGGCATGCTCATCATCCATTGCTTGAGGTAGGCGCAGCTGCCGGTGACTAGGCTATTCACTAACAGGGGTGGCAATGAAAAGTTGTAGACGCAATGGGCTTCGTCGGCATTGCTAAAGTAGCTGAGATTTTCACGGTTGGGAATATTAGTTTCGGTAATAATAATGGCGTCGTGCTTGGCCTGTTCGATCAGGGTTCGAAATAGGCGCACCATTTCATGGGTCTGTGGCAGATTTAGGCAGTTGGTGCCTATCTCTTTCCACAGAAAGGCGATGGCGTCGAGGCGGAAAATACGCACGCCATTATCCAGATACTGTTTAATAATACTGACAAACTGTTTAAGCACTTCTGGGTTGCGAAAGTTTAAATCGACTTGGTCATGGCTAAAGGTGCACCAGACATATTGTGTGCCGGTGGAGGTTTCTACTTCCCGCAGTAGGTCATTGGTGCGCGGCCTCACCACGGCACTGAGATCATCCTCTGGACTGGCAGTATAAAAAAAATTATGCCCGGGGTCGCGGCCTTGTTTAAAATTTTCAAACCAGGGGCTGCGGGCAGAGCAGTGATTCACCACCAAATCTGCCATTAGGGAATAGTTATTGGCGATGGCATTGATATGGTTCCAGTCGCCCAGAGCGTCATTGACGCTGGAATAATCCAGTACCGAGAAACCATCGTCGGAGGTAAAGGGGTAGAAGGGCAGTATATGCACGCCACTAATTGAGCTGCGCATATATTTATCCAGAAAGCGGTTTAAGGTTCGCAGTGGTTTTTCATTGTCTGCCAGCACAGAGTCGCCATAGGCAATAACTAGACTATCGGTTTGATCCCAATGGTTGATATTACGATTTTCGATTACTTCTTTATCGCTAAGACCCATCAGTGCGATCAGTTCATCGCCAAAGTTTTTAGCCGTGTTGAGTTCGCCGTCTTGATAAACAGCGGCTAGGTGTTTCTCTACCTGTGCCTGTAAGTTAGTTTGCGCCATACTTAAGAAAACTCTACATTATCAGCTTCTACGGCTTCAACCAGCTGTTCAAAAATATCCGGTATGGCGCTAACAACACGGTTCCAGCTGGGGATAAAGGGCCTCTCCATGGGTAAATTAAAAAATACTTCACCGGCTTTAATGATATTCTCGGTAAACATTTCTACTGCTTTTTCCTCTTCATGAATATCCAATGTTAGGCCATTCATAATGGCATCGTTATGGCAGTTCTCTACGGTATCCAGTGCCAGTCGATAGTAGGTTGCCTTTAATGAGCGAAAGGCTTCTGTGCTGAATACTTCTCCCTGTGTCGCCAGTTTTCTAAACAACGCTTTGGCGATATCAATAGACATTTTTGACAGGCCATCGCCGTCATTATCGAGTGACAGCTTTTGGTGTTTATGATCGTAGTTATCGGCAATATCAACCTGGCATAAACGGTTGCTGGCATAGTTGCGATACATCTCAGAAAGCACACCAATTTCTAAACCCCAGTCGCTGGGAATGCGAATATCGTTAAGCACATCTCGGCGAAATGAAAACTCTCCGGCCAATGGGTAACGATAGCTATCCATATAGTTTAAGTAGTCGGTATGACCAACGGTTTTTTTCAGTGCGCGTAAAAGGGGAGAGACTAATAGCCTTGAAACACGGCCATTAATTTTGCCATTGGCGACTCTAGCGTAATAGCCTTTACAAAACTCGTAGTTAAATCTGGGATTAGCAACGGGGTAAATCAGGCGCGCTAAAAGTTCTCGATTGTAGGTGGTGATATCGCAGTCATGGAGTGCCACAGATTCGGCTTTATTAGAGGCTAAGGTGTACCCCATGCAGTACCAAACATTGCGGCCTTTGCCTAATTCTTTGGGGGCCAGATCTAATTTTTGCAGTTTTGCATCCAGGGCTTTGAGTCTTGGCCCTTCATTCCATAGCACTCTGTGGTCTTGAGGCAGCTTGGCAAAAAATGACAGTGCTTCTCGATATTGATCTTCGCTCGCACGGTCAAGACCAATCACAATTTGATTGAGATAGGGCACCTGCTTTAGCTCATTGATAATCTTGGGCATAGCTTCGCCCTCCAACTCAGAAAATAATGAGGGAAGGATTAGGCCCAATGGTCTGGTTTGAGAAAAGTTAACCAGCTCCTGTTCCATATCAGCCAGAGGCCGATGGGACAGATTATGTAATGTGGTGATATTGCCGTTTTGGTGAAAGTCGCCCATAGGTTTCTCAGTTAGTGATGGTTATATTTAAAAGTGATTTTTTAACCAGGCCACGATGCCCTCAACCCAACCATTCGGCCCGGTGGCATTGCTTTGGTAGAGATTTTTGGTGCGCTTCAGCTGTGGCATATCGTGGTTGCTGGAGCGTATTACCAACGCGGAATCTGCGGCCTCTAGCATGCTGATATCATTGTTGCTGTCACCGATGGCAATTGATTGGAACTGGCCATACTGGGCTTGATACAGGGCCTGCAATTGCAATAGAGCGCGACCTTTGTCGGTGTTGCCACCCATGCTTAAAAAACGTCCGCCCTGCAGCAGGTGGGCGCCAGCATCGGTTAGCTTTTGAATAAAGTCTGCCTTGCGGCTTTCGCTACCAAGCCAGTTAATGGGTTCGCTGTATTCCCTCTGCTGGGCGAGGGTGGCTTGCTCTAGGGTAAGCCCGGTGAGCAGCGCCAAGCCTTCGATGCCTTGGTCGGCGCAGATTGAGCTAAAGGTCTGATACTCGTCGGCAAAAGGTTTACCGATCTGATTGAGTATGCCAATCCACCGGCTACGCGGTTCTGTATTGCTGATTATCCAGTAATCCTCAAACTCAGTTGCTGGCTCAGGGTACTGGGTAAAGTAGTCCTTGGGTATGCAGATAGCAGAGCCATTTTCGATAATAAATGGATGCAGGTTATTGATGATCTTTCTTAAGACGAGGACTTCGGCACGGGTTTTACTGGTAATTGGGATAACAGGGATACCCTGTGATTCCAATCGATCAAGGTAGTTGGCTGCCGGAGCAAAGCTGTAGGTATGATGGTCGAGCAGACTGCCGTCGAGATCAGTAAAGATAAGTTTCATGACTTATTGCGCCCTTTTTTGGTGCGGTAGCGCACCATAATGGGAACCCTAATGGGGGTATTGATGCTCATTATTTTCCTTGGTCGTTCGAGTGTCTGTATTTCATCGTGTTGGTGATCTTGCTTTCTGGGTTTATTGCAGAAAGCGTGCCAAGCTGGTTATGATTAAGCCAAATTAAAACTAGAGGTTAGCCGCGATACAGCGAGTAGCCACTTGCCACAGTCAAATGGGGCAATCATTGACAATAATAATTCTTAGGGGATTTCACATGCCGCATTCACAGACCGCAGATATCGGCCTTGGTCAAACTATTTTGCGTCGTGCCGCTATTTCACCCAATCAATCTGCAATAACCTTTGAGGGCAGTACCCAGACTTTTGCTGAGCTCGGTGATCGGGTGCGCCGCATGGCCACTGTGCTGCGTGCTGGCGGTATTTCGGCCGGTGACCGGGTGGGCTATATCGGTCTTAATCATCCTGTGTTTTTAGAAATGCTCTATGCCTGTGGCTGTCTGGGCGCGGTATTTGTGCCGTTAAACTTCCGCTTAACTGGCCCTGAGGTGCGCTTTATTGCCAATGATGCAGGGATTAGCGCGATGGTGGCAGACGATATGCTGCGTCCTTTGATCGATGAAGAGCGGGATAATCTTGAATGCATGCGCTATATCACTGCCGAAGCCAATGCGGATAATTGGGAATCTCTTGAGTCACTGATGGCCGCTGCGGCACCGATTAAAGCCAGCGAAAAAGTCGATGCTGATGATGTCGCCTTTATTATGTATACCTCTGGTACCACCGGCCTACCCAAAGGCGCGATGCTGACCCATGGCAATATATTCTGGAACAGTATTAATGTGTGCTTTGGTGAGGACGGTGTTTCAGGCACCACGTTGACCTGTGCGCCGTTGTTCCATATTGGCGGCCTCAATGTGACCACGCTAATGTCTCTGTCGAAGGGGGTTGAGGTGGTGTTGCTGCGCAGCTTTGATGCGGGGCAGGTGCTGTCTTTAATTGAGAAGCACAAGGTCACCACTATGTTTGGTGCGCCGACGATGTTCCTGATGATGGTGCAGGATGAAAGTTTTGCCATCACAGATTTATCCAGCATTGCTACCTTGACCTGCGGTGGTGCGCCTGTGCCTGTGCCGCTGATTAAAACCTATGGTGAGCGAGGTATTACGTTCTGTCAGGGTTATGGCTTAACGGAGACGGCCCCTTTTGCCAGCCTATTGGCCAGTGATCAAGCGATGGCTAAAGTAGGCTCGGCGGGCAAGGCACCGATGTTTACCGAGGTGCGTATTGTTGATGAAAATAATAATCCGGTAGCGGCCGGTGTGCACGGAGAGGTCTGTATTAAAGGCCCCAATGTGATGAAGGGTTATTGGAATCGTGAAGAGGCTACCGCTGAGGCTATTGATACTCAGGGTTGGTTCCACAGTGGTGATATTGGCTATCTGGACGACGAGGATTTTTTGTTTCTCTGCGATCGGGTTAAAGATATGGTGATCACCGGCGCTGAGAATGTTTACCCTGCCGAGGTTGAAAGTATTCTCTACGGTCATCCATCTATTATTGAAGTCGCTGTTATTGGCCTGCCCGATGAAAAATGGGGTGAGGCGGTAACCGCCATTGCTGTATTGGAAGAGGGTGCGGAGCTAACCCTGGAAAGTCTGCGTGACTTTGCTGGTGAGTCTCTGGCTCGTTATAAGCTGCCCAGCCAGTTGCGCCTTGTTGACATACTTCCAAGAAACCCGGCGGGTAAGGTACAGAAGTTTAAGTTAAAAGAAGAGTTTGACGTCTAAACTCTGTTGCTAAGAAAACAGCCCATGCACAAACCAGCGCTGACTGCTGGTTTCTCTAAATAACCAATAGCGCGCGCCGTTACTATCGCAAGCCAGATAGTAATCGCGCTGCTGTTCTGCCTGCCACCAGTTGCCACATAAACGCTCGGGCCCACTGATAATGGTTAGGGGCTGACGCCAGTATAGTTTTTTATTGCGCAGGTGCACTGGCGCTGGGTCGGTCAATAACCACAGGGGCTGGGGTGCTTTTAGTTTTTCATTAAGGCTTGTATTGCTGTGTTTGCCCGGTGTGGCCAAGGTGCTGGCCTGTTCTGGCAGATAGTCTTGATTGAGTATAGGTTGCGATAGGGCGTCTATGCCCAGCCGTGCATTCAGGCTATCAATCAATTCACAGGACTGTTGGGCGGTCTTCTGGTTATCGAATAAATCCAAATTAAACACACCCATGGGTGCTTCAATAAATTGATCCACATGCAAAATAATTTGCTCAATACTGAGGGGCAGTTCTAAGCGCTCTAGTTGTAATCGACTCAGCATCAATAGGGTCGACCAGTTATTTTGACTGCCGGAGAGTTGTATCTGCATTTTCTGAGACTCTCCTATTAAAGGTTCAAAATGCCATTCAATCTCCCGGCAGTGACATTGCCGTGCCATCAGGTACTGACACAGATGCTGCAATAGCGTTTTCATGGGAAACAGCAAACTCTCTTTATTAAAAATGCCCTGGGGGTTTTGGATAAGATCGCGAAAGCTATTGGCGGGCTGAAAGCGCGGTGCATTAAAAGGCTTTTCATTATTTAACTGGGCGATGGTAAGCATAAGTTCAGCATTAAAACGACGGCTTAATGCGCTGCGGGGTAGGGCTAATAAATCGCCCACTGTATTTAAGCCAAGCTGCTTAAAACTTTGCTGCTGTTTGCGATTGATTTCTAGAAGACTTAAATCTGTGCTGAGAAGGCGGCGCTGTATTTCTGTTTGATCCGGTAGCTGGGTTTCAAAATCAGGCCCGCAGAGTAGCTTTGCTGCCAGTGGGTTTTGGCCTATGCCATTAACGGCAGTAATGGATTGAAAGCGAAGTCTATAGTCTAGTTCTCGAAGTAGCGCATCGTAACCTTTAAACAATTTATAGCAGCCTGATATTTCTAGCCACAGCCCTGAGCTGTGATTGAAAAGCCCAAAGTCAGTGAGAATAACCACCGGACTAAAGCTATAGGCGACCAGCGCCAGCTGTTGTAGCAACTGCTGTTCCTGTTCAATCTGCCTGGGCAATACTTCAAGCTCTGGACACAGAGCCAGAGCAGTGGAGATAGAGAGGTTAGGCTCTATTCCCCAGGCTGCTGCCTGAGTATTGCAGCACAGCACCCGTTGAATATTCTTTTGCAGACTAACAACAGCGATGGGTTTTTGTGCCTGCTCTATGGGCACCTGAGGCAATAATGTCTCAAGCGGCAGTAGAGGAAAATGCAGGTACAGCCAAATATCTCGCTTTAACATCTAGTTATTAAGCTGTCGTACAGGGTAAGTTCGATACCGATCTGCGGGCAATAGGGCGAGTTTGGTTCTCTGGGTATTGGCTTCTCCCAACGATAGTTGCAACTGCGCGCCACCCGCTACACCACGCTGTTTGCGCACGTTTAATAACAGCTGGTTAACCTCTAAGCTCTTTAGTTCTAAACGCAGTGCCGCTGGCGAGGGTGCAGACAGTGCACTGGGGGTACTAAATAAAAATGCCGCATTGCCATTATCTGCTGCGGCCAGTTGCAGCTTGCGCAGGTTGGCATAGCGGAGCGGTGGTTGCTTTGTCCAGGCCAGCAATAGGGCGCTACTGCGAATAGATTGCTCGGCGGCCCACAGCCATTCGGTGTGATTTTTGCTGCGCACCACAAGCAGTTTATCCAAGGCAATACCCGCTGCCGCCAGGCGCGGTGCATAGGGCTGATAGGGCGGGTCGAGCCAGACGCAGAGTTGATTGTTATCTGCGTAATATTTAATGGTTGGCAGCAATAGACTCAGTTCGCCAATGCCAGGTTGCTGTGGCATAAGCTCGGTGAGAGCTGAAATGGGCCAGCCACCCTGCAATAGCAGATCTAAATTATTATGACCTGTAGTTATGGTGCGACGGGGTAGGCGCTGGCTGCGGCCGCGCCAAGTATCTTGGCGGGAGAGTACTGTAGCTATATTGTTGGGCATTAAATTGAGGCTGCGTTACGAGTAAGACCTATTTCTTTACTACTGTTAATATATACAGTATTTTGCGATATGTCATCTGTTATAGAAAAGTCTTGCCCAATGTTTATTTGCTTCCTTTTGGGTATTCAAAACAACCGCTGTATGAGTCTATTCGCTGGTGGTACAGTAACGCCTTACACAGCAGCCCAAACCTTTCATTTATGTCGACAATACTTAATCGAGCACAGCTTATAGACCCCAATTGGACCGTTTATGCGGCGCCAATCAGCACGCTATTGCAGGTGAGTGAGCAGTTGGGTCTGGATACTAATGCGCTGCTTATGGCCTCTGGCCTGGAAGCCTCAGAGTTAACGATTCCTGATCGCCGTTTCCCGGTGAGCAACTATTTCAGGTTATTTCAGCAGATGGCGGATGCGTCACGCGACCCGGATATTGGTTTGACCGTGGGTCGTGTAACCTTTCTAAAAGGGCTTAATTTACAGCTGTATCTGTCTACGGTGTGTCAGTCTTTTCGCGACTATCTCAATCTGATCCCCAGTGCTCTGCGACTGCGAGGGGATATTGGTCAGATAACGGCCTATCGAGACGGCAATCTGGTGGAGCTGCGCTGGGAGCCTCTATTAAGTCAAACCGGCCTTAGGCGCTATATTAGTGATGATATATTGGCGGCGTCGGCCGGTATCTTTGATTCTCTCTGTGTGATGCCGGTATCTGTGGTCAAGGCGAATTTTACCTATTCTCGGCCCCAGGATATGACTAGACTGGAGGATACATTTGGTCGCAATCTGGCTTTTGACCAGCCTTATAGCAGTCTATTTTTTGAGCGCGAAGCCCTTGGGTTTCCGATGCTGAAACAGGACTATCAGGCGTGGTCCGATCAGGATAACCCATTCCGGGAGTTCTTTGAGGGCGATGACCCAGCCGATCAACTGCTGTCCAATCTAAGGCAATCTATTGTGCAGTACCTGCCTGAGGGTGAGGTAACTATCGATAAGCTGGCTAGCAAGCTTAATATCTCCCGGCGCACATTGCAGCGCAGGCTATCTGAGCGTGATACCAGTTTCTTGAATATCTTGCAGGAGGTGCGCTCTAAAGTCGCATTACGTTATCTGTCCGATAAACGCCTGGGTATTACCGAAATAGCCTTTCTGTTGGGTTATGGTGATCAGGGCTCTTTCTCCAGCGCCTTTAAAAGCTGGCATGGGGTTTCGCCTCGAGATTACCGCCGCAAATAGTCCTGTCGGGTTGGCATTTATTCCCAACTCATTGGCGCTTATAAAGTTGCCAGTTGCATGTACTCAATCTACTATCTGTGCTCTAAATCCTTATAACTATAATAACAGGTATTGCTATGTCACTAGATTTTGATAGCGCTCGTCTGCCTAATAAAAATCTCACCCCAGAGCACCATGAATGGCGGGCACAGCTGCGACGGTTTATCGATCGCGAAATTATGCCCTATGCGGAAGACTGGGATGAAAATGGCTCGATACCCGATGAACTGTGGACCAAATCAGCAGAGGTTGGCCTGCTGGGCATGGGTTACCCAGAGGAGTTTGGCGGAGTCACCGAAGGCATAGATATGTGGCACAGTATTATTGTCAATGAAGAGCTGGCCCGCGTTGCCGTGGGCGGTGTAGCTGCAACTCTGTTGGTGCATGGTATTGGCCTGCCACCCGTGATTAATTTTGGCAGCGAGGAGATTAAACAGAGGGTGGCGCCGCCGGTACTGGCAGGCACCAAACGTATCTCACTGGCCATCACCGAACCCGGCGGTGGCTCCGATGTAGCCCAGCTGCAAACCACAGCTCGCCTGGATGGCGATCACTATATCGTCAATGGTTCAAAAACCTATATTACTGGTGGTATGAATGCTAACTGGTTTACCACTGCTGTGCGCACCGGTGCGGAGGGTTCGGCGGGTGTATCTACCTTGCTGATTCCTTCCGATATAGAGGGCGTATCGCGCACAGCATTGGATAAAAAACAGGGCTGGTGGTGCTCAGATACAGCCACTATCTACTTCGATAAAGTGCGCGTGCCTGTGGGTAACCTGCTGGGTCAGGAGAATAAGGGTTTTGCGGTTATTATGAATAACTTCAATTCCGAGCGCCTGGCTATGGCTGCAGCTATGGAGGCGCTTTCAAGGGTCTGTCTGGAAGATGCCGTGGCTTGGGCTCGAGAGCGCAAGACCTTTGGTCAGCGCCTTGCCGACCACCAGGTAATTCGCCATAAAATTGCCGAGATGAAACAGCGTATTAACGCCACTCAGGCCTATTTGCTGATGACCTGTGAGCAGGTGCAGCAGGGCACTGAGAATGCTGGCGATATAGCGCTGTTAAAGGTGCAGTCCAGTCAAACTATGGAGTTCTGTGCGCGTGAGGCAATGCAAATTCTTGGTGGTATCGGCTATATGCGTGGCAGCCGCGTTGAGCGAATCTACCGTGAGGTGCGTGTTAATGCGATTGGTGGTGGCTCTGAAGAAATTATGCGTGATCTGGCCGCTCGCCAGTTTGGGCTCTGACGTCAATAGGATGGCTTAGGCTCGGCAATACATTGTTCGAAACGGTTTTTCTGGGCTTCTAGATTGAGTTTAAAGGCGAGTTTTGAGACTTCAATAGCTTCCACTGAGGGCTTTGATTTCACTCGAGAGTTTTCCATGAGCCAGGAGCCAACTTCAAAAAAGTGCCACAGGGGCACGCTGCCTGAGATACTGGGTTGAGGAAACGGCGTTTTTGAATCTGTGGCCAGTTTGCGGATATTCTGACGTGAGCAGCCTACCAGGTCTGCAATATCTGATAACCCCACCATATCTGGCTTTACTTCGAGTAGCTGTGAACCCTCAATGGCCATTGTTACCTGAGCGATTGCGCTTTCGATGGCCTGTTCAGCTGATTCGGCCAGCCGGTTGAAGTTAAGTGCAATTGATCCTTTAGCGCCAATACCGACCAGTGCATCATCGCAGCCCGCCTCAAATAACAGGTCAGTGCATTGTCCTATGCTTTTGTCTGACGCTAATATTGAGAAGGTCAGGGTGTAATCATAGGTTTTCATTTTTTCACCTCGTATAACTTAGTTATTGGGTAGATGCACCCATCAACTGATCTCTTTAACTGTTTCGCAAAGTTGCCAGGGTTTCGAGGAGTACTCCAAACAGAAATCTGCCAAAACATACCACAACTGCACTCAGGTTTATTCTTGGGGTAACGTATGATCGCCCATGCATGGCCACTTGCAACCTTTATCGTCCAGCCTTTTTCAAGTGCATGCTGGACTGCCTTATTTACGTCCTTGTTAGGGTGCTTCATTCCTTAAAGCCTCAATGTAAGTAATCCTAGTGAAGTATTTATTGATTGTCAAATGACAATCAATAAATACTGTTGATTAAACCAGAACTGAGTGAAGTGTAGCGTCTGCTTCGCAATAAAAAGGGTCAAAGCTATCAAAGCGAGCACGCCGATCAAAAACTATGCAGTTATCTCTTTTAATACCATGCCCTGCAGGAGCGGTATTCTCGGGGTGCTTTAAATATGGTGAGGGGGTTGTAGGTTGGTGATATTTGAGTGGGATGCTGTTTGGGGATGGCCTTGAGATCGGTCCCATGGCCATAGGTATTTTCAGCGTTCGCACAACTCCCTTTCTCTATGAGAAAAGCTCA
Source organism: Porticoccaceae bacterium (assembly GCA_029252555.1). GTDB lineage: Bacteria > Pseudomonadota > Gammaproteobacteria > Pseudomonadales > Porticoccaceae > HTCC2207. The sequence goes on from JAQXBF010000025.1 coordinate 41,788, forward strand.
GACAAGTGTTCTCTTTATCTGAAAATACCTATGCCCATAAGCGGGCCCTGATCGATCTCAAGGCCATCTCCAAACAGCATCCGTCATTAGCGTGACGCAACTAAGAAAAATGAAAATTACGCTATGACAACAAGGGCCCCAGTTTCATGGCAATGCCCATATCACCTTGAACCTTTAGCTTGCCGCTCATAAATGCCATGGTGCCATCGAGCTTGCCATCAGCCATGTCCATAAAATCAGCTAAGCTGATACCTATGGTGCAGGCTGCTTCTGCATCATCATTGCCAATCACATTGGGCACCTGCGAGGCGTCTAATACCAGAATGCCATCATCACCAAAATCAAACTTTAAGATTGAACCCAGCCCACAATCTTCCCCAACCTTTTCTTTTAAACCTGCAGTAACCGCTTCCAAAGACATTGCTATACCCTCTGTAATTATTTAAGTCCCCAAATGGCAGACTTATAGATGTTTTGACAGTTATACTGTAAAAACAATTATTATCAAGCTCAACATAAATATATTATTTCAAGTAGAAGGGGTTAAGCAAAACCCTCTGGCGCAGAAATAATAGCTTTGCTCGTTTTTTACCCCCAACTCTGCAATAGTGGATCAATAAAAATCGGCTCACAGCCAATAATAAAAATAAAGGGTCAGTATGGAAAAGCCACTAGGGCAACCGCAAGTATCACCAAAAGCCACAGGCATACTACTGTTTTTGCTGCTGCTCAATATACTTAATATGGTCGATCGGACCCTGATCACCAGCTTTGGCACTGCGATTATTACCGATCTTGGCCTCAGCGACTCCCAGTTTGGTATGCTGACCGGCCCAATCTTTGTGTTCTTTTACTCCATTATGGGTCTGTTTATGGGCGCTCTGGCAGATCGCGTGCATAGACCGCGCCTTATAGCAGCGGGCTTGGTGCTGTGGAGTGCTTTGACCGCAGTGTCAGGCCTTGCCAAAAACTTTGCTCAGATCGGCATAGCTCGATTGTTTATTGGTGTGGGTGAGTCGGCAATGGCGCCCTCTGCTATTTCCATGATCTCAGATCTGATTCCCAAAGCTAGACGAGGCACAGCCACGGGCATCTATTATCTGGGTGTGCCCCTGGGAGCTGGAGCCAGCTTTATTGTTGCAGGCATACTCGGCCCCATGATTGGCTGGCGTAACTGCTTCTTGCTGCTGGGCGGGTTGGGGCTGGTTTTAGCGCTGGTACTGCTGTTGATAAAAGATCCAGAGCGAGGTGCAATGGAAGAAAAAGGCGGCGCCGCAGACCAGCAAGAGAGTCTGATCGGTGGCAACTGGCGGGGCATTGTCTCCGATGTTTTTGCGGTGGTGAAATCAACACCGGCGCTAGCCTGGACCATGATCGGAGCGGTGTTTTTGCATATACCGTTGGGCGCTGGGCAGTTTGCCATCGTCTGGCTTGAGCGTGAGAGGGGCTTTGGTCTAGGTGAAATCAGCGCTACTTACGGGCTAATCTATATAGTCTTTGGCACGGCTGGCACCTTTTTGGGTGGCATACTTAGCGACTGGTATCAGGCCAGATACAAAGGTGGCAGAGTACGATTTTTGGCCCTGTTAATGCTGGCAGTGACGCCATTATTGATTTCATTTCGCTTTGTGAATCCTTCATCGGCACTGTTCTATGTGGGCATGGCCGCAGGTATGTTTAGCGTAAGCTCTTTTTATGGCCCGGCATTTTCAACGGTGCAGGACCTGACCCCAGTGCGGCTGCGCGGGGTAATGACAGGATTGCTACTGGTGGCCTGTAATCTGCTTGGTCTGGGTATAGGCGCTATGATGACTGGTGTTCTCAGCGATGTGTTCCTCGCTAATGGTATTTTCGAGCCCCTTACCAAAGCCTTGTTGAGTGCCGATATCCTGTCTGCTGCTGCACCATTTAGCTTTATTGTGGCCTCTATCTATCTCGAAAAGATGAAGACCAGAGCCTAAATTGCCAATTTGGCCTGCCGCCCATGAGAGGCTAATTGGCATAGGCTCTTAAATTGCTGGCATAGAATCCAAAGAGTATTCCCAGCTAAATCAGTAGTATCTCCGTCCATAATAACTTTTTGGAGAATATAGTCGATGGCAGAAAAAACGATTCGTATAGCTGGCGCCAGTGGCTTTTGGGGTGATGCAGCTCGCGCTACGCCGCAGTTGTTAAAAGACGGTAATCTGGACTTTATTGCCTACGACTATCTGGCCGAGATCACCATGTCGATTATGGCCCGCGCACGGGCTAAAAATCCCGACTATGGCTATGCGCTGGACTTTGTTACTGCCGCCATGAAACCCAATCTAAAAGAGATCGCCCGTCAGGGGGTCAAAATTGTTTCCAATGCCGGTGGAGTAAACCCTCAGGCCTGTGCCAATGCGCTGCGGGCTGTGATTGCCGAGATGGGTCTGGAGCTCAAGGTCGCCTGTGTGCTGGGTGACGATATGATCGATCATCGGGATGACTTAGCCGAGCAGGGCTATACCGAGATGTTTACCGGCGCGGCTTTCCCCGCTGTAGATAAAATTGCCAGTATTAATACCTATCTGGGTGCTTTTCCTGTGGCTATGGCGTTGGATAAGGGTGCAGATATTGTGGTTACGGGCCGCAGTGTCGATAGCGCCGTTACTCTAGGCGCCTGTATCTATAGTTTTGGTTGGGATCGGCATGATCTCGATCAGCTAGCCATGGGTTCATTGGCTGGCCATATTATTGAATGTGGCCCCCAGGCCACTGGCGGTAACTTTACTGATTGGGAAGATGTACACAGCTTGGAAACCATTGGTTATCCGATTGCCGAGTTGCGTGCCGATGGCAGCTTTGACTGTTCCAAGCCCGAGGGCACAGGCGGCCTGGTCACTCGTGCAACCATTGCCGAGCAGATGGTATATGAAATAGGTGACCCTCAAGCCTATATGTTGCCGGATGTGGTCTGCGATTTCTCCAATGTTGCGTTGGAGCAGGTGGGGGAAAATCTGGTGCGTGTCACTGGCGCCACTGGTTTGCCTGCTCCTGATACCTACAAAGTCTGCACCACCTATGCCGATGAATTTCGCGGTGGCACCAATATGACCTTTTATGGGGTGGATGCGGATCGCAAGGCGCAAAAATTGGCCGATGCGATCTTCGCGGCCTCCCGTCGCACCTTGCAACAGTTTGGCTTGGCAGATTTCAGTGAAACCAGTGTTGAACTGATTGGCGCTGAGAGTCAGTACGGTAGCAATGCTCAGGTCAGTCACTGTCGAGAGCTGGTTATGAAAATTGCCGCCAAACATCCAGATGCCGCTGGAATTGGCATTATGCTCAAAGAAGCTGTGGGCCTGGGGCTGGCAACACCGCCGGGGCTCTCTGGTTTTGCTGGTGCAAGGCCAAGCCCATCGCCAGTAGTGCGGTTATTTTCCTTTGCACTGGCCAAGGGCACGGCCAAGATTCAGATAGAGCTGGATGGAGCTATTTTTGATTTGCCGGATAGTCCAGGCGTTGCTTTGGACCGCGCTGCGCTTATTCGACCTGATGTTCCAGCAGCTCCTGCAGATGCCACAGTCTCTGTGCCACTGATAAAGCTGGCTTGGGGCCGCAGTGGTGACAAGGGCGACAAGGCCAATATAGGTATTATCGCCCGCCGGCCAAAGTATCTGCCCTATATATATGCCGCGCTGACAGAGCAGGCAGTGGCGGATCGCTTTGGGCACTTTATAAGCGTGGGGGCCACTGGTAGCAGTGGTGGATATGTCGAGCGCTATTTAATGCCTGGCACTGATGCAATTAACTTTTTGATTCACAATGTCTTGGGTGGCGGCGGCATGGCCAGTATTCGCAATGATGCTCAGGGTAAAGGCTATGCCCAGCTACTGTTGGATGCAGCGATCCCGGTTAGCGCTGAGATAGCCAGCCAACTAAAATAATAAGATCAATCTGGAGACACACCCATGGCAGTATTTGCCTCAAAGATTAATACCAGTTCTGAGACCTATTTAAGACAGCGAGCAGAGATGCTTGAGCTAGTGGATAAGCTTACAGAGCTGAATAGTCGCGGTCGTGCTATCTCGGAAAAGCGCAAACCACGCTTTGATAAGCGTGGCCAGTTGACGCCCAGAGAGCGACTGGCGCGACTGCTAGATCCCGGTATGCCATTTTTGGAGATTGGTAATCTGGCGGGCTATAAGCTGGATACCAAAGATGAGGCCAAGTCGATACCCGGTGGCACGGTGATTGCCGGTATTGGTTTTATCTCTGGGGTGCGCTGCTGTGTGGTGGTGGACGATAGCGGTATTCTGGCGGGCTCATTGACTCTGGCCGGTGGTTACCGTATTGCCCGGGCCCAGCAGATTTCGCTTGAGCAAAGGTTGCCCTTTGTACATCTGGTAGAGAGTGCCGGGGGTGACTTAATGAATTACACCGTTGAGAACTTTGCTGAAGGCGGTGATTTATTTGGTGCGCTGGCCAAACTGAGTAAGGAGGGTATTCCGGTAATCTCTATTTTGCATGGTTCCTCTACCGCTGGTGGCGCCTATATGCCGGGCCTAAGTGACTATGTGATTGCGGTTAAAGGCACAGGTCGGGCCTTTTTGGCAGGTCCGCCACTGCTTAAAGCGGCTACGGGAGAGATAGCCACAGAAGAAGAGCTGGGTGGCTCGGAGATGCATGCCACCACCTCTGGTCTGGCGGAATATCTGGCAGAAAATGATGGCCATGGCATTCAGATTTGCCGCGAAGTGGTGGCCCGGTTGCAATGGAATGATAGCTGCCAGCTGCCCAAGGCTCGGGCATTTGCAGAACCTATTTACGATCCAGATGAGCTAGCCGGGGTAATTCCCGTGGATTACCGCACCCCTTATGATATGCGCGAGCTGGTGGCCCGAGTGGTGGATGGTTCCGATTTTCTCGATTTTAAACCGCGCTTTGGTGTGTCCACAGTCTGCATACAGGCGAAAATCTTTGGTCAGGCGGTGGGTATTATCGGCAATAATGGCCCCATTGACCCCCAGGGTGCCAACAAGGCTACCCAGTTTTTACAGCTTTTAGATCAGGCCGATATTCCTGCGCTGTTTTTCCAAAATACCACCGGCTATATCGTCGGCACCAAGTCTGAACAGGCGGGCATGATTAAACATGGCTCGAAAATGATTCAGGCGGTGCGCAATATTGAAGTGCCGCGCATTACCTTTATGACTGGAGCCAGCTTTGGTGCCGGTAACTATGGCATGTGTGGCCGCGGCTATGATCCGGATTTTCTGTATACCTTCCCCAATGCCAAAATGGGTGTAATGGGCGGTGAGCAAGCGGCTAAAACAATGTCTATGGTGGCTCGGGGCAAGGCCGCAGCCATGGGTGTTGAGCCTGACGAGGAGGCGTTGGCGGCTCAGGAGAAGGGCTTGGCCCATATCTTTGACTCCCAGTCCGATGCGTTTTATACCTCTGGCCATTTATTGGATGACGGGATGATTGATCCACGCAATATGCGCAAGACCCTGGGTATGCTGCTGGAGACTGTTCGCGAAGCCCGCGGCAGAACCGTGCGCCCCAATAGCTTTGGCATCGCCCGCTTGTAAACCCGCTTAGAGGCTGAGAATAACCATGACTGATCTATCTAAAAATAAATTGCCGAACATCCATTCGCTAATATTAGACCGAGATGATTCGGTATTAAAAATCTGGTTAAACCGCCCCGAGGCCAAAAATGCACTGTCGGCAGAGATGACCGATGAGCTAAATCTGGTACTGGACAGCGTGCGCGATGACCGCAGTATCCGCACTATTGTGCTGCGCGGGAAAGGTGGTGTGTTCTGTGCTGGGGGTGATATCAAAGGGTTTAAGTCGGGCATGCAGGCAACCGATGCCAGCGAGGTGGCCAAGAGCAACCGCACCTTTGGCGATCTGATGATCAAGTTAAATGAGCAGCCCCAGGTGGTGATTATTTTGGTTGAGGGTGCGGCCATCGGCGGCGGTCTGGGTTTGGCCTGTGTGGCCGATGTGACGTTGGTGACTGCTGATGCAAGGTTCCGTTTAAGCGAGACCAGCCTGGGTATCCCCCCGGCGCAGATTGCGCCTTTTGTCACTGAGCGAGTTGGGCTCACTCAGGCGCGACGCCTGATGCTTACTGGTGCGCGCTTTAAAGGAGAGGAGGCCGTGACCTTGGGTATTGCCCATGGAGTGGCCTCAGATGTGACTGACTTGGAAGCCCAGTGCGAGACTATTCTGGGCCATATCAAGGCCTGTGCCCCCGGCGCCAATGCGGTGACCAAGGGTATTTTATTTGAAACATTGCGGCGACCTCGGGCGGAGGCTTTAGATTTTGCCTCCCATGGTTTTGCCCAATGTATGTTGAGCCCTGAAGGTCTGGAAGGGGTGGCAGCCTTTGTTGAGAAACGCCCAGCCTCTTGGAATAAATAGTAGGAATATTATTGATGAAACGTTTTAACAGCCTATTAATTGCCAACCGCGGCGAAATCGCTTGTCGGGTTATTCGCACAGCTAAGCGGCTGGGCTATCACACCATAGCGGTCTACTCCGATGCCGATGCGGGTGCCCCCCATGTGCAACTTGCCGATGACACCGTGCGGATTGGTCCCGGCCCTGTGGGTGAGTCCTATCTGTTGGCGGGAAATATTCTTGAGGCGGCAGCCACAAGCGGTGCTGAAGCGATTCACCCGGGTTATGGTTTTCTAAGTGAAAATGCCCAGTTTGCCGAAGCGGTTGAGAGTGCCGGGTTGATCTTTATTGGCCCCACCCGCGAAGCCATTGATGTGATGGGTAATAAAGCCGAATCCAAGCGCCGTATGATCGAGGCGAGTGTGCCCTGTGTGCCCGGCTATGAGGGGCATGATCAGTCGGATGAAGTTCTGCTAGCCGAGGGTAATAAGATTGATCTGCCGTTGATGGTCAAAGCTGCGGCTGGCGGCGGTGGCCGTGGAATGCGCCTAGTGCATGACTATGCCGATTTGGCTAATGCCATTAAGTTGGCGCGCGCTGAAGCCGAAGGGGCCTTTGGTTCCGGTGAGCTTATTTTAGAGAAGGCGATTATCCAGCCACGTCATGTGGAGATACAGGTGTTTGCCGACACCATGGGCAATACCATTCACTTGGGTGAGCGAGACTGCTCTGTGCAGCGCCGTCACCAGAAGGTTATCGAAGAAGCCCCATGCCCAATTATGACTTCAGAACTTCGTGAGCAGATGGGTCAGTCGGCCATCGATGCGGCCAAAAGTGTTAACTATCGCGGTGCTGGCACGGTAGAATTTTTGTTGGATACCAGCGGAGCATTCTACTTTTTGGAAATGAACACACGCCTACAGGTAGAGCATCCGGTGACCGAGCTAATTACCGGTTTGGATTTGGTGGCATTGCAGCTTCAGGTGGCGCAGGGTGAGCCCTTGGGTATGACCCAGCAGGATGTTAGTTTAAATGGTGCTGCGATAGAAGTGCGCCTGTATACAGAAGATCCTAGCCAAGACTTTTTACCAGCCTCTGGCCCGGTCGATCTGTGGAGACCTGCCACAGGCGTTGGTGTGCGGATTGATGCAGGTATTTGCTCGGGTCAGGCGATTTCGCCTTTCTATGATCCCATGGTCGCCAAGGTTATTGGCTATGGTCCCGACCGTGAGACCGCGCGTCTGCGTCTAATCGAAGCTCTTAAACAAACAGTATTATTTGGCACGCCCAACAATAAAGATTTCTTGATTGAATGTTTAGAAAAACAGAACTTTATCGATGGTGCGGCAACCACTGCCTTCATTGATGAAGAGTTTGCTGAAGATGATCTGGCGGTGGCCATACCGAGCTTTGAAGATGCGGCGGTAGCGGCGGTGATTGAATTGGCACTGGAATACCAGCGCAATAAAGCCAGCAGCTTATTAGTGAACGATAGCCTGCGCAATTGGACCAGTGCCAGTGCTATGGTCTCGCGCAAGCAGTATGTCTTTGGCGAGGTGATCAGAGATATCTCGGTATCCCCTGTGGCCAATAGCAGCAATATCTATTCGGTATATGATGCAGGGGCAGAGTACAGCGCTGAGATTGAGCTGCATAGCCTTGGGGCAAATACCGCTGAGTTAATAGTTAATGGCGCAGCTCAGAGGGCAACCTTTATGTCGCCTAAGCCTGGGCAGCTGCACTGTTCTGTGGCCGGTCGTGGGGCCATGTTCAGAGATATGATTATTCTCGATGGGGCCATTGATGAGGCTGCTGGCGGCGGCCGTGTGGTTGCGCCTATGCATGGCCTGCTGTTGGAAGTGTTAGTTAAGCCGGGTGATCAGGTGACCAGGGGGCAAAATCTCGCGGTACTTGAAGCCATGAAAATGCATTATGAAATTGTCGCAGAGATTGATGGCACAGTGGAGGAAGTCACCGCAGTTGCCGGTAATCAGGTCGCCGCAGACGACGTATTAATTGAAATTACACAACAGGATAAGGAAGCATAATGGCACTTAAACTTTGGCATTGCGCCGGGGCACGATCAATTCGCCCACTGTGGACATTGGAAGAAATGGACCTGGACTACGAGTTGGAGCTAATGAAGTTTCCCCCGCGCTTTGTTCATGAGGGCTATACCGATATTAACCCCATTGGCACTGTGCCATTTTTTACCGATGATGCCGGCGGGCCGAACAATACAGTTGAAATGACAGAGTCGGCAGGTATCAGCCAGTATTTGGTGGAAAAATACGGCCCCACTGATTTGGCCGTGGGTTTGGATGAGCCAGATTACGGTAGCTACTTAAACTGGCTGCACCGCAGTGATGCGACACTGACTTTTCCCCAGACTCTGGTACTGAGATACACCATTCTTGAGCCGGAAGCGACCCGTCTGCCCAAGGTTGCCGAAGACTACGGTAAATGGTTTTACAGCCGCCTGCGATCAGTGGAGACGACCATGGCAGATAGGGAGTTTCTGTGTGCGGACCGTTTTACCATTGCTGATATTGCAGTGGGCTATGCGCTGCATCTGGCTGAGACGCTTAAATTAAGCAGCGGCTTCAAGCCTAATACTATCGCCTATTATGAAAGACTTAGGGCGCGACCGGCGTTCCAACGCGCAATCAATTATGATCCAGATGTATCTAGTTAGAAGTAATTACTCGAAATAATAATTAAAAGTAAAAGTGAATCATGACAGTCTCAGCCTCTGCCCAAGCGCCTGTTCACGACAAGTACCCCAGACTCTTCACGCCACTGGATCTGGGGTTTACCCAGCTTAAAAATCGCGCCCTGATGGGGTCGATGCACACCGGCTTAGAAGAGGTGGAGGGTGGCTTTGAACGTCTGGCCGCCTATTTTGCCGAGCGTGCGCGCGGCGGTGTGGGCATGATGATCACCGGTGGTATCAGCCCTAATGAAGAGGGCGGTATGGGCTCGGAAATGAGTACGCCCCAACATGCGCAGGAGCACCGCCAAGTCACTGAAGCCGTGCATGCAGTCGACCCCAGCATTAAAATCTGTATGCAAATACTCCATGCCGGGCCGCTGGCTCATACACCAAAGCTAGTTGGCCCCTCCGCGGTGCGCTCTCGTCTGTCAAAGCTGGTGCCCAATGAGCTGGATGAGGCCGGTGTGCAGAAGCAAATTAATGACCATGTGCAGTGCGCCAAGATGGCAAAGCTAGCCGGTTATGACGGCGTAGAAATTATTGGCTCGGCGGGTTATCTGCTGAGTACGTTCTTGGTTGAAAAAACCAATCAACGGGAAGACCAATGGGGCGGTAATTATGAAAACCGTATGCGCTTTCCCCTGGAGATTATGCGCCGTTGTCGTGCCGAAGTGGGGCCAAACTTTATTCTGATTTTCCGTATCGCCGCGATGGATATGTTGCAGGGTGGTATGTCTTGGGATGAGGTGGTACTGCTGGCCAAAGAGATGGAAAAGGCCGGTGCCACTATTATTAGCACTCACTTTACCTGGCATGAGTCGGCGGTGCCGACCATTGCCACAATGGTTCCCCGTGCCGCCTTTTCCGGTGTTACCGGGCGACTGCGAAAAGAGCTCAATATTCCCTGTATCACCAGTAATCGTATCAATATGCCTGATGTAGCCGAACAGGTGTTGGCCGATGAAGAGGCAGATATTATCTCTATGGCAAGACCCATGCTGGCAGATGCAGAGCTGGTTAAAAAGGCCTTCGAAGGCCGCGAGGATGAAATAAATACCTGCATTGGTTGCAATCAGGCCTGCCTGGACCATGGTTTTGAGGGTAAGGAAATAAGCTGTCTGGTAAACCCCAGAGCCTGTCACGAGACCATGCTCAACTACGAGCCTAGCACCTCACCAAAAAAGATTGCGGTTGTTGGTGCAGGCCCTGCGGGTTTGGCCTATGCCACTGTGGCCGCCGAGCGCGGGCATGCGGTCACTCTCTATGATGCGGGCACTGAGATTGGTGGGCAGTTTAATCTGGCCAAGCAGGTGCCGGGCAAAGAAGAATTTTATGAAACCCTAAGATACTACGCCCGCATGATGGACGTGCACCATGTCGATGTGCGCTTAAATACCAGAGTCTCTGCCGATGATCTCAAGCTCGGTGGCTACGAACATGTGGTGGTGGCGACGGGTATAACGCCCCGGATTCCCAATATTGAAGGTATTGATCACCCCAAAGCCGTCAGCTATATCGATGTGATTCGCGGCACAGTGGATGTAGGTAAAAAGGTTGCGGTAATGGGCGCTGGTGGTATTGGTTTTGATGTCTCGGAATTGCTGATGCACAAAGGTGTGTCTGCGGCTATGGATAAAACAGTATTTGCTCGGGAGTGGGGCGTTGATTTTGATAATCACCCGCGCGGTGGCGTGACTGGGGTTGTGCCTCAAGTCGAAGCGGCAGACCGAGAGGTATTTCTATTACAGCGTAAATCCACTCCAGTAGGGCGCGGCCTCGGCAAGACTACGGGCTGGACCCACCGTATGTCGCTAGGTAAGCGCGGAGTGCAGATGATAAATGGAGTGGAGTATCACCGTATCGACGATGAGGGCTTGCATATCAGCATTGAGGGGCAGCCCCAGTTGTTGGCAGTGGACCATGTAATTATTTGTGCCGGTCAGCTGCCGGCGCGAGATCTTTTTGATGATCTCGCTGATTCTGGAATTGCTACAAGCTTGGTTGGTGGTGCCTGTGAAGCCGCTGAGCTGGATGCCAAGGCTGCGATTAATCAGTCGAGCTACTTAGCGGCGGCGCTGTGATGGTTGGATTTTTAGACCGTTTAGTCAGCAACTTATATTGACAGTTATCGTGCCATAATCTACTGTCGCGGATATGAAAAGGTGGGCTGCATCGCGGCAGTCTGGACTAAATATTTTTTAGGAGTGAACCCAATTGGATATTAATTTTTCAGCAGAAGACCTCGCGTTTAGAGACGAGGTGCGTGATTTTTTTGTCAGTGAGTACGATAGCACTCTAGCCAGCCAGTTAAGTGGTGGTCAGGGCAAAGATTATAAGGGTGCTATTGTGGCTTGGCAGAATAAGTTGCATGCCAAAGGCTGGCTAGCACCGGGCTGGCCGACGCAATATGGCGGCACAGACTGGACTGCAACGCAAAAGTTTATCTATGAGACTGAGCGCGGTTTGGCGGGTATCCCAGATGTGGTTCCCTTTGGTCTGAAGATGGTTGCTCCGGTTATTTACACCTTTGGTAATGAAGAGCAAAAAGCTAAATTTTTGCCCCGTATTTTGGAGAGCAAAGATTGGTGGTGTCAGGGTTATTCTGAGCCCGGTGCAGGTTCTGACCTCGCTGCGCTAAACACCACAGCCGACTACGCTGGTGATAACTATATTGTTAATGGTCGCAAAATTTGGACCACCTTTGCCCAGTACGCCGATTGGATTTTCTGCCTGGTACGTACCAGCAAAGGCATGCGCAAGCAGCAGGGCATTAGCTTCTTGTTGATCGACATGAAAACGCCGGGAATAACCGTTAAGCCTATCGTGACCATTGATGGCAAGCACAGCCTCAATGAGGTACTGTTTGAAGGTGTTGCGGTACCAACTGAAAATCTAATCGGTGAACAGGACAAAGGCTGGACCTATGCTAAGGCGTTGCTGGCCCATGAGCGCACTGGTATGGCCGAGGTCGCTGATTCTACACGCTTGCTGGAGTCTCTAAAGCAACGCGCCATCGTAGAAGTCAATGGTGGCAAAGCCATGATCGAAGACCCTATTTTCCAGCTGCGTCTGTCGGATATTGAAATGGAATTGATGGCACTGGAGTATACTGAATTGCGTGTGTTTGCCTCAATGGCCGCCGGTGGTATGCCGGGCCCAGAGTCTTCGTTGCTGAAAATTAAAGGCACTGAAATTGCGCAGGCTATTCATGAGCTGCAGTTACAGCTGGCGTCTTACTACGGTGGCGCTCTGCCCGACGATTTAAATGCCGAGCAGTTGGGGCATGACTTTGCCTTTGAAGCTCGTGGCAGATATATGTATGGGCGCGCAGCAACCATCTATGGTGGTTCCAATGAAGTTCAGCGCAATGTCATCGCGAAAGCGGTTCTAGGCCTATAAGCAGGCTCCCCTCGGGTTGAGCCTTTAAAAGATTTCAGGAGTTTACACAGATGAATTTTGATTTTACCGAAGAACAAACCATGATAAAAGACAGCGTCTCGCGCTTTGTTAGAGACGAGTATGACTTTGATACCAGAACTAAGATTGTTGGCTCAGAAGAGGGTATTAGCCGTGAATTCTGGTCCATGTTTGCCGAACTGGGCTGGTTGTCAGTGCCCTTTGCTGAAGAGTACGGTGGCTTTGGCGGCAGCGTCGAAGATATTGCGGCAGTGATGGAAGAACTTGGTAAAGGGATTGTGGTTGAACCCTATGCCTCTACTGTTGTGGTATTCGGCGGTCTGATGGCAGCCTCAACTAACGACGCCCTTAAAGCGGCTGTTATCCCCAGCATTATCGATGGCAGCTGCATGGGCTCATTTGCCTCAACAGAAGCTCAGTCTCGCTATGAGATGAGCGATGTTGCTACGACTGCAACTGCCTGCGATGGTGGTTATAAAATCAATGGTGAAAAAACCGTCGTCGCCAATGGCGGCACCGCCAATAAGTTTGTTGTTACCGCTCGCACTAGTGGTGAGCAGTTTGATCGCAATGGGGTCAGCCTGTTTTTGGTCGATGCTGATGCCTCTGGCGTGGAAGTGAAAAGCTACAAAATGATGGATGGCCAGAGTGCAGCGACAGTGACCCTCAATGATGTTGTGGTTGCCGAGAGCCAGCTTTTAGATACAGTGGGAGAGGGCATGGACCTGATCGATCAGGTGATGCCACAGATTCTGATGGGTTTAAGTGCAGAGGCGCTGGGTATTATGGGCACCCTAAACAGCACCACGGTTGAATACACCAAGGTGCGTCAGCAGTTTGATACACCTATTAGCTCTTTCCAGGTTCTGCAGCATCGTATGGTTGATACCTTTATGGCCTATGAGCAAACCAAGTCTATGCTCTATCGCGGTCTCTGTCAGACCGGTGAAAATGATCGTGCTGAGTTGCTGAAAACAGTGCATGCACTCAAGGCGACAGTGGCTCGTTATGGTCGTCTGGTCGGTGAAGAAGCGATTCAGATTCACGGTGGTATTGGTATGACTGACGAGTTGAATATTGGGCATTATGTTAAGCGCCTGATGATGATTAACGTGACCTTTGGTGATGGTGATTACCATCAGAAGAAGTTTAATCAGCTGAGCTACTCTGCGTAATGTTTGGCTTGGGGGAGTTCGCCTTGGTGATACTTTCCGCTAGCCTTCTTGCTGGCGCAAGCCGGCTTATATATCGAATACTGCGCAAGGACCCTCTTGCGCAGTTTGATCTTCCTTTGGGACAGCTGGTAACATTGGATGACCCAGCAATGCAGCGTGAGTCTGACGCGGCCATAGAGGTGCTGAACCAACGCTTTAAATCTAGCCCGGTGAGTTCTGGCAAGCTTTCAGTCAAGCAGCGTATACCACTGATGCGCGACGCTATGGAGACGTTTTTTAGTGCAAGCGAAAAGCTTTGTGTTAGCAGTTTTATCCCTGTAGATGCTGGAGGTGTGCCTGCGGAATGGGTAGTGGCGCCCGGTGTGGATGCGGGTAACAATCGCCGGCTACTGTATATCCATGGCGGGGCTTTTTTTGCTGGCAGCCCCAAGACCCACAGGGTGATCACCAGCAAGTTATCTGAAATTAGCAACTGTTCTGTGCTGGCTATCGATTACCGTTTGATGCCAGAGTACACCCGTTTAAACGCTGTTGAAGACTGCCGTATCGCCTATGACTGGATGATGCTAAACGGCGCTCAGGGTGCCGGTAAGGCCTCATCTGTGCTGATGGCAGGGGACTCAGCTGGGGGCAACCTAACTCTGGTTTTGCTGGCTTGGCTGCGGGATACCGGGCGGCGGCCACCCAATGCGGCCTTGGCATTGTCACCGGTGACTGACTGCCGTTTTGCCAGCCCCAGCATCTATGATAATTTGACCTCGGATATAATGCTTAAACCACTGGCCGCGCGTATTACCCGATTGCCCAGATTTGTTATTGGCCTCAGTGCCCGCCATCTGGCACGGCACAACCCTAGTGATCCGGTTATTTCACCATTGCTGGGTGATCTGAGTAATTTAGCCCCAACGCTAGTGCTGGCGAGTGATGCAGAAATTTTGCGCGACGATGGCCGACGCTATGCCAACAAGGCTGTGGCCGCCGGTTCTGATGTGCAGTTTAAATATTGGAAGGGTATGCCCCATGTGTGGCCCATGTTCCATCGGGAACTACCCGAGGCCATGCAAGCCCTTGAACATATAGAGGCGTTTTTCAACGGTCATTCCTAGGTGGTAACTAGCGGATAATTAAGCAACAACTCGTCCTGAGACTGTAGGCAGAGTCTTTATTGTTTATCGCTACGCCAAAAACTCTCAAGCCAATGTTAAACTCGATGAATTAAAGGCATTAATCCATTATGCCCAAGCGTTGATGAATTACCCTGATAGAGAAATAGCTAAAGTCATAATCTATGGCGCGTTAAAGGGGTGGTAAACCATGAGTAGGTCAGCAAAAAAAAGAGCTATAAAGAACCCGCGCCTAAACAGGCCAACGATTCTATTTTGGGTATAGTGAGTAGCGGCGTTAAAGATTTGCATGCTGCTGGAGTAATGAAAGAATCCACCCTTCGGGAGTTTGATGCCCTATGCCTGTCGCCAGTCAGAGAGTCCAGTTCATTGCAAACTAAACGCTTGCGGGGCAAGACTCACGCCACCCAAGAGGTGTTTGCGGCTTAACTAATCACCAGCAAGGCTACCATTCGAAAGTGGGAGCAGGGGGCCAAGAAAGCAAATCAGCCCTTGCTTAAACTTTTGAGCCTGATCGTTGACTAGGGCCTGCAAATGCGGGGCTGATCTGTTGCTTTAAAAAGTGCCATCTCGCGTTTGGCTTTTTAGGCCGATTGAGTTTTTAACCCTGAGGCTTTCTTAATCTCAAAGCCGGCGTTGATTCGGTGTAGGCGATAAACTCAGGATCCGATCCCCATTTCTTTTTTGCCATTCTTTCAAGAAGAGGAATACCACTTATCTTGGTTAATAATGTATAAACGAAAATTGGTGAGATCATAGTCGCTAGTTGCCAGCCTGATAAAACCGGAAGAGCGACCAGAGCCAACCCAAACCACAAAGTGATCTCGCCAAAGTAGTTAGGGTGGCGGGACCAGGCCCAAAGCCCGGTGGAAATAAAACGATCGCGATTTTCTGGATTCTTTCTAAATTCCGTTTTTTGATTGTCTGCAATGACTTCAACTAACATACCAGCTACCCAAAGGGTAATGCCCAAATAGGCCAGAGGTCCAAGCGCAATCGTAGTATCAGATGTCATGGCGGCGAGGCCTGCGGCCATAGTGACTAGCACCCAGAGACCGCCTAGAGTCCATGTCATTAGAAACCAAACGAACTGAGTCTTCATGACCACAAAGCGTTTGTCCTGACCATCCTTTTTGATGCGCCAGAATAAGAACGAGCCTAACCGCACAGCCCAAATTAAAATCATCGCGCAGATTATCAGGTCCCTAATGTCGAGATTGGGATTCAAATAGACGGCTGCTATTACCGTACTGATATAAGAGAGAGAGCCAGTTAGATCAAAGTAATGTTCAGTTTGAAAAGCGAAGGAGGGCAGAAAAATGGTCCAGTGCAAAGCAAACCCTATGGCACCGCAGACAAAAAATAATGGTAAACCAAACACAGAGATACTGCTCTGACTGCCGGCGACTAAGATTGCCGCACCAATAACCAGTGATGCGATAATCCCGAGGATGCTGTTAGCTTTTTTCATTTTTATTATTCTCAGCTATTAATTAAACAGATATAGTTATATACGTCTTTGGTCAGAGTACCAGATTGCTGAGTTGTTTAAAGGTTAGACTAATTAAAAGGCGTCATTAAATTGAGAGGGGTGATAATTACTGCAGCCACCTCCAGCCAGTTTGGCATAGCGCTCAGGGTCCCAGTAATCGCTGCTGTGATAGGAGATTAAAAAACTCTGAACAAAGAGTTTACAGCGCTCTTTTTGACTGGTTATTTTACTATCGGTTTCAATTCGCTGCATTAAACCCTCAGGGGTTGGGTTGTAGTGCTCCATTCTCCAACCGCCATCTGCAGGGCTGTCCAATACCATGATGTTGGCCCCAGAGTCTTTCCAGGCAGTCCATTCTGGTTGCTGCTGAAATAATCCTTTGCCAGGATTGCCGGTGTGGGCGAATCGACCCCAATAGTTCATCATTGCTGTAGATAAAGCCTCGCGGCCCGGTTTGCTGTCTTCGCCATACAGGAATGGCAATCGCAGACCTCCGGCAAAGTCATTAAACATGAAGCTAATTTCTACCCCATGGCCTGCACCCACCAAAATAGGTAAATCTGCAAGCCAACTGGATGGGGATTCATCCCAGTCAAACCTATAACCATAAATGCCGATTTCAGGGTTTGCGGCGCGCATTAGACGAGCCATTTCGCGCACACCAAAGAGGTGCCAGCGTTCAGCGTAATAGTCTGCATAGCGTTCGTAACGCTCAGTATCTAGAATCGAAGGCAGTAGCCCCAATCGCACGTCAACAAACTCTGGATCAGAGGCCATAAATGACTTATCTTCATCTCGGTTTGCCCCAGTGATCATTGGTACAGCATTATAGCCATCAGTCCGGCTAAATAGCTCTGCCATAGGTTGCGAGGGTAATACATGACCGTCACGCAATAGCTGGGGCGTCTGGGGCATTTCAGGGTCTTTCATAAGCTGCATATGGGCATTAATTAACATGTCTGGAGTTTGCTGATAGAGGATTGCAGCAATAGTTTCGTCAGTCATGGTGCTTAGATCGGCCTTAGCTTCGCTGCGATCACTAGCCGCATCCTTATTAATCAATAGCTGCGCTAATAATTCATTTGAGCTATTGGGCCAGCCCGGTTGTGGCGCGTCTGCAAAGTTTTCGGCACTGGCAACCGTTTCTGTTCTTGTCGACCCACTCTGACTAATAGCTTTGTGGAATAAGCCTTTTGCCAGCGGTGAGGCGAGCAGGCCAAAGACATTGCGCCCCCCAGCTGATTCACCAAATACCGTGACATTAGCAGGGTCGCCACCGAAGACGGCAATATTAGTCTGTATCCATTGCAGGGCAGCAATAATATCTAGTAGGCCATAGTTGCCTGAGGCGTCTTCTAGACTGGTGGCGGTGCTGCGCAGAGCGTTATGGGTGAACCAGCCAAGGGCACCAAGGCGGTAGTTGAGTGACACATAGATTACCTGCTGGTTCGCAGCGATATTTTGGCCTGTATAAAATCGTGATGAACCAACGATATTACCGCCACCATGAATCCATAACATAACAGGCAGCCTGCGTTCTGCTCCATCCTTAGTGGCAGAAAGTAGGCGAGGTGCCCAAATATTAAGATAGAGGCAATCTTCCGCGCCTACCACATCACCTGCATTACCCGGTACAGCAGAGAGAAAGGTCCATGGTTGGATGCAGGGCTGTGTGGTGGTTAATGCGGGCAGCTGGTCTTGCCAGTTTTCTTGGGGTTGTGGTCCACGCCAGCGCAGCGCACCCACAGGCGCAGCCGCATAGGGTATACCTAGCCAGCCGTAGGTGTTGTTGCTATCCGCGAAGCCAATAATCTCACCATGCTTGGTGGTGCGCACCGTCGCCAAATCTGGCTGTTGGGTCACCGGGGCTGAAACCGCCATTTCATCTAAATCGAGACTTTTATCGCTCAACAGCGCAAACAGGCCAGCCGCCGAGGCGATCGCCAAAACTGCCAATGAAACCAATACTTTTTTAAACAGCATCTGTGACCTTATGATTTTAGATTTGCGGCTGTTACCTGATGACCTAGCTAGGGCTTCGCCACCTAATCAAGGATTAAGCTAGCAAGATGCAGCCGGTGATGCTGAGCATCGCCATATTGATGCTGAACCCACAGGGAGCGGCGGAGATATAGCTGAGCATCGCATTCGTACGTAAAGCCCATGCCGCCATGAAACTGAATACCCCGATCACCAGCAAATAACAGTGCATCAGTAGCCTGTGCCTTGGCCATGCGGCACGCAATTTCTGCATCCTGATCCAATGGTTCATCACCCAATATGGTGGCAGCGTGATAGATAAGGCTTCGCGCTGAGTCCATGCCGATCAGAATATCCACGGTAGGGTGCTTAAGAGACTGATAGGAGCCGATAAGACGGCCAAACTGTATTCTGCTAGTGATATAAGCGACCACAACATCCAGAGCAGCAGCGCAGCTACCTGTGGCTTCTGCTGCCGTCAACAGAGCGCCAAGGAGCTTGATATCACGCAGGGCAGTTTCACCTTTCGGCAAGATCGCATCTGCACTTATTTTTATCTGGTTGAAATCAACGTTAAAGGCGCGCTTGGTGTCATCAATAAGCACTTTGCGGCTGAGGGCATCTTTGGGTAGCTGAGAGGCCTCAACTAACACCAACACCTGGGCGCCATTATGGGTAGCAGAGACGATAAAGAAGTCTGCCACTGCAGCGTCATTGACCAATAACTTGCTACCACGCAGCTTTAGGCTTTCCGTTAAAACGCAGCTAGTTGAGCCAGCGCCCCAGTCTTCATTATCCAGAAGGGCCATGGTGCCAATACTGCCTTCTGCTAGCAGGGGCAGCCATTTGGCTTTCTGCGCCTCGGAGCCGCCTCGCAGCAGTGCTTGAGATGCGATAGTGGTTGAAATATAGGGCGTACTCAGCAGGTGGCGACCCATGCTTTCGACCAGTGGAATAGTCGAGCCTATTCCCAATTCAGAGCCTCCGTACTGTTCGGGAATCGCTATGCCGGTCCAGCCCAGAGCGACCATTTCAGCCCAGATATCGGTGCTGTATCCATTGTCCGACGCAAGCAAGCTGCGCACAGCTGCAATATCTGACCTGTCTCGGCAGAAGCTTTTGGCGCTCTCCAGAATCATTGCTTGCTCGTCGCTAAAGGCGAGAGCCATATTTGTTTTTCGTGTCATTACGAGAGTCCTCGCCCTAATCTTTTGGTAGGCCGAGCACATGCTCGCCAACAATATTAGCCTGAACCTGACTGGTACCTCCGCCAATGGTAGTAGAGAAATTATTCATGTAGGCCCGCTGCCAGAAGCCACCGTCTATCGCGTCCTCATCACCCACATAAAGCGAGCCCTGGGCACCCTGTAGCGTCAGTGCATACTGGCGCATACGACGGAAAAACTCGGTGCTTCGGAGTTTGCCAGAAAGGGCTAAAGAGTTGGGGTAGTCTGCACAGAGAGCAGGGATAGCAATTCTTTGATTAGCGAGATAGAGCGCTTTCTCTTCAATAAAGAATTTAACCAAATTCTCTCGAGTCACGGGATCTTTTAGCAGTGGTTGGCCTTCACGCTGAATGTCCTGAGTCATTTTGAGCAGATCATTCATCACAATTGATAAAATGGAAATACCACCTGCAGCACCAGCTTCTGCACCTCGTTCATACTGCAGGGTCTGCATGGCGATACGCCAGCCCTGACCCTCTTCACCCATAATACAATCTGCGGGAATACGCGCATCGGTGAAGAAAGTTTCGGTGAAGCCATATTCACCGGTCAGCTTTTGGATCGGCTGGGTACTAATGCCTGCGGCGCCCATAGGTGCGAGAAAGAATGACAGGCCGTTATATTTGCGCTCTGTCTGAGCCTCGGTACGGGCCAGCAAGATCATATATTTGGCATAGTTGCCCATGGTGGTCCATATTTTGCTGCCATTGATCACATAGTCAGAGCCATCGCGCTTGGCTCTGGTCTGGATACTGCCCAGGTCCGAACCATGGTTTGGCTCAGAGAACCCCTGACACCAAATATCTTCAGCATTAAGAATGCCTTTTAGATATTTCTCTCTCTCGTAATCTGTCCCTTTATCGAGAATCAGGGGGCCAGCCCAGCCGAGGCCGATCACATTAAAGCAGATAGGCACCCGAGCCAGTTTCATTTCTGCATCGACTAGGTTCTGATGAGCAGGTGATAGGCCACGACCGCCGTACTTTTCTGGCCATGCCATGCCTAAATAGCCTGCGGACCAGACCTTGTGTTGCCATTCACGTAGAAAGTCCAACACCCGCTCGGAGCCCACTTCCATAAATGTTTGCGGTAGTAAGAAGCCGGGGTCTGCTGGTTTATTATGTTTTATCCAGTCGGTGACTTCTGCACGTAATTCTTGTAGCTCATTGCTCATGAATTATAATCCCCTCAGTTCGATACGGTTTTTTTTCCTACTCTAACCACGCCCCTGGATAGCGTCTCTTGAATTGGTGCCATTCGATAGAGATTTGGCGCCAATTAAGCTAACGCAGTGGCCAACTAAAATAATTGCGCTAAAACAACGAGGTGATATCTTTTTTCAGGGCTTTCAGTCAAGGTTATTTGTCATTATTGATGGAGAATATAATACGCCAAGTCTCTCAGCGATGCGCTGTAAAAATGCCGGTTTTTAAATATAGGGGCCCTGAGCAGATTTCCCTTCCTGAAACCTATGTTCGGCTTACCAGTACCTTTACTCTGTGCTAATGTTGCTGCCATAGTCGCAACTGCACCCATTGCTGGGGCGATAATAAAAATTAAAGCAAATTAATTGAAGGAAAGTCTCTATGGCTGAGTCAGCAGAAAAGACCATTCTGGGTCATCCCCGCGGTCTTGTTATTTTATTCTTAACGGAAATGTGGGAACGTTTTTCTTACTATGGAATGCGCGCACTGCTTATTATCTATCTGACCCAGCATTTTTTGATGTCTGATGAAAGCTCTAGTGTGCTCTATGGGGCCTATGGTGCGCTGGTCTATGTGATGACTATCATAGGCGGGTCCCTCGCAGACCGTTATCTGGGTGCCCGCAAGGCTGTGACCTTCGGCGCGATACTCCTGACCTTTGGTCACTTTGGAATGGCCTTTGAGGGGGAGGGTTCCAGACAGCTGGTAACCCATGGTGATAATCAGTATGAAATCGTGCTTGACGGCCGCGGAGGGGATGCGCGGCAACAGATTCTGACAGACTTGGGTGTGTCATATATCAATTTTACCGAGACAAGCATGAATATTGCCGAGCCTGAATCTGTCGGTCTTGCGCCCAGCATTGATCTGTCTGAATTCACCATGAGTGTGGAGACCGAAGAGAAATACCTTAATATCCTATATTTATCCTTGGCACTCATTATTGCTGGTGTCGGTTTTCTGAAGGCCAACATATCAACCATTGTGGGCTCGCTGTACGGCTTTGGTGATAGCCGCCGAGACTCCGGTTTTACCATTTTCTATATGGGCATCAATATGGGCGCTTTCTTGGCGTCTCTGTCCTGTGGCTACCTAGGCATTGTCCACGGCTGGAAATACGGCTTTGGTCTGGCTGGCGCAGGTATGCTTTTGGGACTGATTATCTTTCTTTCTTGCCAGAGCTGGTTAGACGGAAAGGCCGAGCCGCCCAGCCCAGAGAAGCTTAAAGAAAAAGTCTTTATAGGTATTAATGTGGAATGGCTCTGTTATTCGGTTGGTCTGGGTATCATTGCTGTGTCTATGTTGCTGGTAATGAACGCAGATTTAGTAGGAGGAATATTGGGGCCTGTAGGTATTCTGATGTTTATCTGGTTAGTGAGCCATGCCTTTACCCAGCTCCAGGGCGATGAGCGTTCCCGTATGCTGGCCGCTGTCTATTTTGTTCTGGCTCAGATACCTTTTTGGGCACTCTTTGAGCAGGCGGGTTCATCGCTGAATCTGTTTACTGCCCGTTTAGTCGATCGGGAAATGTTTGGTTGGTCGGTGCCAGGCCCGGTATTCCAATCATTGAATGCAGGCTTTATTTTTCTGTTTGCACCTATTATGGCCTGGCTGTGGATCTGGCTGGCCAAGCGCAAGCTAAACCCCTCGACGCCAGTTAAGTTTGCGCTGGGTGTGGCCATGGCTGGGCTCGGGTTCCTTGCTCTGGTTGGGGGCATGAAGGGTTCTGGCGCAATGGGCTATACGCCGGTTATCTTTATCTTCTTGATCTACTGGATACATACTATGGGCGAGCTGATGGTTTCGCCCGTGGGCCTGTCTGCGGTCACTAAATTGGCGCCAGCCCGTATTGTCGGTATGACAATGGGTGCCTGGTTCCTGTATTCCGGCCTGTCTAACTATTTGGCCGGCATTATTGCGCGCACCACTGGTGCTGAGACTATTGGCGGTCAGATGATCAATGTGGCAGAGGCTAAAGCTGGCTATGTTGAGGTCTATTCCCGGGTAGGCTATATCGCTTTGGGTATTGCGGTTTTAATGCTGCTAATTTCGCCAACTATTACAAAAATGATGCGTGGTGCCGACTAACATTCTCGCCGCTAAATAAGAAACAACTCGGGGGAGATCTCCATGAACATTAAATTATGGATTATTGCCGCTGTAATATTACTCACTGGTTGCGGCCAGTCCTCTGATACCGAGCCACAGGAATCGGCAGCAGATTTTGTTGCGCGGATGGAAGTGGAGGGTGATGAGCTTGCCAAGGAAGCTAGCGCAGCTTATTGGGTTCGCAGCACCTATATTACTCCAGACACAGCAATCTTGGCTGCCAAGGCCGGTGAGCGGGGCCTAGAATTTGAAAGTGCTCTGGTTAAGCAAGCCAAGCAATATTTAGGCACAGATATGGATGCTGAGACCGGCCGAGCTATTGAGCTAATGTTGCGGGGCTCCTCTGCCCCAGCGCCAGATAGCGCTGAAATGCGGGCCGAGCTGTCGGCCATTCTGACAGACATGGAAGGTCAGTACGGTTCAGGTAAATACTGTAATGCCAATGGTGTTTGTAGAGAGCTACAAGAATTGGAATCAGTGTTGGCTGAGTCCAGAGACTATGATGAACTTCTCGATGTGTGGCAGGGCTGGCGTCAGGTGTCCCCCCCATATCGTGCCAGCTATCAGCGCTTTGTGGAGATTGCCAATCTTGGTGCCCAGGACTTCGGTTATAAGAATTTAGCCGAGCTGTGGCAGGGTGGATACGACATGGATAGCAACACCTTTACTATTGAATCCCGTCGTTTATGGGATGAGGTGAAGCCTCTCTATGACGAGCTTCATTGTCATGTACGAGCCAAGCTCAGTGAGAATTATGGTGCGGATAAAGTAGCATTGGACGGTCCTATTCCGGCCCATCTATTGGGCAATATGTGGTCGCAAACTTGGGATAATATTTACGATATTATTGAACCTTATCCTGGGGTATCGCCGGTGGATGTGACGGCAGCCATGCAGTCCCAGGGTTGGGATGAGATTAAAATGACTAAAACTGCTGAGGGGTTCTTTACGTCTCTGGGATTGCCGCCACTACCAGATAGCTTCTACAAAAATTCCATGCTCAAAAAGCCTCGAGATCGTAATGTAGTCTGTCATGCCAGCGCCTGGGATATAGACAATGGCAATGATCCTCGGGTTAAACAATGTGTCGAGGTCAATGGAGAACAGTTCGGCACGCTGCATCATGAGTTGGGGCATATCTATTACTACCTGCTGTATAAGGATCAGCCTTCAGTGTTTAAGGGGGGTGCCCATGATGGCTTCCATGAGGCGATTGGTGACACTATTCAGCTATCGATGACGCCAGAATATCTGCAGACTAAAGGCTTGTTGGAAGACGTTACTGAGGGCTATGAAGCCATAATTAACAGGCAGATGAAGATGGCTCTAGAGAAAATTGCTTTCCTACCGTTCGGTAAAATGATCGATGAGTGGCGCTGGAAGGTTTTCTCCGGCGAAATCGCTCCGGCGGATTACAATGCGGGCTGGTGGAGGCTGCGTCAAGAGTATCAGGGTATTGAGGCTCCCATGGCGCGCACTGAGCAAGATTTTGATGCTGGTGCCAAGTACCATGTTCCGGGCAATACGCCTTATACCAGATACTTTTTGTCTTTTATTATGCAGTTCCAATTTCACAAGGCACTCTGCGAGGCTGCGAGAAAAGAGGGGCCGTTGCACGAGTGCTCTATTTATAATAGTAAAGCCGCTGGTGAGAAGCTTGGCAATATGATGGCCATGGGTCAAAAGCAGCCTTGGCCCGATGCGATGGAAGCAATTACCGGTCAGCGGAGTATGGATGGTAATGCCATTATTGATTATTTTGCCCCGCTTAATGCTTGGCTAAAGGAGCAAAATCAAGATCGCTCTTGTGGCTGGTAGCTTAGGTGCAGGCAGAGCCACTAAAAAGGCAGTTATTTGGCTGCCTTTTTTATATCTGATATTTCTCACTTTATGTGTTTGGAGCTTGGATTAATGGCGCTCTATTGGGCGCTACTAATAGAATAGCAACGGGTGGCTGAGCTCGCCGGTGCAAAATTGCGCCAGGTCGAGTTGTTCATCTTCTGGGTAGAGCGTGTTGATATTGATGCTGGGCCCAGACAGCAAGGCGGCGGGCCCCACCCTGCTGACCGTGCTGTGCACACTAACAAATTTCTTAAGCTCACCTTTAAGATTTACCTGCATGCGGAAGCTAGGCATGGGTTCTAGTGCAGATGCACGCTGTCGCCAGTCGGCGGGAACATTTTCATGGTTAGCCAAACGATCGCGCATTTCATGATCACGGGGGTTGTCGCTAAATAATGCCCTCTGCTCCAGAGACATTAAAATCACCGATAACGTATCTTCCCAGCCACTAATCAAGTAGCCCGCGCCTTCACGACTGAATACAAATTCAAAGTTATTGGTGACGCGGTCGAGAATGGCTTTGCTGATGGTTTGATTAAACAGCCCGACCCAGCCACGGTTGACCATCAGTATGTCACTGGCGTCGTTCATAACGATGGCGGGATAGGGGTCCAGGGCTTTGAGGGACAATGTCATGGTTTTGCGCAGCCACTTTAAATCTGGGGCATGAAAGTCCAGTTCGCCGGTGCTGGGCAAGAAGCCGGCGGCGATCAGAAAGTGATTAGTATCCCGCTGTCCCAGATTCATTGCTTGGGCTATATCATTGGCTAAGTTTTGGCTGGGGCGGCTACTGCCATTTTCCAGACGGCTAATATGGCGGGGCGAGCTATTAATGAGAGCAGCAAGCTGTTCCTGACTGTGACCGTGCACACCGCGCCAAAATTTCAGGAAGCGGCCAAACGCCAGGCTGGTGTCTGTATCTGAAGAAGTAATTTGCCAAGGCTCATAGTTTCTTTGGGAGCGGCTATACTAGTCATGTGGCCCCATAATCACAACTCTGTAACCCATGACCAAGATTAGTTTCAGTGATAGCTGATTAGCTACAACCGGACATAACATGTCATGGTTTTCAGTGCCTGAGCGGCCCAGACTATGGTCAGTTAGGACGTCGATACTAAGATTTTTAATGTTGACCGGCAGGTCAGCCCAACGGAGGAATTTTGCCATGCCACAGGTGATAAATAAATCAGAAATTGAACAGTATATTGGCCATGTCTGCGAGCCCACAGATTGGTTTGAGGTAACTCAGGAACAGGTCAATGAATTTGCAGAGTGCACATTGGATCGCCAGTTTATCCATATAGATCCAGAAGCTGCGGCTAAAACGCCATTTGGTGGCACTATTGCCCACGGTTTTTTAACCCTGTCGATGCTGTCTTACTTTTCCATGAGCTACAACATTCTGATTGATGGCATGTATATGGGCGTCAATAAGGGCTTCGATAAGGTACGTTTTGTTGCACCTGTTCGCGTAGGTAGCAAAATTCGCTGTCATGCGACGGTACAGGAAATTATTGAGAAACGTCCGGGCCAGTATGACTTCAAAGTGGAAGTGTCGGTCGAGATTGAAGGCGGCGATAAGCCGGCGCTTGTGGCTGAATGGTTAAGCGTGCAGATGGTCAACTAGTCTAATTATATTGAGAGCATGGGGTATTAAACATGAGTATTAATTTTGAAGGACGCGTGGCAATTGTAACTGGCGCTGGTAATGGCTTGGGTCGCTCCCACGCCGTGGCACTGGCAGAGCGTGGTGCCAAAGTTGTGGTTAACGACCTTGGCGCTGCACGAGATGGCACTGGTGCCTCTTCAGATGCGGCGATGGAAGTGGTTGGCATGATTGAAGCAGCAGGGGGCGAAGCCTTTGCTCACGGCGCCAATGTTGCTAAGTTTGATGAGGTGCAGGATATGGTCGCCCAGGCTATGGAGAAGTGGGGCCGTGTTGATATTTTGATCAATAACGCCGGCATTCTGCGCGATAAGTCATTTGCCAAAATGGATCTGGCTGATTTTCAGCTGGTGATGGATGTGCATCTGATGGGCTCGGTGAACTGTACCAAAGCGGTGTGGGACATTATGCGCGAGCAGAACTATGGTCGTATTGTGATGACAACGTCTTCCAGCGGGATGTACGGTAACTTTGGCCAGACCAACTATGGCGCAGCCAAAATGGCGGTACTGGGCTTCATGAATACGTTGGTGCTGGAAGGTGGCAAGAACAATATTCATGTTAATGCATTGGCCCCTACGGCTGGCACGCGCATGACTGAAGATCTGATGCCTCCAGAAGTGCTGGGTATGTTGACCGCAGAATCTGTGACTGCTGGTGCGTTGATTCTCTGTGATGAGAAGGCCCCAACCCGAGCCATTCTCTGCGCTGGTGCTGGGGGTTATGCCAAAACCAATATATTCGAGACCGACGGTATCTTTATGCCGAAAGATGAGCAGAATCCTGAAGCTATTTTGGCTAAGTGGGATGAACTCAGCGATACCTCTAACCATCAGGCCTTGGAGTCCGGTGGCAAGCAAACTGAGAAGTTTTTGATGAAGGCAATGGCCGCGCTCAAGGCATAGGTGCTAGAGCTTAATAGCATGGCTAAGTACAATTTTAAGAATAATTAACTAAGGATATTATTATGAAAGAAGCAGTAATCGTTTCAGCAGCTCGTACCCCAATCGGTAGAGCTTTTCGTGGTGCATTCAATAATCTTGAATCACCCTCTATGAGCTCTCACGCTATCACTGCGGCTGTTGCTCGCGCTGGTGTTGACCCTGCAGAGATCGATGACTGCATTATGGGTGCGGCTATGCAGCAGGGTACTCAAACTATGAATCTGGGCCGTCAGGCGGCTATGGCTTCTGGTCTGCCTGTGTCTGTGGCTGGCGCGACAATTGACCGCCAGTGCTCGTCTGGCCTGATGGCGATTTCTATTGGCGCTAACAATATTACCAATGATGGTTCTCAGGTGGTTATTGCCGGTGGCTGTGAGAGCATCAGCTTGATTCAAAATGAGAAGTTTAATGCTCACCGTGTAGCTGACCCGTTGGCGATGAAGCATGCGCCGCTGATCCATATGCCTATGCTGGACACCGCTGAGACTGTGGCTAACCGTTACAGTATTTCTCGTGAAGCTCAGGATGAGTACTCTGTTGTTTCTCAGGCGCGCACGGCTGCCGCTCAGGAGGCGGGTCTGTTTGCAGATGAGATTGTTCCTGTCACAGCTACTAAGCTAGTGACTAACCGTGACACGGGTGAAGTGACTGAAGAAGAAGTCACTCTGGCTAAGGATGAGGGCAACCGTCCTGGCACTAATATTGAAGGTTTAAGCGGTCTAAATGCGGTTCGTAATGGTGGCACTATCACTGGCGGTAATGCTTCTCAGTTATCTGATGGCGCGGCTGCTGTTGTACTGATGGATGGTACTTTGGCTTCTCAGCGCAACCTAGAGCCTCTTGGTGTTTACCGAGGCATGGCTGTTGCTGGTTGTGAGCCTGATGAGATGGGAATTGGTCCGGTTTTCGCTATTCCTAAGTTGCTTCAGCGCAATGGTTTAACGATGGAAGATATTGGTCTTTGGGAATTAAACGAGGCGTTTGCTGTGCAGGTGATTTACTGTCGTGACAAGCTAGGTATTCCTATGGAGCGTTTGAATGTGAATGGCGGTTCTATTTCTATCGGTCACCCGTTTGGCATGAGTGGTGCGCGTATGGTTATGCATGCGTTGATGGAAGGTAAGCGCCGCGGTGAGAAGTATGTTGTTATCACTATGTGTGTTGGTGGTGGTATGGGTGCTGCAGGTCTGTTTGAAGTGCTGTAATTCACTGCTATTTCGGTGGGTTAAAACGCCACCGACTCTTTTTAGGGTCGGTGGCGTTTTTAGATATGCATACTTTTTGGTGATATTAACAGCTATTATGCCACTACTTTACTATCGCTCAAAATAATAAAAGAGAGAGGCAAAAAATGATAAGAACCAAACTGAGTGAAGGTTATACCGCAGCCAAATTAGCAGGTCTTTTGGTTATCTTTGTCTTAATCCCTGGATGTGATCAATCTCAAAACTCAATAGCGACTGACCCAGGCGAAACTGGCGCCAGTGAGTTCACCATTGCCCAAAACAAGGCCTTTGTAAAAGATTTGGATCTGGATGATCAGCAGGATTTTGAAGACGCGCTGCGTGGAATGGTTGCCGAGGCACCGGATGTAGCGGTAACCACCGAGACAGGAATACAGATATGGGATGGTGGAGCCTACGACTTTATTGAGGGAGCAGCACCGGACACAGTGAACCCCAGCCTTTGGCGTCAGGCCAAGCTCAATAATGTTCGCGGACTATTTAAAGTATCCGAGGGGCTTTATCAGCTGCGCGGTTTTGATTTAGCTAATATCACACTGATCAAGAGCGATAATGGCTGGATACTGGTAGATCCGCTGACCACCATGGAAACCACAGAATCTGCCATCGCCTTTGCCGAGCAGCATCTGGGTGAGATTAAACTGACGGGCGTGATCTTCACACACAGCCATATCGATCATTTTGGCGGCGCGCTGGCGCTGATTAATGGCCAACAGGTAGCGGATAACAACATCCCCATTATTGCACCATCCGGTTTTATGGCCGAGGCCACCAGTGAGAATATTATTGTTGGCTCAGCCATGGCCCGTCGCGGCCAATATATGTTTGGTAACAGCTTAGAGCGGTCTGCCACTGGCCATGTTGATGCGGGGCTGGGCAAGCAGGTCGTTTATGGTAGCACATCAATTCTGGAGCCCACGGTGATTATCGATCAGCCGCAGATGCCCTTAACAGTCGATGGTGTGGCGTTTGATTTTTACAATATGCCGGGCTCCGAGGCGCCATCTGAGCTGACGTTTTATCTGCCCCAGCACAAGGCTTTTTGTGGTGCCGAGGTGCTCTCACATGTGATGCACAATGTGTTGACACTTCGCGGTGCCAAGGTGCGCGATGCGTTGCTATGGAGTGATTATATTGGCGAGTCTATCGACCGGTTGGGCGATGTAGAGATATTCTTTAATAGCCATCACTGGCCGACCTGGGGCCATAATCGGATTATTACCCAGATGCAACAGCAGCAGGATATGTACAAGTTCACCCATGACCAGACAGTGCGTCTCGCCAATCTGGGCCATACCCCCAGAGAAATAGCCGAGCGCCTGAAGTTACCGAAAAGTTTGGCGGGCAATTTCCATCTGCGCGGTTATTACGGCACTTTAAGCCACAATAGCAAAGCGGTATATCAATATTACTTTGGCTGGTATCAGGGCAATCCTGCTGAGCTAAACCCACTGCCGCCGGAGCAGTCTTCTGTGCGCTATGTGGAGTTTATGGGAGGGGCTGCCGCCATACTTGAAAAAGCCACTGAGTACTTGAATAAGGGCGAGTATCGCTGGGTTGCTGAGGTGCTTAATCATCTGGTATTTGCAGAGCCTGACAATAGCGCGGCGAGACAGCTACTGGCTGATGCTTACCGACAGATGGCCTATCAGGCAGAGTCTGGTCCCTGGAGAGATATCTATCTTTCAGGTGCTCAGGAGTTAATATCTGGTAAGGGTGAGCAGCATTACGACACCAAGTTTGCCAAGGCCTTTATTGAGCAGGTGCCACTGGTGCAGTTTATGAAAGCACTGTCGGTTAAATTGGATGCTGAGAAAGCCGAGGGCGAGCGCCTGGTCATTAATGTGTTATTTACCGAGCAGCAAAAAAACTTTGTACTGACCGTTCGCAACTCAGTGATGCACTATAAAGAGCTACCCCCTGCGGTCAATGCAGATGCGAGTATCGCTATCAGTAAAAAGCTATTCGTTAAAATATTGCTAGGTCAGACTGGCGTGCAGCAATTACTGACAACCGACGAGCTTGACATTGAAGGTAGCATATTAAAGCTGTTGAAGTTCTTCTCATTGATGGGCGAAAGCAATGACAATTTTAATATCGTAACGCCGTAACGCCGCATGGGGAAAAGGTATAGCCTATGATGGTCATTAAAGCGCTGGTCAGGGGCTTGAGTTGGTTGTTGCTGGCCAGCCTGCTATTGGCCCTAGCGGTGCTCTGGCCGCGGAATAATTATCTTCCCGCTGAGGTGCTAAGCTTCAGCGCTCAGCGTCTTTCTCATGGCCCAATTATTACGGCTGACAATAGCCCTAGGTTGCAACAGTTGGCCTTGGAAGAGGGGCATATCAATATCAATGGCCCGACAATTATCCGGGTGCCAGACTGGGTTGCAAACCCGTTGGGTACTTATTATCTGTATTTCAGTCACCACAAGGGCGACTTCATCCGCATGGCCTATGCCGATCTGCCCGAAGGCCCCTGGCTGATTTATGAGCCAGGTGTGTTAGCGCTGCAGGATTCTGGTTTTCCCGTTGCTAAGGTTCCGGTACTGAGTGTTGAAGCTGGCTTAGCTGAGCTATGGGCTCAGTCTTCCATTTATATAGTGCGAGATTCGATGCTGGCCACTTACAAAGCACTGGTTACTGATCAGCAGGCGCGCATTGACCGAGGCATAGCGCGCAGCGCAGACAAGACAGCTCATATTGCCAGCCCAGAGTTAGTGATTGATGATGCTAATCAGCGGTTTTTGATGTTCTATCATGGCCAGCGGGATACGCTGTCT
The DNA here is from genome assembly GCA_029252555.1 of Porticoccaceae bacterium. Classification (GTDB taxonomy): domain Bacteria; phylum Pseudomonadota; class Gammaproteobacteria; order Pseudomonadales; family Porticoccaceae; genus HTCC2207. Next base: position 73,082 of record JAQXBF010000025.1, read on the forward strand.
CAGGCCACTCGTATTGCAAGCTCCCAAGATGGGCTTAGTTTTAGCAATACAGATATAGTCTTGAATGGCGTCTATCTGCGGCATTTCGACTACCGCGGGCAGCATTATCTGCTAGGTTCGCCAGGTATTATTTTTCGTGGTGACAGCATTTTTGGGCCTTATCAGCCCAGAGGTAAATCATTATTTGAACCCAATATTCGCCATGCAGCGGTGATGCTCGAAGGGGATCAGTTGACGGTGGTCTGGTCCAGAGTGGGCGAGGCACCAGAGAAAATTCTGCTGTCATATATTGATCTGTCAAGCCCAGATTGGGATGCGTGGCGAGCTACTGCGGGAGTAGAGCTAATGCGACCGCGGCTCCCTTGGGAGGGCGCGGATTTGCCGCTGCTACCCTCATTGCGCGGGGAATTGGTATCGGTGGCTAATGAGTTGCGCGACCCTTACCTGTTTGTGGATAGGGACGGGCAGAGATATCTGCTGTATGTTGGGGCAGGTGAACAGGCTATTGGCATTGCGACCCTAGAATAATCCTTAATTTTAATAATAAAAAGAGACTTTTTGTGAGCACAGAACACAGCATTTTTGGTGACGATGAAACCCAATATTTACAATCCAATGGCCTGCGAATGGCCTATCAAACATTTGGTAAGCCAACGGATTCGGCGATTATTTTGGTGGCGGGGCTATACAACCAAATGGTGCGCTGGCCCCTTGATTTCTGCCAGTTGTTGGAGCAGCGTGGCTTTTATGTGATTCGTTTTGATAACCGTGATATTGGCTTAACGGATAAAATGGATGGGCTACAGGCCCCTAGTTTGTGGCGCCTGTTTCTTAAGTATTATTTGGGGATTCCAGTCTCAGCACCCTACAGCCTGAATGATATGGCGGCGGACACGGTGGGCCTGTTGGATGCACTCAATATCGAGCAGGCGCATATTGTTGGTATGTCGATGGGGGGTATGATCAGCCAGTTGGTGACGGCCCTGTATCCACAGCGGATTCTGTCGCTGACCTCAATAATGTCGACCAGTGGTGAGCGAGGCAAAGGAATTCCCTCGTTGAAAGTCTCCAGTGCAATGGTGCGACCGGTCACAACGGAACGCAGTGCGTTGGATAATGCCGTGGATATCTGGCAGCTGATTGGCAGTCCGGCTTACCCGATGACCGATGAAGCTGTGCGAGAGTTGGTTGCGGCGGAGCACAAACGCTCAAGCAACCCAGCGGGTTATATGCGCCAAATTGCAGCGATACGAACAGCGCCAGGGAGAAGTGCACTGTTGCAGTCTATTAAGGTGCCAGTGCTGATTATTCATGGTGTGGAAGACTTGCTGGTGCCGGTCAGTGGCGGCATAGATACGGCCAAGCATATTCCTCAGGCCAGGCTCGAATTATTTCCCGGCATGGGCCATACATTGCCTAGGGCGCTGCTGCCGGAGTTTGCCGACATGATTGCTGAAAATGCCAGGGCTTAGTGTCGAGCGAGCAGGGTTCTTGTCGCAGTGCTGGCTGAAATACTGTTTATGTTGATTGGAATATAGGTTAAAAATAGAGGCTCAAGAGCTTTATTTCTAAACAGCCGTAGCACTAAAAAGCATTATTGCTAAAGAGCCTTAAACCTAGTAAATATAATTTTTAAAGGGGTACCCATGATTCAGGATATCAGTAAGTCAATTGAGGCCTGTGCCGCCTATTACGGCGACGACGCAGAGGCAGTTCGGCAATATCTTACTCAGGGTCAGGCACGAGCTCTGGCATTGCCCAACAGAGGGCCGTTGCGCTTTGGTCAAGACGGTGGCATTCACAACGATATCCTCGATGCTTATTCAGAGTTTGGTTTTTATATTTTTCAAGGTGCCCTTAGTGCAGAAGAGGTTAATGATCTTGAGACTGACCTTGAGGCCTTGCGTGAGAACTTCCCGATCCATATGGATGCTGCATTGGATGCTCAAGGGCGCACCGCGCTTGGTGTCGGTAATAAAGCCATGGTGTTGCAATGGGCCAAGCCTTTGTCTGATCCGTTGGGCGGTACGCTAGCGGCTAATGGTAGGCATCAGGTAAAGCTGTTTGAGCCTACCCCAAAGGCTGATTCTCCCGCGGCGACACCGGTCTACCTTGCGGGAATGCTGCAATATTCTCCGGCTTGCCTGCGTACCTATGCTCATCCTGGACTGTTAAAAATGGCTGAAGCGGTAAATGGGCCAGACTTTGCCCCATTCCATGAGGGGTTATTTATTAAAGACGCTGGGCTGGGCGCGGCAGTGTCCTGGCATCAAGATGGAGACACTCACTGGGATAGCCCAGATTTTGATCAAGACATACACGGCTTTAATTTTATGGGCCAAATCTTTGGCAGTACCGCAGTTAATGGTGTCTGGGTGTTACCCGGTAGCCACAAGAATGGCCGCGCCGATATTGTCAAAATGGTTGCCGAGGCAGGTACTGAACGATTGCCAGATGCTGTGCCAATTGTTTGTAACCCGGGAGATGTGGTGATTAATAATCGCCAGCTGGTGCATGGCTCTTTTGCCAATACAGGGTTTGAGACAAGGGTGTCGGTTAACTTTGGTTTTCATCGCCGCTCGTCGGTACTAGATGTGCACGGTGCTGGTATTCATGCAGATGCGGCGACCTTTGATGCAAACTTTATTGCTCAGAGGTCTCGTCTTATTGGGTTTGCCATTAGTGCCAGACAACAGCGCTATCCAAATGAAATGCCCTATAGCTACGCGCCATTTGCCGATGCCATGGACAAAATGCAATGGAGCGAAGCCAGCCAAGCCTCGTTTAGAGATTATAATTTAAATGACCTAAGCATCTAGGCTGAGGTAGCTAATAGTCTGCGGTAGCTATGGTCCAGAGATAGGTAGGTATAGCCGAAAGATAAAGAGGGCATCATTAAAAAGGGGCCCCACTTATAAAAACGTAGAGCCCCTAGGGGGAGAAAACCGATTATTGCCCGTTGGCTGTCTTGCGATTATCTGTGGTCTATCTTTCGATAATTGCGGTGACACCTTGACCGCCAGCAGCACATATAGAAATAAGACCACGGCCGCTCCCCTTTTGTTCCAATAATTTTGCCAATGTTGCAATTATTCTTGGCCCCGTCGCCGCAAAAGGGTGACCAGTGGCAACGCTTGAACCATTAACATTGAGTTTTGCTCGGTCGATACTGCCCAGCGGGGCATCCAAGCCTAGTTTATTTTCACAGAAATCTTTGTCCTCCCATGCTTTCATGGTGCATAGAGCCTGGGCAGCAAAGGCTTCGTGAATCTCATAGAAATCAAAATCTTGCAAGCTCAGGCCTGCCCGGGCCAAAAGGCGCGGTACGGCATAGGCCGGTGCCATTAGCAGCCCTTCACTCTGTTTGCCCTGACTGTAAAAATCTACTGCGGCCACCTCACTGTGGGTCAAATAGGCCTGTATCGGCAAGTTGCGCTTTGTCGCCCATTCTTCGCTGGCGAGTAACAGGGTTGCAGCACCATCGGTTAAGGTGGTGGAGTTGGCGGCGGTAAGAGTACCGTTTTCCCGGTCGTAGGCTGGCTTTAATGTGGCCAATTTTTCCAGCGGTGTGTTGCGCATAATGCCGTCGCGCTCAACGCCATTAAACGGGCAAATAAGGTCATCAAAGAAACCCCGATCATAGGCAGCAATTAGGTTCTGATGGCTGTTAAAAGTCAGCTGATCCTGATCTTCTCGGCTGATACCCCATTGTTTGACCATCAGCTCACAGTGCTGGCCCATGGATAGGCCAGTTCGAGGCTCTGCGTTGGCTGGCAAAGCGGGGGCCATAAAGCTCGGGCGGATACTGGCCAGTGCTTTTAGGCGCTGACCCAGAGTCTTAGCACGATTTAAACTCAGGATCATTTTGCGATATTTTTCATTGAGTGCGATTGGTGCGTCACTGGCAGTGTCTGTACCCCCGGCAATACCTGAGTCAATTTGCCCCAGGGCTATTTTGTTGGCCACCAGTATGGCTGCCTCAAGGCCCGTGCCACAGGCTTGCTGAACATCATAGGCGGGAGTCTGCAGTGATAATCCAGAGTCCAAGGTTGCTTCGCGAGCCAAGTTAAAGTCTTTAGAATGCTTCATCACAGCTCCAGCAGCCACTTCACCCAGTCGTTCACCCTCCAGATCAAAGCGCTTAACCAAGCCCTGTAGGGCGGCGGTCAGCATTTCCATATTACTGGCATGGCTGTAGTCTGTGTTGCTACGTACAAAGGGTATGCGGTTGCCGCCGACAATGGCTACTTTGCGAATTTTGCTCATAATTAAGTTCCAGTTAGCTATATTTTTATGACTAATGAGCCAAGGATAGGTGATTGAGTTGCATAAGCCAATGACTTCAATGTGGGTTAAACTGTCATTTGGGTCAATCCTATTTGGTCGCCCGGAGGTAGAATGCCCCTAAACATTATTAATGCAGGAAAATAAATATGTCTGACACCTATTTGGAACTCGCAAATTCAGCTCTGGGTAAAAAGCTTTTCTCCGCTATGGGTTTGCCAGAGCCAGTGGCACTAGATCGTGAAGACCCAGAACAGCCCCATAAGCTCATTGGTAAGGTTTTATTGGGAAAGGCTAAAGGTGCTCTTTTTGGCGATCAGATTGGTGATTTTCTGCAGACCACCAAGCTAGAACTGAAGAAGAATCTGGGGGACGAAAAAGGGCATCTTATCTTTGATGCCTCTGGTATTGCCAGCGCAGAGCAAAGTGCTCAGTTGTATGGTTTCTTTCACCGTAACATCAAGTCTCTCAAGCCCTGCGGCCGTGTCATTGTGATTGGATTAAAATCCAGTGCAGCGGATACCACTGAACATGGCACTTTGCAGCGAGGCTTGCACGGGTTTGTAAAATCTCTAGCCAAAGAAATTGGTCGCCATGGCGCGACGGCAAATTTACTCCTGGTAGATAAGCGCGGTGAAGCTGCTATCGAAGCACCCATTCGCTTTTTACTTTCTGCGGGGTCTGCGTTTATGAATGCTCAGGTTTTGACTGCTGCAAACCCTGTGGTCGCCATGCAGGCAGACTGGCAGCAGCCATTGCTGGGCAAAATGCTAGTGGTTACAGGTGCAGCTCGAGGCATAGGGTTGGCCATTGCGGAGGTATTGGCCAGAGATGGCGCGGTGGTAATTGGTGTCGATGTGCCTCAGGCAGAGGAGGAGCTAGTGGGGACCATGCGCAGGCTTGGGGGTTTGGCACTGCCATTGGATATCACCAGTGATGGCGCTGCCACTTTATTGAGAGATTTTTGTACAGCGCAGACTCCTGCGCTACATGGCATTATTCACAATGCTGGTGTGACCAGAGACAAGATGTTGTCGCGCATGACTGACCACCAGTGGAATTTGCTAATAGAGGTAAATTTGGGCAGTGTTCAGCGCATTAATGCGGCGCTGCTTGAAACAGAGCTATTGGATAATGGCGGCAAGATTGTTGGTGTCGCCTCTATCAGCGGCATTGCAGGTAATGTTGGCCAGACTAATTATGGGTTTTCTAAATCTGCTGTGATTGGCATGGTTGAGACACTCGCCGAGCCCTGCGCGGCGAGAGGTATCACGGTGAATGCTGTAGCCCCAGGGTTTATTGAAACTCAAATGACTGCGGCTATTCCTTTCATTACACGGCAGATGGGTCGCAGGTTATCCTCATTGGGTCAGGGCGGCCTGCCGATTGATGTCGCTGAAGTGATTGGGTTTTTTGTCAGCCCACAGGCTGCTGGTATTAATGGCAACGTTGTTAGAGTCTGTGGGCAGAGTATTTTGGGCGCGTAGAGCAGAGTTGCCAAAAAAGCTGCGGAGAGACAGTATCTCCCCGCGCATTGAGATGGTCAGTTAGAAGAATGTAATGCTTCGTTGAGTTCAACGGCCGTTTTATTGGTGAGGCATTCAACAGCACCGCTGACAGAGTTGCGTCGAAACAGCAGGTCACTTTTACCTGACAGTTCACGAGCTTTTACTTTGCCTGTTACCTGTTTTTGATCGTCAAGCAGGGTCACTACAGTACCAGAGGTAATATACAGACCAGCTTCGACTGTACAGCGATCCCCCAGAGATATACCCAGCCCCGCGTTGGCTCCCAACAGACATTTTTCACCCATTGAAATTACCATGCTGCCGCCACCGGACAGGGTGCCCATAATGGACGCACCGCCGCCAATATCGGATCCGGCACCACAGAATACGCCTGCTGAAACGCGACCCTCGATCATATTGGGGCCCTCTGCACCGGCGTTGAAGTTAATGAAACCCTCATGCATAACAGTGGTACCTTCGCCCACATAGGCACCCAATCGCACTCGCGAGGTATCGGCAATGCGAATACCAGTTGGTACGACGTAATCAACCATTTTGGGAAACTTGTCGACGCAGTCGACGCTTAGGGGTTGACCAGCCATGCGTGCTTTTAAAAGCCTCTCAGGCAGTTCATCTATATCAATGGCACCAGCACTAGTCCAGGCGATATTTTTTAAAGCACCAAAGATACCGGTCAGGTCCGTGCCATGGGGTTTTACTAAGCGATGGCTCAACAGATGTAATTTTAGATAGCCCTCGGGCACTGAGGCCGGTGCGCTATCCTGAGCCAGCATAACGGCAACTACCGGACGATTTGACTCCGCAAGCATAGCTATATTTACGGCTAGATCGGTGTGCCCATTATGTCGCAGCGCAGATTCCAGCGCGGCGAGCTGCTCACTGCTGGGTTCTATCTCCCCAAAATCCATACCAAAACTAACGCGAAAAATATCCTCAAGGGCGGCCTCTGGATATAATAGTGGTGTAGGGTAGAAAACCTCTAGCCATTCATCACGACTATTTTTGGTACCAACACCGACGGCTAAACTGTATAGATTACTCATGCTATTGCTCATAGTTAAAGGTTAAAGGTTAAAGGTTAAAAATACTTTGGTATAGATCGGCCTTAAAGCCGATCGTAATAACACCATCCACATCTAGCACGGGACGCTTAATCATTGCAGGGTGCTCTAAAAGAAGGGCGATGACATTATCGCGATTAGTGTTTTCTTGAGTGCTTGTATCAAGTTTTCGCCAGGTGGTACCCCGACGATTTAAGACGGTTTCCCAGCCCGCTTGATCAACCCAGTGCTCAATAGTCTCTGCGTTTATTCCGTCGGTGCGCACATCATGAAATTCAAATTCAATACCCTGGTCTCTGAGCCAGTTGCGAGCCTTTTTAATGGTGTCACAATTTTTAATGCCAAATAATGTTGTCACGTATTATCTTCCTTGGGATACAGGTGATTAAGCATAGCAAAACTGTCAGGGCTTGTGAGCCACAAACGGTTTTTTGCGGTTGGGGTAACAGGTGACGCAGATATCACAGACGCGACCATCGCAGCCCCGTGCGGAACAAAATTCACGGCCATAGAAAATAATCTGCAGATGAAGTTTATTCCACTGATCTCTGGGGAAAAGTTTTTTTAAGTCGCGCTCGGTTTGCACAACATTTTTGCCTTTGGTCAATCCCCAGCGCTGGGCCAGACGATGGATATGGGTATCTACGGGAAAGGCAGGTTGGCCAAAGCCCTGGGACATAACCACACTGGCAGTTTTATGGCCGACCCCTGGCAGCTGCTCCAAGGCGACTATATCCTCTGGCACTTCTCCTTGGTAGTTGTCTACCAATATCTTTGATAGTTTGGAGATGGCTCTGGATTTCTGCGGTGCCAGGCCGCAGGGCCTGACAATTTTGTAAATACCATCCACTGGCACATGTTGCATATCTTGGGCATTGTCGGCTTCGGCAAAGAGAGCTGGAGTGACTTTATTAACTCGCTCATCTGTGCACTGGGCACTGAGTAATACGGCGACTAAAAGCTGGAAGTTATTTTCATGATCCAGAGGCACAGGGGTCTCTGGATACAGTTGATTGAGACGTTGTAGAATAAATTCAGCACGCTGCTTTTTTAACAAACTAGATACTCCATGCCAGCGTCATTATTTTAAGCTATCGACATAATGCGCTATGCGTCTAGCTGCTTCGATGCACTCTTTTATATCTGCTACTAGGGCCATGCGCACACGGTTCTGCCCTGGGTTTCCATTGTCTGTGGAGCGTGCTAAATACTGCCCTGGAAGTATGGTTACGTTTTGTTGCGCAAATAATCCACGGGCAAACTCTGCGTCATCTATAGGCGTCTTAGGCCATAGATAAAAGCTGGCATTGGGTTCTGTAAACTCTAACTTGCTCCGTAAAATCTCGGTGACCGCTGCAAATTTTTCTCGATACAGCGCGCGATTTTCTAGTACGTGCGTTTCATCGCCCCAGGCGGCAATAGAGGCTTCTTGCACAGGTAGAGACATAGCGCAGCCGTGGTAGGTGCGATATTTCAGAAAGTCTTTGAGCAACTCCCCATCGCCAGCGATAAAACCTGAGCGCAGCCCGGGTAAATTTGAACGCTTTGAAAGGCTGTGGAAAACAACACAGCGACGGAAGTCATGGCGACCTAATTGCTGGCAAGCATCGAGCAGCCCCAATGGTGGTTTTTGTTCGTCCAGATAGACTTCTGAGTAACATTCGTCACTGGATAGAATAAAGTCATATTTATCTGCTAGTTCCATGGCCTGCTGGTACTGCGCTAGAGACATAACAGCCCCCGTCGGGTTGCCCGGTGAGCAAATTTGTAATAGCTGACAGCGCCGCCACACATCTTCTGGCATTTGATTCAAGTTAGGAATAAAACCGAGCTCAGATTCGCAGTTTAGATAATGAAGTTCGGCCCCAGCTAATAACGCCGCACCCTCATAAATTTGATAAAACGGATTGGGAGAGACCACTATTGGGCCGCTGTCACTACTGTCAATAGCGGCCTGGGTAAACGCAAATAATGCTTCTCTGGTGCCTGCAACGGGCAGAACGTTTCGCTCTGGATCGACCGATTGAGCTGGCAGTGAAAAGCGTTGCTCAAGCCAATGGCCAATGCTCTTGCGAAGTTCTAGACTACCGCTGGTGGTTGGGTAGAGGGCAAGCTTGTCGATGCTGTCGCGCAATCGCTGTTTAACAAATTCCGGGGCAGGGTGTTTCGGCTCGCCTATAGACAGGGCGATATGGCTGAGGTCAGCTGGCGGCTCTATACCCGCCTTGAGCTGCTTAAGTTTCTCAAACGGGTAGGGGTGAAGCAACTGCAAATTAGAGTTCATTGTGTGGTTGCAACCTTATGGCTAAGTATCCGAAATTTTGCATAGTTCAGCTTTGCTTATCTTGAGCATTGCGGGAATCTAATTCGCTACAAATAGTTTGTTGAAGCTTTTCGCCAAACTCTAAATCAATGAGAGGTTTGTGATTATAGTCGGTTACATAAAAGGTGTCCTCGACCCTCTCACCCAGTGTAGAAATCTTGGCATTGTAGAGGTTGAGGCCATAGCGTAAAAATATACTGGCTATATGGGCCAATAGCCCTGGCCGGTCCGGAGTTATAACCTCAATGACTGTAGTATTGGTTTCGGTGTCATTACTTAATGTGGTCACGGTCTTAAGTGTGAAGTTTTTAAGCTGACGAGGGGTTCGCCTTGAAATATCAAAGTTGACGCTGCTGGGATCGATAATCGCTTGCTTGAGTGTCTTGGTAACCAACTTACACAGATTGCTGTCTCTGCCAATCGGCCGGTCATTGTCATCGAGAATATAGAAAACATCGAAGGCACGATTATCGCTGGTGGTGTGCAGACGGGCATCTTGGATATTTAGCTGCAGTTTGTCGAAAACCGCGGCAATAATTGAGAAGATATTTTGTCGGTCTGTGGCATGAACAAATATCTGTGTGGCTACTGGTATTTCGACCCCGACATCTCGCAAGCGGATCACAGGATTCCCAGGGTTATCATTACCGATAATCGCTTGAGTAAAGCTGGCAATATCTTCAGCTCGCTCCCGTAAAAAGAACTCTTGATCGACGTCGCTCCATACGGCCAGAGTCTGCTGTTTTGTAATCTGCTGTTCTAAAAGCACCCGCAGAGCCGCAGTCTTGGCATATTCAACCCATACCGCCTTATCTACTGGTACCCCAAGGCCCTGCTGCAGGGCGCGTTTGGTCTCAAAATAGAGGTTGCGCATCAATGAGCCTTTCCAGTCTGTCCACAGCCTCGGGTTGGTCGCGTTAATATCGGCCACTGTTAAAACATAAAGTAATTCCAGATGCATAATATCGCCACAGTGTTTGGCGAATTTGTAAATAACATCTGGGTCAGAGGTGTCCTCTCTCTGCGAGACAGTGGACATTAGCAAGTGATTTTCCACAAGCCATTGCAGCAGCTTGATCTCCTGAGGCTGCAGGCCATGACGCTCTGCAAAGTCGGCAATATCAACCGAACCCAAGATAGAGTGGTCACCACCTCGACCTTTGGCCACATCGTGATAAAGGGCGGCAATAATAAGTAATTCAGGCTTGGGCAAATTCTTGAATATATGAGCAGACACCGGAAACTGTTCGGCAATCTCTGGACGCGCTAATCGCCTGATATTGCGTACAACTTCTAATGTATGCACATCGACGGGGTAAATATGGAAGAGATCATGTTGGGTCTGGCCGACGATCTTGCCAAATTCCGGCAAGTAGCTCCCCAGAATCCCATAGCGATTCATGCGCTGGAGCTGAATAGATAATTTATAGGGCGCGCGCAGCAGCCGCATAAACAAATCCCGGTTGGTCGGGTTTGCTCTAAATTCTTCATTAATCAAATTTCTGTGCAGACGAATCTGGCGAATCGCTGAGGCACGAATTTCTTTGATATTTTCGTTTTCACCCATAATCACAAATAGCTCAAGCAGGGCAGAGGGCGCGTTGACGAAGACATCTTCGCTCGTGGTATCTAAATAGTCGTCACGGACCACAAAGCGGTCATTGATTGGGATAATCACTTTGGTTTTATTTTTCTGGTAAATCGCTTCGTCGAGATACTGCAACAGCACATCTGTGAGCTCGCGAATTGAAAGTACAGCCCGATAGTAGCGCTGCATAAACTTTTCGACGCCCAGTCGACCATCGCTGTCTCTGTAGCCAAGCATGGCGGCGAGCTTGCGCTGATAGTCAAAAAGCAAGCGCTCTTCTGGTCTGTCAGCAATCAGATGCAGGCCATAACGAACCTTCCATAGAAATTCTTCTTCTCTGCGCAGCGTTAGATATTCTTCCTCGGACAGAAAGCCGGCATGAACTAGTTGGGAGCGTCGATGCACATTAAAGTGACGTTTGGCGGTCCAGTTTATCAGCTGAATGTCGCGCAGGCCGCCTGGGGCCTCTTTAACATTGGGTTCGAGATTGTATTCGGTGTCATCATGCTTGAGGTGGCGGGCCCGTTGCTCATCTATTTTGCCGCGATAAAAGTTACTAGAAGACCAAATTTTATTGGGACCAGTCTTCTTGAGCATGGTTTCGCGCAGAGAATTGTCGCCACACAGTAAACGGGTTTCCATCAGGTTGGTGACAATGGAAATATCACCTTTTGCTTCGTCGACACATTGGGATAATGACCGAACGCTATGCCCAATTTTAAGTTGAATATCCCATAAAAACGTCAAAAACTGTTCAATACTCTGGCGATACTTTTGGGGCCTATTACGGCGCATAAGAATCAGCAGGTCGATATCTGAATGCGGGTGCAGTTCGCCGCGCCCATAACCACCCACGGCAATCAGGCTGATATTGTCGCCCCACTCGAAACGGTTCCAGGCGTAGCACAAGATAACATCAGCGAACTGAGCTGCTTCATTGACCAGGGTATGTACTTCCTCTCCCTCATGAAAACGATTGTTAAAGTGCCTTTGGGCTGCGGCTAAAGCGTTGCGAAACACAGTTACGGGATCACCGGCATCCAGATCTGCAGTAAAGCGTTTCTGATCAAAGAACATTGGCACTGCTAAGTCTGGGGGCAGGGTTATGCTGTTTGCTGACATTCGATTACTTTCTCATTCTCTGGCTTGATGGAGGCCTTCAGGCCAGTCCGGTTTGCTGGTTGCAAAATTTAGAAGGATTCCTCACCGCGGGCGGTAAAGACTTCGACGCCATTGGCCGTGACCAACATGGTGTGTTCCCATTGAGAAGACAGGCGGCCATCTTTGGTTTCTACTGTCCAGCCGTCTGGTTTGAGCTTGGTCTGGTGCTTTCCGGCGTTGACCATAGGCTCGATAGTAAAGGTCATGCCTTCGACAAGTTCGAGGCCAGTATCTGGCTTGCCGTAATGGAGTATTTGGGGCTCTTGATGAAACTCTGGGCCTATGCCGTGACCACAGTAGTCTCGAACAACAGAATAGTAATTAGCTTCGGCATGGGTTTGGATAACATGGCCAATATCTCCAAGGCGAACCCCGGGGCGTACCATCTCAATCCCTTTATACAGGCACTCCTGGGAGATTTTAATCAGCCGCTCTGCGTGGCTAGGGACCTTACCCACGGTGTACATCTTGGAAGTGTCGCCATACCAGCCATCTTTAATAACGGTAACGTCTATATTGATAATATCGCCATTTTTGAGGACTTTTTTGTCGGCAGGAATTCCGTGACAGACAACCTGATTGACCGAGGTGCAGACAGATTTAGGGAATCCACGATAACCCAAGCAAGCAGGAATAGCCTTTTGGATATTCACTATATACTCGTGACAAATTCTATCTAACTCTTCGGTGGTGACACCAGGTACGACATATTCGCCTATAAGCTCAAGCACTTCTGCCGCTAGTCGGCCAGCGACTCGCATCTTGGCGATTTGATCTGGGGTTCGAAGTTCTGAAGTCATCGACTTTCTCAAGGATTTTATTAAGGACTGTATTGTACGCATCTAAGACCCATTGAGGGAGTGTTAGGGGCAAATTTCCTCAGAGAATTTACAGTTGTAAAACTATTCAGCTGTCAACCAAGCGTTATTCAGGCTCTATTCAAGCCCTATGCAGGGTTGCAAGCAAATTTCAGGTATGGAATATCTGTGTATTTTTACTTTATATGGCCCTGTGGTTATGGTATAAAGCGCGCCGTTGTGAGGTTGTCCTTGCAGCGGTAATTTAAAACTAAACGACACACACATTCCGACACAATGTTCTGGGTGCCTTTTAAGCCTGATAAGTAGTACGGCTAAATTGGTTGATCATTGGGGGATGTGGAGGCTTAACCCCAAGAGGAAATCTTATGTCTATTGTCAGTATGCGCGATATGTTGCAGGCTGGTGTGCATTTCGGCCACCAAACTCGCTTCTGGAACCCCAAAATGAGCCAGTATATCTTCGGCTCACGCAACAAAGTTCATGTTATTAACCTTGAGCACACTGTGCCAGCCTTTAACGAAGCACTAGAAATTCTTCGCGTTGAAGCTGCCAAAGGTAATCAAATTCTTTTTGTTGGCACCAAGCGTGCTGCACAAAAAATCGTAAAAGAGCAAGCAGAACGCTGCGGGATGCCTTATGTCAGCCACCGCTGGTTGGGTGGTATGCTCACTAACTACAAAACAATCCGAGCGTCTATCCGTCGTTTCCGTGAGTTGGAAACCCAGGAAGCTGACGGCACCTTTGAAAAGCTGACCAAGAAAGAAGTGCTTATGCGCACGCGCATGAAGGACAAGCTTGAGAACAGTATCGGTGGTATCAAGGACATGAATGGTCTGCCTGATATTCTGTTCGTTGTTGATGTAGACCACGAGCGCATTGCGATTAACGAGGCTAACAAGCTGGGTATCCATGTTGTTGGTATCGTAGATACTAATAGTGACCCAGACGGTGTTGACTACGTTATTCCCGGCAATGACGATTCAATCCGTGCAATTAAGCTGTATGCAGCTTCTGTTGCGGATTCAGTGCTTGAGGGCAAGGCACAGTCTGCAACCATTACCAGCAAGGACGAGTTTGTTGAAGAAGTAGCTGCTGAAGCGCCTGTAGCGGAAGAAGTTCCCGCTGCCGAAGAAAAGCCTACTGAAGAAGCCCCCAAGGAAGCCGCAGCGGAATAATTCCGACTGCAGCCGAATAAGGGCACAGCACTGCTAACAAGATTAAGGGGGCCGCTGCCCCCTTTTTTCCAACTGATTAAAATGTTTTAGAGAGGAATACAATGTCACAGGTAACAGCATCTTTGGTGAAAGAGCTGCGAGATCGCACTGGTTTAGGCATGATGGAATGCAAAAGAGCACTGACAGAGTCTGGTGCTGATATTGACAAAGCAATTGAAGAACTGCGCAAGTCTAGCGGCATGAAAGCAGCCAAAAAAGCGGGCCGCACTGCAGCAGACGGTATCGTTATGTTTAAGACCGATGGCTCCTATGGCTTGGTTTTAGAAGTTAACAGCGAGACTGATTTTGCTGCCCGTGATGAGGGCTTTCAGGGCTTTGCTAACACTGTCTTGGACGCTGGCTTTGCAGCCAAGCAAACTGATGTGGCAGCTCTTATGGCTGATGGCCTGGAATCAGCTCGCGAAGCATTGGTGCAAAAGATTGGTGAGAATATCTCTGCCCGTCGTGCCAGCAGTGTTGAGGCGCCAGTGGTGGGCGGCTACGTACACAGTAATAACCGTATCGCAGTAATTGTTGGCCTGTCTGGCGGCAGTGAAGAGTTGGCTAGAGATGTTGCTATGCATGTTGCAGCGGTAAACCCCGCAGTAGTAAGCTCAGACCAAATGCCAGCCGAGGTTATTGCGGCTGAAAAAGAGATTTTTGCGGCTCAGGCTCGCGAGAGTGGTAAGCCTGAAGAAATTATTGAGAAGATGATCGGTGGCCGTGTAAGCAAATTCTTGAAAGAGAGCAGCCTGATTGATCAGCCTTTCGTTAAAGACCCAGATACTACAGTGGGCAAACTGGTTGCAGCTGGTGGCGCCGAGGTTTTGTCTTTTGTTCGCTTTGAAGTGGGCGAAGGTATTGAAATTGACGAAGTTGATTTCGCTGCAGAGGTGGCCGCTCAGGTTGCGGGTGCTAACGAATAAATAGATAGACAGGAGCAGATATGCCAACCGCCGGTAAAGAGAAAAAATACAAACGTATCCTTCTCAAGCTTAGTGGTGAAGAGCTGATGGGTAAAGAGGGCTTCGGGATTGATCCCAAAGTTCTCGATCGCATGGCGCTCGAAATCGGCCAGCTTGTAGGAATTGGTGTACAGGTAGGTTTGGTTATTGGTGGTGGCAATTTGTTTCGCGGAGCTGCGCTAAATGCAGCCGGTATGGATCGAGTGACTGGCGACCATATGGGCATGCTGGCAACCGTGATGAATGCTCTGGCTATGCGAGATGCTCTGGAGCGCACTAATATTTCCTCCCATGTTATGTCATCGATTCCAATGAGTGGTGTTGTCGAACATTATGACCGCCGCCGCGCTATCCGCTATATTAAAGATGGTGATGTAGTCATTTTTGCGGCTGGTACTGGTAATCCATTTTTCACCACCGATTCTGCAGCCTGTCTGCGGGGTATAGAAATCGATGCTGATGTGGTGTTGAAGGCTACTAAGGTCGATGGTGTCTACTCAGCGGATCCGATGCTGGATTCTAGTGCGGAGCTGTACGATCATTTAACCTATGATCAGGTGCTAGATAAGAAGTTGGGTGTTATGGATCTGACCGCAATATGCCTGTGTCGCGAACACAATATGCCGCTTAGGGTTTTCCGCATGGCAAAGCCTGGAGCTTTACTTAACCTAGTAGTTGGCGGTGCCGAGGGCACGCTGATCGAAGAGGGATAAGGAGTCGATTAATAATGATTGAAGAACTAAAGCAAGACGCGGAAGAGCGTATGGCCAAAGCCATGGATGCTCTGGGCAATGCCTTCAACAAAATTCGTACTGGTCGGGCACATCCAAGTATTCTGGATGGCCTTTCCGTAGACTATTACGGTGTTGATACACCGCTTAGTCAGGCTGCATCTATTGCTATTGAAGATGCTCGGACTCTTTCTGTTACGCCTTGGGAAAAGTCCTTGGTGCCAGAGATTGAGAAGGCCATTATGAAGTCTGATCTGGGCTTAAATCCCTCCACTGCAGGCACTGTTATTCGGGTGCCGCTGCCAGCCTTGACCGAGGAAACTCGCAAGCATTATGGCAAGCAGGCCAAGGCTGAAGCTGAAGGCGCAAGGATTTCCATTCGCAATATCCGTCGCGATGTTATTTCTGATATTAAAGAGCTGCAGAAAGCTAAAGACATCAGTGAAGACGAAGAGCGAAAGGCACAGGATGATATTCAAAAGATCACCGATCGCTTTGTGGCCAAAGTGGAAGAGGCCCTCACGGCTAAAGAAAAGGACTTGATGGAGATTTAATCTCCTTAGGTTAAAACAATGGCTGATCCTGTTTCCATAGTATCCCCCCATCCCCTCAAGCATGTTGCGATCATTATGGATGGCAACAACCGCTGGGCGAAGCAGCGTGGTCTGGGCGGCATCGCTGGGCATGAGGCTGGCGTTGAGCGCATCCGTGACACATTGACCGCGGCTAAAGAAAATAATATAGATACCGTCACCCTGTTTGCCTTTAGCAGTGAAAACTGGGACCGACCCGAACTTGAAGTTCGCGGTTTAATGTCACTTTTTTCTTCCTATCTAAAAAAAGAAGCGAAAGCGCTCCGCGACGATGGTGTGCGCCTCAAAGTGGTGGGCAGCCGTAGTCATTTTAGTGATCGGTTAAAACGTTTAATTAGCGATACAGAGACTATGACGGCCAGTGGCAAGTTCACCCTGTATCTATGTGTTGATTACGGTGGTCGTTGGGATATTGCGCGTACGGCTCAAACCATAGTCACCGAGGTTCAGATGGGCCGATTGCGCTCATCTGATATAAACGAAGATATCTTTAGTAAATATATGCGCCAGGATGGGATTCCAGACCCAGACCTCTGTATTCGCACCGCGGGTGAGCAGCGCATCAGTAACTTTTTGCTATGGCAGCTGGCTTACACTGAACTGTATTTTGCCGACTGTTACTGGCCTGACTTTGATGCCAAGGCTCTCGAGTTGGCTGTGGCCGAGTACTACTCTCGTCAGCGCCGTTTTGGTCTGCGCGAAGATGGTATCAATGCCCCTGAACTTGATCCAGGCGAAAGCGCCCATGCTTAAACAGCGGGTCTTTACTGCCGTGATTATGGCCGCAGTCTTTCTTGGCTTGCTTTTATATCTTTCCCCAATGTGGTTTTCTCTGGTGATAATGCTGCTGGTGATGGTGGCCGGTTGGGAATGGGGAAGCCTGATTAAAATTGGCTCAAAATCCGGCAGGGCAGTTTATCTCGGTCTGCTTTTCGCGTTTCTAATGGCTTCTAGTTATATATTGGGGCTGTACTCGACTTTTGATTTTGAGCTCGGTCAGCAGATTAGTCTGGGTGCGGTTGGGCTCTGGGCGGTTATTTTTCTGTGGATTCAAGGCTACCCCTCAAGCGCTATCCTGTGGTCATCGAAACCTGTACTGGGTTTGCTTGGCCTACTTCTGTTGGTCGCCACTTGGGTTGCTGTAGCAGCGATTCTTCAGGCTGAATTTGGTCGCTGGCTGCTGCTGTTGGCAATTGTAATTGTAGTCTTGGCAGACGTCGGTGGATATATTGCAGGCAGTTTATTTGGTAAACACAAGTTAGCGCCAATTGTCAGCCCGGGGAAAACCTGGGAGGGTTTTGCCGGCGGCTTTTTTTTGCAGCTATTACTAATTGCAGGCCTAATTTGGCTGTTGCCAAACGTAGATATCAAAAGCTTATTTATCTTGATTATTCCTGTTGCTCTTTATTCAGTGTTGGGTGATCTTTTTGAAAGTATGATTAAACGCCATAGTGGTGTGAAAGATAGCAGCCAATTGCTTCCGGGCCATGGTGGTGTGCTTGATCGCATCGATGGCATGATGGCCGGCATGCCTCTGTTTGCTTTGCTGCTCACCCAGATAAGCTCGTTTTAATCCATGCAATCTATTACTTTATTGGGAGCGACAGGGTCAATTGGTGAAAGCACCCTCGACGTGATAGCCAGGCATCCCTATAAATACTCTGTTTTTGCCCTCACTGGCAATAAGCAGCTTAGCAAGTTGGCTCTCCAGTGCCAGCAGCATGGTGCGCAATTTGCCGTAGTCAATGATGCTGCAGCTGCCAGTGAGCTACGGGCGCTGTTGCATGGCACCGATTGCAAAACTGAGGTTTTGCATGGTCTTGAGGCTCTGTGCCAGGTTGCTAGTGCGGTTCAAGTTGACACCGTGATGGCGGCGATTGTTGGTGCAGCAGGTCTAGTGCCGACAATGGCGGCAGTGAAAACAGGCAAAAAGATATTACTGGCTAATAAAGAGTCTCTGGTGATGGCGGGGGGGCTGTTTATGCGCGCAGTTAAGGCCTCAGGTTCCCTGTTACTGCCGATTGACAGTGAACATAATGCCATTTTCCAATGTCTGCCAGCCAATTATGAGCAGGCAGATACATCTGGCGTTAGCAAACTATTGCTATCTGCCTCTGGCGGCCCGTTTCGTGGTTGGTCTGCACAGCAAATGGCTGAAGTGACTCCAGATCAGGCATGTGCCCATCCGAATTGGAGCATGGGGCGCAAGATTTCAGTGGATTCAGCGTCGCTAATGAATAAGGGGCTAGAGTTAATTGAAGCCTGCTGGCTATTTGATGTAAGCCCCAAGCAAATTGACGTTGTCGTGCATCCGCAAAGTGTTATTCACAGTTTGGTGCAGTATACCGATGGCTCTGTGCTAGCTCAGCTTGGTAACCCAGATATGCGCACACCTATCGCCCATGGGCTGGCTTGGCCTGAGCGAATTGAATCTGGCGTGGCCGACTTGAATCTTTTTGATGTGGCCCGCTTAGATTTTGAGCAGCCGGATCTGGAGAGTTTTCCCTGTTTACAGCTAGCATTTGATGCTGCGGCAGCGGCGGGTGATGCCCCGGCGATTCTCAATGCAGCCAATGAGGTTGCAGTTCAAGCGTTTCTTGATAAGCGTATTGGGTTCAGCCAGATAGCTCAGGTTGTTGATAATACTCTTTCAGGGCTTGATTTTAGTGAACCAGACTCTCTTGATGGAGTCCAAGATTCCGATCAAAAAGCGCGCTACCATAGCGCTAATTATATAACTGAGATTGAGTACTAATTGATGGATTTACTGCAGACAATTTTTTACTTCTTTATTGCCCTTGCTGTGGTCGTGACCATTCATGAATTTGGCCATTTCTGGGTGGCGCGCCGGTGCGGTGTCAAGGTAGAGCGTTTCTCTATTGGGTTTGGCAAAGCGTTGGTTAGCTGGCGAGATAAATATAATACCGAGTTTGTTTTTGCGCTGCTGCCACTGGGTGGCTACGTAAAGATGGTCGATGAGCGCGAAGGTAATGTCGAAGCCGCCGATTTACCATTTTCCTTTAACCGCAAAACCGTCTGGCAGCGGATAGCGGTCGTAGTGGCTGGCCCTGTGGCTAATTTTTTGCTGGCCATCGTTTTCTTTGCTATTATTTTTCTTGGCGGTGAGCGCGGCTTGGCACCAGTGGTGGGCGAGGTTAAAGAGGGCTCTGTCGCTAGCCTTTCTGGCTTTGAACCAGGGATGGAGATTGTCGCTGTCGATGGTATAGCCACCAGCACCTGGACCTCAGTGTCGCGTCAGTTACTGGGTTTCATCGGCACCACCGGTGAGATACCTTTTACAGTGCGTTACAAAGATTCAAATCTGCAATATGACTTGGGTGTTTCAGTCGAACGCTGGTTGCGCGATGACGAGCAGCCTGTGCCATTGCGGGATTTGGGTGTTAGCCCGCCATTTGAACTTAGCAGTTTATCCTTGGCTGCTGTTTTTGAAGACGGCGCTGGCTATGCAGCAGGCCTGAAAAAAGGCGATCAGTTGCTTTCTATCAATGGCCAAACAATCACTAATATTAATAGTTTTGTACATACTGTTTCTAGCAGTACCGATGGGGCAGTTACCCTGGGAGTGCAGCGTAACTCTCGGGAACTCAGTATAGAAATTCGTCCTCTACTTATTGAAAGAGACGGGGAGCAGGTGGGCCAGCTGGGAGTGCAGCTCGCCTCTCGCGGTCAATATCCGGATGAGCTTGTTCGCACCACGGAATACAGCCTGCTGGGAGCAGTCTCACGAGGTGTTCAAGAGACCTTTGATACCAGTATTTTTATTGTTAAATCAATCGGCAAGTTGATTGTTGGAGATTTGTCGCCTAAAAATTTGAGTGGGCCCATCACCATAGCGCAGATCGCCGGTGATAGCGGTAAGTCTGGAGTTGACAATTTTATTCGCTTTGTCGCCATGTTCAGTATAATGCTCGGCGTAATGAATCTATTGCCGATACCAGTATTGGATGGTGGCCACCTTATGTACTATTTGATTGAGGTGGTAAAGGGTTCTCCTGTTTCTGATCGGATTCAGATAGTAGGATATAAAGTAGGGCTTGCCTTGGTCATGAGTCTGATGGTTGTGGCTACCTACAATGATATAACGCGGACGTTTTGAACCGCACAAATTAACTGACTAATTGGGTTCTATTATTTACATGAAGCGATTTTTAACAGGCCTACTTTTAGTCCTTTGCTCAGTCTCACCCTTGGTGAATGCAGAAGTTTTTCAGGTTGCTGATATCCGTATCGAGGGCCTTCAGCGAGTTTCTGCAGGTACTGTATTTGCAGCACTACCTATTAGTGCTGGGGATCTGGTTGACGACCCAGCTATCCGCGAAGCCACAAGATCACTATTCCGAACTGGCTATTTTTCTGATGTGGTTATGGCCAGGGAAAATGGCATTCTGGTTATCGGCCTGGCCGAGCGTCCTGCAGTCACAGAGATTAATCTCGAGGGTAACAAAGCCATCGAGACTGACCAGTTGCTGGACGCCTTGCGGGACAATGGTCTGGCAGAAGGGCAGATATTTCGTCAGGTCATTCTTGAAGGAATGACTCAAGAACTGCAGCGACAATATGTTTCTCAGGGTCGTTATGGCGCTCTGGTAAAGACAGAGGTTAAAACACTGCCGCGCAATCGTGTGGCCGTCAATATTGATATTGAAGAGGGTGATGTCGCCAAGATTCGCCATATTAATATTGTTGGCAATTCAGACTTTAGCGAAGAAGAGCTGCTTGATACTTTTGAGCAAAACACCACTGGCTGGCTGTCATGGATTTCCAGTGATGACAAATATAGCCGAGAAAAGTTGTCCGGTGATTTGGAAACAATAGAGACTTGGTATCTTGACCGTGGTTATCTCAAATTTGCGGTAGACAGCACTCAAGTATCTATTAGCCCAGATAAAGAATCTGTTTATATCACCATTAATATTGACGAGGGTGACGTCTATAAAGTGGGCGGTATTGAGTTGTCTGGCGAATTAAAAATACCCGAGGCTCAGGCGCGAGCGCTCATTATCATGCAGAAAGGCATGACCTTCTCCCAGACATTAATGACGACCTCCAGCGAGTATATTACTCGCCGCCTGGGTAATGAAGGCTATACCTTTGCTGAGGTCAATGGCTACCCGGAAGTTGATGAGGAAGAGAAAACTGCGACAATTACTTTTGTGGTGACACCTGGAATGCGCGCCTATGTACGTCGAATTGAATTCCGCGGCAATACTAAAACTGCCGACGAAGTGCTGCGCCGCGAGATGCGTCAAATGGAAGGTGGCTCGGCCAATAACGCTTTGATTGAGCATTCGAAAGTACGTCTTGAGCGTCTTGGATTCTTTAAAGAAGTGGGTGTTGAGAATCTGCCAGTGGCAGGTACCAATGACCAGATTGATGTGGTTTATACCGTTGAAGAACAGCCCTCTGGTTCTGTTGGGGCAAGTGTCGGTTATGCTCAGGGCACCGGCCTTATTTTGGGTGGTAATCTCAGCGAGAATAATTTCTTGGGTACGGGCAAGCAGGTAGGTATTGGTATCAATCGCAGTACCTACCAGAGTTCCTTAAACTTTAGCTATTCAGAGCCTTACTTTACCGTAGACGGCGTTAGCGTTGGCTACAATCTGTATGTGAGAGAGACAGATTACGACCGCATCAATGTCGCGAGCTTTTCAACCAATACATTTGGTGGCGGTGTTAATTGGAGTTACCCAATTTCAGATGTGCAGCGTATTGGCTTGGGTCTGGGCTATGAGAACTTGGATCTCAGAACTGGCTCATTTGCATCCAGAGAAATCAGCGATTTTGTAGAGGCTAATGGTGATAATTTCGATGTATTTAGTTTCAATATTAACTGGGGCAAGTCGACATTAAACCGCGGTATTTTTGCGACTCGCGGTGCTTCCCAGCGTTTGGGTTTAGACTTGGCGCTTCCAGGCTCTGGCCTTGAATATTACAAAGTGACCTATAGTGGTGAGTATCTTCGAGGGTTAACTAGGTCGCTAACGCTCAAAGTGAAAGCTGATTTGGGCTTTGGTGAGAGCTATGGTGACACGACACAGCTGCCATTCTTCAAGAATTTCTATGGTGGTGGGTTTGGCTCTGTGCGTGGCTTCAAACGCAATACCTTGGGGCCTCAGGATACCCCCTGTAACTTTGCAGACCCCCCCTGTTCAACAGGATATATTGATGACCCAGATCCCATTGGCGGCAATGTTAAGGTCGAACTTGGTGCAGAGGTTATTTTTCCGCTGCCATTCTTGAAGGATCAACGCTCGGTGCAGTCATCACTGTTTTTTGATGCGGGTAATATTTTCAACACTAAGTGTGGAGAAACTCAGGTTAATTGCTTTAAACCTGATGCGGGAGAATTGCGCTATGCTGTTGGTGTAGGCGCAACATGGTTAAGTGGTTTTGGTCCAATCACATTTAGTGTGGCCAAGCCTCTTAATGGAAATGACTTTGATGAAACTGAAGTATTTCAGTTCTCGTTGGGTAATCAATTTTAATAATAGTAGGGAGAAGTATTGTGGGTAATGTAAAAGCACTTGTTTTGGTCGTTTTAGCTAGTCTGTCTGCAGTTGCATCAGTAAGTGCAGTAGCAGAGGATAAAATTGCTGTGATTGATATTAATTCGGCTATTTTTGCCTCAGCTCCAGCCCAGGCTCGCGTTAAGCAGGCGATTGAAAGTGCCGATTTTGTGGCTCTCAAAGCTAAGCTTGAAGGCTCTTCAGCGGATTTTCAGGCTCTAGCAAAAGAAGCCGAGAGCAAGCGTTTAACTTGGTCTCAAGAAGAGGCGGTTGCGCACCAGAAAAAAATGGAATACGTCAAAGCTGATGCCGAACTTGCAAACCGCAAGATTCAGGCAGAACAGCAGCAGTTGCAGCAGAAAATCCAGCAGGAGTTTATGCCTCAGCTACAGACCATTATCCAAGAGATTGTCAAAGAAGAGGGCATCACTATTTTGTTGCGCCAGGAAGCGGTGATTACCGCTGTGGCGGAAAACAATCTGACCCCTAAAGTTATCGATCGTCTCAACAAATCGTCTAAATAATCCTGTTGTCGATTTAGTCGTTAGCAGAGTGCTGTAATGAAACGGGATTATTCTCTAGCTGAAATCGCCGCGTTCCTTGAAGCTGAGTTGCACGGTGATGGCTCGGTGAGAATATCTGGACTCAATACGTTACAGAACGCAGGGGCTGGGGAGCTTGCATTCTTGGCCAATCCTAAGTACTCCAGCCAATTGCCGGATTCCCGAGCCGAGGCGGTGATCTTAGGTTCCGAGCAGGCCAAGTCTTTTTCTGGCAACTGCTTGATTCTAGATAATCCTTACCTTGGGTACGCAAAAATATCCGCATGGTTTACCACTGCTTCCTGTCAGGGAGCGAGTATTCATGCCAGTGCTGTCATTCATGCCAGCGCTATGATTAAAGATGATGTCTACATAGGCCCTCATGTAGTGATTGATGCTGGGGCCAAGATTGAATCTGGCTGCTCCATAGAAGCTAATAGCTTCATTGGTGGTGGCTCGGTATTAGGCGAGAACTGTCAGATAGCTTCTAATGTTTCTATTTATCATGATGTTGTTCTTGGCAGCAGAGTCAGGGTGCACAGCGGTGCAGTTATTGGCGCTGATGGTTTTGGTTTTGCACCCAATGGCGAGGGTGGCTGGCAGAAAATCCACCAGATCGGCGGTGTTAGGATAGGCGATGATGTTGAAATAGGAGCCTGTACGGCTATCGACCGTGGTGCACTGGGCGATACCTTGATTGGCAATGGGGTTATTATGGACAACCATGTGCAGATAGCCCACAACGCTGTTGTCGGTGATAACACTGCTATGGCAGCGTATTCTGGAGTCGCTGGGAGCGCAGTGATTGGTCGCAACTGTGTTTTAGGTGGCGATGCCTGTGTAGTGGGGCATATCACGATCTGTGACAATGTGATGCTTACAGCAAAAACCTTGGCCACTAAGAATATTACCCAGCCCGGGTCCTATTCTTCCATAGTCACGCCAATGATGAAGACGGCTGACTGGCGTAAAAATTCGGTTCGTATCGGTCAACTGGACGATATGGCCAAACGCCTCAAGAGAGTTGAAGGTGATAAATAAAAAAACACTAGCTGGGTGAGAATAGTCTTAGCGGTTTGGGTTCGAAAGCCGCGGGCGAATTGATTAGCTTTTGCAATTGGATGCTGAAATGAATGTAAATGAAATAATGGACTTGCTTCCACATCGCTACCCCTTTTTATTGGTCGACAGGGTCACCGAAATTGTGCCAGGCGAGCGCATTGTCGCCTACAAGAATATTACGATTAACGAAGATATTTTTAATGGCCACTTTCCCGGTGCACCGATTTTTCCCGGTGTCCTGATGGTAGAGGCGATGGCTCAGGTGTCTGGGTTACTGGGCTTTGCCACCACGGGTGAAAAAGCAGATGACGGCAAGCTGTATCTATTTGCCGGTGTTGATAAGGTCCGTTTCAAGCGTCCAGTAGTGCCTGGAGATAAACTTGTCCTTACCTCCGAAATTGACACAGTAAAGCGCAATATTTGGCGCTTTAAAACCACTGCCACGGTTGATGGCAAGACTGCCTGCGATGCCGTGTTGCTCTGTGCATATCAGGATAGAGATTCCCTAGCATGATAGATCCTAGAGCCATTGTTGATCCCTCGGCAGTGCTTGGCGAAAATGTCAGCATTGGCCCCTGGACGATTATTGGTGCTGATGTCGAGATTGGTGATGGCTGCGAAATAGCTTCACATGTTGTGGTTAAAGGCCCAACTGTGATGGGCAGCAACAATAAGGTTTATCAGTTTTCTACTGTGGGTGATGACACCCCGGATTTAAAATATAAAGGTGAGCGAACAAAACTGGTGATCGGCGATAACAATGTTATTCGTGAGGGCGTGACTATTCATAGGGGCACGGTTCAGGATAATAGCGAAACTCATATCGGTAGTGATAATTTACTCATGGCCTATGTCCATGTGGGCCATGACTGTGTGATTGGTGACCATGTGATTATGGTTAACAACGCAGCCATCTCTGGCCATGTCACTGTTGGTGACTGGACTATTCTTTCTGGCTACTCCCTAGTTCACCAGTTTGTGCATATTGGTCCCCATTGTTTTATTGGTCCTGCGGCATTTATTTACCATGATGTACCAGCATTTGTGACTGCGTTTGGCAGCCCAGCAGAACCGCGCACAATCAATAGGGAAGGTCTTAAACGCCGGGGCTATAGCACAGATCAGATCGCGCTCGCTAACAAGGGTTACAAGCTGCTCTACCGTCGCGGCTTGCAGCTAGACGAGGCACTAAAAGCCATTGCAGACCTCGGTAATGACGAGGTGATTTTGATGTTGCTCAACTCTCTGGAGAATTCCAGCCGCGGTATTATCCGCTAAATCATGGGTACGCAAACGCAGGTCTTCGCTATGGTCGCCGGAGAAGCCTCTGGTGATATTTTGGGTGCGGACCTTATTCGTGCCTTGCGCCAGCAATTTCCTAATGCAGTATTTGAGGGTATCGGTGGACCTAAGATGCAGGCCGAAGGCTTTCAGTCATTATTCCAAATGGATCGTCTTTCAGTGATGGGCTTTGTTGAGCCATTCAAGCGATTGGCAGAACTCCTTGCCATGAGACGGGACATTATCCGCCGTTACACAGCCAATAAGCCCGTTGCGTTCATTGGTATAGATTCCCCTGACTTTAACACCGGTATAGAACTCAAGCTCCACAGGGCTGGAGTAAAAACTATTCATTATGTCAGTCCCTCAGTTTGGGCCTGGCGTCAGGGGCGAATTAAAAAGATCAAGAAATCTGTTGATTTGATGCTCTGCTTGTTGCCGTTTGAGACTGAGTTCTACCACCAGCACAATGTGGCGGTATGCTTTGTTGGTCACCCTCTGGCAGGGCAGTTTCCCGAGCAGCCAAACAGTGGTGAAGCTCGAGAAAAATTGGGGTTAGACCCAGAAGCACCTTTGCTCTGCATTATGCCTGGCAGTCGTTCAGGCGAAGTAGAGTTGTTGGCTAAGCTATTTTTGGAAAGTGCAGAGCAGATTAAAAAGACCGTAGGTTCCAATTTACAGCTGGTGATACCAGCAGCCAATGATGCCCGGCACCAGCAACTAGTCCGTATATTGGCTAGTAAACCTGAGCTCAATGTGACTCTGCTGGAGCAGGACTCTCATTTAGCTATGGAGGCAGCTGATGTGGTTCTGTTGGCCTCTGGAACGACCGCCCTAGAGGCAATGCTATTAAAGAAACCGATGGTGGTTAGTTACCGTCTGGGCGAATTGACCTATCGTTTGGTGTCGCCGTTTATCAAAACATCCTATGCTTCTATTCCAAATTTACTGGCGAACAAAATGCTAGTGCCAGAATTTATTCAATCCGAGGCTACCGTGGATAATTTAACAGGGGCTGTGATTCAGGCATTTGACTCTGATCAGCAGATAGCTCTAGCAGCAGAATTTACTCGGCTTCATAGGCAGCTAGCGGTGGATTCGGGCGCTATAGCGGCTAACGCGATTGCTGAGTTGCTTGATTTATGAAATCACTGAAGCCTGTTAAATCGCTGAAGCCATTTGAGCCGCCAGCCTGGGTCATGCTTCTCGCCGGGGTTGATGAAGTTGGCCGCGGCCCCTTAGCTGGTGATGTTGTTACTGCGGCGGTTATCCTGCCTGCTAATCATCCAATAGAAGGTCTGGCAGATTCTAAGGCGTTGTCTGCGCGACAGCGGGAAAATCTATATACAGACATTGTTAGCCATGCAAGCTGCTGGTGTATCGGCCGTGCCTCTGTTGAGGAGATCGATCGCTTTAATGTTCTGCAGGCTACGCTAATGGCCATGCGTCGCGCAGTGATGGGCCTAAAAATTCAGCCTGACTATGTCGCCGTTGATGGTAATCGCTTGCCCCAGTGGGAATATGCCGGGGAGGCAGTAGTGAAAGGTGATGGCCGTGTTGAAGTAATCAGCGCAGCTTCAATACTGGCCAAGGTTGTGCGCGACAAAGAGATGCTGGAGATGGATGCAAAGTACCCTGGCTACGGCTTTAATAGTAATAAAGGTTATGGCACAGCGCAGCATCTGGAGGCGCTTCAACGCTTGGGCCCAACACCTATTCATCGACGGTCATTCGCACCGGTTCGGGATGAGTTGCAACTCGAACAGTCACCGCTTTTTTAGCTGACAATTCATTTGGACACAAATCTGTTCTTTCAGCCTTAAAAAGCCAGTTAAGGCTTGAGTTAAAGCCGTTCAGGCTTTACATTCAAAGTCATAAAAGCAATGACACATTTTGGGGTGCAATAAGTGAATTACGCGGAGATCACAGGCTGGGGCAAATACGTGCCAAAACTGTTAATGACCAATGATGATATGGCTAAAATCATTGATACCAGCGATGAGTGGATATTCTCTCGATCAGGCATTCGTCAGCGTCATTACAGCCATGTGTCCACGGGGGAGATGGGTTGGCTAGCTGCTGAGAGGGCGCTGGCTGCGGCTGGTGTCGACGCCAGTGATATCGACTTAGTGGTACTGGGTTCCACTACCCCGGAAGAGATATGCCCAAATACAGCGAGCTTTATCAAGAATAAGCTAGGTGCCACTAAGGCAGCTGCTTTTGACTTGAACTCTGCGTGCACAAGCTGGTTGTACGGCATGAATGTGGCCACAGATATGATTAAGGCTGGCTCGATTAAAAAAGCGCTGGTGATTGGCTCGGAGCGAATTTCTCTGGCCATGGACTGGAGTAAGCGCGAGTCTTGTTTTCTGTTCGGCGATGGCGCTGGCGCGGTGGTTATAGAGGCGACCAAGGAGAAGCTGGGGCTGCTGTCTGCTCATATGAGCTGCGTGCCTGATAGCCGCGAGTGCTTGCATCTACCTAGCTGGGGTATGTCACCATCGCATCTGACCGGCGATATCCATGTATCTCTAAACTTTGAAGGTCAGGAAATTTTTAAAAGTGCGGTCAAAGGCATGGCCGATTCGATTGCCAATGTTCTGGAGAGAGAGGGCCTAACGGCTGAAGATATCGATTTATTTGTCCCCCATCAGGCCAATGTAAGGATTATTCAGACGCTCGCTAAACGCCTGAATTTCCCTATAGAAAAAGTGATGGTCTGTATTGATGAATATGCCAATACCAGTGCCGCGGCTATTCCACTGGCGCTCTGTGATGCTCTGACTGATAAGCGAGTCAAACCGGGTATGACCATCTTAACCGCATCCTTTGGTGCAGGCCTGACCTGTGGTGCCGGCGTAATTCGGTGGAGTGACAGAGTTGAGCCACTGCAGACCTCAGATGCCGATATAGTGCCCTACGACGGAACAGTGTTTGATTTAATGGAAGACAGTTTTACTTACTATGGAGTCGATGCTCAGCACCTGTTAACTAAATGACCGCACCGTTCGTTCACCTAAGGCTACATTCTGAATACTCCCTGGTTGATGGCTTAGTACGCATTAAGCCGCTGGCCAAAAAGGTGGCGGAAATGGGTATGCCCGCGGTCGCCCTTACCGACTTCAATAATTTCTTTGGCCTGGTGAAGTTTTATAAGGCGACACAGGCTGTTGGTGTTAAGCCGATTCTAGGTGCTGATTTATTAGTCCAGGATGAGAGTGGTGAGGGCAGCTCCACCCAACTCGTACTTCTGGTGGCTGACCAAACAGGCTATCAGAACCTCACTAAATTAGTTTCTAAGGCCTACCAAGAGGGTCAACGTCAGGGCATTCCTGCCATCAAAAAGTCATGGTTGCCCGACTATAGCGGTGGCTTGATTGCGCTCTCTGGAGGGCGCGGCGGAGATATAGGCGTTGCGCTTATCTCTGGTCGCAGTGCCGAGGCTGAGCAGTTGTTGCTGGAGTTTATGGCGCTGTTCCCCAACCGATTTTATCTTGAGCTTCAGCGCACGGGTCGTCCCGGAGAGGAGGATTATCTCCATGCAGCAGTAGACCTAGCCAGCCAATATTCTTGCCCAGTGGTCGCCACCAATGACGTGCGTTTTATTACTGCTGAAGAGTTTGAAGCCCATGAAGCCCGTGTTTGTATTCATGAGGGTCGCGCCTTAGATGACCCCCGTCGTGAACGCCACTATTCAGACAATCAGTATTTGCGCAGCGCCGACGAAATGGCCGAGCTATTTTCTGATATTCCTGAAGCCATACAAAATACGATTGAAATCGCTAAACGCTGCACCCTAGCTTTACGATTGGGCGAGTATTTTTTGCCTGACTATCCAATCCCCGAAGGGCTGACCATCAATGAGTTCTTTATCAAGGTCTCGGAAGAGGGCCTTGCAGAGCGGCTAGCGAAATTATTTGATACTCAGGCCACAGATTTTCCCGAGACACAAAAACTCTACGCAAAAAGACTAAAGTTTGAATTGGATATTATTATCCAGATGGGGTTCCCCGGCTATTTTCTAATTGTGATGGACTTTATTCGCTGGGCCAAAGATAACGAAATCCCCGTTGGTCCTGGCCGAGGGTCAGGCGCTGGTTCACTAGTGGCATACGCTCTAAAGATTACCGATCTAGATCCCATCAAATACGATTTGCTGTTTGAGCGCTTTCTTAATCCAGAGCGGGTTTCTATGCCAGATTTTGATATCGACTTCTGTATGGAGGGCCGCGATCGGGTTATCGCCTATGTCGCAGAGCAATACGGCCGTGATGCGGTTTCACAGATTGTGACCTTCGGAACCATGGCTGCGAAGGCTGTAGTCCGAGATGTAGCCCGTGTGCAGGGTAAGTCCTATGGTCTCGCCGATAAGCTGTCTAAGCTGATCCCCTTTGAAGTTGGCATGACTCTGGAAAAAGCCGTTGAGCAGGAAGAGGAGCTGGAGCAATTTCTTGCCCATGATGATGAGGCCGCAGAGATTTGGGGAATGGCGCTACAGCTCGAAGGCGTTTCGCGAAACTGCGGCAAGCATGCCGGCGGTGTGGTTATTGCCCCCACATTGATCACTGATTTTTCGCCGATCTACTGTGACGATACCGGTGGCGGTGTGGTTACCCAGTTCGATAAAAATGATGTAGAGGAGGCCGGGCTAGTGAAGTTCGACTTCTTGGGATTGCGCACTCTGACAATTATTGACTGGGCGGTGCGCATGATTAATCGCACCCGCGCAGCTAACGGGGAAGAAGTATTAGATATTGAAAAAATACCGCTGGATGATGAGACGACTTATCAAATGATGCAGCGGGCCGAGACTACCGCGGTGTTCCAGCTGGAATCTCGCGGTATGAAAGAGCTGATTAAAAAGCTGGGTCCCGACCGCTTTGAGGATATCGTGGCACTGGTAGCGCTATTCCGTCCAGGCCCATTGCAGTCGGGTATGGTCGACGACTTTATCAATCGGAAAAAGGGTCGCGCAGAAGTCAGTTACCCCCATATTCAGTACCAGCACGAATGCCTTAAGCCTGCCCTTGAGCCTACCTACGGTATTATTCTGTATCAGGAACAGGTGATGCAGATCGCTCAGGAAATGGGTGGCTATACTCTTGGTGGCGCCGACTTGCTACGTCGTGCTATGGGTAAGAAAAATGCTGATGAGATGGCCAAGCAGCGTGAGCTATTTACTCAGGGAGCCATGGGAAAAGGCTTTGCTGAAGATCTAGCGTCGAATATCTTCGACCTGATGGAAAAGTTTGCAGGTTACGGTTTTAACAAATCCCACAGTGCTGCTTATGCGCTAGTAGCCTATCAAACCGGCTGGCTCAAGGCTCATTATCCGGCTGAGTTTATGGCGGCGACTATTTCGTCGGATATGGATAAGACCGATAAGGTGGTGACATTTATTGATGAATGCCGCGCCATGAAGCTAGATTTATTGCCGCCGGATGTCAATCAGGGGCGGTTTCATTTCAGCGTTGATGCCCAGGGGCGAATTATCTATGGTCTGGGTTCAATTAAAGGCCTAGGCGAAGGGCCAGTTGACAATATTATTGCCGCCAGAACCGTGGGTGGGCCATTTAAGGATTTGTTTGATTTCTGTGCCCGTGTTGATGGCCGCAAAGTGAATAAGCGTGCGCTGGAAGCGATGATCCGCAGCGGTGCTCTGGACGAGATTGGCCCTCCGGGTGAGATGGGTTATCGCCGGGCAGTAATGTTAGCTGGTATGGATGAGGCGGTTAAACTAGCCGAGCAACATGCGCGCAACACAAGCAGTGGTATGGGTGATCTGTTTGGCGAGTCGATTGTTGAGAGTGCATCAGATATCAATTACAACAGCTACAACGGCGCCCGCTCACTGTCTGTCAGAGAACGGCTAAATGGAGAAAAAGAGACATTGGGCCTCTATCTTACCGGCCACCCTATTGATGAATATGAAGAAGAGCTGCGTACCATGGTACCCAGCCGTATTGTTGATATGCGTCCAGGCAAAGAGAGCGCCACTGTTTCGGGCATGGTGATTGGCATGCGCATAATGAAGAATAAGCGAGGAGACAGTTTCGCTTTTCTTACCATTGATGATAAAAGTGGCCGCATCGAATTGTCCGTTTGGGCGGAAAAATTTAATGCATATCGGGATATTCTGACCAAGGACGCATTGCTGGTGATTCAGGGGGCTGTGTCTGAGGATAGCTTTACTGGCGGCTTGAAAATGGTTGCCGAGTCTATTCAATCCATTTATGAAGCCCGCTGCAGTAAACTGAGCAGACTAGAGCTATCGATTCCCCAAGCTGAGGTAACCGAGGACTGGGTAGATAAATTTCATGGCGCCATTGGTGATTTTAAAGACGGCAATTGCCCTGTAACCGTTGAGTATGCAATGCCCAATGCCGTAGGGCAGTTAAAGTTGGGCAGCCAGTGGTTGGTGCAGCCGCGTGATGAGCTAATCAGTCGATTGCGTGAAAATTTTGGTAAAAACAGTGTCACCTTGCACTATCATTAAGTAAACATCCACTATGGCGGTGGCGTTCAGAGATGTTAAAATGCGAGCCAGACTCATTCAGGACTCTCCATACCATGAATTTAAACTATCTTTCTTTTGAACAGCCAATTGCCGAGCTGGAAGCAAAGATCGAAGAGCTACATCTGGTCGGCAATGACAATGAGCTAAATATTGCAGAAGAAGTGGCCAAACTTCGAGACAAGTCCCACAAGCTGACCCAAAATATATATGCCAAACTCAGCCCTTGGCAGGTTGTACAGGTGGCCAGACATCCGCAGCGCCCCTATAGCCTGGACTATATTCAGCGTATTTTTACCGACTGGGAAGAAATGCATGGCGACCGTCACTTTGGTGATGACAGCGCTATTGTGGGTGGGGTTGCCCGTTTAAATGGCAAGCCGGTTATGGTGATTGGCGAAGAGAAGGGCCGCGGTGTTAGCGACAAAGTGATGCGTAACTTTGGTATGCCTAAAGCCGAGGGCTATCGCAAAGCTCTGCGTCTTATGGAGACTGCTGAGCGTTTCAAGATGCCTGTGCTCACTCTGATAGATACGCCGGGTGCCTATCCTGGTATTGATTCTGAAGAGCGTAATATATCCGAAGCCATTGCCAGAAATTTAGCCGTGATGTCCCGTTTAAAAACGCCGATTATCTGTACCGTAATAGGTGAGGGCAGCTCAGGCGGTGCGCTGGCAATTGGTGTTGGCGACAAACTCAATATGCTGCAATACAGCACCTATTTTGTTATCTCTCCTGAGGGTTGTGCCAATATTATTTGGAAGACCAGTGAAAAAGCACCTCAGGCTGCGGAGGCAATGGGTGTAACCTCGGATAATCTTGAGAGCCTGGGTATTGTCGATGAGACTATCCCAGAGCCTATGGGCGGCGCCCATCGGGATATTGAAGCCATGAGTAGCACTTTGAAGACAAGGCTTAGCGAGCAACTTGATGAGCTTCAGGCTGTGCCTATCGAAGAGCTATTAGAGCGCCGTTACCAGCGCCTAATGTCCTATGGTAAGCCGGAGTAAACAGGTACCGGTTTAACTCTCCTCCAATAGAGAGATAGCAGCCAGAGCATCCGGGTCCTGACACTTGATCTTATTGGCTATATGGTGCTGGAAGAAGTAGCGGAAGTCTTCAGCCTTATCGGCCGCATACAGGCAATCATCACCAGGCAGTACTGGTGTGTTAACCATCTTTTCCTCATTGATCAACATCGCCTCCATGGTGCCATCATGGAGTAATCGCCAGCTGATCACTTCTTTTAGCGTGATGCTGTGGAAGCCGTCTGCAGATAACACAGCGTGAGTGCCAATGGTATCTGGCATTTCCTGAATAATCTCTCGCCCTGTATCGCACTGGTAGTCGTAGTAGTCGGCGGCAGTCTCTAGCTCGACGACTTTATGTAGCGGTGCTGCAAAAAATAATTCATCGACCCCCTGATCATAATAGCCCTGCCACTGGCCATTGAGCGGATCGTTAATTTCATCGCAGGACACCAATTCGTCAAGCCAGGGAACCAGACCTACTACCTCTCCACTGAGCCGCAGGCCCCAGGCCAAAACCTTAACTGAGAACAGTTTCTCCGGATTTTCGGAGTTGCTGTACAGCATCTCAAGGCCATCGAGTTCAGGGGCGATACGAATAAGTTTATTGTTGGAAAGTTCAGAGAGGGGTTTACGTGTGAAGATATCAATCACATTGTCCATCGGGTGATCAAGCGCCGGTGTGGGCATAAATACATCTCCTTGAGGCAGTTGATAGCAAAATTACACTAACACTATATAAGGTACTCCAGAATTTCAGAAAGCACAACAATTTGTGTTTTATTACTATAATTATCGCAGAAGTAGGTGCCGATAAGCAGATAGTCAATTCAACCGAGCCTACCTGTTTTGCTGTAAACTCCGTGACGTGCTTTTTAATTATTTCAAACAATTTTTTGCGCGGTCAATATCTTGGACAGCAGAACAACAGCTCAGTTTTATTTTGCCTATGGCTCCAATATGAATCAGGAGCGCATGCAGGGTCGTAATATGCAGGTGTCAAGCGTTACTGCGGGCTGGATTCATGGCTTTGGCCTGCGTTTCAACAAGCGCTCAAGGCGGCATGATAACTTGGCTTGCGCCAATATTGTGTTTGCCCCTGGGGAGCGAATAGAAGGTGCGCTTTACGAGCTTGATAATGTAGCTGAGATTGCCAAGCTAGATCCCCATGAGGGTGCTCCAAGGCGCTATAGCCGAGACGTATTTTATGTGCAAACTGAGGCCGGTAGGCGTCCGGCTTGGGTTTATGTGGCTAATCCAGCGGTGCTCGACAACCATATCAAGCCTGCTCGCTGGTATGTTGAGCATCTCTTGGCCGGCCGCGAATTTTTGTCAGAGGACTATTGGCAGGCCATTAAACGCACCGACTGTATTGCTAACTCAGTTGAGTGGTGTTAATGCCCAAAGCAAGCACAAGCGCGAGCCTGCAATTAATTGTTGAGCTGTTTGAGCAGCAATTTTTCGCCCAGTACAACACCCAGCTTATTGGTGGCGCGAATGAACCAATTTATTTGCCTGCTGATGGTGACTGCCCTAGGCATCGACTATTCTTTCGGGAGGACTTCCTCTCCAGTGCGCTCCATGAAACCGCCCACTGGTGTATTGCGGGATCAGACCGTCTGGTGTTGGAGGACTTTGGTTACTGGTATAACCCAGATGGGCGCACGGCAGAGCAGCAGCACATTTTTGAATCAGCGGAGGTAAAGCCTCAGGCTCTAGAGTGGATGTTTTCGGTTGCCTGTGGTCAGGGCTTTGCTTTGAGTGTGGATAATCTTAGCGGGGGCAATACTAAGGCCAGTGAGAGCTTTGCTCTGGCTGTAAGTCAGCAGGCGATAGCATGGTGCCAGCTGAGTCAATTACCGGATAGGGCAGCCCTATTTATTAATGCCCTCAGTGAATTGTTTGATCGGCCTGATACGCTGAATCCAGAGTATTATCAAATAGGGCATTTAACCTATGCGCTTTTAAACTAGAGACCACTAAACTAGAGACCAGTAAACTAGAGACTAGTACACTAGAAGCCATTAGCCTCGAAGCCATTAAACTAAAAACTCTTAAACCATGAGAACCAGTAAATCAGAAGCAAATTTATGCAAGCGTTGTTGATCGACTCATCGATTTATATTTTCCGCAGTTATTTCGCCCTGCCCGAGAATTGGCATGCCTCGGAATCTCAGTATCCAACCCATGCGGTGTATGGGTTTACAGGGTTTTTACTGGATATTCTGCGGCAGAAGCAGCCGGACTATTTGTTTTGTGCCTTTGATGAAAGTTTGGACTCTGGGTTTCGTCATCAGCTCTGTGCCGACTACAAGGCTAATCGTGAGTTACCAGATGATGCGCTGGCATTTCAGCTCAATGCCTGTCGTCAGCTGTGTCGGGTGCTTGGTATCAGTGAAATGGCGTCAAATATGTTTGAGGCAGATGATTTGATTGGTGGCGTTGCCACTAAGGTTAGGGAGGCTAGTGCCCAACCAGTCATTGTTAGCCGTGACAAAGATTTAACACAGCTTATTCAAGAGGGCGATCTGTACTGGGATTTTGGTAAATCCCAGCCCAAAAATCAGGTAGAACTTGAGGCTCAGTTGGAATTGGGTTGTGGGCAGATGGCTGACTATTTAGCCCTTATAGGTGATAGTAGTGATAATATTGCTGGCGTACCTGGTGTCGGTGCGAAAACAGCTCGCCAACTGTTATCCCATTTTCCTGGAGTTGATGCCATTGTGGAACATCTTGACCAGTTGCAAGATTTACCCATTCGTGGGGCTAAAAAGCTTGCAGACAAGCTTGATACCCATCGAGATCAGCTGTTTTTATCCCGACAGTTAGCCACCATTGTTACTAATATTGATGAAGCGCCCAGCTTACCTGAGATTAGCTGGCAGGGTATTTATCAGGACGGTTTTGATATATTTTGTGAAGAAATGGGGTTTGGAAGCGCCTTCGCAGCCAGGGCCCAGAGTCTTAAGCAGCGGGAGCTAGTTTCTCCGAGTCGTTAGCCGTAAGTTATTTGGCTGTAATTAATATAGAAAAAGAGAGCACAAACTGAAAATTATCGCCGATCAAAATATGCCCTTTGTAGAAGAACTTTTTAGTGAGTTCGCTGATATTCAGCTATTGCCAGGTCGAGATATTAGCCGCAATGACCTCATTGATGCAGATGTTCTGTTAGTGCGTTCAGTGACAAAGGTCGATCAGCTGCTGCTGCAGGGTACAGGGGTTAAATTTGTCGGGTCTGCGACCATAGGTACTGACCATATACATATGGATTATCTTCACAGGTCGGGTATCCAATTTGCCCACGCGCCGGGCTGTAATGCAGAGGCCGTAGTGCAGTATGATCTGAGTGTTATGTGCAGATTGATGCCTGGTTGGCGGGGTAAAACTGTAGGGATTATTGGTTGCGGTAATGTTGGCGGGCGCCTATATCAGCGCCTCTGTGACCTCAATGTCAGTTGCTCCGTGTACGATCCATTTTTATCCGCAGCT
Organism: Porticoccaceae bacterium; assembly: GCA_029252555.1. Classification (GTDB taxonomy): domain Bacteria; phylum Pseudomonadota; class Gammaproteobacteria; order Pseudomonadales; family Porticoccaceae; genus HTCC2207. The sequence goes on from JAQXBF010000025.1 coordinate 109,795, forward strand.
GCGGTGCCAGATTTGACTGATCTAGATACTGTTTTAGCCTGCGATATTATCTGCCTCCACACGCCCATTACCAAGAGTGGCCAGTTCCCCAGCTATCATCTGCTTGATGCCCAACGTTTAGGGTTAATAAGGCCTGATGCATTAATCATTAATGCGGGTCGTGGGGCTGCGATAGACAATAGGGCACTCCTAGAGCTATTTCAAAAGGGTTCTCTGCTTCAGGTTGCTCTGGATGTTTGGGAGGGCGAACCAAGCATAGATATCAATCTGATGGGTTATGTCGCTATGGCGACACCGCATATCGCGGGATATAGTCTAGAGGGCAAGATTAATGGCACCCAGATGGTATTTGATGGGTTTCTCGACTGGGCTGGTAAAGTTGCCAAATCAGAACCTAAGCATATATGTCATGATAAGCTGTTATTAGAGGCGGAAAGCCTCAACGAAGCCATACTGGATTGTTACGATGTCGCTCTTGATCATCAGCGCATGGTCTATGCCATTGGGCAGGTGGGGTTGGATGCGCATAAAGTCGCTCATGCTTTTGATCTGCTGCGCAAAGACTATCCGGTACGGCGAGAATTCAGCCATTATGGGGTTGAAGTGAGCACGGAAAATATAGCTCAGTACCAAAGGTTAGGATTCGCTGTCGTCTAACTCGTCGCAGGCGTTTTGTACCATATCTTCCGTGATCGGAATTTCGGCACCCTGCTCATCAATAATCGCTGCGCCATTAAAATTAGGCTGCTCTGGCGGTGTCTCTTGCTTTTCCTTGCTCATATCTTGCCCTGTTGTTTTTATGCACGCATACGCGATAAGAAATTGGCAAACCTTTCGATTGATTCGCCGAGCTGTTCCTGATCAGGCAGAAACACAATTCGGAAATGCTGCTTGCTATCAAGGTTAAATGCCGAACCCTGCACCATCAAAATGCGCTCTTCTTTTAATAAGTTGAGCACCAGTTCTTCGTCGTCGGAGATTGGATAAATTTCTGGGTCGAGCTTGGGAAACAGATACATAGCGGATTTTGGTTTGACGCAACTGACCCCTGGAATATCCGTAATAAGCCTATGGGCCAAGTCTCTCTGGGCCAGCAGACGCCCGCCAGGCAGTATTAAATCTTCAATACTTTGACGCCCTCCCAGAGCTGTTTGCACGGCCAGCATTGCCGGCGCATTGGCACAGAGGCGCATGGACGCGAGCATTTCAAGACCTTCGATATAGCTTGCGGCGCGCTCTTTGGTACCCGTAATTAGCATCCAACCGGAGCGAAAGCCTGCCAACCTGTAGGTTTTTGATAAGCCGTTAAAGGTTAGGCACAAAGTGTCTTTGACCAGACTGGCCAGGGGCACATGAATGGCGTCGTCATAGACAATGCGGTCATAAATTTCATCGGCAAACAGCACTAACCCATGTCGTTCTGCCATTGACGCAAGCTGCTTTAAGGTTTCTTCTGAGTAGACCGCACCTGTTGGGTTGTTGGGATTAATAACCACAATACCGCGAGTATTTGCAGTTATTTTAGATTCTATATCCGCAAGATCCGGCTGCCAATCATTGGCTTCATTACACCGGTAGTGCACTGGTGTGCCACCGCCCATAGAGACAGCAGCGGTCCATAATGGGTAGTCGGGGGAGGGGATAAGAATCTCGTCTCCCGGATTAAGCAATGCTTGCATAGCCATCACTATTAGCTCGCTGACACCATTGCCCATAATGACATCTTCAACGGCAACATCATCGATACCCTGTGCCTGATAGCGTTGCATAACGGCTTTACGAGCAGAGAACAGGCCTTTGCTATGGCAGTAACCCTGAGCATCGCGCAAGTTTTTTATAACGTCGTGAAATATTTCGTCCGGCGCGTCAAACCCAAAGGCACCGGGATTGCCAATATTCAGTTTGATCACTTTTTGCCCCTGATCCTCAAGCCAATTGGCATGGTCGAGCACAGGGCCGCGAATGTCATAACAGACGCCGGATAACTTGTGTGATTTCAATAGATCAGTCATTGTTCATGTTCGCATAGAAAGGGAGGTTCTCGAGTATCTATTGTAGCTAAAAACTCTGCAGTTTTGGATAAACTGGAAAAAATAATCAGTATAGTAGCCCAGGCTACAATTGTGCTGATAGCCTAGACTATTCTCTCGTTCCATCTACGCATCCTGTCCGCTAGCACAACCATTCTCGTTCTATACCTAGGCTTATTTATGGCACTGCTGACTGTTTTTGGCGGTCTGGTTTTTATTCTTATTGGGTTCTTAAATTCTCGGAGTATTTCAGTCGAATTAGCTATAGTTTATTAGATAAAACCTTTAGGTGGCTCCCCTACACGCATTACTCAGGTCTATTCTGGGTGATGACTCTATTATTAATTTCCTGCCCATTAGCGTTCGCTTTTGGACCAAGGGCATGGGCTATTTTAAAAGCTGGATGATGGATAAATAGATGCGACTTTTGGTTTCAAATCTATTTTTAATCTTAGCATTACATTGCTCTGCTAGTTTTGCTCAACAACAGTTTGTTTATAGCCTATTGGCAGATAAAATAATTGTACATTTGAAACATTTGGGAGTTTTTGAGCAGTTGGCAATATTGTGTGGTGCGCAAAGATTTTAATGAGCTTATCAACACGCTCCAGGCACTTAAGAGAAAGCATGGCAAGGGGGACACCAAATCCCTACAGAAAGTATTTAAGGGTGTCAGAACATCTCTTCAGGCGAAAAAATAAAAAGTCTACACTCCCGATTTAGCCTGAATATGTGAGGCTTTTTTATGCCTGGCGTTTTATTTTATAAAAAGGCTTGAGAATAGACGTTCTCTGGGTATAATGCCGCCCTTGCTGAAGGGAAAGACAGCAAAAAGATTTGGCTTTATATGGAATATTGATGGAACATGGGAAAAGGGTTAGTGAATCCTAACCTCCGGAGGTCCGCCAAACTTGAAGAAAAACTTAGTCCCGTTCGTCTAGAGGCCTAGGACACCGCCCTTTCACGGCGGTAACAGGGGTTCGACTCCCCTACGGGACGCCATTTTACAAGAAGCCATTGATGGCATCTGCGGGAATAGCTCAGTTGGTAGAGCGGTACCTTGCCAAGGTACAGGTCGCCGGTTCGAACCCGGTTTCCCGCTCCATACAAAAAAACGCAAAACTTCGGTTTTGCTTTTTTTTTGCCGTTTTTTTTGAGGGCTTGGTATTTAGGCTCGTCTTACAGGTGAGTTTTAAGAATTCCTCTTGTTATTGTTACTGATACTGACTCGGTGATGAATATTAAGACAAGAGGGGGAGAGCTAGCGGACCCGCAAGGGTCCGCTTTTTTTTGGTCTCTCTCTTTGATGCGACCTGTTACGAGCTGTTAAGGTTTGTTATGGATTGTTTCTAGCGGTGAAACTTGGCCGACTGGGTTGGGGCTAACCCAGTTCAAAGAATGATTCAATTGCAGCCTGCTTGGCTAGTGCATCTTGAAACCCTAACTCAATAAGTTTTCTACAGAAGCCTGGTTCAAAAAGCAAATAGCTTGCGGCACTAGTGCCACCGCCTTCGGCTGTGGCTCCGGTGAGGCGCAGAAATAGTTTTAGCGACCGGGGTAGTTCATGGATATGCTCTTGGGCGATTTGATTTATTGACTGGCTTGGGGAAATTGACAGCACATCTACGGGGTTGAGGTCAGTGATGCCATTATTAGCGCGCAAAGATTCCGGCAGGGCATTGGCCAGACGGTTTATTGAGCGCAGTGTTTCTAAATCACTTTCCACTGAATCAATAAAGGCGCTATTAAACATATGGCCGACAATTTGCGCTATCGAGGGAGAATGCTGCTCTGGCGGCGGTGGCGGCTTGGCCGTGGCATTGTCGCTGACACCAACAATCAATAACTGCTGCGCTCCCATGTGCAGTGCAGGGCTTATAGGCTTAAGTTGGCGAACAGCACCATCACCAAAGTAACCACTGGCCAATTGCACAGCGGGAAATAAGCTGGGTATCGCAGTGCTGGCCATTAGGTGATCTATATTGATATCAGTCTTTTCCCCCCGACGGCGAGCTCTTTTCCAGGGCTGAATAGTTTCATGCCCCTGAAAAAATGTTACAGACTGTCCCGAGGCATAACTCATGGCGGTTATGGCAATTGCCTCAAGCTCTCCATTGGCAATGGCGGAATCCAGATAGTCAAATCTAACATAGTTTTCAAGTAGCTGTCGCAGTGGCGTATTGTCGAGTAAAGAAATTGGGCGCCCTATGCCATAGCCACTGTGCAGAAACGATGCCAATACATGAAAGGCATTGGCGGACACTCCGGTAAAGTCGGTACGGTAGACATCGGAGGCACGGAGGTTATGCCAGATGCTCTCTAGTTTTTGAGTACGCAGACGAAATGGGCCTGCACGCCCGGCAATAGACAGCGCATTAATGGCGCCAGCAGAGGTACCGCAAATTATAGGAAAGGGGTTGTAGACAGAGCGGGGCAAAATTGATGCGATGCCTTTAAGTACACCAACTTGATAGGCTGCTCTTGCGCCACCGCCAGTTAAGACTAGTCCTCTACTCATTATGAAGCTATTCCCTTTTACTCTATTTATGCTGCTTATTTAGGCGTAGCAGTTTACTGTTTAAAAAATACCCAGCGCCAGTCCGGCAGCCATTGCCAGGCCAAATTCTTCTGCTTGCTGCAGGTGGTGAGGGCTTATTTCACCATTGGCGATTAAGGGCTCACTGATCAGGCGTAATGGGTATCCTTTTGCTATTCGATTTATATCTCTGACTGCGCCGGTACCATCGTTATCAGCGCTTATAAAAATGCCATAGGGCAGGTTGAGCTTGTAAGGCTCAGCCGGGTAATAGGTGCGATCAAAGAAATCTTTTAGGGCGCCACTCATAGTGCCGAAGTTCTCTGGAGTGCCAAATAATAATCCATCCGCCCAATGCAAGTCCTCTAGATTGGCATCAAAGGCATTTTTCAGCAGGCTCACGATGCCTCCCTCTTGTTTACAGCCGCCTAGAACAGCTTGGGCTAGTTGCTCTGTATTACCAGATTGGCTGTGATTAATAATAAGCAGATTTTTCATCAAATGTGGATGCCGTTGTTGTCGAAATTAAGTATTATTGCAGATGCCAATGCCACCCACCAGTCGGTCACTACTGCCATGGATGAGTCAAGCCGTTTAGGCTCCGTTTATCATAATATCGCAACCCAGCAACGTCGAGAGCAATAGTTTTATGACCCATAATTCACCGTCAAGCGGTGCCAAAACCTACGTCAGGCTTCTTGGATATGTCAGCCGCTATTGGCTGGCCTTTGTGGTTAGTATTGCTGGTTTGGTCCTGCATTCCGCTGCCGAGGTGGCCTTTGTTGACCTGCTCGGTTATATCACAGATACCGTGGGCACTATGACCGGTGCTGCGGCTGGAGATTCCAGCTTACCCTCCACTGGGCTGACCGCTTTTTTTGCTAATGCGCTGTTTGGTGAGGCTATTGTTGATAAGCGCTGGATGGTGATACCTGTATTTTTGATTCTAGTAAGTATTGTGCGCGGCCTCGGTTATTTGATTGGTAGTTATGGGCTGGCTTATGTCGCCAACTATTTGGTCCATGCGCTGCGGGTCGATATTTTAGATAAGTACCTAAAGCTACCCTTTGGCTTTTTTGACCGCTCCATGGCCGGTCATCTGGTGTCGGTGGTGACCTTTAATGTTCAGCAGGTGACTGAGGCTGGCACCAAGGCCCTTAAGACATTGTTACAGCAGGGTAGCCTGGTCGTTGGTTTAATGAGCTACCTGTTCTATGTGAACTGGAAGCTGACACTATTCTTTATTGCCATAATGCCGTTGATTGCGCTTTTAGTGGCACTGGTCAGCAAGCGTTTCCGCCTCATAAGTACCAGAATTCAGTCAGCTATGGGTGATGTTACCCATGTCACTCAAGAGGTAGTCAACGGCTACCAAGAAGTGCGCATGTTTGGTGCTGAGGCATCTGAGCGATTGCGTATGGAATTGGCCAGTCATAGCAATCGTCGACAAAATATGAAGATGGCGCTGACCGAAGGGATAAGTAACCCAATGGTTATGCTTATCGTGTCTCTGGCATTTGGCGCGATTACCGGGTTTATGCTGAACCCAGCGATCCTGGAAACCATGACCACAGGCAGTTTTATCACCTTTTTAGTGGCCTCTGGCATGTTGATAAAGCCTATTCGCCAGCTGACCGAGGTCAACAGCTCGATTCAAAAAGGTATCGCAGCAGCAGCCTCTATTTTTGAGATTATTGATGCCAATTCTGAGCTGGATAGCGGCACTATTGTGAAGGACTCAGTGCAGGGCAAGTTCGAGTTTAGCAATATTAACTTTGCCTACGACAATACCGATCGGTCCGTGCTTAAGAATATTAACTTCGATGTTAGTCCAGGTGAAACCGTTGCTCTGGTGGGCTCCTCTGGCAGTGGCAAGACGTCTCTGGTTGGTTTAATTCCAAGGTTCTACAACCATTCTGAGGGCAATATTCTGCTGGATGGTGTGGATGTTAATGACTATTCCCTGGCCAATCTGCGCCAACATATCGCCATTGTCAGCCAAAATGTGACATTGTTTAATAGCAGCATCTACCACAATATAGCCTACGGTGAATTGGCAGATTCCAGCCCTGAAAAAGTTAAGGCCGCCGCCAAAGTGGCCCATGCCCATGATTTTATTGAGCAACTCCCCGAGGGTTATGGCACCGATATTGGTGATGACGGTGTGATGCTTTCCGGTGGCCAGCGGCAGCGCATAGCTATTGCTCGCGCGGTGTTAAAGAATGCGCCCATTCTGATCCTAGATGAGGCTACAAGCGCTTTGGATACGGACTCTGAGCGCCATATTCAAGCGGCACTAGAGGATTTGATGAAAGATCGCACCACATTTGTCATTGCCCATCGCCTGAGCACAGTGGAAAAAGCAGACCGTATTCTGGTGATGGAGGCGGGTGAAATTATTGAGCAGGGTAGCCATGGGGATTTACTCGCCCAAGAGGGGCGCTACGCCAAGTTGCACCAAAACCAATTTGATGAGCCAGAGGTTACTTAGGCTTGTTTGGCACTAATCGCTCTTCCGTTGAACAGCGGCTGCTAAGAGCCTGGTATGGAGACCGGTGGTGGCTTGTGTTTTTACGACCTCTGAGTTGGCTGTTTGACCGCTCGGTAACATTGCGACGGCGGCGACTACAGGCAAAATTTCAGGGGGCGGCCTTTGCTGTTCCTGTCGCTGTTGTTGGTAATATTTCAGTGGGTGGCAGCGGCAAGACACCCTTTATTATTGCGCTGGTAAAAGCCTTGGCCACCAAAGGCATTGTGGTTGGTATTGTTAGCCGCGGCTATGGAGGCCGCGCAAAGGCATACCCCTTAAGCGTTTCACCGGACACCAAAGTAGATGACTGTGGTGATGAGCCTCGGTTACTCGCCCTTGAATTGGCCCACCTGAATTGCCCAATTGTGGTGGACCCGAAGAGAGTTGCAGCAGTGCAACACCTTCTGGCCTCCCATTCGGTGGATATTGTGCTCAGTGATGATGGCTTACAGCATTATCGAATGCACAGAGATATCGAGATTGCTCTGATCGATGGCCATCGCGGTTTGGGTAATGGCCGCACGCTGCCCGCCGGGCCTTTGCGCGAACCTCCTCAGCGTTTGTCTGAGGTGGATTTTACCCTGATCAATGGACCATCGGACATTAAGGGCATTGATACGGATGGGTTAATAAGCTTGCAACCAAGTGTATTTCGCCATTTGGCGTCGAACAAATGCATTGCGCCGATAGATTGGGATCAATCCAAGGCAGTGCACGCTGTGGCGGCTATCGGCAATCCTCAGCGTTTTGCCGCCAGCCTTGAATCTTTGGGTTTGGAGGTCAGTTTACATGGCAAAAATGACCACAAGGTGCTTACCAGGTGTGATTTAAATTTCGGTGATCAACTGCCGGTTATAATCACTGGGAAAGATGCGGTTAAGCTGGTTGAGCCTGCCCCGGAAAATCTCTGGGTGCTAGAGGTAGAAATGGTTTTAGATACTCAGTTTGTTGATTGCTTTATTAAGAGAGCAAATCTAGATAAGTCTTAGGACAGGAATATGCAGTTTATTGTAGTAATACCGGCGCGCTACGCCTCCACGCGGTTGCCAGGTAAACCACTGCGAGATATCGCTGGTCTGCCCATGATTCAGCGAGTTTGGCAGCAAGCCTGTAAGAGCGATAGTGCCAGAGTGGTTATTGCGACCGATGACATCCGTATCCAAGCAGCAGCTGCCGCGTTTGGTGCAGAGGTGTGTATGACAAGAGACAGCCATGTGTCTGGTACAGATCGGTTGCAGGAGGTAGCACAACAACTGGGTTTGGCTGATAGCCAGATAATTGTAAATGTGCAGGGCGATGAGCCGCTGATTCCCCCGGCCGTAATCAATCAGGTGGCGGCAAATTTGGCAGCAAATAGCCAGGCTGGTGTTGCCACATTATGTGAGCCTATCAGCAGTGCACAGGACTTCTGTAGCCCCAATGTGGTTAAACTTGTTGCTGATGCTAGCGGGCTGGCACGATATTTTAGCCGCGCGCCAATTCCCTGGCCCCGAGATCATTTTGAAGACATTAGAGAATCACTGCCTGAAGCTGATTTAGCGCGCAGGCATATTGGTATATATGCCTACAGAGTGGCCGAGTTGACTCGTTTTGTGAGTTGGCCAGTAGCCCCTATAGAGCGGGCTGAATCCTTGGAACAGTTGCGCTTTATCTGGAATTCTGTGGGTATTCATGTGGCGGATGCCATTGAGTCCGTACCCGCAGGCATAGATACAGAGCAAGATTTAGAGAACATTATAAAAATAATTAAAAGACTATAAATCAATAGCTTGGAGCATTTAACTATAATTGAGATTAATAATATTTCGGGCGCTTTATGAATAAAATTTCGGTATTATTTGTCTGTTTGGGCAATATTTGCCGCTCGCCAACCGCCCATGCCGTTTTTCAGTCAATGGTTGATGCTAAAGGTCTGAATGAGCAAATCTTGGTGGATTCAGCTGGCACTGGGGACTGGCATCTGGGCCATGCTCCAGACGGGCGTACCAGCGCCCAAGCAGCAGAGCGGGGCTACGATATGGCCGATTTGCGTGCGCGCCTTGTGGGCCCTGAGGATTTTGATCAGTTTGATTATATTATTGGTATGGATCATGAAAATATCAGCAATCTGGTGCTCATACGGCCAGCGGGCTATAAAGGGCATCTTGGGCTATTTCTCGATTATTCCCTAAACCCTCAATACAGCAGCCAGGATGTGGTGCCAGACCCCTATTATGGGGGCGAACATGGCTTCGCTCTGGTGCTAGACCTAGTCGAAGATGCGTCAGCCGGGCTGTTAGACCATATTGCGGCACAACTGTGACAGCACCTCCGTCTATTGAAATAGTCTCGCAGGCTAGCTTAAAAGGCTTTAACAGCCTTTCTTTGCCTAGCAGTGCGGAATTCTTTTGCTCTGTCACTGACGAGCATCAGATTCAGCAGGCGCTGGACTATGCTCGCGACAATGATTTAACGGTAACCCCACTTGGCGGTGGCAGTAACCTAGTGTTGGCCGGTGATATTGCCGGTCTTGTGATCTATCTCGACCTAAAAGGTATCTCGTGCCATGAGTTCGACTCAGATGTGGTGCATATCAGCTTGGCCGCCGGTGAAAACTGGCACAAAGCCGTTGAATACTGCCTTGAGCAGGGGTGGTATGGGCTGGAAAACCTCTCGTTGATACCGGGCAATATAGGGGCGGCGCCGATCCAGAATATTGGTGCCTATGGTGTTGAGCTGCGAGATTATTTTATCTCCCTTAAGGCGATAGATATCAGTACTGGCGAAGTAGTTGTCATGGATAAGCAGGCCTGTGAATTTGGTTACAGGGACAGTATCTTTAAGCAGGCGCTAAACAATCGCTTTCTAATCACCGAGGTGACATTAGCACTGTCTACGCGCGCCAATATTAATATTGGGTATCCAGCCTTGGCTGAGGCTTTAGGTGTTGGGTTAGGGCAGGATGCTTCGACGCCCAAAATGGTTAGTGCCGCTGTCTGTGCTATTCGCAGGGCCAAGCTGCCAGACCCAGAGGTAATACCCAATGCTGGCAGTTTCTTCAAAAACCCAGTGGTAGGCTCTGACGCCCTCAATGAGTTACTCAAGGCTAATAAGACAATGCCACATTACCCTCAGGATCAGGGTGGTGCGAAAATTCCTGCCGCCTGGTTAATTGATCAATGTGAGTTTAAGGGATTGCGGTCTGGTAATGTTGGCGTCCATGAACATCAGGCCCTAGTGCTGGTCAATTTTGGCGGTACTGGCACTGAACTATTGGCTTTTGCAGGTAGTATTCAGGATGCAGTACAGGAGCGGTTCTCTATCGCGCTGGAAATCGAACCTCGAATCTATGGCCTCAATGAGTAGGGTTGTTGCGGGATTATGGACCTTTTTGATCAGCAGGTAATTCCAGTCTCTCTGGGTTCAGAGGAGGCCAGTGGTGAGATTATTTTCTGGCCCAACTGGTTGTCTGGCCCTGAGGCAGACCAATTGCTGCAGATCGCCATAGACAGGACTCCTTGGCGGCACGACAGCATCAAGATTGTCGGCAAAACTATCCCTATTCCAAGGTTACAAAATTGGTTTGGTGACCCTGAGACCAGCTATACTTATTCCGGTATTCGCCTGCAAGCTATAGCCTTTCCAGATTGGATGGATAACCTTAGAGCCTCAGTTGAGCAGCACACAAATCAGCCTTTTAATCGCGCGTTGGTTAACTATTACCGACATGGTAAAGACAGCGTTGACTGGCATGCTGACGATGAGGTGGAGTTGGGCCCGGCACCGGTCATCGCCTCCTTGAGTCTGGGTGTTGAGCGAGTTTTTCAGCTGCGCCATAACCAGACCAAAGAGCGTCTGTCGATCCCATTACCCCATGGCTCACTGTTATTAATGGGGCCAGGCATACAGGCTTATTGGCAGCACAGATTGGCCAAGGTGGCAGATTTACAGGAACCTAGAGTTAATTTTACCTTTAGGTATATGGAGACAGAGCGTTGATAACAGGATGTCATTTTGAAACTTTCTAATTTTGGTCAAAAATTTACCGCAAAAACCGGCATTGTTGAGCTGATGGATGATTTGGGCACGGCGCTCAATGAAAATCCGGATATGATCTTTATGGGTGGTGGTAACCCCGGGCGTATTCCCGAAGCAGAGGCCACATTTAAGCAGCGGCTGGAGACGGTGCTGGCCGATCCCCAGCAATTGCATAGCCTAATGGGCATCTATCAATCGCCCCAGGGTGATAAGGTATTTCGTGGCCAAATTGCCAGCCTACTCAAAAAAGAGTTTGGCTGGAATCTGTCTGAACGCAATATTGCCATTTCCAATGGCAGCCAGTCGGCCTTTTTTATTCTCTACAATATGCTTGCGGGCAAGATGCCCGATGGCAGTCATCGAGCCATTCACCTGCCTTTAGCGCCTGAGTACATCGGCTATGGTGATATCGGCTTAGAAGAAAATTTCTTTGCTGCAACCAAACCAGAAATTGAGCTCCTTGATGGCAATCTCTTTAAATATCATGTGGATTTCTCCAAGCTTGATGTCAATGGGCAGTCAACGGCCGCGCTCTGTGTGTCGCGCCCGACCAATCCGACGGGCAATGTGCTCACCGATGACGAAATAGAGCATCTGGATCAGATTGCTAAGGCTGCGGATATCCCTTTTATTATTGATGGAGCCTATGGCCTGCCATTTCCCGGCATATTATTTAATGATGCCAAGCCCCATTGGAATGACAATACTGTTTTGGTGCTCAGCCTATCCAAGCTGGGGCTGCCAGGCGTGCGCACTGGTATTATTGTGGCGCGGGAACAGATAGTGCAGGCCTATACCAACGCTAATACCGTGGTTAGCCTTGCCTGCGGCAATCTAGGGCCAACCATAGCGCGAGAGCTATTTAGTTCGGGAGAGATTCTTGGTTTGAGTCGCGATCTAGTCGGGCCGTTTTACCAGCAGCGCGCTGAGCAGGCCGTGAACTGGTTCAGGGCTGCCCTGGGTGACTTACCCTACAGAATTCATAAGCCGGAGGGAGCGATATTCCTATGGCTCTGGTTTGATGGGCTACCTATCACCAGTCAGGAACTCTATGAGCGTCTTAAAGCTCGGGGAGTACTGGTGGTGCCTGGGCATAACTTCTTCCCTGGAATGGACTCGGATTGGCGTCACCAGCAGGAATGCATTCGCGTGTCCTATGCCCAGGACGGAAAAACCGTTGAGCAGGGCATTCAGATTATTGGCCAAGAAGTGGCTGCTGCCTATGAGCAGGCCAGCCAGCCGGCTTAGGGCTCTAAGTTATGACGTTAGAGCGTTTTCACAAAGTAGCCGAAGTGCTCAGCTGCCGTCAGCCAGATTTAACTGTAGTCAGTGATTCTGTGCACAAGGGTCAGAATCTGTCGGCGATTGTGCGCACCTGCGATGCAGTGGGAATAATGGCGGTGCATTCGGCTCTGGATGAGGCTACTTTTCGCGCCCATACAGGCACCACAATGGGCACCCATAAATGGGTTGAAACCCATGTCTATCGGGATGTCACTGAGCCATTAAAGCAGCTCAAAGCCGATAACTATCAGATAGTGGCCGCCGATACCACTGGGGATTCTGTGGATTATCGAGAGATCGATTTTACGGGCCCAACTGCACTGTTATTAGGGGCAGAGAAGTATGGCATCAGTGATGCCGCGGCTCCCTTTATCGACCGTCGAATCACCGTGCCCATGTTGGGAATGGTGGAGTCATTTAATGTCAGTGTTGCCTGTGCAATTATTTTGGCGCAAGCCCGCCAGCAGCGAGAGAAGAAGGGTTTTTATCGCCAGCGCCGCCTATCTGATGAGCGTTACAAAAAGCTGCTATTTGAATGGACTCAGCCTCTGTTAGCCCGATACTGTCAGAAACATCAGCTACCGTACCCTGAGTTAAATGATCAGGGGGATATTATTGATGGGGGTTGGCGAGATAAGCACCAGCTCTAGGCATATTTTTTATTAGAGCTCCTCAAGACAGGTGAGTAATACTCTAATTTTATTCATGGATTCTTCAAATTCTGCATCGGCCTCAGAGTCAGCAACAATACCGCCGCCGCCCCAACAATGAATGGTACTGCCATCCGCAACCATAGTACGAATAGCAATGTTGGTATCCATTCTGTTAGAAGCGCTGATATAGCCAATACTGCCGCAGTAGACGGATCGCCTCACAGGCTCAAGTTGTTCGATAATTTCCATAGCTCGCTTCTTGGGCGCGCCGGTAATAGAGCCACCGGGGAAGCTATCTCGCAGCAGATCAATAACCGACCTATCCGAGCGCAAAATGCCAGTGACTGTGCTTACCAAATGATGAACGTTGGGAAAGGTTTCAAGATTAAACAGCTTAGGCACACGGATGCTGCCGGGCTCGCAGTTTTTACTCAGGTCATTGCGCAGTAAATCCACAATCATCAAATTTTCTGCGCGATCCTTGGTGCTATTCACCAGCTGGATAGCGTTCTCCTGATCTTCCTCCAAGCTAGTGCCTCGTAAAATGGTGCCCTTAATGGGTTTACTCTCAACACTGATCTGCTCATTTTCAATATCAGTTTTTATAAAGCGCTCTGGGGAAATTGAGAGGATGGCCTGATCAGGCCACTGCCAAAATGCCCCATAGGGTGCTGGTGTCGCTTCCCGCAGGGCTAAATAGGCCTGCCATACATCCCCATGATACTTGGCACTCAGGTGCTGGGTGAAGTTGGTCTGATAGCAGTCGCCGCTAGCAATATAGTCTTTTATCTGGGTTAGAGATTCGCGGTATCTGCCTTTTGACAGAGTTGGCCTAAATGGGGTTGTTAACTTGAATGGCTCGGATTTTTGCTTCGCGCTATCTTCGAGGTTTGATAGTCGCAAGCTGATATCAGTTTCCAGTGACTCCGGGCACAATGGATGAAAAAATAGCTGGCTGCGGCGAGCCTGATGATTGATGACCAAACTCCATAAATATCGGCCAACCCGCATATCGGGCAAATCTGCCACGGTTGCCGCGGTATCGGGAATGTCGATCAGATACCGCCCCAGATCGTAGCCGAAGTAACCTAGAAGGCCTCCGACAAAAGGAATATCTGCAGGCTGCTCAATACCCAGCATAGGTTCCAGTAACTGCTTAGCCAGCAGAAAAGGGTCTTCACTGGTAGTGCGGCTGCCATTGCCGTCGATAATTTTAGACTGCCCACCTCTTGTCTCAACCAGGCTGTCGGGGCTGGCAGAAATAATATCAAAACAGCCCTGTAGACTGCGGGGTTTCCCACTGTCGAGCCATATTGAGTCTGGGAGATCACGCAGGGCAGCAAACAACACAGCGCTATCTTGCTGGTACGGAATATCCATTGTTCTGATCGTTTGCATTGGTGCCTGCGAGTTTGGGCGTTGGTCTAAAGCGCGTACTCTATGTTCTCTATTGTCATTACGCAATGGCCAATGGCTGGGATGAATGGTTTAATTTAAGCATAGAGAAAAACCTGTTCTGAGGACGACCTAAGATGTTGAAAATACGCACAGCCAGCCCTGAGGATGCTTCATTAATAATGAGTCACAACTGCGCCATGGCCCTGGAGACCGAGGGCAAGGTTCTCGATCCTGAGGCAGCTATCGCCGGGGTCGAAGGCCTGTTTAAGCGACCACAGTTTGGTTTTTATCTGGTTGCTGAAGTTGATGGGCTGCCTGCAGCTACATTGATGGTGACCTACGAATGGTCGGATTGGCGCAATGGTCTGTTTTGGTGGATTCAGTCGGTGTATGTGGCATCAGAGTTTCGCCGTCAGGGGATTTATCGGGCGATGTATTTTCAGCTGCAGTTCATGGCTAAGGCCTCTTCGATTCCAGTCTGTGGTTTTAGGCTCTATGCAGAAACAGAAAATCACAATGCTCAGGCTACCTATAAAGACTGCGGCATGAAGGTTTGTGACTATATTATGTTTGAGCAGGGGACTGGCTAACGCAAACTAAGTGTGATTAAGCCCCCCAAGTGTGGTCAGGCACACTTTTAGACGAGAAACTCCACTAGATGAAACATGCCCAGCGCGGCTGCATAGGCAAAAATACTGTAGCTAATAAAAAGCTGTGCAGGCAGGCGCCAGGAGCCCGTTTCCCGCTGCAGAACAGCTAGTGTGGATACGCACTGCAGTGCAATAGCGAAGAAAACCAGAAGCGCAGCACCCGCACCCAGTGGCAAGCCGCTCTCCTGAATCTGTTGGGCAAGAGAAGTGAAGTTCTCGCCTGCACCATCGATACCAAACATGGTGCCAAGGGTACCAACAAACACCTCGCGGGCCAAAAATGACGACAGGATAGCTACGCCGTAGCGCCAGTCTAAGCCAAAGGGCGCAAATACTGGTTCTATCCACTGGCCCATTGTGCCCAGCCAAGAATCTCCCAATGAGGCTCCATAGTTAGGGAAATATCCGAGAATCCAAATAATCACGGTTACTGCAAAGATCACCTTACCTGCCTTGGTGACAAATTGCTGACTACGATGCAAGCCATGGGTGATCAAGGGCCGCCAAGAGGGCAGTCGATAGGGGGGCATTTCCAACACAAAGGGCAGGTCAGTGCGCAATTCCTCACTACTGCGGGACACCAAAGCTGTCACCAACAGGGCGCACAGAATACCAAACAGATAAATAGCAAACATGGCCAGACCCTGCCAGCCCAAAAGGCCGCCCATAGCTTTCTGTGCAGGAATAAAGGCCGAAATTATCAGGCTGTAAACGGGCAGGCGCGCCGAGCAAGGCATTAATGGTATAGCGAGATAGGTTAGCCAGCGCTTACGGGTCGAGTCAACAGTGCGAGCTGCATAGATGCCGGGAATGGCGCAGGCAACTCCCGACAGCATGGGAATAAAACTTTTCCCTGTAAGCCCAAAGAAGCGCAGGGGTTTATGGCAAATAACAGCGGCACGGGCCAAATAACCGCTGTCTTCCAGGATACCGATCACCAACGTCAGCACGAATATCTGCGGTACGAATACAAGAAAAGCACCTATGCCACCGAACAGGGCATCGGAGGTGAAGTCGCTGGCGACTCCGGCTGGAATCACCGGTACAACCACAGATGCGAGCCACTGGATCATGGCTTCGACAGCATCCATGACTGGGGCGGCCCAGGTAAATATAGATTGAAACAGCAGGTACATAATGATGAAGAAACTCAGCCCACCCAGCCAGGAATGGAGGAAAAAACTATCCAGACGAGTTTGAGTATTAATTAGCAGCTCCCCTTTGGGGCCGTACTTTTGCGCTAGCTGTTGGGCGTGCAGATGATTGATTGATTCATCGCTGGCAATAATATCAGTCTGGAATTTTGCTGGCGGCACAGATGCGTCGGCTAGGGCATTACGCAGCTCGTTTAAACCTGTGCCTGTTTTAGCTGATATCGGCAACACCTTTACACTTAGGGCTTCGCTGAGGCCCTGATCTTTAAATTGCATACTATGCTGATCCAGCACGTCGATCATATTGGCGGCAATTAGCACTGGTACATTGTATTTGTGGCAGGTTTCCAAGACCTGAAGGGCAAAAATAAGCCCTTTTTCCAATCTGGTACTGTCGACCACACAGACTACCGCATCTAACAGATTTTCCTCCAAGGCATTGATAAACCCTTGAATGGCGATTTTCTCTTCACCGGAAATAGCCTGAAGTGAGTAAACGCCGGGGAAATCGAGATATTGGACAGAGCTACTATCAGCGCTGGCATCAACACTTTGACCAGAAGCTATATCGACTGTAATGCCGGGGAAATTAGCGACTTTTTGATTGAGCCCCGTAAGCCGATTAAAAAGCAGGCTTTTGCCACTATTGGGGCTGCCAACTAATGCAATTTTAGAATCTGGGTTTGATGACATAAGCAGCAAGGGGAGGGACTAAGCGACTTCGATTAACGAAGCGATACTGTCATCAAGGGAGTAGACGGTATTATTGACACGGTAGAGCTTGGGAGCGCCCATGCCGGGAGACATGACACAGGCGATCTGTTCGCCGGGGTGAAAGCCCAGCTCACTGAGTCGAGTCCGATAACCGCTCTCTATACTGGATTTAAATCGGCTGACTTTGGCACTGGTGCCCTGTGTGAGATCCCAAAGAGTCATAGTTTATCTCTGATGAATTGATTTTTATTGTACGTCAGATTTCATCAAATATTAATAATATTGATTCTCATTCGCAAGTTACTTTGGGTGTTGCTTAAGCCGCCTATTGACTGGCCACTTAGGTGACTTATTAAATCACTCATTCCAAGGCCAAATCCGCTACAATGGCGTCGTTTTTGACAACCAATCTCCGATTGAAGCGCATAACCGATATGTCAGCATTTTCTGCAACCCCAAAAGCACTCTTCGATTACCCAAAGTACTGGGCTGAATGTTTCGGGCCCGCTCCATTCTTGCCCATGAGCAGGGAAGAAATGGATCAGCTGGGCTGGGATAGCTGTGACGTAATTCTTGTCACCGGTGATGCCTATGTGGACCACCCGAGTTTTGGTATGGCAGTGATTGGTCGCGTGCTTGAATCCCAGGGTTATCGAGTTGGTATTCTGTCCCAGCCGGATTGGCGAAATAAAGATGCTTTCCGAGCGCTGGGTAAGCCCAATCTATATTTTGGTGTCACCGCTGGCAATATGGATTCCATGATTAACCGCTACACTGCAGACCGTCGTCTTCGTCATGATGATGCCTACACTGCTGGTGACGAGGGTGGTAAGCGCCCGGATCGCGCAGTCACCGTATATACTCAGAAGTGCCGAGAGGTATTCTCAGACGTCCCTGTGGTTGTTGGCGGCATTGAGGCTAGCCTGCGTCGACTGGCTCATTATGATTACTGGTCCGAGACCGTAAAGCGCAGTGTGCTCATGGATTCCACCGCCGATATTCTGCTTTACGGTAATGCCGAGCGAGCCATGGTTGAGTTAACTCACCGCATGGCCAAGGGTGAAAATATTCGTGAGATTACTGACCTGCGGGGCAGTGCATTTCTATGCCGAGAAATACCCAGAGGCTGGAGCGAAATTGATTCCACCGCTGTGGACCAGCCCGGTCGCACAGAAAAGCAGAAAAACCCCTACGAGGGAGCTCACCCCAGCCAATGTGACGACGCCAAAGATATTCGTATCAAGGCTGACAAAGCAAAGGCAGAGGCCATGCCTGAAGTGGAGGCTAAACCTCTGTCGATTATTCCCGATACTCAGGCCATAAAAACAGACCCAAGCACTACTTATATTCGTTTGCCATCCTTTGATCAGGTGGTCGAAGACCCAGTCCTCTATGCCCATGCGGATAGAATCTTCCATCGCGAGACTAATCCTGGCAACGCGCGCCCACTGGTGCAGAATCAGGGCCGCAATGATATCTGGGTAAACCCGCCGCCCATTCCCTTGGAAACCGAGGAACTGGACTGGGTTTTCGAACAGCCCTACAAGCGTGTGCCCCATCCGGCCTATGGGGAAAGCAAGATACCGGCCTACGATATGATCCGCTTTTCAGTCAATATTATGCGTGGCTGCTTCGGTGGCTGTACCTTCTGTTCTATTACAGAGCACGAGGGGCGCATCATTCAAAGCCGCTCAGAGAAATCTATTCTAGATGAGGTAGAGAAAATTCGTGACTTAACCCCGGGGTTCACTGGCGTTATTTCTGACCTTGGCGGCCCAACTGCCAATATGTATCGCCTAAACTGCAAAGATAAAAAGATTGAAGAGACCTGCCGTCGGCCTTCCTGTGTGTACCCAACCATCTGTGTGAACCTTGAGACAGACCATAAGCACACCACGCAGCTGTATCGTAAAACTCGTGAACTTGAGGGGGTAAAGAAAGTAGTGGTTGCCTCTGGATTGCGCTATGACCTGGCAGTTAAAGATCCGGAGTATGTGAAAGAGTTAGTAACACATCATGTGGGCGGGTATTTAAAGATTGCTCCAGAACATTCGGAGGACGGCCCTCTAAGCAAAATGATGAAGCCTGGCATGGGAAGCTATTACGAATTTAAAGAGATGTTTGAGCGCTTTTCTAAAGAAGCCGGAAAAAAGCAGTATCTGATTCCTTACTTTATATCCGCTCATCCCGGTGCGACTAACGAGGACATGATGAGCCTTGGCCTATGGTTAAAGAACAATGATTTCCGAGTCGATCAGGTGCAGAACTTTTATCCCTCGCCAATGGCTTCAGCCACCACCATGTACCACACCGAGAAAAATCCACTAAAGCCCTTAGGGCGCAATAACGATGAAAATATATTCAGTGCCAAAACTAAAGAACAGCGCACCTTGCACAAAGCGTTTCTACGCTATCACGATCCAGACAACTGGCCGATGTTGCGCAAAGCACTGCGTCGTATGGGCAGGGCTGATCTAATTGGCACAGGGGCCGCGTTTCTGGTGCCAGGGGAGTCTCGACGTGAGAAAGAGGTGCAGAAGCGGGAGTCTAGAAAAGCTCGGCCCCAGGCCCGATCCTCTCGCTCGGCACCCCGTCGCAGGAAATAGCTAGCTGCTGCAGGCAAAAGGTCTCAGCTTGGGAAAAGTCTTGAAATCAATGCAGGGATTGCGGTTTCTACACGCAGAATTCGCTGGCCGAGATGGACTGTTTTAAACCCCACTTCATTGAGCTTATCTATCTCATAGGGGATAAACCCACCCTCAGGGCCTATGGCGAGGCTGATCGGTTCTTTACTATCGACAGGGCACCTAATACTAGCAATGGGGTGGGCCACTAAAGCATTGGTGTTAGCAATAATATCTCCAAGTTCGTCCTCTACAAAAGGCTTAAATAATTTGCGCAGATGCACTTCTGGGATGATGGTATCTCGGGCCTGTTCCAAGCCCAAAATAAGCTGCTCCTCCAACGCCTCTGGCTTTAAGAGGGGTGTTTGCCAAAAGCTTTTTTCCACGCGACTAGAGTTTACTAAATAGACAGTCTTAACCCCCATAGCCGCAATAGTTTGCAAGCTCCGGCGCAGCATCTTTGGTCGTGGCAGTGCGAGAACTAATATCAGTGGGAGTGGCTCAGGGGCTTGGGTTTCTAAAACAATTTCTATTGAAGATTGGTTGGCATCCATTGTTTTGATAATACCTTGTCCCATCAGACCATCGAGCAGACCAACGCGGATGGAGTCTCCAACCTGGGAGCGCTGCACTGTCAATAGATGCTCTAACTGACGACCACTGACGACTGCGCAATTGCCAGTAACTTGGTTAGCTTTTAGCAGCAGTAGATTCATGGGGTAGATTGTAAAGTATATTGGCTTTAATAGGGACGGTAGGCGTTGGCGGTTTGCAATATTTACCCTATAATTCCTAAATGTCCCGTTCGATTAACTGGATAAATCCGTCGCCTCCTAAGCGACTGCTGGGGGTTCAAGTCCCTCACGGGACACATACCCTACCTCGTTCTGCCTACCACGCGTCAAATCAGGATCCAAACCCCACCGGCTGCCCATTTCGGGGCTTTAAAATGTCTAGTGTCTTAATTCAGCCGGCCAAACCAGTCTATGGACCAGTAATATTCAATATTGCATCTACTGCCTTATAAGGGTTAAATCGTACGTGTTAACGGTTTGTATATATATTTTTAGGCTTTTAGAGGCTGTTAACAGTGCCATTTTTTAGTATCTGTGACATCGAAGAAAGCAACAACCATTTTTAAATAAAAGGAAGGAGAGATCTATGAACAAGCTATTACCTTTAACTGTGCTTCTGGTCTTTATGGCTGGCTGCGCTCAAGAAGAAGTATCAGTGGCCGTGGTTGAGACGCCTGCAGTGGCAGCAAGCCCAGATACCAGATTTGTTGAGTATATGTGGTGCAATCGTGGTGAAAACTATAGCCAAGAGAACCATATGGCGCTTAATGCCGATTGGAACGCCCGTGATGCTGCTTCTCAGCATCAAACGTCTGGCGCCTTTGGACTTATCCCTAAGACGCCCAATGAGAACTACGATGGGATCTGGGCTAATGTTTGGACGAGCCAAGAGGCACGTGATGCTGGTTGGTCTGAATGGCTTAAAAATGAAGCGGAAGATTTTGGCGCTACGCATGATTCGACTTTAACGTGTAATCCTGAGCGCGTCTTCATGTTTGAAGTTGAGCAGGTGGTTGCACCGGGAGTTGAGTGGGACGGCAATGGTCCATTCCAGGCTATGTATCGTTTCTGTAAGTTCAATGAGGGTAAGACCATGGCTGATGCAGATGCTGCAAAAGCTATGTTTATAGATTGGGTAGCCGCCGGACGCGCAGCTAACGGCCCCAATGGGTTCATGAGTACTGAGCTGACGCCAACTTTTGACCCTGCGACTACAGAGGGAGCTTATCAGGGTGCGGATTTCTACCAAGGGGCCTTCTGGCGCAGTGAAGAGGAGAAAGAGGCTGGCTGGGCAGGCTGGATGTCCGAGGGTGGCGCTGTCCGCGAAGCGTTTGACGCTACAGTGACCTGCGAAGACTTTGCATTCGACCTATATTCAATTAAGGAGATGAGCTAATTAGTTTGATCTGTTAATCGCTACGTAATGAAAAAGGCTGCAAGTGCAGCCTTTTTTATGTACCTGCACATCACAACGAAAGGTCTACTACCATCGTGACGAGGTTACCTGCAACTCAACGCTTCCCTAGTTAAGATTATCTATATTGAGCAGCGGTATTGCATCTCCACCAGAAAACTTGGGGAGTTGGCCGTCCCATTTTTCAGCGATTCGCAGTTCGATTAACTGAGGATTATCCTTCAGTGCCTTCGCCTCTAGTCTAATAGCATTAGCTCTGGCAAGGGACTCCACTTTGATTCCATAGGCCTTCGCATCAGCGGCAAGAGTTTTCTCTGCTGCAGCTGCCTCTGCTTGGGTTACTCTGCGGAGCTTTTCATTCTTGGCCTTCAGCGCCTCTTGTTCTGCGCGTACCTTCTCCTCAATAGCCCTGTTAAATTCCGCAGAAAAATCGAAGTCTGTAATTGCGATATTTGCAATAGCTAGAGCACCAACTAACTCTTTTTCCTCAAGTGTCTCATTAAGAAAGCTGTTAATTCTTGTCTGAATTTTATTTTTTACCTCGGCTCGCTGAGTAATTAACTGTTCAGCAGTATAAAGGGCTGTGATAGCTTTAACTGACTCCATTATCGCTGGCTCTATGAGCGTCCGTTCGACAATTTTACGAGTGCCAATTTTCTGAAGTGTCATCGGTGTAAGTGCTGCAGTCATGGAATATTGGACGGCGATCTCCGTAGTAATTACTTGAAGGTCCCTGGATGAGGCTCCCGCAATAGATTGCACCTTTGCAAGTCGAACATCGAAGTCTTGGATTGTCTCTATAAAAGGGGTCTTAATGTGAAAGCCTTCTGGTAGATAGTTTGGTTGAACAGCACCTAAGCGTTTCACTACGCCAACGAACCCAGCATCGACTATTACAAATGATGAGATTATTACAATTAAAGTAAAGCCTGCGGCGATGCCGCTCAGGATCTTACGGGTATTAAATTCCACGGTTACACTCCTAACTAGTTATTTATGAGAAGTTAGAATACATTGTCAGTTGGCAAGTTGATAGGGATTGAGTTAGTTTAAAATCTCTCATTGCAACCTTGTCCTGTTCTGTGTACCTAGGCTGACTTTAGGTTCCGAGTTAAGAAGATAAGCAGCTCTATTGATAAGAAATGGTATGGGCTAATATATTGTTATCTCAAACATCTATAAAGGAAATCACTATGGCTGCTCGTCTTGGAAACTTCATTATTTTCTTAATTCTCTCTGTTATTACGCTTGGAATTTATCCCCTGTACTTTTTTGTAACTCGGCAGCAAGACAATACTGAGTTACTCAAAGAAATAAGAGACGAATTGGTTAAGCGAGACTAATTTTTTAAGGCCACACTCGCGAAAACAATTACCTCGGATAGCTAAGAAGCATTGACTTTGCTACTGGCATCTCCCTATAAAAATAATTCAGTTAAGACTAGATAGCCTTTAAGTCTTTGACTTGATGAATATCTTTTAATTACAAGTCCAATACTTATTAGATTGGTTTTTTACTGAGGCAGTTTGCTCTTGGGGTAGAAGTAAGGACAATTCTGAGGGGCGACATCGCAAAGTTTATATATCAGGAGCGGTCTCTGTAAAAGGAATCCAATTACGGATTTTGTCCAGAAAGTGCTGTAGGCCCGCCATGCCTGTAATGTCGACTGTTCCTCGATAAATAGCCCAATCCAACAGGCAGGCAAGTCGAATCTCACCGTCATTATATGGCTCAGTATCAGGCAGTGTTAACTTATCTAGCTCACGAATACCGATACCAACTCTTTTTTGTTGAGATTCGAAGTACGATTTTGGATCGAATCCGATTGTTGAGGCGCCAGCGGCTACAACCGCTAGGTCATCGCTGTTGTTAACATTCATAAGAAACACATTTACTGCTGTATCTAACACAGTTGTCGAAAGCGCAAACAATTCATGATGCGCAATTGTTTTTAAAAATGGCTGCCCCGTCTTTTCTCTTATGTGACGCACAATTACTGAGGAGTCAGTCAGTATGAGATCCCCATCTATTAGAAATGGTACACGTCTGGTCGGCGACTTGATGATTGTTTCAGAATTAACCTGTTCTAGCTGCCATTCTAGACCCGACTGAGCCAGAGCAATTCGCGCGTGCCTGACATATGGAGAAGTACGCACGCCATAAAGTTTCATCATAAATTTAAACCAAAGTGCATCAGTCTCAGAAACATGCCAAAGTGGGTGAATTCATTCATTTAAGGTCAACTATTTAAACAATTATCATTAAACTGTCTGAGTATTACTTGTTGATACTTCATTTAAGACAGTAACTATTAAGCTTGCAACTACTAAAATAAGCAGTATCAGCCATAGAGGCTTTTGTAATCAGGGGGTTTGCAATACGCAACCTGTTATGCCTTACTATATTTGCGGCTAGTCGGATGGATAATGACGCTTAGCAATCACCACTAAGTTAGATGTTAATTCGCTGCCAACTGTCTGATAATTTCAAATCTCTAGGAGCGTAACATGATCAAAAAAATCGTAATTTTATGCGTTTTAGTACCTTTTTTTGCGGCCAATTCCTTTGCTGATGACCATATGTCTAGCGAAGGGGGAAATGGGGCATTTTCGACACTATTTGTTGCAGCTAAGGATGTCGACAGTTATATCGCATCGGTTAGATCAAATCCGGCACTGTTTAAAGCAATTGGCGCTCAAGCTGCCGGCTACTGTGAGACTGTTTCCGGCCAGGATTATTCTGGTCAGGTGATGCTTTGGAATGCTTTCTCAAGCGTAACGGCCGCTATGCTAGGGGCAGAAAAATATAATCCATCGAAAGCGCCAAAGGCCATGGCTAGCCAGAGAGACTTTAAATATGGCGCTACGTGGGCTCCACTAAAGCCGTTTCCTCGCCTCGATCCAGGCTATGAGCGTGCTATGCGAATTAAGGTTGC
>JAQXBF010000030.1 GCA_029252555.1 Porticoccaceae bacterium
TGCCAATGACGCCATAGGTATGGTACAGACGGCAGACGGCGCTATTGCCGGCGTGACAGATATGTTGCAGAGGATGCGAGAGCTGTCTGTCCAGGCTGCCAATGATACTAATACTGCCAGAGACCGGTCATCGCTAGATTTAGAGTATCAGGCGCTTAAAGCAGAAATAGATAGGGTCTTTTACAACACCCAGTGGAATGGTGAAAACCTACTTGATGGCTCCCACTTTGGCAGCACTACATCACTGCAAGTGGGCGCTAATGCGTCACAGAAAATTGACGTATCACTGGGTAACTTTTCAATTAATCGCCTTGGAGGGACTTCCGCACAAACGGAGTACATTTCTCATGCATCAGCTTCTCCTTCCCTGACACAGATAAGTGCACCAGTCTCAAGTGAGACTCCCAGTGCAACCGGGAGCTGGTCACAAAGAGGGTCGGATATAGACGGGGCCAATGCAGGAGACTATGGCGGATTCTCAGTGAGCTTAAGTGCCGACAGAAATACTCTTGCAATGTCCGCTGTGCATCGCAGTACAGGAGGAATCCAAACCGGCCAGGTGCGTATGTTTGACTGGAATGGAACTGCATGGACGCAACGTGGTGCAGACATCAATGGCGAGGCTGCAGGAGACAAAGCTGGCTGGTCAATCAATCTTAGTGATAATGGGAACACTGTTGCAATTGGCGCCAGATACAACGATGGCGGCGGATCTAATGCTGGCCAGGTACGCATTTACGACTGGAATGGTAGTGCATGGACACAGCGTGGCACGGACATAGATGGTGAATCGTCTGGCGATGAAATGGGACAATCGGTTGCTTTAAGCTCAGATACTAACACCCTCGTTGTGGGATCGCCCTTCAACGGTGGTAATGGCGGAAGGTCTGGTAACGTGCGAGTTTATGACTGGAATGGCAGTGCTTGGATCCAGAGGGGTGCTGATATCGATGGAGAATCTTCAAATAACTACAATGGCCAATCTGTATCCATAAGTGCCGATGGGTCAATCATTGCCATGGGGGCCGTGAAAAACAATGGTAACGCAGGTCATGTGCGCATTTATTATTGGAGTGGAAGTAGCTGGATTCAGCGGGGTGGAGATATTGATGGCGAGGCTTCAGGTGACGAAATAGGTCAGTCCGTCGCACTTAGCGCAGACGGTAACTCCATTGTGATGGGTGCGCAATTCAATGATGGTGGCGGGTCAAATTCTGGCCATGCAAGGGTGTTTGACTGGAATGGCAGTGGATGGGTCCAGCGAGGAGGCGATATCGACGGAGAGCGCAGTGGAGACTATAGTGGCATTTCTGTCTCCATCACCGATGATGGCAACAGTGTCGCCATTGGAGCACGCGGTAATGATGATGGTGGCAGCGGCGCAGGACAAGCGAGAGTTTATAACTGGAATGGAAGTGCCTGGGTTCAGCGTGGCTCCGACATTGATGGTGAGTCCTCAGGTGACGGCTCAGCTCAGTCTTTGACTCTCAGCGGTGACGGTATCACGCTCGTGGTTGGAGCTCTCTATAACGACAACAATAATGGCAGTGATGCAGGCCATGTCAGAGCCTATGACTGGCCCACGACTTCCTCCTACGTGGCTGGTGTTAGCGAGCTAGATTTCAACAATCTTAGCCTGGTCATAGGCGACCGAATTACCATCAATGTAAATGGAGGCACACAGGTTCAAGGGATTATTGGAGCCGATGGTTTGGATGCATTACTGACGCAGATGGCCGCACAAATTGCCGTGCAAACTGCCCTTTACGGAGGCGCCTCTTCAAGCGCTGGTGTTATCAGTATTACTGGTCTAGCAGATGGTAACGCAGTGTCCGGCCTCTCTGTAACTCTTGAGAAGGACGCCAATGATTATGCTAACTCATTGTCACCCACAGCAATCACCTCTGTTTTCTTAGCGACTGGATCTCTCGGTGTAATCGACATAGCTATCACGCAGATAAATACTCATCGGGGAACCTATGGTGCTGTTATGAATCGCCTTGAGTATGCTATTGACCATCTCACGACTATGTCGACTAATTCAAAGGCCTCTCTTAGCAGGATTCAGGATGCGGATTACGCCAAAGAAACCACAGAGCTAGCACGCACCCAAATTATTCAGCAAGCGGCGACGGCAATACTTGCCCAAGCCAATCAGCAAGCCAAAGTTGTGCTGGATATTCTTCACTGGGATAAGTAAGAACGCTAGGTATTTTGGCCTGTCAGAGGGTGATAAATAATGCGATGGTGCCCGGGGCCGGACTTGAACCGGCACAGTGTTTCCACCGACGGATTTTAAGTCCGTTGCGTCTACCAATTTCGCCACCCGGGCATGTAACTCTTGTAACGTTCATACAATCGTCACACTTGTAAAAAAAGTGGGCTTTTTAGACCAGCTCGGTGCTGATCGGGCGGCAGTATACATGATGAATATCCCCAAAGGGAACGCCTCAACCCCCTGTATTGACACTTTTTCGCCACTGCATCGGAGTAGCGCCGTACCAGCGCTTAAACGCGCGGGTAAATGCAGTGTTATCTGCGTAACCTAAATAGTCGGAGAGCTGAATTATCGACATATCAGAATTGCGTAATCGTTCACTGGCTATTTCCTGACGAACAGACTCAAGTAATTCAGAAAATGAGCTCCCCTCCTCCCTTAGCATACGCTGCATAGTACGGGGATGGACAGCGAGCCGCTCTGCTACTGTCTCGGTAGAGCAGCTTCCAACGGGCAGTAATTCCCTTATCAATTGGACAATCCGTGCACAGATATCCTGCGGGATGTTCTCTTCTAACTGGTTTATATGAGTGCGCAGAATCATGTTCAAGGCCGGATCTGTCTGGAGTATCGGCAGTTCAAGCCAAGTCTTTGGAAAAACTATCTCTGTGCGATCGTGACCAAAGAACACTGTTGTATCAAATATTTTCAGATAGGGTCTGAGGTTATCTGGAGGCCCATGGCAGAAATTCACTCTTGTTGGCTTCCAATCTTCACCGCAGAGCGCCTTCATAACAACCATACTTTGGGACATAGCCAGCTCATCAGATTGCTTACGCAGCCCAGTTTCAGAGGAACTGTAATAGCCCAAGGAGGCATGTTCACCGAAGACATGCAGCTTAGCAGTAGCGCCGCTGGAAACATGGAGTAACAGGTGATCAGTGAGTTCCATTAGCGCAGCACCAACGTTATTCGATTGCAGCATCAAATGGCTGATACTGCCTAACAGATTAATATTCTGCTGGGTGCCCAACCGAGCTGCAAAATGAGGACAATCGGTGGCAACTGCAGCAGCATGTAATAGCCGTTCGACCCGTTCATAACAGACTACGTCGTCCGCCTCAAACTCGGTAAAAAACTCTGGTTTAAAACCGTTAGCGCGCAAAATTTTGTCAGGATTACCCTGCAAAAGCCTTACCTGCTTTTCAAAGCCCGCTAAAACTGCGACCCGCACCGTACCCATCGCCTGCACCCCGTTTATGCAATAACGAGCAAAATACTAAGCTATTGTCGCGTAATGTCAAGATAATGTCGCATGTTGCCGAGTAAGCTCGCCATCAAGCGCTATCATGTCTTGCCATTTCGAAGATTCACGTTGCAACTGGCAATTGCCTCAGTCTAGCTGAAACACTGATATGAAAGATAAAATAGTAAATTTCACCTATATCACCAGCATTATCATGCTGTTGGCGCTCGTGCTTTCAGTACTCTTGGCTGTCGCATCTACTGGGCTTGCAGTTCCCCTCGAAAGCATCGCAGCTTTAGGGTTGTCCGAATTCGAAAAGTTGGCTGACATATTCTCTAGCTAACTCTCACAACAATTTGCTTGGAAGACCGGAGGCGTAATGTACCTTTAGCCTCCTTTTGTATGGATATCAAGCGCTCAGGTTCATCTCTCAGCGCTTGATATCTGTCCATTCCAGCCTCACAGCAAAAATCCAAATAAAAGTAGGGCCAATCAGACCTATAAACTAAAGATTTTAGGCTCAGTTTATGTTCGGGCTATTAAGGAATTATGGTCAGATCAGAACGCATCTAGGTATAAAAATAGACATTTGAAATGGAGGCGCCGGTCGGAATCGAACCGACGATGGCGGAGTTGCAGTCCACTGCATTACCACTTTGCTACGGCGCCTATATAAAGACACTACATTTCAAATCTTCACAACCCCAGAGTCAGGGTTGCTTAGGAGGCCGCTATTCTAGGGGTTATCAGCAATAAATCAACTACTTATCAGCTTCAGCGCTCAATTGAGGCCAAGCCAGCACCAAGTACTGAACCATTGACCACAGCGTCATGATTGCAGCCGCATAAATGGCGACAAAGCCCAGTGTAGTGAGCAGCTCTTGCTCCGGCTTGGCCAGTAATAAAATCGCCACGGCCGCCATCTGCACCCAGGTTTTAATCTTGCCCATCAACGAAACTGCAACACTGCCACGGGAGCCCAACTCCGACATCCACTCTCGCAGAGCCGATATCACGATCTCTCGACCAATAATTACAATAGTAGGCAGAGCAAACCAAGGTGTGGAATGCACCTCCAACAGCAATACAAGGGCCGCGACCACGATCAACTTGTCCGCAACCGGATCCAGGAAAGCACCAAAGGGTGTCACCTGATCAAGCTTTCGCGCCAGATATCCGTCTACCCAGTCTGTCACGGCAGCTAGCCCAAAAATTGCGGCCGAGGCAAAGTGATGCCATTCCCAAGGCAGGTAATAGACAACAATAAAAACTGGGATCAAAGCGATACGCAGTAGCGTAAGGATATTGGGAAGATTCCACATAGACGATTCTAATTTTCCATAATGACTGGCAGCGATAAGCCACCAAGTTACTCATTGTACAGTGCGCTGTAAATAGCTTCAGCCACCTTTTTGTTTATATTATCAACCTTCATTAAATCCGCAACACTGGCTCTCTTCACTTCGACAATACCACCGAAATGTTTCAGCAGGTCGCGGCGCCGAGTTGGCCCCACTCCCGGAATACCCTCCAGGGGAGAAGTGCGGCGCTTTTTATCCCGCCTGGCCTTATGTCCGGTAATAGCAAAGCGATGGGCTTCATCTCGGATCTGCTGGATTAAATGCAGCGCCGCCTGCTGAGGTCGGCCAATCACTTTATTGTCCTGATCTGCCAAGATTAAAGTTTCCAGGCCCGGCTTTCTGGTGGTGCCCTTGGCCACACCCAGAATCATCACGCCCACCACGCCAAGCTCGGCTAGTACATTTTTAGCAATGCCAATTTGCCCCTTGCCGCCATCAATCAGCAGAATATCCGGCAACTTGCCCTCGCCTTTCATCAGACGGGTGTAGCGCCGACGAATGGCCTGCTCCATCGCCGCATAGTCATCGCCACTCGTTATGCCGTCGATATTAAAACGCCGATAATCGCTCTTCAGAGCGCCATTGGAATCAAATACCACACAGGAGGCAACCACGGCTTCACCGCTGCTATGGCTAATATCAAAACACTCTAACCGCTGAGGTGTCTGATCCAGCCCGACTGTGTCGCGCAATGACTCAAAGCGCTGCTCAATGGTTTTCTTTGAAGCCAGCTTGGCGGTTAAATTTTGTTCTGCCGTGCGCTGGGCCAGCTCAACCCACTTGGCACGGAAACCACGCACCGAATCACGAATCTCAATATTGCGCCCTACCCGCTCTTTTAATGCCTCACTCAGTGCCTCGGCACCATCAATAGGTGAATTGACCAGTATTTCTTTTGGCAAATCTGGTCGCCCACCGCCATCTAAATAAAGATGAGGCAAAAATTCATCCAGCAGCTCGGCGGTCTGCTCAGCCAATGGCGCCTTAGGGTAATAACTACGGCTACCCAAAATACGCCCTTGGCGAATATAGAGCATATGCACACAGGCCTGCCCTGCCGTGACCGCACCAGCCACCACATCAATAGTACCCTTGCCCTTTTCGATCATCTGCTGAGCCTGCACTGTGCGCAAAGCAGAAATCTGATCCCGATGCTCAGCGGCCTTTTCAAATTGCAGCTCATTGGCTGCAGATTCCATATCCACTTCTAGCTGCTTCAGAATTTTATCCGCTTTGCCATCCAAATAGAGTCTGGTTAAGTCCACATCAGCGCTGTATTCTTCGGGGCGGATAAACTCAACACAGGGTGCAGTGCAACGTTTAATTTGATACTGCAAACAGGGCCTAGAGCGATTTTTAAAAAACACATCCTCACACTGGCGCACCTTAAATGTCTTCTGTAGAAAACTCATGCTTTCACGCACCGCATGCACCGAAGGGAATGGACCAAAGTAGCTGCCTTTTGCTTTTTTCGGCCCACGGTGAAAGGCCAGACGCGGCCACTGGTCACGGTCTGACAAGAAGATATAGGGGTAACTCTTATCGTCGCGCATCAAAATATTGTAGGGTGGCCGATACTGCTTAATAAGATTATGCTCGAGTATCAATGCTTCAGTTTCCGTTTCGGTAACAGTCACATCAATCTTCCCAATACGCTTTACTAGCGCCTTGGTTTTTGGAGTTAGCCCAGTTTTGCGGAAATAACTACTGACGCGCTTTTTAAGGTTCTTTGCCTTGCCCACATAGAGAATAGAGCCCTCCCCATCGAACATCTGATAGATGCCAGGGCGACCGGTAAGGGATTTAAGAAACGATTGGTGATCAAAAGCCATAGCGGGATTGTAGCGGGTTTTGCATAGTAATTAACACGGTCAGCAGCATATCAAAATAGAAAGTTGCCTCGGCGCAAAATACATAGTACTAATTACATAAATACACACTTAATTATATACATAATAGGTGATTACTATGCCTACCCACTAGATACTTGCGGGGTTCAAACAGTTTCTAAAGGGTAGCGGTGTAGTTCAAGACAGCGCCCCTTCAAGAAAACGTCTTATCACCTACCCTGCATACTTGCTTTTCGGCGCTCGCGACACTGAATTCTTTGTCCAACACTGTGCTAATAAAGTGCCACTGGTTAGTCGCGGCTTCTGGGGTTAGAACAAGTTCAGACCAACCTCGCTGAGCCGTATCCACGGCAAATAGCTCCGGGCTGGCACTCTGCATTGCCTGGGCAAGTACTTCGGGTTCAGTGGCTAAATAGGTTTCCAAACCTGGGCTGTTGACACCTGGGGTACCGATTTCGATACCCACTGGCTGGCCCTGATCATTGGCGAGGTTAAATGCCCAGGCATTGTGAGTATCTCCTGCCAGCACCACCGGATTTACCCCATGCTCGGCCAAACTCTCAAACACTCGATCTCGGCAAGAGGCATAGCCATCCCAGGCATCCAGATTAAATGGCAGCTTATCTTTCGCCAATGTCTGCATCATCTGCAATATGGGGCGGTATTCGGGCAGCACTTGATCCAGTTTTAGTTCTTCATTGGTTAAAGCCGGAAGCCTAAGTTTGCCAATCAAGACCTGCTGGCCCAGTATCTGCCAGGTGGCATTTCTACTCTTGCTGGCCTCTAACTCAGAATCTAGCCAACGCTCTTGATCTGCTCCGAGTATGTTTCTATCGGGATCAGCCAAAGCCTGTTTTTTGAAAGTATCTGCATCTGGTAAGTAGTACCAACCCTTGGGCAGGGTCTCATCGGTAAGGTCTTTGATGCGCTGGTAATCAGTAATAGCTACAGGGCTGCCGCTAGAAAAATCAAAAGGCAGCTTAATTCGGTGTAACTGATTATCATTAAACAGGGCCGCCTGATTCTCGTTAATCAAGCTGTTGCCGGAGGCAGTGACATTAAACAGGCCAGATTGCATTGGCAGATCAACCCCATAGTCTAGCGGCTGTTGGCGGCCATGCTGCCGGGTATCTAACATAATCAGGTCAGCCAGATTGCCAATCTTAAAGCTGCGATAGATGGGTGCCTGATCACCAGCAGAGGTGGTTCGAATTGGCATCCACTCATGGTAAGCCTGACGGGCATGGCGAGCGCGGGCCTTAAAATCGCCCTCCCCTTCATTGTGGTTTTCAGCACCATCTTGCCAACAATCATTGGCAAACTCATGGTCGTCCCAAACACAGATAAAGGGATGGCGAGCATGCACCGCCTGTAAATCAACATCGGTACGATAAAGGCCGTAGCGCATGCGATAGTCTTCAATACTGAGAATTTCATTGGCTGGCTCTACCTGCCTATTCAACTCGTCCGTTGCAACTTTGTTGGCATACACCCCTTCGGCATATTCATAAATATAATCACCCAGATGCAATACCAGATCTAGTTCTGTATTGGCCATATGGCGGTAGGTGTTAAAGTAGCCTTGAGGGTAGTTAGAGCAGGAGCAAACACCCAAACGAAACTCACTGACATCAGCCTCTGGCAGAGTACGGGTCATACCCACAGGGCTGGCGACATTGTCGCTCAGAAAGCGATAAAAATAATGGCTGTTGGGAGATAACCCAGTGGCATCGACTTTTACCGTGTAGTCTTTTGCAGCATTGGTGGATGCTGAACCTGAGCTAACTAACTGCGTAAACTCGGCATCTTTTGCAATCTGCCAGCCACAGTTCACCTCTTGATGCTCACCATCACCAGGAATAAGGCGCGTCCATAAAATAACGCGATCGGACAATGGGTCACCGCTGGCAACACCATGGGTAAAGTAAAATGGTGCGTCCGCGTATACTTCAAATCCACGCAGGGCCAACACACCCAAACTTGCCCCGAAACCCTTAAGTAACTGGCGACGATTTAACCCGGAAATGACCATTTTATTTTACTCTTAAAGCCGATTTATTATGGGGCAAGAGTAACCCATAAATTTAAATGCTGTAAAACAAAAAAAGAGTATTTTCGCCATTTAAAAAAGACTAATAAGTGCTTCAATTTGCTGGCTACTGTTGCACAGGTGGGGAGATAATCGAAGACCTTTGGTCCGGGTATCAAAGTGAACCTGCTGTTGCTGTAATCGATTGAGCAGGGCTTGCTGGCGAGCACCGAAGTGCAAAATTAGAGTGCCACTGCGCAGCTCAGGCTCCATGGGCGACTGCAGCTCAGCGGGGCTGACCTGCTGAATAATCTTGTCTGCAAGCTTTATATTGTACCCACGAATATTATTAACCCCAATGTTGTTAATAAACCCCAAGCTATGGGCTGCCAATACATAGGGGTACACCGAGGGTGTACCACCCCAAAAGCGCAGGGCATCTGCGGCATAATCAAAATGATGTATGTCGAACTCAAAAGGGTTGGCGTGGGAGAACCAGCCTACGTGGCATGGCTGGCACTGATCGATAATATCTGGGTTAACCCACATAAAGGCCGCGCCAGGGCCACCACCAACCCACTTGACACAGGAGCCCAAAACAAAATCAGCGAACCATGTTTGCAGGTCAATCGGCAGAATAGCCACAGACTGAGCAATATCTATCATTGATAAAATACCTTTTCTGCAACTGAGCTCGGTTATCTGTCGCACTGGTAGTTGGCGACCATTATTGCTCTGCACATGGGTAACCAACACCATCCCCACATCTGCCGTCATCTGTTGATCCCAAGCATTAATATCAGCGGTATCTGCATCTGCGGGAATAAATTTTAATCGGTAGCCACCTCCCGCCGCCTTTTGTAGGGCAAATGCAATAGAGGGGAAATCTTCTTCACTGAGCAAAATAGTATTTTTATTTTTATCCAAGGATAGCGAATCGACAATTTTGGCCACCGCACTTGAGAGACTGGTCTGGGGGCAAAAACTACCTTTTTCGCCATTCAGAAGAGTCGCCAACTGATCCCGGTAGGCATCAATACAGCCTAACCAATGGGTCCATATATCATTGTTAGCCCCCCGCCAGGGCTGCCAAAACCCAGCGGCAGCGGCCTGCTCCGAAGAGTTTAGGGGCAGGCCCACAGAATGGCTCAGCAGGTAGATACCTCTGTGATCTATGTAGTTATCTGCCAATGGTTCAATCGTCATGACAAACACTCCTTCAGCTGTTCAATATCAGCGAACCGAGTGTTAAACTCGCCGCCCACATCTGCGGCGCAACGCATATCGCAAAGTTTTCTCAGCCCTTTTAGCAACACCGGTAATGGTGGCCCACTCGCTGAAATGCCAGAGGTATTGGTTAGATCCCCCGCTGCTGCTGGCTGCTCAATAAATTTGCGCACTAGCTGCTCATGGTGCTGCAAAGCTGTCTGCCCATGGGCCTCACAGACCTGCAAAAACAACTCTAGATTGCGTTCAAACCAGGGCTGCTTTTTCACTCCCTCACTGGCTGCCTGCAGAAAACGATCAAGCAGACTTTGACGGCGCATACAGTCTCTTAATACGAGCTGATCTTCTGGGCGCATAAATAAAAATTTATCTACCAGCAGCTGGGAGTAATAAGGGTCATCTGCCTGGCAGACCCCTAGTAGTAAATCAATAACATTGATACCGGCAAAGTCGCCTGCATTGGCTCCTCGGTATTCATGCAAGCCCACTCGATGGGGCCGATAATAGGGTCTAACACAAAAAAAGAAACGATCTATATCCAGCTCTTCAAATAACTGTTGATTAAATCCACAGACCTCCTCTAACCCCTGCTTCGCGGTTAACAATAAATCGTGGGTCACTGGGTGAGAAATCCCTAGGGGCAAAATTTGTCTAAGGGCCTCTGAGGCACGAATAAATGCAAACACACTGCGGGTGTTGTAATTGAGAAATATCTTTTCATCATTGAGATGGGTAAACGTTTTATAAACCCCATTCAGCGCATGATTGTGGGTTTCTAAATGGCTCGATGCAAAACGTGGAATAACCCCCAGCGAGGCCCCCAGCTGCATGGCCAGTGCAGAGGCTTCCTGCAAGGGCGATTTGGTCTCTCTAGAGGGCTCGGTAATATCATGACGGCGACATGCAGCCATATAAAAGCCCACATTACCCAATAGATCAAAGCCACTGTCAAAACCCTCATCTGTATTGCCTTCATGGAGTAAATCGACAATAAGTGCCCTGCCCTCGAGCACTAGCTGCTGCTTAATACTGTCACCTACACCACTGGTTATTTGGCGCTCTGACGCGGCAAAATACTGCTCTTCCAGGGCCGTGTTTATCTCTCGAAAGTCAGTGCGAATCCAGCGATCTAATGCCTGAGCTTTTAATGTCATTTAGGTTAATCTCTAAGAACTAATAAACCACAAATGCTAACAAAAAAATCAGAGCAAATTCGGTCAAATACAACCCTAAAAGATCAGAATACTGTACCATTAATACTTCATATACGACTTATATAGCAGATTATGCCAATATTTAAAGAAACCTTAGATAATATAGATATTAAAATTCTTAATGCTCTGCAAGCTAATGCCCGAATGAGTAATGCCGAGCTGGCGGAACAGATTAACCTCTCCCAAACGCCCTGCCTCAGGCGCCTGCGCAAGTTAGAGCAGACCGGCCTGATTAAGCAGTACAGCGCCCAGTTAGATCACAGCATGCTCGGCATTAATGTCTCAGCTTTCGTGTTTATAAAGCTCAATAAAAACACCTCGAGCAATGCAGCTGAGTTTGAGGCTGCGGTCTGCGCTTTTCCTGAGGTCTTGGAATGCTGCGTGCTCGCCGGGGTACATGACTATGCCCTGCGTGTAGCCATGGCAGACCTGCAGGCATTCGAGTCATTTTTAAAAGATAAGCTAGCCAATGTTGATCAGGCGGAGAATATCGAATCAACCATTATTCTCAATCAAACCATGGCTAGGCTATCTCCCGAACTCAGGCCCCAATAAGGCTCAGGGCGACTTTCGCGGCCTCGAAAATAGCTGATTAACCAGATCTGCACAGCGCTCAATATGGCTGATGCAATCCCAGACCAAAGGCGGAACTCCATGGGCTGACTCATTGCGCTGCTGGGGCAGTATTATGGTCAGTGACTGGCAAGAGGCATTGCTCTGGCTGGAGTCTTTAACATGGCTAAAGCCAGAATCGAGCAGCCAGTTCTTATCATTGGCCAGGGCTAAAAGCCACCGCAGCATCAACTCTGGCCTATTGGCTTTAATGCGTAGGGCATGCTCTATCACGTTGTAAGCCTTAAGCTGCACCTCAGAGCCCAATGAATAAAAAAAGAACGAGTACAGAGCCATATTTCTGGCGATATTAAACTGCCCTCTTTTGGTTTGAGGTACACCTGAATGGAGTTCTATAGATGAAATATTTTGATGATGAGAGGAAAGATCTATTTCCTTGGCCCCCATTTTTTGCAAAAAGAGATGCTGCTTATCGATACACATAATCTCTTCAAAAGATTTAGATAAATCCATCCAGAGTTCCTTTCTGATTGTGATTAAACATCGGGGGAAAGAAAACGCTCAGACATCAGCATCTGAATCCTTTCAAAAGCTAGCCTGTTATTCATCGTCGGATTTACTGCAACTTGCAACCATGAGGCCTGTGGAAGTGCGGCAATCTCAAACCCCGGAGCCATACTCTGCCAGCATGTCACATATTTGCTGCAGCCGTTTTCGAGTTGCCCCACTAAATTTGCCCATGCTAATAAACCCGTGGGTGCAATCCGGTAAATGCTGGTGAATAACATTAACCCCGCCAACTTTAAGCTTCTCTACAAACGCCAAACCCTCATCCCGCAATACATCGTATTCCACGGTCACAATCAAACTGTCGGGAGTACCAGCCACATCACCGCAAGCCATTGGGCTTGAAGCTGACACTAAGGCTTCATCACTGCCCTGCAAATAATTGTCGCGGAAAAAAATTGTGGTTTCCTCAGTCAAAAGAAGTCCTTTACCGAATCGCTTAATTGAATCCGGTTCACCGCACATATCCACCCAGGGGTAGAGTAAAAACTGAAATGCCGGCACCGCAGATAGCTGGCCAGAAATCGCTCCCTTAAAGGTTTGCATAGATAATACTGCGGCCAGATTACCACCGGCACTGTCGCCGCCTACACCCAGCTTTGTATTTTTAATACCAAGCTCAGCCCCATGGTCAACCACCCAGTTCCAGGCACCCAAGCCATCTTCTATTGGGCCGGGAAATTTACTCTCGGGCGCACGGCGATAATCTACTGCAATCACATTGATGCCAGCTTTACTTGCTAACAAACTGCAAAAACCATGGTGGCTCTTAAGGCCACCGATAACATATCCACCGCCATGAAAATAGACCATCGTCAGTGAGGGTTCGGCGCCAATGGGGTGATAGACCCTAATTGGCAGCTGATGCTCACCCACAGGAATCTGCCTGTCTTCGGTGCTGACATCAGCTCTAAAGCCACTGCCCAGAAGCCTGTCATAGGCATCGTAACTACGACGGAGTCCAGCCAGCGGCAGCTTGGCAAACGCAGGGCCTAAATTACCGAGGGTGCATAGGATGCGCTGACCAGCAATTAACTTGGCTGTGCTAGTAGGTTCTGTGCTAGTAGGTTCTGTGCTAGTGGGTTCTGTGCTAGTGGGTGATGATGCCATTAGGTTGATCCTAATTGTAATTTTTGAAAGCTTATTTGCAGCTATGCTGCTGTGTCTTTTAGATCAAATTAACCGAAGCTAAAGCCTTTAGCAATAAATCAAAAGCCATTAGCAATAATTAAAAGCCTTTAGCAATACATCCAATGACCCGTCAGTTTTCGATCATAAAGGCTAACCGTGCCAATGATACTTGTGTAAAATGATGCTCAGAAAAGTCAGGCGTACACCCATGCCCGCATCCGCAAAACACAATGCCTCAGAGCCCACAGAAATGGACAGAATGAGCAGAAAATTCTGTGTAGCCCCCATGCTCGACTGGACCGATCGTCACTGCCGCTACTTTCTGCGCCTGATCAGCCAACATGCTGTGCTCTATACCGAGATGATCACCACTGGGGCGATTATTCATGGCGATACCGCCTACCATCTGCAAATGGATGCCTTTGAGTATCCAGTGGCTCTGCAGCTGGGTGGCAGCGACCCGACAGATTTAGCCAAAGCCTGTGTATTGGCTAGCCAATACGACTATGCCGAGATCAATCTAAACTGCGGCTGTCCCAGTGATCGAGTGCAGAACGGTATGTTTGGCGCGGTGATGATGAAAAACGCACAGGTGACTGCAGACTGTATTGCCGCTATGCAGGATGCGGTGGATCTGCCGATTACGGTAAAGCACCGCATTGGCGTGGATGACTTTGATAGCTATGAGTTTCTCTGCCAGTTTGTAGGCACCGTAGCCAAAACCGGTTGCAGTACTTTTCTGGTGCATGCGCGCAAGGCTTGGCTAAAAGGCCTTAGCCCAAAACAGAACCGCGAGATACCGGAATTAAACTACGATCGCGTTTATCAATTAAAGAACGACTTCCCCGATCTAGAGATTATTATTAATGGTGGCGTCACCACATTGGAGCAGTCCCTGGATCATCTCAACCGTATTGATGGCGTGATGGTGGGTCGCGAGGCCTATACCAATCCCTACTTACTGGCGAGTGTCGATCAGCAAATTTATGGCTATGAGCAACCGATCATCAGCCGTGAAAAAATCGCTGAAGCCTTCCTCGATTATGTGGATAATGAGCTGGCGAAAGGCACAAAATTACAAGCCATGACCCGACATATTTTAGGGCTGTTTCACGGCATGCCCGGGGCACGGCAATACAGGCGACATATCAGCGAAAATGCCTACAAACCAGATGCAACCATTGATGTATTAACCGCTGCATTAGCCAAGACGACAAGGCTTTAGCGAAATAACAGGATCTCAATTCCATGACCGACAAAAGCAAACTTGCTCAACTTAAAGAAATGACTACCGTGGTTGCCGACACTGGCGATTTTGATGCCATTGCCCAGTACAGCCCGGAAGATGCCACCACAAACCCTTCCCTGCTGTTAAAAGCAGCACAAATGCCCGCTTACCGCGGCCTGGTTGATGGCGTGATTCAGTCAGTGATCAGTGGCAAACTGTCATCTGACGAGCAGCTCACGGCCTGCATGGACCGACTGGCCGTAGGCTTTGGCGAAAAGATTCTGGAAACCATTCCCGGCCGAGTATCCACAGAAGTGGATGCGCGACTGTCCTTTGATAGAGATGGCTCTATTGCTAAAGCGCGACAGCTTATTGCACTGTATGATCAGGCTGGCATTGGCAAAGAGCGCGTGCTGATCAAGATGGCATCAACTTGGGAAGGCATTAAAGCTGCCGAGCAGTTGGAAAAAGAAGGTATAAACTGCAACCTGACACTGCTATTTAACTTTACTCAGGCGGTGTCGGCGGCCGATGCAGGTGCCTATCTGATCTCTCCTTTTGTGGGCCGTATTCTCGACTGGTACAAGGCCAATACAGACCTGTCTGATTATGCCCCCTCCGATGATCCCGGTGTGCAGTCAGTCACCCGCATCTACAACTACTACAAACAGCAGGGTTACAAAACTGTGGTAATGGGTGCCAGCTTCCGTAATACCGATGAAATTACCGAACTGGCTGGCTGTGACCGCCTAACTATTAGTCCTCAGTTACTGCAGGCGCTGGACGATGATTATGGTGTGCTTGAGCGCAAGCTCGACTCAGACAACAGCGGTGAGAAGATTCATTATCAACTGGGCGGTGAAAGCAGCTTCCGCTACGAGCTAAATGATGACCCTATGGGCACCGAAAAACTCTCGGGGGGAATCCGCGCCTTTGTGGCAGATCAAATTAAACTTGAAACCTGGCTGCGAGATATTCAGTAATGATCAGTAAAATAAAAGGCTTTTTTGCCAAGAATGTTCTGGAGGCTGAAGATTCCGCAGTCAAAAGCGAAGAGCTTGCTGCAGCCGCACTGCTAGTTGAAGTGATGGTTATTGATGGTAATATGGATGAGCAAGAGCTTACCTCAATTAGCCAGACCCTTTGCCAAATTCTGTCATTATCAATCGAACAGGTAGATGAATTGATCCTGCTCTCTAGAGATGAGGTGGCCGACGCCACCTCGCTTTATCAGTTTACCCGCGAGATAAATACTCACTTTAGTGCCGATCAGAAAACCAAGCTGCTTACCGCCATGTGGCGTGTGGCTTTTGCTGATGGTCATCTGGATAAGCATGAAGAGGGGATTATTCGTCGCGTGGCTGACCTGCTGCATATTCTGCACAGCGACTATATTCGATGCAAGCTTGCGGCTAGAGGTGATAACTAGATCCTCCAACGAAACATCTCTAAATCGGCTTCAACCCAGATTCCACATCTGCATTCTGCCCGCGATGGCGCAGATAATGATCCATCAAGGTAATCGCCAACATAGCCTCAGCAATAGGCACCGCACGAATGCCCACGCAAGGATCATGTCGACCAGTAGTAATCACCTCAGCAGATTCACCAGAAGTATTAATCGACTGCCCTGGAATACGAATACTCGAGGTCGGCTTTAGAGCCAGATGAGCAATAATATCCTGACCCGAGGAAATACCCCCCAGCACACCACCAGAGTTATTTGACAGAAAACCATTTGGTGATAGCTCATCGCGATGCTCGGTACCCTTTTGGGCCACCACATCAAAACCAGCGCCAAGCTCAACACCTTTAACCGCATTAATGCCCATCAGACCATGCGCTAGCTCAGCATCCAATCGATCAAAAATAGGCTCGCCCAAACCAACGGGCATATTCTTGGCCACCACGGTTACCTTGGCACCAACAGAATCACCCTCTTTGCTCAGGGCCTGCATATAGATTTCAAGTTCTGGGACCTTCCCTGTATCGGGAAAAAAGAACGGGTTATTTTCAACCTCTGCACGATCAAAATTCTCCGCCACAATTGGGCCCAGCTGTGAAACATAACCAAAAATCTCTATACCCAAGCGCTCTTTCAGGTATTTTTTGGCAATGCCACCAGCAGCCACGCGCATGGCAGTTTCCCGGGCTGAACTGCGCCCGCCACCACGATAATCGCGCTCGCCATACTTCTGATGATAGGTATAATCTGCATGAGAAGGTCTAAATAGGTCTTTGATTTTACTGTAATCTTTTGACTTCTGATCTTTGTTTTCAATCATCATACCAATAGAGGCGCCGGTGGTTCTACCCTCGAACACTCCAGAGAGAATTTTTACTTCATCGTCTTCTTTTCGCTGAGTGGTATAGCGAGACTGGCCGGGTTTTCGCCGATCCAGATCGGGCTGTAAATCAGAGACGCTTATCTCTAACCCCGAGGGGCAACCATCGACAATGCAGCCAATCGCCAAGCCGTGGCTTTCGCCAAAGCTGGTGACAGTAAATAGTTTTCCGATGGAGTTTCCCGACATAGTGTTCTCTAATTCTCTCTGGTTCAAACAACCATAATTATGCTGGACGCAATTATACGTAAATTAAGAAAAAGATTCCCGATGTTCGAGCAATTCATTGCGGGACAGCACAAACACCCCTGCATCCCCCTCCGAAAATTCCAGCCACACAAAGGGTACATGGGGGAATGCTCTCTCCAGCGCCAGCCATGAATTACCCACCTCCACAACCAAAACACCCTCCTCTGTCAGATACTGCTCTGCCTCACGCAACAGCCTGCGGGCAAAATCCAAGCCATCGGCGCCAGAGGCCAGTGCCAATTCTGGTTCGTGTTGATATTCATCTGGCATTTCAGCTAAATCTGTAGCGTCCACGTAGGGTGGGTTGCTAACAATAAGATCAAAACGCTGGCCAATGAGCCCATCAAAAAGGTCCGATTGCAATGCCCTGACGCGATTACCCACCTCATGTTGAGTAATATTTATGGAAGCAATAGCTAGGGCATCGGGCGATATATCACTCAGCACCACATGTGCTTGTTCAAAGGCATAGGCACAGGCAATCCCTATACAGCCACTGCCAGTGCATAGGTCCAAAACCTTATTGGGCTCTGTTTCGCACCAGGGCTGAAAGCCATTGAAAATAAGCTCTGCCACTGGTGAGCGCGGGATAATCACTCGCTGATCGACCATAAAGTGCAAACCACAAAACCAAGCCGTACCCGTAAGATAGGGAGCGGGAATGCGCTCATCGACTCGCCGCTGATACAGGGCCTGAATATCGGCCTGCTGTTGCTCGGTCAGCTCCTGAGACAACAGGGACCGATCAGCATCTGGGGCCAAATCAAGTACAAACGACAGCAAATACACCGCTTCATCCCAGGCATTGGTGGTGCCATGACCAAAGTAGAGGGCCTCGCTCTCAAACAGCTGCTCACCCCGCTCGAGCATCGCTGAAACAGTTACTGGGCCTGAATTATAAGAGTTTTGGGGCAATTCTGTCATTGGGCCTCCGAAGGAGCATTATTT
Organism: Porticoccaceae bacterium; assembly: GCA_029252555.1. GTDB lineage: Bacteria > Pseudomonadota > Gammaproteobacteria > Pseudomonadales > Porticoccaceae > HTCC2207. Next base: position 18,187 of record JAQXBF010000030.1, read on the forward strand.
TACCTGTGAAACTGGCAATGGTCTGTAGTTTGTTGGAAAATGATGCCTACAAAAAATATATGTTTTAATAGGGAATATAATGAGAGATCAGTATCAAAAGATTATTGAAAGCACGGGGGAAGACGTTACTCGCGCTGGCCTGCTAGATACGCCGGATCGTGCAGCCAAAGCTTTCGCTTACCTTACCAGCGGTTATGAGATGGATTTGAAAGCGGTGATCAATGATGCCCTATTCCCCTCTGATTCAGAAGAAATGGTTATCGTTAAAGATATCGAGTTATTCTCTCTATGTGAGCATCACTTGCTGCCCTTTATCGGTAAATGCCATGTTGCTTACATTCCCCAAGGTAAAGTACTGGGCCTTTCCAAGGTTGCTCGGGTGGTTGATATGTTTGCCCGCCGCCTGCAAATTCAAGAGGCGCTGGCGCAGCAAATTGCCGCTACGATACAGGACGTAACCGATGCTCGAGGTGTGGGAGTCATTGTTGAAGCCAAACATATGTGCATGATGATGCGCGGAGTAGAAAAGCAAAACTCCTCCATGAAGACCTCTGCCATGCTGGGTAGTTTCCGTACCGATCAAGCGACCCGAACAGAGTTTCTAGCGCTGCTAAATAATCAGTAGCTAGAGTCTCAACCCATTCAGAGTTTCAACCGATTCAGATTTTCAACCCATTTAGAACTTCAACTCTACCAAGAACTTTATTCGACACAATAAAAACCCGATATTGCCCAGGCCATATCGGGTTTTTTTATATTCTTGTCATTTAGCTTTCTACAAGCGTTGATCGGTGCCGCAACAGACTCCACAAATTGCTTGGCCACCTCGGCAGAGCTTACAGCGCAGCTGTTTTTCCCCAGCACAGATATGGCAGGACTCTGGCCCCAACTTACCCACGCAGCTAATACAGCAACCATTGCCACTTCCGTGGCAGGCGTTATATCGGTGCTCTTTACTCCCGCAGCACACAGCACATGCTTGGGTCTCTGGCTTCCTTTCCAGTGAGTAACTCATCGGGTTTAGACTCCTGTCTAAAATCTCTATTAACAGCCAGCTACAGTCACTGGCGCCGTCCTTGGTCAAGCAATATTTAACTGATAATCCTCAATGCCAGATAGGGTACAAGGTTAAAAACGATCACTAGCAGCTTCAATCTACCCAAGTATTCAAAGTACATCGCTGGCAATGTCTGTAAGTCCAGATCAAAGATTTTGCTGTGCATATTAATGGCAAAATCTTTCATCAGCGCAAGCATCAGGGTAGAGAACAACAGCAGACCCATATTGATCAATGTGCACCAGCCCAAAAAGGCAGTGAGTTGCTCAATGTATATCAACATATTAACTCTCCTTTTATACAAGCCCTTGTTCGCTTACCTCAAGAATAATAGTACAAGCATAATCGGTCTTGTTTAAAAGTAGCCCCTTAGTTGAGCTCGGTCAAAGCTTTACCCTGACGCCTCAGCTAAACAGAGGCTGAAGCTTCTCTGCCACCTGTTCTGCCTGCCCCTCTAAATGGAGGTGGTGGGACCCGGGAATTCTGACAATTTCCATATGAGGGATCCAATCAAAGGCTGCGCTCTGCTCCGGGCTGGGCGTAAAGGCACTATTTATTGCCTGAACTAATGTCACTCGCCCATTAATAGCGGCTAAAAAGCTATGCAAATGGTCTTTAGAAAACTTTATCATCGATGCAGCTTTAAGGCGCTGATCATTGCGCCAGTAAAATAGCCCATCAGACTCCACCACTCCGCGTTCAGCCAAAATAGCGGCAGCATCATGTTCAAGGGGAACGAAACCCTTCACTCGTGCCTGCACCGCCCGCTCATAATCTTGAAAGACGGTCGGCGAAGCTGTGCTAAAGCGCTTATTTTCATGGATAGCTCGGGCGATATGCTTGGCTGTATTGTGAGCTTCCTCTGGCAGGGGCAGGTAGCCATCAATCAATGCAGCCTGGCTCACCCGCTCTGGAAAAGTCCCTGCCACCAAGGCGGAAATAATGGCACCCCTAGAATGGCCTATCAAACCGAAGGTCTCCCAACCCATCTGGTCAGCTACTGCTATCACATCGGCAATATCGTGCCAGATATCGTAGCCGGAATCCTGGGAGCGAAAGTCACTGCGACCGTGGCCAGCCATATCTAGCGCAATAACATGCAGGTTTTCCATATGGGGCAGCAGGCGATCAAAGCTGTTGGCATTATCTAGCCAGCCATGCAAAGCAATCACCGGAGGGTAACCAGAACGGCCCCACTCTTTTGCTGCAAATGTTAGCCCTTTGTTTTCGAAGGTTCGTTCTCTGATAAATTCAATCGACATTATGTATCCAAGTTAAAGTTGCCATTCCCTAAGCGGGATAGGTCGTAGAGAGCGAAGCCAGGTTCGCAGTACCCATTTTGGTACTGGTTTCTCCGGTTAAATAATCGACCAACAAACCGACCAATGGCAAGTGGCTTACCATCAGCACATTATCTGCTTGAGTTTGTTGTAAAAATCCCTCTATAGCACGCGGGTTGCCCAGCGGCGTTAGATCATCTAACCAATCGATTGCGATATTGTTAATTTTTGTTATCTGTAAAAATAGCTCAGCGGTTTGTACAGCCCTGATATAGGGGCTGCAAACTACCTATTTTATCTCAGCTGCATCGTCCAGATGCTGCAGTGCCAGCTGAGTCGCTTGCTGCCGGCCATAAGCCGACAGCGGACGATGCCGATCTATACTTCGCAGCTCAGCATCACCATGACGCAATAACAGCAGCCTCATTTGCCGCTACTATTACTTATCTTTTTTCTTGTCGTTTCGCTCTGCCGTCTCTGCCTCTTCACTGGCAGTGAACGAGGGAACATCGTCGTCTTCTACTTCGACAAACTCTGCTTCTTCGACTTCTTCCGGTGAGCGCACAGAGTATCCCTCTGAAGGGTCGACCACTGGCCATTCGTCAAAGGGAAAGGGCTTACTCTCAGTATTAAAGGTCAAAAACATAATTGTTTGATAAACCCATTTGCCCAAGCCCTGGCCCAGATCACGCAGATTTTGGTTATCACTGCCTGTCACTAACACCAGCAGAAACTGCACTATAACCACAAGGCTGATCACCAGTCGCGCAGCCATCAGTAGCAGCGTAAACAGAATCATATAGGCCAAACGAACCCAAGTATTGCTGTTGGTCAACGTTCTTTTATTATCAGTCATTTGCTTTCACCATAAATTCAACATCAGTATTTTGTTCGGCAAGCATCATAGATTGCAAAGACTCCATAATGGGCCGCTGCTCAAATAACGTTGCATAGAGAGCCGATGCCAGAGGCATATAAATACCTAAAACATCTGCCTTCTCTTTAACTAGTTTAGTCGTATTTACACCTTCGGCCACCTGACCTACCTCAGTCACGGCTTCATCGAGAGTCTTACCCTGCCCTAATGCCAGACCCACGCGAAAGTTGCGGCTTAGTGGTGAGGTGCAGGTGACATACAGATCACCAACGCCACTTAGGCCCAAAAACGTCAGCGGGTTGGCGCCGAGCTTCACTGCAAACCGACTCATCTCTGCCAAACTGCGGGTCAGCACAACACTCTTGGTATTTTGCCCCGCATTCATGGCTTCAGCGATACCGGCAACAATGGCATAGATATTCTTTAGCGCACCTGCCAGCTCCACGCCGTAGCGATCATGATTGGTATAAACGCGAAAATACTTGGAGTGCAGCAAACTTTGAATACGCTTGCATAATTCACTGTTATCACTGGCGATAACCGTAGCTGTAATTTCAAACTGAGCAATTTCTTTAGCCAGATTTGGCCCACTGATTACGCCAACCGAGCACTGGGGAATATCCTCTTCCAAAATCTCACTCGGCAACATAAAACTATTGGCCTCAATACCTTTTGCTGTACTGATAACAATGCAGTCTTCAGACAAATAAGTGCTGGCCTGCTTGGCCAGCTCGCGAAAAGAGCTACTAGGAACAGCAAAAAATACGGTATTTGCATTGCTTAGAGACTGCTCCAGGTTGGTGCTAATCTTTAGCGAGGAATGGAGCTTATAGTCGGGTAGATACTCAGCGTTTTCTCCAGTATCACGAATAGCCTGGGCACGCTCTTTGCTACGCAGCCATAAAGTGACGGGGTAATCATTAAACGCAATCATATTAGCGATAGCGGTTCCAAAACTACCGCCACCCAACACTGCTATTTTATGATTTTTATTATCTGTCACTGAAACCATGCCCCAACCAGACCCATCACTTACGATGCTGCATTATAGCCGCGAAATAGCCGCGAAACTCAAATAGCGCCTGCGAAAGAGCGCTATTTGAGACGATTTTAGCTATTTTATTCAAACATCAATCGATTAAGCTCCTGCACAAACTCTGCTGGGTTTTCCAATGGCCGGCCTGCAGACAATGCTGCCTGATCAAATAACACTCGCGCCAGACGCTTTGAGCCATCTTCATCGGCTTCAGCCTCGAGCTTTTGAACTAACGGATGGGCCATATTGATCTCCAAAATAGGCTTGGATTCTGGTACTGCCTGACCCGCAGCCTGCATAATTTTGCGCATCTGCTCACCCATATCATTGTCGCCCACCACCAAACAGGCAGGAGAGCTAGTCAGCCTTGTGGTGCTACGCACCTCTTCAACCTTCTCTTCTAGCAGCGACTTAATGCGGGTTAATAGCTCACCATGCTCCGCATCTTCAGACTTTTCATCTGTCTCAGCATTGCTCTCGGGCTTGGACTCTTCACCGGTAATTTTACTTAGATCCAACTCGCCCCGGGCTACATCTTGGAACGACTTGCCATCAAACTCAGTCAGGTAGCCCATCATCCATTCATCGATACGATCCGACATCAGCAGCACTTCAATACCGTGCTTGCGGAACACTTCGAGATAAGGGCTATTGGCAATCACTGAATGACTGTCGCCAGTCACATAGTAGATTTTCTCCTGCCTTTCTTTCATGCGCTCGATATAGTCACTCAGGCTAACCGTTGGCTCGGCACCTTCACTCGTGGAACTGGCAAAACGAAATAGCTTGGCGATCTTCTCGCGATTGTTGTGATCTTCACTGGGGCCTTCTTTTAACACCGCACCAAATTGTGCCCAAAATGTTGCATATTTTTCTGGCTCATTGGTCGCCAACTTTGCCAACATATCCAAGACACGCTTGGTCAGCGCCGCACGAATGCTATCGACCATTGGGGTATTTTGTAGGATCTCTCGGGAAACATTGAGCGGCAGGTCAGCGCTATCTAAAACCCCTTTTACAAAGCGCAGGTACATGGGCATAAACTGTTCTGCGTCGTCCATAATAAAGGTGCGTTTGATATACAGTTTAATACCACGAGCCGCTTCACGCTGGTACAGATCCATAGGCGCCATACCGGGAATATAAAGCAGGCTAGTGTATTCCTGCTTACCCTCTACACGGTTGTGGCTCCAAGCCAGTGGCTCGGCAAAGTCATGGGATACATGACGGTAAAACTCTTGGTATTCTTCATCAGTCACTTCGCTTCGAGATTTAGTCCACAATGCTTTGGCATCATTAACAGCTTCCCACTCTGGAACCACCTCGGCTTCCAGCTCTTCAGGCTTTACTTCTGGGTCGTCGGCTCCGGGCATTGGTGGAGTCTCTGGCTTGAGCATTTGCACAGGGATAGCAATATGATCTGAGTACTTTTTAACAATGCTCCGCAGACGCCAGTCGTTGCCAAACTCCTGCTCTTCAGTTTTAAGGTGCAGAGTGATTGAAGTACCCCGCTGAGCGCGCTCAATATTTTCCAGCTGATAATCGGCTTCACCTTCACAGCTCCATCGAACTGCTTCATCTGCAGCTGCACCGGCACGGCGGGTTTCAACTACCACGCGCTCGGCGACAATAAATGAGGAGTAAAAGCCCACACCGAACTGGCCAATCAGCTGAGAGTCTTGTTTCTGATCACCGGTGAGGTTTTTAAGAAATTCTGCTGTGCCAGATTTGGCAATAGTGCCCAGGTTGGTAATAACCTCATCTCGGGACATACCAATACCATTATCTGAAATCTCAATGGTTTTAGCTTCTTCATCTACTACGATGCGAATGCGCAGCTCGCCATCGTCTTCGTACAGGCTAGAGTTTTCCAGTGCTTCAACACGCAGTTTATCGGTGGCATCTGAGGCGTTTGAAATCAGCTCTCGCAGAAAAATTTCTTTGTTGGAATACAAAGAGTGGATCATTAAATGAAGTAGTTGTTTAGCCTCTGTTTGGAAGCCCAGAGTCTCGGCACTTGATTTAGCTTTGGCAGTCATTTCCGTTGTTTCTCCTAGTTAATAAAACAGTATTTTTGATTATTTTAAGAGATGGGGGCAGGTGCTGTGATTTCAAGCTTTGGCAGGTATTAAACCCATTTTTGCCAGATACCCAGAATATCTAGCAGATCAGGAAGTGGCAGCGGGCTGTAGCTATGGGGGTTTCAGGATTATCCTGCCAGGCTGTCGCCGTGACATTGACCAGCTTCTTACCCTGGCGTAGAACAGTGCAGTTCGCATAAATAGTCTTGTAGCGGCCGGGGCGCAGGTAGTCGAGGGAGAAATCAACTACCTTGGGAATTGATTCAACATCCAATGTATAGAGAATTTCAATACCCGCAGAGAGTTCGAGAAAACCTCCGATAACACCGCCATGAATAGCTGGCAACGAGGGGTTACCAATATTCGAAGACCGTCTGTCCAGCCAGTACAGCACTTCACCAGCTTCGATCTTGGCCTCAGCTCCGATAAAACTGCTGTAGGGAATTAAATCAAGAAGCTGCTGGGGGCTGCACTCCACTCTGGCTTTTAACAGGTCGGCACGCAGGGCTTTGAGCTGTTCACTCATTTGTCGGCCTCCCTTTCGTAGGCCTTGTCCCCGCGAACCAACCGATTAAGACGACGACGAATAACATTGCCAAAGGAAATACTGGGGCTGTCCACCTTCATAAAGGTAGCCACACAGTGGGCAATAGGATTCTCTGGGTCATCCTGCCAGGCCGACCCTCGGCAAAAGATCACGTTGGAGCTATTGCGATAGACCTTGGCCGAAATATAGATAGGCTGGCGGGGTTCCGCTGGGTGCATATAGTCGAGGCGCAAATCCATGGTCGGGGTGATAGACGGGCTCGTGAGCGTGGTAATAGCCGCACTGCCACAGGCCGTGTCGAGCAAACTAACAATAACACCACCGTGAATAACACCAGTGATGGGGTTACCCACCACCTCTTCTTTGTAGGGGAAGGTCATCTCAATTTCCCCACGCCCTACTTTGGTCAATTCAAAACCCAACGCTGCGCCATGGCCATGTTTTTCCATGGCTTGCTTAAGCAAAGGTCTAAAAATGGCCAGTTTTAAGTCCATTAGGCTAGGCTATCTTCCGCAACAAAGTATTTAGGGTCTTCAATCACATTCACCTCAACCAGACTGCCAGCTTTCTTCAATAGCTTGCGGCACTCTGCACTCAGGTGCACCAAGTGTAATGTTTTTCCGGCATTTTCATAGCGCTCGGCCAAAGTATCAATGGCCTCCAGACCAGAGTGGTCAGCCACTCTTGAGCGAGCAAAGTCGATCACCACATCATCATTGTCTGCCTTGGGATCAAAGCGCTCCAAAAATGAGGTGACCGAGCCAAAGAACAGCGGGCCTGTTACCGCATAAACGGTTGAACCCTTGTGATCTTCGCGGGCTTCGATACGAATGTACTTCGCGTGCTCCCAGGCAAATACCAGAGCCGAGATAATCACACCCACTACCACGGCAACGGCCAAATCGGTGGCCACAGTGACGCCGGATACAGTCACCAAAATTAGAGCATCACTGCGTGGCACCTTGCCAACAATACGAAAGCTCGACCATTCAAAGGTGCCGATTACCACAATAAACATCACACCAATCAGTGCCGCCAGAGGTATCTGCTCGATCAGCGGTGAGGCCACCAGAATAAACAGCAGCAAAAATACTGCTGCACTGATACCAGACATACGGCCACGGCCACCAGAGTTAACATTGATCATGCTTTGACCGATCATTGCGCAACCGCCCATACCACCGAAGAAACCAGTCACCGTATTGGCCAGACCCTGGCCGATACATTCGCGATTGCCGCGACCACGGGTCTCGGTAATCTCATCAATTAAACGCAGCGTGAGAAGCGATTCAATCAAGCCAATGGCCGCCAAAATAATCGCATAGGGCAAAATAATAAACAGCGTATTGAAGTTAAATGGCACCACAGGAATATGGAAGCTGGGAAGCCCGCCGCTAATAGAAGCCACATCCCCTACCACTTTGGTATTTAGATCCAGGCCCAGCACCAGCCCGGTTACCACCACAATAGCAATCAAGGAAGATGGTAGTGCTTTGGTTAGGCGAGGTAAAAAATGGATAATAACCATGGTTAACAAAACCAACCCCAACAACATATACAGCTGCTCACCCTGCAACCATGCAACATCAATAATTGAGCCCTGCATAAAGGTGCCTTCCAGCCAGCCAGCCTGCCCCGCGTCGCCGAACTGCCCCAACTGAGCGAGGAAAATCACAATAGCCAGACCATTGACAAAGCCTAGCATCACCGGGTAAGGCACCATGCGGATAAACTTACCCAGCTTTAACGCCCCCGCCAAAATCTGTAGTAGCCCCATCAGCACCACGGTAATAAACAGATACTCGACACCATGGTCAGCAACCAGAGACACCATCACCACGGCCAGTGCCCCAGTAGCACCGCTGATCATGCCCGGACGACCACCGATGCAGGCGGTAATTAGACCCACCATAAAGGCAGCATAAAGACCTACCAATGGGTCCACCCCTGCCACAAAGGCAAAAGCAACGGCTTCTGGCACCAGAGCCAATGCAACCGTTAGACCAGATAAAACATCGTTCTTAAAAGAAGCGACTTTGTTGAAGTGAAACTCAAACATTAAAAGGGGTTCTCTTGGTTAAAACTGAGATAAAGAAATAAAATATCAAACTTGATGGGGCCATGAGCGGCCCCAGAACTAAAGCTTATCTGCGGCCCGAACTACTGTTGGAATTGCCCCCTGAGGGACTTTTGCGGCCGCTGGCATTTCTGCCACCGCCACTGCCGTAGGGAGAATTACCTGAGGGTTTTCTTGGTGCTGCATTACCTCTTGAATCAGAGCTCCTAGAATCATCAGAGCCTCTGGACTCACCTCTAGAATCGGCGCGCTCACCTGGCTTACGGGTTTGATTGCGCCCACCGGACTTCAGCTTATTGCCCGCCTTGGGCCCATGGCCATAGGCAGAGCGTTTTTTCGACTGGCTAGACTTATTATTATGGCGGCTATTATCCTTAATATTGCCCTCACTACTCAGCGCTTTGCGGGGCTTTTTACGACGCACAGACTTATTGAGAGTAGTTTCAGACAGGTTCTGATCAGGCTCAAAACCTTCAATTTCTCGGCGCTCCAGTAACTTCTGAGTCAAACGTTCAATATCCGATAACAAATCAACTTCGTCGGCACTGACCAAAGAGATAGCCTGCCCGGTCGAGCCAGCGCGACCAGTGCGGCCAATACGATGCACATAGTCTTCAGAGACATTGGGCAAATCAAAGTTAACCACCTGAGGCAGCTGCTCAATATCCAAACCTCGAGCGGCGATATCTGTCGCCACCAGGATACGAATTTCATTGGCTTTGAAGTCGGCCAGTGCCTTGGTTCGGGCACCCTGACTCTTGTTGCCATGGATAGCAGCCGCAGTAATACCAGCCGCAATTAACTGCTTAGTCAGCTTGTTGGCCCCATGCTTGGTCTTACTAAATACCAACGCCTGATCCCAACCGCCATCTTTGATTAACTTTATCAGTAATGGCCCTTTCTGCTTTTTATCCACCGGGCAAATCCACTGCTCAACAGAGGATGCCGCAGCATTGCGTGGGCTAACAGATATCTCAATCGGGTTGCGCACCAGCCCTTTAGCCAGAGCGCGAATATCATCAGAGAAAGTCGCCGAGAACATCAGATTCTGGCGACGCTTGGGCAGCAGGCCAATAATGCGCTTAATATCATGGATAAAGCCCATATCTAGCATGCGGTCTGCTTCGTCTAGCACCAGCACTTCCAGGTGGTCAAACTTCACCGCATTTTGACTGTGCAGATCCATCAATCTTCCCGGTGTTGCCACCAGCACATCCACACCACGGCGAAGCTTAATCATCTGCGGATTAATCTTTACTCCACCAAATACCACTGTATGGCTCAGATTAAGATGCTTGCTATAAACCGCAACCGATTCACCCACCTGTGCCGCCAGCTCACGAGTTGGTGTGAGAATAAGGGTGCGCGCCTGATTGGCACCGGCGCGACGGCCTTTGGCCAAGCGCTCCAATATCGGCAACGTAAAGCCTGCGGTTTTACCTGTGCCTGTCTGCGCTGCAGCCATCACATCATGGCCTGCTAATACCGCAGGAATAGCTTTAGCCTGAATGGGTGAAGGTTTGCTGTAGCCCTGCGCGGCAACAGACTTGAGAATAGGAGCTGATAAGCCCAGGTCATCAAAGGTCATAAAATCGTCTTTTATAATGGTGCTATAAATTTATGCCGACTTTGGACCTGAGTGGCAGACTGTTGTGGGAATTCTTAGATGGTCCAGAATGCCGGGCAGCATACAGAAGTGCATTGAAGATTGCACCCTAAACCATTGAATTTAAGCGACTTTATGCCTCAGCGAGGACTTTATAGGCATTAATCACTGAATCTGGTGCCTGCACCAGTTCAACCAGTGCGCCCTGAGAGCTCAAAGGGAACTCATCATTGCCTTTGGGGTGCACAAAACAGACATCGTAGCCCGCGGCACCAGTGCGTATACCACCGGGGGTAAAACGCAGGCCCTGCTCAGTTAACCAAGCAACCGCCACGGCCAAATCATCAACCCAAAGACCCACATGATTGAGCGCGGGAGTATCGACTCGTGGTTTTTTATCTGCATCTAGGGGTTGCATTAAATCTACCTCAACCACAAAATCACCTGCGCCCATTTCGCAGATATCTTCATCGACATTTTCGCTTTCACTGACAAAGGTATCGCGGTAACTAAGGCCTAATAAATCTACCCAAAAACTGCGCAGCTGGTGCTTATCAGCGCCACCAACGGCAATTTGTTGGATACCTAAAATGGAGAATGGCCGATCAGTGGTGTTATTCATCATGGGTAAGCCTGTTTAAATGCATCAATAAACGCCCCTAGCATATCAGCAGGCAAGTCGTTAATTCCAGCCGCCGCTTCACGCCCACCCCCGGTTGGAAACTGCCGACAAAGGGTTGCAGCGCCCTGCTTGTTATTTAATGGCGCGCGAACACTCACCAGATAGTTACCATTAGCTTTGGCGGTCAATACCGCATGACCACGATCCGGATTTTGATTAGTCAGGTCATTGCTATAAACGCCACTCACCCGCCGGGCCCAGGGTGCGTCGGGCAACTCAAATACTGCGGTAGTATCGCTGGCGATCAAAGCCTCAACCCCTTGAGCAGAACTCAGGTCTTGATGGTAACCAGTTTCCAGGCGCTGGAAGTGCTCTGCGCCATCGACAATGAAATCTAATGGGTCAGCGTACTCAGCTGCCAGTTGATAAAGTTCAGCGGGGTTAAAATGTAGCTCCGCAAGTGCAGAGCCGTAACCATTGTAATTAATATAGATTCCCAAGTTTTCTAAAAGCTGCAATTGCTCGGCGGTCAGGCTGTGATTCTTGGCCATGCCCTTAGCACTCTTGCTCAGGTTGTCCCCAAAGGTGCCAACAATACCCCAGGCGATATGGGCGCCACGCAGATAATGATTAACCAGCAAACTGGTACAGACATCTGGCGCTTCATTAATCATTGATTTCAGGGATGCTGAGGCAGGCACCTCACCCGCAAAATGGTGGTCCACATAAAACACCTCTGCACCAGCATTTAACACCCGCTTTAGGTCTTCATGATTTTTATCCATGGAGATATCAAGCACAGTAAGTCGATCGCTAGCTTCAGCCTGCACTCGCTTTAATAAATTAATATCGCGCTTTACGCCGGTGACTAACTTGGCTTCTCTGGGCTCGGCAAGGCGTAGCTGCAAAAGAGCGCAGATGCCGTCGGCGTCGCCGTTAAAGATGTCGTAGTTGGTCATGGTGCCTCTTTTTATGCTTTTGGTGAGTCGCCTAAGGTAGCCTAGCTGCTGAGATCCTTCGGTCGTTGCTCTCTTAGCATGACAGTATCAAGGGCGAAGCATCTCTCAAAACCTAAGCACTGTCCAACTGATAATAATCCATCAATATCTTCGCCACTTCCGGGCGAGAAAACTCTGGTGGCGGTGCTATACCATCCCCCAGCATCTGTCGTACCTTGGTGCCTGACAGCAGAATAAAATCATCTTTTATATGATCCTCTGCTTCATTCATCATCACCACGCGACCAAGCTTTTTAGAAAACGCTGTGTGGTCTGCATTAAAGATTTCAATCTCCAAAGCATCGGTTGGCACTTTATCGGCAAAAATTGTCTGGGCATCAAAGGCACCATAATAGTCTCCAACTCCAGCGTGATCACGACCAACAATCAGATGGGTACAGCCCATATTCTGACGGAATACCGCATGCAATAAAGCTTCTCTTGGCCCCGCATAGAGCATATCAAAACCATAGCCTGTCACCATCACAGAGTTAGCTGGAAAATACAGCTCAACCATTTTACGAATACAGTCTTCCCGCACCGAGGCAGGAATATCGCCCTGCTTTAGTTTGCCCAACAACATATGCACCACAACGCCATCTGCGCCAAGGCGCTCCATAGCCATATGGCAAAGTTCTTCATGAGCCCTGTGCATCGGGTTACGAGTTTGAAAGGCCACCACTTTTTTCCAGCCGCGCTGGGCAATCTCATCGCGAATTTCCCCAGCGGTTCTAAAGGTGTCGGGGAAGTCTGCCTGGAAGTAACTCAAGCTGAGTACCTGAATATCTCCAGACACCAAATGATTACCAAGCCCGGTAAAAGTGGCCACGCCCGGGTGCTGTAGGTCCAATGTGGCAAAAATTTGCTCAGCCATGCCATTAATCTGCGCATCGGTAACTGTCTCAATGGCTGTCACATTCATAATCGCCATCACTGGGTTGCCCTCGGTATTCGGGTCGCGCAGTGCAATGCGGCTAGCGCCTTCAATTGCCGATACATCCTTCACCAAATTGACTACAGGCACAGGCCAAAAGAGCCCATCCTGAGTATGTAAATTCTCGGCAACGCTCAATGAATCTGCAAGATTCATATAGCCCTTCAGGGGATTAAAATAGCCACCTCCCATCATTACAGCATTGGCTGCGGCGGCAGAGTTAAGAAGAAGGGAAGGCAGTGATTCTGCTTCAGTAAGCAGCTGTTGCAGCTTATCGTTATCGGTGATTAAAAGACTATTGAGGGTATCTGAGCCGTGGGGCTTGATCAAAACATTTTCTCCATTGGGTGTTAATTAAAAATAAGTTTTCCAACACTAAGCCCAAGGTTAAGCGGTGGCAATAAATCCTTGCTGCTTAAGATAGTCGATAATAATCTCAACTTCCTGTTCAAGGCTCATCTGGTCTGTATGCAAATGAATTTCTGGGGACTGAGGTGCTTCGTAGGGGTCACCGATACCGGTAAAATTCTTAATCTCCCCGGCGCGAGCTTTTTTGTATAGCCCTTTTGGATCACGCTCTTCCGCTGCTGCCAGAGAACAGTCGACAAAGATTTCAATAAAGGCAAAGCCCGATTCCCTATGCAGCTCGCGAACACGTTCTCGATCCTCTAAATAGGGGCTGATAAAACTGGACAGTGCAATTACCCCAGAGTCGACAAATAATTTGGCAATCTCGCCGATACGACGAATATTTTCTGCGCGATCTTCCGCTGAGAAACCAAGGTTTTTGTTGATCCCCAGCCGCACATTATCGCCATCGAGGCGGTAGGTCAGTTTACCTCGCTGAAATAGCGCCTTCTCCAAAGCAACGGCGACCGTGCTTTTGCCACTGCCAGACAAACCGGTAAACCACAAAGTCGCACCTTTTTGGCCCAATAGTTGGTTGCGATCCTCGCGTGTTACATCACCCTGGTGCCAGTGCACATTGGTGGCTTTTTGATCCGTCATAGGGTAATTCCACTTGTTCTCAGGTGGCGCAATAATAGAGATTATTTATGTTTTTGTATATCTCCAATGCACCCTAGGCCTTATACTCTGGCTGTTCCAAAAACTAAAATAATAAAATAAGATTTAATTATGCGTGCACTCGAAAACTTAAAAGTTCTTGATTTCACTACTCTGGTTCCCGGCCCATTTGCTACCATGATGCTGGCCGATATGGGGGCTCAGGTATTGCGGGTGGAATCCCCGACTCGCCCGGATATGGTTCGTGCCATGGGCCCCTATGCCGACGGCACCTCCACGGGCCATGGGCTGCTAAATCGCAATAAACGCTCAATAGGGCTAGATCTCAAAAAGCCTGAGGCTGTGGCTATTGCTAAACAGCTAGTTGCACAACATGATATTGTGATTGAACAGTTTCGTCCGGGTGTTATGGAGCGTTTTGGCCTAGGTTATAAGCAACTTAGCGTGATTAACCCCAGAATCATCTACTGCTCTATTACTGGCTATGGTCAAACTGGGCCCTATCGAGACCGCGCTGGCCACGACAACAACTATATCTCTCTGTCGGGGCTCAACGGCTACTCGGGTCGCCATAATGAACGAACGCCAATTATGGGTATGCCCATTGCCGACCTGGCTGGAGGCTCCCTGCATGGGGTTATCGGTATTTTGGCGGCGGTGAATCATCGCCATGTCTCTGGCGAAGGCCAGCATGTAGATATCAGTATGACCGATGCCATGTTTGCCATGAACAGTCTGTTTGGATCCGGTTATCTGGCCGCGGATGTAGAGCCTAAATCGGGTGAGACCAATCTTAATGGTGGCAGTTTCTACGATTACTACCGCACAGCCGATAACCGCTACCTTAGCATCGGCAGCCTCGAGCCGCAGTTTTTTCAGCAGCTTTGCGCCACTTTGGGTGACAGCACATTATTAGAGCTTGGCAACCCGATGGATAAAGACGCCCAAACCAAGCTACGACAAAAAATAGACGTCATTATTGAGCAGAAACCCCTCGCCGAATGGGTAGAGATTTTCAAAGATAAAGACTGCTGCGTAGAGCCGGTGCTCACCTTTGCCGAAGCCTGTAATAGCGAACATGTGGCAGCCCGGGATTTGGTGGTGGATTTAAAAACCCATGACGGCGGCGTACAACAGCAAATTGGCAGCCCTATAAAACTTTCAAAATCAGCGCCGAAGTATGATTCTATTGGCGCCCTGCTGGGTCAGCATAATCTGGATGTACTAGAAGAAATAGGTTTGGATGAAGCCGCCATCAAGGCGGCCAAAAATGCCGGTGCCTTTGGCTAATTCTGCCTAAGATGCTGGTTGTTGAGATACTACCGCTTGGGCAACTGGAGTGTGATCACTTCGCTGCCAGACAACTGTCTTTCTAAAAAAGCCCACACTGACTTTTAGCTTCATGCTGTCTGCCGAATCCAAGACAATTTCTGTTGCTTTATAGGCTTCAAGCTGTTTCACATAGATTTCGCCCTGCCAGCTATCGGCTTCATCATCTGCCACCAGATTGCGCAACAATGTCTTGCCTACATCCTCAGGATTCTTTTCACTGTAGGCAATCAATCCAACCCCAGCCTCAATTTGAATCCACACCGGTTTATCTGATAAACGCCACAGGCCATCAAGCTCCCCCGCCATCGCGGAGGTACTAAAAAAATATAGGGCTCCCAAGAGCCACGCTGCAATTGTTATTCTAGGCATAGTCGCTGGCCAAGTTAGCAATAATATTGTTAAACCCATCAATGGTTTGATCGATTACCTGCTTCGCAGTCAATATCTCATCAATGCGGCCCGTGACCTGACCACCCAATGGGATAGCCGCTTCCATATCGCCACCAAAATACAGTTCCTGTAAATTAGCCATATGCTCCATCACATTAAACTTGCCCATTGGCTCAAGGCCAGCGGTCAATTCCGTGCGCAAGGCACGCAGAGCAGGCCTGCCCTGCTGATTTAAAAATACCGTATCTGTCTCTTTGGAATCGACAATGGCATCTTTCCAGTTGCTGTGCACCGGCGACTCGGCGCAAGCTAACATGCGCGTGCCCATCTGCACCCCTTCGGCACCCATGGCAAATGACGCTGCCATAGAAGCACCATCGCTAATACCACCAGCGGCAATGATAGGCACATCACAGTGGGAGCGAATCAAGGGCAAAAGCACCATAGTCGACACTGGGCTGGGATTTTTAAAACCGCCCCCTTCGCCGCCCTCAACAATCAAGCCATCAACGCCGGCATCTAATGCTTTTAACGCCATATCTAAGGTGGGCACAACATGAAAAACCGAGATACCCGCATCCTGAAAATCTTTGGTGCATACCGTGGGGCTGCCAGAGGACGTGGTGACAAACTTGATACCCTGCTCAATCACAAAGTCGATAATATTGCTGCCACGCACATAGGACAACGCCACATTCATACCAAAGGGTTTGTCGGTGAGATCGCGCATCTTGGTCACCTCGGCTTTAATATTATCCAATTCACCGGAAGAGGTTTCGATAATACCCAGACCACCAGCATTGGTTACCGCAGAGGCAAGCTGCGCTCTGGCGATCCAGCCCATGGGTGCCTGAATAATGGGATACTCAGTGCCAGTTAATGCGGTCACACGGTTACTGATAGCCATAGTGTTCATCCGTCATTGATCTTATTATTCTGTAATAATAGCGAGCGCATTGGCCGCAATAGGCTGAACCATATTAGCAATACCACCGGTAGCTTTGCTGGAGGCATTGCCATCTGCTGCACGCTTGGCCACGCCCTGAGCAATAGCCGCTAAACGGAAGAAGCTAAAGGCGAGGTAAAAATTCCAATTGTCGAGCTGGTCAACGCCCATGCGCTGGCAATAGCTCTGGATATAGTCTTGCTCACTGGGAATGCCCAATGCCTCAGTATCTAAACCCAGCAAACCAGATGAAGCGCCGGGGCCATTACCAGCAGGTAACCTCATACCCATGCACTGGTAAGCCAGATCTGCGTAGGGGTGACCCAGTGTCGATAACTCCCAATCCAGCACCGCAATCACGCGCTGATTATCTGAGCTAAACATCAGGTTATCCAAGCGATAGTCACCATGCACCAGCGATACCTTGCCATCATCTTCGGGAATATTATTGCCCAGCCATTCAATCACCTGATCCATCTCCGGAATCGGCTTTAACTCAGAGGCTTTGTATTGCGCAGACCAGCGATCGTACTGGCGCTGAAAATAATTGCCGGGGCGTCCATAGTCTGCCAGGCCCGCCTTTTCCAAATCTACCGAGTGAATCGCAGCCATGACCCGGCTCATTTCATCGTACATCTGGCCCCGCTGTTGATTGCTGGTAATATTCTCCAGCTCCGAATCCCAGTGCACATTGCCATCACAGAATTCCATAAGGTAAAACATGGAGCCTATAATTTCAGGGTCTTCACACAGATGATAAACCTTAGCTACCGGCACATCAGTGTCGGCCAGTGCCGCCAGAACTCGATACTCTCGGTCCACCGCATGGGCAGACTTTAGCAACTTGCCCGGGGGCTGACGACGCAGCACATAGCTACCGGAAGCCGCATCAATTTTAAAGGTGGGATTGGATTGGCCGCCGGCAAATTTGCTGGCGGTTAAGGGCCCTGTAAACTCTTCTATATTGGCCTCTAGATAACTGGCCAGAAAAGCTTCATCTAATGTATCAAGTGCAGACATAAATCCTTCTTATTTTTTAATACTTATTGTTTTGCTTTTTTTTGTTTCTATGTGTCTTTTTTTAACTTTATAACAACAGACCAAAGTCAATTACATACCGGCCAAGCGCTCTTTAATGAGGCTGTCCGCTTCAGCCATAATGCGGTCCATCAATTCCTGCACTGTGGGCACATCATTGATCAGCCCAGCAACCATACCACAGGACCATGCACCGGCATCCATGTCACCCTCTTTCATAATTCTGGGGTAAACACCGGCCACTTCTGGAAGAATATCCTCAAACTTAATATCCGCACCCAGGGCCTTTTCTTTTTCCAATAATCTTTCAACAGCAGGGTTAGTTAGCACACGCTCAGTATTGCGTAATGGCCGCATAACTAAACGAGTATCTAATTCAGAGGCCGCCAAAATTGCCGCCTTCACATTGTCGTGAACAGGGGCTTCTTTGGTGGCAATAAAACGGGTGCCCATATTCATACCTTCAGCCCCCATTGCCAGAGAGGCAACCAGACTGCGCGCATCCGCCATACCGCCAGAAGAGACAAAGGGAATCGTCAGTTCATCCGCGGCTCTGGGTAACAAAATAAAGTTAGGGATATCATCTTCACCCGGGTGGCCACCGCATTCAAAACCATCTACAGATACTGCATCGCAGCCAACCTTCTCAGCTTTCAGGGCATGGCGAACCGCTGTGCATTTATGAATGACTTTAATACCCGCTTCTTTTAACGCAGGCATATAGGGGGCCGGGTTATTACCAGCCGTTTCAACTACCTTAACACCGCCATCAATCACCACTTGAATCAGGCCAGGGTAATCAGGTGGGGTCATAGAGGGAAGAAACGTAATATTTACGCCAAAGGGCTTATCGGTCATGGTCTTGCAGCGAGCAATTTCTGCCGCCAGCTTTTCCGGTGTACCCTGCGTCAAACCAGTGATAATACCCAAGCCGCCAGCATTGGAAACCGCTGCTGCCATCTCAGCATAACCCACATGGTGCATGCCACCCTGAATAATTGGATGCTCAATGCCCAATAGCTCTGTAATACGCGTCTTCATTTCTCTCCCCTTTATTAGTTGTCTAGTTAGTATTTATTTGAAACGTTTACCCTGCTCTGCCAGCGATACCAGCAGAGGGCTTGGCGCCCAGAAATCGTCGCCTGTCGATTCATGGTAGTGACGAATTTTAGCCAGTACCTTTTCCAGACCCATACTATTGGCATAGTGCATTGGGCCACCGCGATAGACAGGCCAGCCATAGCCGTAAACATAGGTCACATCAATATCACTGGCGCGCACTGCAATGCCTTCTTCCAAAATCTTGGCGCCTTCATTGATCATGGGCAGCAGGCAGCGATCGAGAATCTCTTCATCGGAAATATCCCCCTGAGTAATACCCTGAGCTTTGGCAACCTCTGCGAATAGTTCTGCTGTCACGGCGGCTGGAGTTGGCATACGCTTTTCATCGTAATCATAGTAGCCTGCAGCGGTTTTTTGACCGCGACGGCCCAGCTCACATAGGCGATCCTTAACATCCATTGGGTTGGAGTTATCCTTGTCCCAACCCAAATCCAAACCGGCCAGATCGCCCATTTGAAACGCACCCATAGGGAAACCGAAATCAAATAGCGCCTTGTCCACCTGCTGAATGGGTGCACCTTCAAGAGCTAGCTTTGAGGCTTCAATCTGGCGCGAAAACAGAATACGGTTGCCCACAAAACCCGGGCAAACACCGACCAGCACTGCGACTTTGCGAATACGCTTAGCCAGTGCCATACCAGTTTTAATCACCGCGTCAGAGGTCTTATCACCTCGCACCACTTCCAGTAGTTTCATCACATTGGCGGGCGAGAAGAAGTGCAAACCAATCACAGATTCTGGGCGGCTGGTAACAGAGGCAATTTCATTGAGATCCAGTGCCGAGGTATTAGAGGCCAAAATAGCGCCTGACTTGGCAATGCCATCAAGGCGAGTAAAGATATCTTTCTTCACCGCCATATTTTCAAATACCGCTTCGATAATCAGATCACAGTCGGCCAGATCAGCCATATCCAATGTGCCCTGAATCAAACCGCAACGCTGTTCAACGGCTTCTTCCGTCAAGCGGCCTTTGCGCGCTGTGTTTTCGTAGTTCTTGCGGATAGTGCCCAGGCCACGATCCAAGGCTTCTTGATTGGTCTCGACAATCGTCACAGGCACGCCGACATTGGCAAAGTTCATGGAGATACCGCCGCCCATCAGGCCGCCGCCAATCACACCCACTTTGGCAATAGGCAGTTCTTCAACATCTTTGTCCAGGCCCGGCACCTTGCCCGCCTGACGCTCGGAGAAAAAGAAGTACTGCTGGGCCTGAGACTGAGGGCCAGACATTAACTCGGCAAAAAGTTGACCCTCGGTTTTTAAGCCCTCATCAAAGGGTTGATTAACCGCTGCTTCAATACAGCGGATATTATATTCCGGGGCCAAAAAGCCGCGAGTCTTGCGGGCCAGCATCTTGCGTGTAGCGGCAAAAATTTCTGG
>JAQXBF010000038.1 GCA_029252555.1 Porticoccaceae bacterium
AAATCACTAGCATCATGGCGCTCAGCAAGCTGCCGGCTTTTATCTCCCCAGACCCGGTTAACTCTTAAGCCTCGCTGCACAGCGGGCCGCGCCTGAATTTGCTCAGCCCAGCGTATAACATTGCTATAGCTGGCCACATCTAAAAACTCCTGGGCATCATACAGGGCGCCTGACACCAAAGTACCATACCAGGGGTGAGTGGCCATATCAGCGATGGAATAGTGATCGCCAGCTAAGTATTCTCGGGTAGCCAATGTTTGGTCGAGTACATCGAGCTGTCTTTTCACTTCCATAGCAAAGCGATTAATCGGGTACTCATATTTCTCTGGCGCATAGGCATAAAAGTGACCAAAGCCACCACCCAAAAATGGTGTGCTGCCCATTTGCCAAAATAGCCAGGACAAACATTCGCTGCGCTCGGGCATTGCACTGGGTAAAAATTCATTAAATGTCTCAGCCAGATAAACCAGCATGGCCCCTGACTCAAAGATACGAACCGATTCAGCGCCTCGGCGATCCACCAGTGCGGGAATCTTGGAGTTGGGATTAACCTCTACAAAACCGCTGCTGAACTGCTGCCCTTCACCAATATTTATCAGCCAGGCATCGTACTCGGCATCGCTGTGACCTAGCGCCAGTAGTTCCTCAAACATAATGGTGACTTTGACGCCATTAGGCGTGCCCAGAGAGTAGAGCTGAAAAGGATGCTTGCCCACTGGCAGCTCCTTTTCATGGGTTGCGCCAGCTATGGGTCGATTGATAGCCGCAAACTTGCCGCCACTCTCTTTATCCCAGCTCCAGACTTCAGGGGGTGTGTAGATATCGCTCATTCTGAGGACAACTCCTGTTTTAATTGATTTAGTGAGTCCGCGGGTTGATGTTTTATGCTGTTTATTTAGATTGGTTGTCTTGGGAAATAGATTGCATCAGATCATTATTCTCTGTGCTCCACTTGCACAGGGAAACCAACACCGGCATCAAAGACTGGCCAAAGTCGGTCAGTGAGTATTCCACTTTAGGGGGGATGACTTCATAAACCTTGCGGTCAATTAGGCGGTCTCTCTCCAACTCGCGCAGCTGTTTAGTCAGCATCTGTTGAGTAATGGGCGCAAGAATTCGTTTTAATTCGCCGAACCGCACTGGGTCTTGGCGCAAATTATAGATAATGGCAATTTTCCATTTGCCGCCGATCAGGCTTAACGCATCGCTTACAGGGCTTTTACATTGGGTCATAGTCTACGCTTCTATACCAGTATGATTTTAATGACTACTTGTATAATCAACCTAACAAACTATATCATACTAAAAATTAACCAAGGGTCAACTATAAGGCCTGCTCCTAATATCTATAACTAATGAGAGGGAACCCATGTCAGACAATAGCTCAAGAGCAATACGCTCAACGATCACCAATGAAGGCGTATTAGAATTATCCATTGTTAATGCAGAGCGGCCGGTTCCCGGCGAAAATGAGGTTCTTCTCAAAGTAGAAGCTTCGCCCATTAACCCCTCTGACCTTGCCCTGCTGGTTACCTTTGCTGCCGATCTGGATAGCATCAGTGTGTCTGGTGAAGGAGACCAGACTGTCACCTCGATTAAATTACACCCAGCAATGATAGATGCAATGAAGCCACGAATGGGTCTATCTATGGCCGCGGGCAATGAAGGCGGCGGTGTAGTGATAGATGCTGGCGCCAATGCCAAGCATCTGATTGGCAAAACGGTTGGTGTCGCTGGTGGCGCTATGTATAGCCAGTACAGTTGTGTTCCCGCACAGAGCTGTCTGGTGATGGATGAGGGAACTACCTCCATGGAAGCTGCGTCATCTTTTGTAAACCCGCTGACAGCACTGGCCTTTGTGGAAACCATGAAAATGGAAAATCACACCGCGCTCCTTAATACTGCAGCAGCCTCAAACCTTGGCCAGATGCTGATTAAGATTTGCCAGGATGACGGGGTGCCACTGATCAATATCGTCAGAAAGCCTGAGCAGATAGAGACTCTCAAAAAGCTGGGAGCAGAGTATATCTGCGATACTAGTGCCGACAGCTTTATGGCCGATCTGGTGGATGCAATTGTTGCCACCGGCTGCACCCTGGGCTTTGATGCCACAGGTGGTGGCAATGGCGGTAAGCTGCCCGGTCAAATACTGGCGGCTATGGAAATTGCGGCTAACAAAACAGCCACAGAATACAGCCGCTATGGTTCAGACACTTACAAGCAGGTGTATATCTATGGCGGGCTGGATATGCAGCCCACTGTGCTCAACAGATCATTCGGTTTACAATGGGGGCTGGGTGGTTGGCTATTAACACCGATGATTGGACGTATTGGTATGGAGCGATTTGGTGAAATGCGTGCCCGTGTTGCCCGTGAGATCAACACTACCTTTGCCAGCCATTACACTCAGGAGATCTCCCTTGCAGAGATGCTGCAGCCAGAGATTATTCGCGGCTATGCCAAACAGGCGACGGGTGAGAAATATCTGGTTAACCCGCACAAATAATTCATGTTAATTAACGAAATGAAGAGAGATTAAAAATGCCAGAAATGACATTACTGGGCTGGTTTCACACGATCCTTGGGGTAGTGGCGCTGGTCAGCGCGTTTTATACATTGCTTAAATACAAAATAATTTCGCTGGAAAATACGTCGGGGAAGCTCTATGTGCTGGTCACTATTATTGTGGCCGGGTCAGCACTGGGAATTTATAACCAAGGTGGCTTTGGTATCGCCCACTGGCTGGCGGTATTGACGCTGGTAGCGGTTAGCGGAGGTATTATCATGGAGAAGTTTAAGTGGTTTGGTGGCTTCTCTATGTATTTTCAGGCACTGGGATACTCGAGTACGCTGCTGTTCCATATGCTTCCCGCGATCACCGATTTTTTACTCCGTCTGCCTCTAGGCAATCCATTTGTCGATTCAATTGAAAATCCTCTGTTGGTTGGTTTCCATCAGGCATTCTTGCTGATCTTTTTGGTGGGTATGGTTGCACAAATACGCTGGTTAAATAAGACCGCAGCGGATTCTGCCGAAAGCGCTTAAATTCTCTAACAGAAGGGCGCTGGGCACTGGTTGCCCGACTGCCCTGACAATGCATGAGAGGAATCTGTGATAATCCATCGACTATCATTTGGTCTGGCTTTTTTTGCGCTGGGCCTGGTCTCTTTAGCAGCTGCTGATGCGTCGGCAAATAGCGCCGTTGCCAGTTATGTGCCACCGGCCCGAATGGAAGGCAATATGGACAGCTGGGTCGCTCTTGCTATTGTGGTTAGCTCCTTGGTGACAGCCTGGACCATCAGCTTTAGTGCTCCGGGGGTGAGGGTCTTTGGCACTATTCTGGCTGCTTCAGGATGTCTGGCGGTAGCCGCCTGGTTTTTCCTCTTTGTGGTTAATACCGGTGTTCTTGAACAGCCTAAACCCAATCAGACCCCTATGGATTCGGCCAAGCCAGCACTTCTGTGGATTCAGGCAATGATTGCTCTGTCAGCAGGATTATTTCTATTGCTGTTAGCCAGACGCCAGGCCAGCAACAGGGAGTCTCTTGTTTTAACCGCAGCCAATAATAAGCATCGCTATGGGCGAGTCTCAAGGCTGTTGCACTGGACCACGGCGGGTCTTTTTCTGAGTCTTATTCCCATAGGTATCTTCGCTTCCATGATTCCGGAAGGTACCGAATATCGTAATGCCTATTACGTGGTGCATAAGACTATAGGCGTTACGGCCTTTCTGCTGCTGCTGATTCGATTGGCTTGGAACAGGCTGTCCCGCCGCCCGGCGCTGGATGCCTCCCTGACACCTCGCGAGCGCAAGCTTGCTGGCGGGGTTCATAAAATGCTGTATTTTATGATGATCGCATTGCCTGTCACCGGCTTTGTGATGACCAGCCTTCACGGCTATCCCACCTACTTCTTTATCTGGGAATTGGTACCTCTGTGGCCCAAGAGTGACGCCTATATTATTTGGGGAGGCATACATAAATATCTGCTGCCCTACCTGATTTATATTATTTTAGGTGCCCATATTCTGGGCGCACTAAAGCATCAGTTTATCGATAAGCACCAGGGCGCATTTAAGCGTATGGGCTCTTGACCGCGTTTTTACTCCGATAAAAAAGTTTGCAATATCCTTCGGTCAGTTATTTAAAGACCTTAAGTCATTTGCAAACCTACCGGAGAATATAAAATGAATGCATCGCAAAAAGTCTTTGAGATACAGTAACCGGTCTCAAAATTCAGGGCTTACTAAAGACTCAGTGCTATACGTGCACTGCTGAAGATGATATATCAGCTGTAATCCGTATTGATCGAATCCAAGGAAAACTTTTTTTGAGTAGGAGGTGGCAGTAAAAGTAGTGTCGCTATTTGGCTTTTTAAACCGCTGTAATGATACCTTGGCCACTGAACTAGAGCCTCAGACCATTGATTTTGGTAATGGGGCTCTGACTGAGACAGCATGGGCTCAAGGCAACCATCCTAGGCTAGTGCCCTAACAATTAAGAACAGCAGCGATGGTGCCAGCAGACAGCCGACCCCAGTATAAAACGTTGCAGTCATCGCACCATAGGGCACCAGCTTGGGATCAGTTGCGGCGAGGCCCGCGGCAACACCACTGGTTGTTCCCATCAGACCCCCATAGATCATAGCCGAGTAGGGATTATTCAAACCAATTTTCTTGGCCACAAATGGTGTGCCCACCATAACCAGCACTGATTTCGTCAGGCCCGCTGCCACGCTTAAGGCGATAATGTCTGAGCTGGCTCCCAATGCTGTTCCCGTGACCGGCCCCACTATATAGGTCGCAGCACCTGCACCAATTGTGCTGATAGCAACCGGGTCTTTATAGCCAAAGCCAACTGCCACTATGGCACCGACAAAAAAGGACAGGACCACGCCAATAATTACTGAGGCTGCGCCAACCCTACCAGCTTTTTTTAGCTCATCGGTTTTAGCGCCAAAAGCGGTGGCGACAATAGCGAAATCTCTAAACATGGCACCGCCCATGATGCCGATGCCGGAGAAGATAGCGATATCGGCCAAACCCCTCGAACCGCCAGTATATTTCCCCCCAAGATAGGCTAATACCAGACCTATTGTTATAGCAACGGCTGAGCCATGTATTTGTCCGCGAGTGAGTTTTTCGGAGAAAAAATAGGATAACCACATCAGTAAACCCATAAATAAAAACGCGCTGATCAGGGCATTTTTTGATAAAACGGCTAAGAGCATTTCAGTTAACATCTGAATTCCCTCGCTCTGCCCTTGGCGTAAAGTGGGCGATAACTGGTATCAGTAAAAAGCTTGCCACTACCGCAGCTACGCCTGCCAAAAGAGCCATCCAGCCACCGGACAAGGCGCCAATAACATTCTGTTTAGCTGCCATGGCGACCACTATTGGTATATACATGGCACTCCAAAAGTGAATGCCAGATTCTGTTATTGAACCCAGTTGAAGTTTTTTATTGCTTAGATTGGACAGATAAATAAGCAATAGCATGGCTATACCGATACCTCCCACATTAGCCTGCACACCCATAAGGGTGCCCAAAAGGTCGCCAATAAATATGCCAACCAGCATGCAGAAGGCAAGCAGCGAAACGCCATATATAATCATAGAGATACCCCTTTACTTAAATATTGTTGTTTTTCTTATCGGCTGCTAAAGCTACGGTCACTAAAGCTTTAGCGATGGTTTGGTGACCTTACCCATAGCATTGCGTGGCAGGCTGTCTAATATCTTAATCTGCTTGGGTATCTTGTAAGCGGACATTCTGTTGGAGCACCAGTCTTTGAGCTCGGAATAGTCAAGCTGGGTACCAGGGCGCAGGCACAAAAATGCAGCCACAGCCTCACCCCAGGTATCATCGGCAACACCAATTACGGCTGCTTCACTTATAGCCTCATGTGTCAGCAGAACACCCTCTATCTCTAGGGCCGACAGCTTGTAGCCTCCAGATTTAATAATATCGATGGATGAGCGGCCCATAATACGCAGGTAGCCATCTTCGATAACGGCAATATCACCAGAGCAAAACCAGCCATCTTTAAAAGCCTCCTCTGTGGCTCTTGGGTTGTTCCAATATTCCTTAAATAGGTTATCCCCTTGCATACGAATCTCACCGGGGACGCTTTCATGAGTTACCCGATTATCCTCCTCATCAAATAGCTGCACTGTCACGCCGGGAAGTGGTTGCCCCACGTAACCAGCACGGCGTTTGCCCTCATAAGGGTTGGATATCCCCATGCCGACCTCGGTCATCCCGTAGCGTTCCAGCAGTATCTGCCCGGTAAGTCCCTGCCATTTATCAAATACATTGACAGGGCAGGCGGCAGAGCCTGAGACATTCAGGCGCATGCGCCTAAATCCATCACAGATAGCTTGTGCCTGGCTGCTATTCAGAGCCGCCAAGTGATCTATCAGTTTTACATAGATGGTGGGTACCGCCATAAAGACGCTGTAGCTATCTTCGATGACCTTGGAACAAATTGTGTTCATATCAAGTTTTGGCAACAGATGTACTGTCGCTCCAGACCAAAGGGCACAGCTAAGTACGTTGATAATGCCGTGAATATGATGCAGGGGCAAAAACAGAGGAATGACATCTTTATCTGACCATCTCCAGGCGTCAAGCAACGTTAAAATTTGGGCCCTTATAGCCTTGTGTGTGATCACCACGCCTTTGGGTTTATTTGTGGTCCCACTGGTAAATAAAATCATTGCCGACCGCTTAGAGGAAAAATTGGGTAAGGCTGAGCCTGGCTGGGAGAGCACATCATCAACGGTAAGTAAACTGACATTGAGTTTGCTGCAGAGTTTGCTAAGCTTGCCATGATTCTCTGCAGGCGCGACCATTCGTGTTACGCCCGCGTTCCTTAAATAATGGTCAAGTTCTATTGTTGAAGAAGATACATTTAGGGGTACGGCGATGCCGCCTGCACGCCAAACACCATGCAGAGCGGTAACATAATCTAAGCTTGCGCCGATTAGAAAGGCAACGCGTTCCTCTCGCAAATCCTGCTCGACTCCAATTAGCCCTTTTGCGAAAATATCAATGCGCGAATTGATTTGGTCATAGGTATATGAGCCGGAAGCATCGTATAGGGCAACCTTGTTATTGCCTTGCGTAATACTAGGAAAAGCCTGTTCATTCACAGATAGAACCCTTATTGAAAAATTCGGTGCAATCTCACCCACCGGTTTATTTCTTAAATTAGTTGACCCGATGGCTAATTTAAATATCCAAAAAGTGTAGCATTTTAGGTAGATGGATACACAGGCTAGTCCCTATCAATATGATAGTGATTAGAGATTCTTTTTTCCATAGTACTTATGTTTCTATGCTAGGCGAGAGCCATTAAGTGCCTGTTTTTCGGGAACAGCCAGTATGATAGTCCCGTCTTCTTGAGAAAAGCCGGTGACGAGACATTCCGACATAAATGGGCCAATCTGTTTTTTGGGAAAATTAACCACGGCTGCGACCTGTTTACCGATCAACAGATCTGGATCATAGTGATCTGTAATCTGCGCTGAGGACTTTTTGATGCCAATTTCACCACCAAAATCTATTCTAAGTTTCATGGCAGGTTTTATGGCTTCTTTAAAAATTTCTGCGGCGACAACGGTGCCGACCCTCAGATCAACGCGTTCAAACTCTGCCCAGGTAAGGTCATTAGTTATGTCAGTCATTTTAAAAGTGCCTTTGGTTATGGTGGGGAGATAATATTTTTGATTCTGTTTCAGTGCAAGGTTGACGTAGTCTGCTATTATTTAAGTCAAAAGATGTCACCCTGAATCCGAATTCAGGGTGACATAGGTTGCGAGCTTCCCTAAGACTGCAGTGTTCGGGACGGACTGTTAGGATAATGGCAAAGTATCTGATAAAAAAATGTGTATTAAATTATAATCACGGAGCAATCGAATGAAAGCACCTCTACCTCTAAATAAAATTTCTGAGCTTACTTCATGCGTTAGAGAAGACTTATTATGAAGCCTCTTATTGTTGGGAGTGCATGGGGCTTTGTTTTCCTCGTTACCCTGGTGGTGGTTCGGACTCTAATGCATACACCGCCAGCGGCGATTGATGCCGAGCCCGTCGATATTATGCTTGATGAAGCTGGACTAGCGCAGCGGTTATCACAGTCGATTCAATTCCGTACTGTCTCATTCCAGTCTCTTATGCACAAAGACAGAACGCAGTTCACGGGTTTTATTGAATGGGTCCACACCAACTTCTCCCTAGTTCACGAGAGCCTGGAGTACCGACAACTAAACGACACAATGCTCTATCGTTGGTTGGGGTCAGATGCCTCTCTGAAGCCTATTCTTGTCACTGGGCATTATGATGTGGTGCCGGTGATCCCGGGGTCTGAGAGCCAATGGCAGCAGCCTCCTTTCTCTGGAGCTATAGTTGATGGCCTAATCTGGGGGCGCGGTGCGCTGGACGATAAAAGTGGTGTGTTGGGTATTCTTGAAGCTGTGACCTATCTGTTGGAAGCGGGACATCAGCCTATTAGAACAGTTTATCTTAGCTTTGGTCATGATGAGGAAATTGGAGGACCAGAAGGTGCTGCTGCGGTGGCGGCATACCTAAAGGATCAGGGGGTTCAGCTGGCCTGGTCCCTGGATGAGGGCTCATTTATATTTGATGGTGTAATCGCCGGGGTGGATAAGCTGGTTGCAGCGATCAATATTGCTGAAAAAGGCAGTATCACTTTGGATGTGGTGGCCACAGCTGATGGGGGGCATTCGTCTATGCCGCCAAAACATAGTGCTGTGACGGATCTTGCCCGCGCCATTACCAAGCTGGAAGAAAACCTAGTGCCCGGAGGCCTTGAGGGGTTGAGCGCAGATATGTTCGATACTATCAGCCCTCATATGCCCTTTATCCCCAAGTTGCTATTTGCCAATCAATGGTTGTTTGGTGGGTTGATTAACAGTCAGCTCAGTGCAGCACCGAGTACCAATGCAATGCTGCGCACCACCACTGCTCCCACTATGTTATCTGGTAGTGTTAAGACCAATGTATTGCCGATCGAAGCGGTGGCCACGGTGAACTTTAGAATCCATCCCAGAGACTCAATGGATTCGGTAGAAGCCCATGTCACCGATCTGGTAGCCAGCGACAGTATTAGCGTGCGTCGCCGTGGAGGTAATAATGCCTCGGCTGTGTCTGATTGGAGAGCCCCAGGATTTGGCATTATCGCTCAAAGTATGCGGGAGATACACGGGGATATTCCGGTGGCGCCCGGTCTCATGATTGCGGGTTCCGATAGCCGTCATTATGGTAAGGTGGCAGACAATGCGTACCGTTTTAATCCTATTCGGCTAACCCCTGAGTTGATGACCGGCTTTCATGGTACCAATGAACATATTTCCATTAAAGACTATGCTCAGGGAGTGCGAGGTTATATCCAGATTATCCAAAATGGTTCGCTAAACTAATCAACGGATTTTAAAGAGGGGCGGCAATGGATCTTTTGCTTAATGTGCATATTGTCGCAGGGTCGGCTGCGATGATTTCAAGCGGGTTTGCTTTGGGTTCTGCTAAAGGCAAAAAAGCCCATATTCTTTCGGGACGAATTTATTTCTGGGCTATGGTAGTTATTTTTGTGACCGCAATTGCTATGGCCACGTTGACGGGCAATCAGTTTCTTTTTATCACTGCGATATTTTCATTTTATCTGGCTTTTGCGGGCATGCGGTTTGCTAAAAATCGTACAGGAACTCCCCAATGGATAGATTGGATTGCCGTGGGCTTGATGCTTTTAGCCGGGGCAGGGATGTGGGTTCTGGCCGCTGTGTATTTCAGCGATCAAAATAACAGCTATATGGTTCCAGCCATTTTTGGTCTTGTAGCGCTGTCTCTAGGCTTTCAAGACCTAATGACCCATAGACATAAAAAGGCCACGGGTAAAAACAGAATTGCACGGCACCTGACAAACATGATGGGTGGAACAATCGCAGTAATCACCGCGGTATTGGTGGTCAATATTGATATGCAACCAAGTTGGATATTTTGGTTATTGCCCACATTGGTAATCACGCCGGTCATAGTTTGGTGGAATAGAAAGGTTAAAGGCTAATGAAGAAAATAGGACTGGTATTTTTGGTATTAACCATAGGGCTCTCTCTGTCCTATGGGCTTAAAACCTACGATCTTAAAACCATAACTCAGGCGCATTTACCCCCTCAGGGCGCCTGGGCTGAATTAAGCCAGGGCAACCTTTACTATCGCTGGTATGTTCCTCCTGCTGAGCTGCGCAATGGCGAAACTTTGGTGCTTGTGCATGGTTTTTCGACACCTCATTTTGTCTGGGACGGTGTGAAACACTTTTTGATAGAGTCTGGATACGATGTATTAGTTTATGACCATTTTGGCAGAGGTCTGTCTGAAAGACCGTCTGTGAATTATGACCAAACTCTGTATGTTGAATCCCTAAGGGAATTGTTAGCCCATCAACAGGTTTCTCAGCCGGTACATCTGGTTGGCTACTCAATGGGTGGTGCAGTTGCTGGATATTTTGCCCAAGCTTATCCTAAGGCTGTAAAAACTCTGAGTCTAATCGCTCCTGCAGGGTTTATGACAGATGATTCAGTCTTGGGCTCCCTGGCATCATTGCCAATAGTGGGCGAGTGGCTTGGTCATATGTTTGCTAACAAGATAGTTGTCAATGATATTTATGAGGCAGAGATGGCTGATATTGATGATCCACTCGCCATAGGTAAAAGCGATTATGTGACGCGCGTTAGCAAGCAGCTCAGATACAGAGGCTTTGTGGAGTCGCTGGTATCAACTCTGAGGCATTTCAATTTATTTAATGCTCACAGCGCATTTTTGGCGGTGTCAGAGTCCGCCATTCCAACCTTGGCGATCTGGGGCACTAATGATGCAACAGTACCCTATGTAGGCAGTGCCAGTATGCTGAAGGTTATGCCTCAAGCGGAGTTAGTGACCGTTTTAGAGGGTGGCCATAATATTACCTATATGCAGCCCAGTATAGTTGGGCCTGCTATTACAAGTTTTTTGCAAAAACAGCTCCAACTTTAAAGATAGCTTTAGCCCTAGAAAAAACAAGAGACTTAATCAGCCGGTTACAATTTCGAAGACTACTGCTAGTTGCACACTGATGTTTGTCTTGGGTTATTTCATAAAAATAGGCAATTTTTTTGTCCAATTTCGGGTCTCAATATTAAAGACAATGTTCCGTGCTAGGGGTGACTAGATACATCGTATTGATATGGAAATTATTCTGTAGCACACTAAACAGCTTTAAGGGCGGGACCTCTTCAAAACCATAGTTTACATCCGAGTAATCCGTTAAATAAATAGATTTTAATCAACCAGAGAAGAAGACACTATGTTTAGTCATATTATGATCGGCGCCAATAATATCGCCGAAGCAAAAATTTTTTACGATGCCGTTTTGGGTGAGCTAGGCTGCGCTCCTGGTGTTATAGACCCCAAGGGTCGCTGTTTTTATTTTACCGAGACAGGCGTTCTTGGGCTGAGTGTCCCCATTAACGGGGAACCCGCCTGTCATGGCAATGGCAGCACTATTGGTTTTAATGTGACTAGCACAGAGCAGGGTGATGCCTGGCATGCGGCTGGTATAGCTAACGGTGGTATAACCTGTGAGGACCCTCCTGGTGTGCGCGCGGATGCTGATATTTATCTGGCCTATTTACGGGACCCATCCGGCAACAAAATCTGCGCACTTATGCGTATGGGCTAAGCAAAAATAGCTATCATTAGATAACCGAGGTGGTGGTATGACCAACAGGGTGAGTTTTTCCAAATGGATTGGCTTTATCACAGTGCTTAGTGCCACCTTACTGTTATGGATCGTTTCTATGGAAGGTAGCGATCAAACTGAAAAGTTATTATTCTGGTCGCGCTACACAGCACGGCCCTCGTCTTTGGTATTTATGCTAGTGTTTACCGCTAGTGCGCTGAATTATTTTCTGAGCAACAGGGGCACTCAATTTATTCGGCAAAATAGGCGCAATCTGGGCCTGCCTTTTGCCTATGCTCACGGTATTCACTTAGTTGCCCTGAGCTCATACATGTGGGTGAGTGGTGAGCAAAGAACCCCTGATTCACTGATTATAGGTACCTTAGTTTATCTAATGATATTTGCCATGGCACTGACCTCGACTAATAACGCAGTTGCCAAAATGGGCCTGGTCAAATGGAAGAGACTGCATCGAATTGGCGTTCATTCGATCGCCTTTGTCTTTGTATTGATCTATCTGGTTAAGCTCCTGGAAGGTCAGCCCCAGGGCGGTGCTTCGGATGCTGCTATGTTGACACTCTTGTATGGTATTCTGCTTGTAGGCTATCTATTGCGGGTGGTGCATTGAGCAAAAACGCGAAAAATTCAGCCTGCAAGTTAGAGAGAAAGTAACCCTTGAATCGACTGCTACGACAGGCTCACAAATATCTGAGCCTTGCCATTTCCATTCAGCTGCTGCTGTGGACTGTTTCGGGTATTTACTTCGCGTTTAATGATATTGGCGATATTCGCGGTAGCCAGTATCTGCTTGATCAGCCGGCGAGAGAATTTGTTATTAGCGGTCGGACGGACATGCCCAAAGCTCAAGGTATTAGTTATTTTTATCGCCTTGATCAGTTGCTGATAGAAGCTAAGACTGAGGAGGGTGTAAAGTTTTTTCAATCTGATGGCAGCCCTGTTGAGATACTGTCAGAGGACCAAGTAAAAGTGGTTGTGGAGCAGAATACGACACTTATAGCAGGGTCTGTCAGCCAGATCACCAAGGCGCAGGGTGAGGCCGAAGCCGGCTCAGAGTATCGTGGCAGAGCGCTTCCGTTGTATAGGGTTGAGGCTAGTGCTGGCGAAAAGTTGGTCAATGTGTATGTGAATCCCTATTCAGGGAAAATCGTTGCGCTGCGTTCGGATGCTTGGCGCACTTGGGATTTTCTATGGGGACTGCATATTATGGATTGGGATGAGAGAGATGACTTTGGCAACTTATTTATGCGCTTCTTCTCTATTTTGGCATTGATTAGTGCGTTATCGGGCATCCTGTTATATTTCAAGATTCGTCAGCGTTAGTCGCTGAAAGCCATCTAGCTTCCTAACGCCTTTTGTTGCTCAATAATATTTTCTCGATAGAACGTCGGGATTGGCATTGACTGCCGAGTTTTAGGATCTACAAACACCTGAGTTAAGCCGCCTTTGGCTAGAAGTAGGCCATTGGCATTATCATATAATTCAAACACCGCATCAGCGCTGGATTTACCCAACCGGCCGTATCCTGCATAGACTGCGATATCAGAGTTTCCACCAATCTCATTGTGATAATCACAATGTATATTTACGGTGAATATAAAGCAGGGCGCGGTTAATGGGTCCATAATATTCAGGCCCAATTTCTCCATATAGGCACCCAGTACCTCATCGCCGTAGACTAAATAGTTGGCGAAATACAAATGCCCCTGAGCGTCCAGGTCGCGGTATCTTATTTTCACGACCTCGCTAAAGGGTAGTTGGCTGTCTATTGTGGAACTCAAATTAACGACTCCTGATATTGTGTGATTTAGCACAGCATACTTACAGAGCAGTATGCTTAAAATTTGCTGGCCGCGGGCAGGGCAATTACGGCATTATGAATGGGTATTCAAGGCCAAGTAAAGTAGCAGAATAATAAGAAGATTGTCATATGCCTAAAGCCCTTCAGCCAATATATACGGTTTATAGTCGTCACAGCAGTTTAGTACTGGATTGTGGAAACAATGGCCCGGCGATACTCTACTGGGGCCCACGTCTGGGAGACTCAACTAGCCCAGAGATGCTAAAGCAGTTAGCGACGCAGCAAGAGGCACCGGCCTGCCCGCCGCAGGAGGCAGCCGTTTCTTTATCCCCTGAATTGGGTGCAGGCTTTCAGGGCAATGCTGGAATTCAGATCCATCGTCGTGGGCTGCAATGGGCGGTGAGTGCGCAGATTGAATCTGTTACTCGAACCGACGAAAGTCATCTCACCATTGTCTCTATTTGTCAGGGTACTCAAATCAAGATCACCCACCGTATCGGCTTGGATGCGGATACTGATGTTTTAACTGCCAGCACCGAGTTGTGCAATATTGGCGACAGTAGTTTGTCGGTGGAGCAGTGCAATGCGCCCTGCATTCCTGTGCCTATGGACTACAATAAAATTCTCGGTTTCGAGGGCCGTTGGGCCAAAGAATTTCAGCGTCATTCAGTAGACCGATTTATGGGCGCCTATGTGCAGGAAAATCGCGCCGGGCGAACCTCTCATGATGCCTTTCCTGGTGTCATTATTCACACTGAGCAGACCAGCGAAAGGATAGGGGCGGCCTATGGGCTGCATCTGGGTTGGAGTGGCAATCACCATATTCGAATTGAAGAGCAGTTTACCGGCCGTGCCTATGCCCAGTTGGGGGAGCTGTTTTTCCCCGGTGAACTGAGCCTTGAACCCAACCAATCCTATTGCTCGCCAGTGCTCTATGGTGCCAGTACCCATAATGGCTTTTCGGCGCTGTCAGGCTGTTTTCACCGTTATATCCGATCCCATCTTACCGATGAGCGCATGGCGGGGAAGGCCAAACCGGTGCATTTTAATACCTGGGAGGCCATGTATTTTGATCTGTCTCTGGAACGACTTCAGGCGCTGGCAGACAGTGCCGCTGAAGTGGGTGCGGAGCGTTTTGTGCTGGATGATGGCTGGTTTAAAAGCCGCAAATCGGACCGCGCTGGTCTAGGAGATTGGACCGTCGATCAAACGGTGTTCCCCGATGGTTTAAGCCCATTAATTGACCATGTGCAGGCTAAAGGAATGGAGTTTGGCCTGTGGATTGAACCGGAGATGGTTAACCCGGATAGCGATCTTTATCGCGCTCATCCAGATTGGATTCTAAGTACGCCACCAGCGCCATTAATTCTCGCTAGACATCAGTTGGTGCTAGATTTAACCAGACCAGAGGTTCAGGACTATCTGTTTAACTGCATCGACGCGCTGCTGTGCCAGTATCCAATTGCCTACTTAAAATGGGATATGAATCGGGTCAATAATCAGCCCGGCAATACCGAGGGGCGGGCGGTGACTCATTATCAAACACTGGCGCTCTACCAACTGTTGGCACGTGTTCGTGGCGCGTACCCAATGGTGGAAATTGAAAGTTGTTCCTCGGGAGGTGGCCGTGCTGACTTTGGTATTTTAGCTTACACCGACCGAATTTGGCCCTCGGATAGCAATGATGCGCTGGATCGAATGGCTATTCAAAAAGGCTTTTCAATGTTCTTCCCCGCAGAGTTTATGGGCGCCCATGTGGGCCCTAAAGATTGTCATATCACTGGGCGCAGCATCAGTATGGCTACTCGAGCTGGTGTGGCCCTGTTTGGGGATATGGGCATTGAGGCCAATCTACTTGAGATGGAGGACGAAGAAAAGAGCGAGTTAGCAACAGCTGTGGCGCTGCATAAACAGCACCGAGAATTAATTCATGCTGGTGATCTGGTGCGGCTTGATACCAGTGAATATGAAAATAGCTTTGGCATCGTTGCCGCCAATCAGCAGGAAGCGCTATTTTCCTATGCGCTGTTAAACAGCCCATCAACCTCGGCAATGGGCCGGTTGCGCCTGTGCGGGTTGGATGCCAATAGGCTTTACACACTGAGTATTATCTGGCCAAGCGCACAGAGCAGTACCTCATCATCTATTATAGATGTGATTAATGGCTCGGTGGTCAGTGGCGATGCCCTAATGAATTTTGGGCTGCAACTGCCAATTATGCAGCCGACAAGTCTGCTGATTCTTCATCTGCAGAGTTAAGGCCAATAAACTCGGCTCTGTTGCCAAAGATCAATCGGTTGATGCTCAGCGCCAGTCCAACACAGATAAAGAACGTGAAAAACGTCATATGAATATAATGCAGCGGCATCCATAGCCAGATAAAGCAGGCATACATCAACACCCCAAAAATCACCGCGGCAATGGCTGCACGATAGTCCACATTCTTAAATAACAGGCCCACTGCAAAGCAGGCCAGAATTGGCATACTGATCAGGCCCCAGAGCTCTTGCAGCAGATTAATAATGCTATCGGATTGGGCATAGACCGGCACCATAGCCACGGCAATCAGCACAAACACCCCTGTGGCTATGCCACTAAGTACCCGCACATTAGGCTTTTCGTCAATATAGCGCTCGTGCAGATCACAGACATACATAGCCGCAGAGGAGTTAACCATACTGTTAAAAGAGCTGAGTACCGCCGCCGCAATGGCGGCGGCAAATACACCGGATAACCAGCTTGGCAGCAGGTCACCTACAATGCGGCCATAAGCCTGATCGCCAATATCGCCATAGAGTTTAAAGGCGACAATGCCAGGAATAACCACCATGGATGGGATAAAAATAACGCGAATAAAGGCCGCTGCATACACGCCTTTTTGTGCTTCTTTGACCGTGGGCGCAGCCATAGCGCGCTGGGTGATGGTCTGGTTGGTACTCCAATAGAAAATTTGAATCAGAAACATACCGGTTAGTAATGTATGCCAAGGTATAGGCGACGCGCTGTCGCCAATCAATGTTAATCGCTCGG
>JAQXBF010000006.1 GCA_029252555.1 Porticoccaceae bacterium
CAATATCAAGCTGGTCAATGGGATGAGGCCGAAGTACTTTCGCTGGCTTTAACAAAAAAATTCCCGAAGCATCAATTTGGCTGGAAAATATTGGGTGCAGTCTTAGGTCAGACTGGCAGACCATCTGAAGCCTTAGTAGCGAATCAAAAATCAATTGAGCTTTGTCCCAAAGATTGTGACTCCCATAATCAGTTGGGTTTAGCGTTTCGAGATCTTGGCCGATTAATAGAGGCCGAATCAAGCTATCTTAATGCGATACAGCTGAATCCTACTTTTGCTGAGGCCCATAATAATCTGGGCAGCGTACTGAAGGGACTTGGTAGGATAGATGAGGCAGAAAAATATATACGACAGGCCTTAGCGTTTAAACCCCAATTCTATGAGGCGCTTGGTAGTTTAGCCGCAATAATGAGTAGACTGGAGAGATTTGACGAGGCTGAGAGATATTATCGGCAGGCTTTATCACTGCGGTCAGACTCAGCAACTATACACTTTAATTTAGGTGTCGTACTTAAGGAGCAGGGGAGAATTGAGGAAGCTATGGCTTGTTATAGGCAGGCGATAGCATTGGATTCAGATTTTGCAGAAGGTCATATTAATTTGGCTATTGCTCTCACGGAAATTAATAGTCTTAAGGAAGCAGAAAAAAATTATTTGAAAGCGCTATCACTTGAGCCGAATCTTGTTGCAGCTCATAACAATTTTGGTGCTCTGCTGCTGCGATTAGGCAGATTAGAGGAAGCCGAATCAAGGTTTAAGTCAGCCATTGAAATTCAGCCTGACACTGCCAAAGCTCATTTTAACTTAGGCAAGGTTTTTTATCGGATGAACGATCAACTGCAGGCAATTATGAGCATTGAAAAAGCGTTGGTCATTGAACCGCTAGCAATAGAGTATAAAATACTGTTAAGTATTTTCAGAGCAAGAGAGCGTAAAGGATGGGAAGGTATGGTGGCCGATGACACCGAATTTAAGGGTCGAAAGACACAAAAACACTCAGATCCTATTATTAAAAATAGAATAGTAGCTAGTGAAGAAGTGTCGGCTATGTACGAGCTTAGTTCACAATCACTCACCGAAACAGGTCACTTGGATGCTCGTTATGGGAATGGGAGATGCTCTCAAGGCTGGAATTTATTCGAAAGTAAACACCCAGTGGTCATTAATGTTGCAGATGATTTGATTAACATTATGAGAACTGCATTTCAGTCAGAAATTTTTATAGAGTCATCTTTTTATAATATTTTGAGCGCTGGAGGTGGTTTAGTGCCTCATCAGCACTTGAGCAATCTTGATCGGGAGGAAGGGTTGGACTTGC
The DNA here is from genome assembly GCA_029252555.1 of Porticoccaceae bacterium. Lineage (GTDB taxonomy): Bacteria > Pseudomonadota > Gammaproteobacteria > Pseudomonadales > Porticoccaceae > HTCC2207. The sequence continues at coordinate 1,319 of JAQXBF010000006.1, forward strand.
AGTATCAGAAATACTCTCTCGTTTACTATCTTTCGGTAGGAGACCAAAGTGGTAAACAGCCCGGAATATTAGAGCTTTATGATCCAGATGAGCAGATTCTTCCGCACGTGGGAATGATTATGATTTTCCCCTCTAGCAGATTCCATTCGGCGAGTTATGATGGTTCGAAAGATAGGGTTATGATAGGCGTAAATTTTTATACCCTGTAAGATAAATTCCTTGGAATTGGTTATTATAGGAATAAAACTTTATGAGCGGTTAATGACCAAATAATGTGGAGTGTCATTTTGGTATTTGTGTTTTTACAGCTCTGGCAGAGCTTAAAGAAGTAGCGTATTTTTTAAAATTTTTCAAAAGGTATCGGCTACTTTATTTGGGTCATTATTCAATTAATTGAAAAAATAGTTTTTAATTTGAGTGTTTAATGCTGGCGAATTTAGACGCTTCTGGCGACGCTAGCTTGACCAGATTTGTCTACCGGTATCTGTTGTCGAATTTGAAGCAAGATTACAGCTGGCCATACTCCGACATAATGCACCCATTGCAGTTTTGACACTGTTTTTCATATACAACCTAAATAGAGCCTGCATTTATTTCTACGATAATTATGTGATTGTGTCAAAGTGAGTTATCAAAGCATCTGTGAGAATCTTCAGTCCTATGCGCCTACTTACATCCTCAAGCAGATAAAAAATAATAATTATTCTTTACCTACAGGCAAGATACTTGTGAGCAGTAAATTTAGATACGGCTGGAAAAACATATCCCCAATCGGAGCTAGCTATGAAAAAGAGTGTGTTTTTTGATTTCTTGCATCGTCGAGAACATCTGGACTTTGATAGTTTTTTAGCTCAAAGCGAGGAAGGCCAGGACTATATCGACTGGAATGGTTTTCTTCTGCCTCAGCAATATGGCCTTGAATCGGAGCATGGAGCTGAGGCTGAATATAGAGCCATACGCTCCAGCTGTGCTGTATTCGATGTATCACCTATGTGCAAAATCTGCATTTCAGGCCCTCAGGCAGGCCGCCTGCTAGATTATGTAATGACTCGTCCAGTCAGCATGGCTCCTGCTTTGCGCGGGATTTATGTGGCGTTCTGCCATGAGGATGGCAGCCTGAAAGATGATTCCATCCTTTATAAATTTGCTGATGACGACTATCTGCTGATGTCCTCAGACATAGATCACTCTCTTTATTTTGAGCTGCTAAGTCAGAGTCTAAGTATTGCTCCTGGTGATGTGCAGATCAGCAAGTGCACCAATGACTTGTGCGGTTTAGCTGTTCAGGGGCCGCAATCTGCGGCAGTGCTTTGGAGTATGGGATTTGCTAAAGTTGAGCAGCTAAACCCTTTTGTGGTGGCTGAATATGCTTTTGCTGGGGGCACTATTTGGGTTGCACGAATGGGATTTACCGCTGATCTTGGTTACGAATGCTGGCTGTCCCCCGAGCAGGCGCATGCCTTTACTCAGGGTATTGAAAAGGCTCGTCGAGATTTGAGAATTGCCATTCCAGGCTATGGCTTAAGGGCGCTAGAGGCCTGCCGGCTTGAGGGAGGGTTTGTGGTTGCGGGCTGGGACTTTGCCACAGAGATTGACCCAGACCCAGATTTTCAGCGATCTCCTTTTGAAGTAGGTCTGGGCTGGCTGGTAAAGCTGAAAGGCAACGATTTTGTTGGCAGAGATGCACTGGTGCAACAACAGGAGGTTGGCCAGACCCATGTGCTGCGCGTCATGAAAACTCAAACTCAGGTGAAACCAGCAGATGGTACCCCAGTGTTTGCCGCGGTTGATGGCAACAGGCAACGGCAGGTTGGCAGTATCAATTGTTCTGCTTGGTCTTGGGGGATGCAGCTAACCATTGGCAATATTTCATTGGCCGCCGAGTTCGCTCATCTTGAGGCCGCTTGGTTTGAGCAGGATGGCTGTCAATGTGCAATTGATTTAACTCAGGGCCCGATGCTTGTGCTAGCGCGCCGCAATACTGTGCCTGCAGCCTTGCTAATTGGCGATGGGGATTTTCCTCTCTGAGGGAGTGCTTCCCGTCCTATAGGCTGCTAAAGATGATCGCCTATTGCTGGTTATACTCGAGAAAATCAAGAATAAATCTGGTGTTGGACCATGGAAAAATATGATGCGATCATTATTGGGGCTGGCCATAACGGATTGACCAATGCCGCCTTTCTCGCCAAGGCGGGGCTTGATGTGGTGGTGTTGGAAAAAAATAACTATGTAGGTGGAGCCACCGCGAGCTTGGAGCTCTACGAGGGTTGGAAGTACTCCAATTGCTCCTATGTGTGCAGTTTGTTTCGCCCAGAGATTTATCAGGCCCTAGATCTGGGCCGTCATGGTTTGGAAGTAGTGCCCCTTCAGGGCAGTGTTTCTTTAATGCAGAATGGCGATCATTTTGGTAGCTATCATCAGTCCGAGGTTCGCCGTCGGGAAATTATGCGCCATTCTAAGCGCGACGCTGATGCAGCGATTCGCTTTGACGCGGACCTGATGAAGTGGTGCCGACTGATTCGCGGGTTTCTGCTGCGCACCCCGCCAGACCCAGCTTCATTTAGAATGCGCGATGCCATGGAATTCGCCCATCTTCTTAAGCGGTTTTACAGCCTTACAGAAAGCCAGATTTACGAATTTATTCGCTTCTTCACCATGTCGATTGCCGAGTATCTAGAGCAGTATTTTGAGAGCGATATTATTTTGGCCCACTTCTCTGGGGGCAGCATTATCGGTACCGGCCTGGGAGTATATTCTCCGGGCACCGCTTACGTGCTGCTGCACCATGCTATGGGAGATGTGGATGGCAATGTGGGTTCCTGGGGTTTTGCCCGCGGTGGCATGGGGTCGGTCTCCCAAGCGATCGCCTCGTCGTTCCAGTCTTTTGGTGGCAAAATTCGGACCAATGCCGAGGTGCAGCAAATTGCAGTTAAAGGTCGCAAGGCCACTGGCGTTGTATTAGCCTCCGGCGAAGAGGTCTCGGCTAAAGTGGTAGTTTCTAACCTCGATGCTAAGCGCACATTTCTCAATGTGATGGATGCCAATGATGTGCCGGATGATTTGCTTCATCGGGCTAAAAATTTCAAAATTCGCGGCTCCTCAGGCAAGGTCAATATAGCCCTTGATGGCATGCCTGAATTTCCTGCGATTCCCAGTGGCTCACCTCTGACATTGGGGCATATGCATTTTACCGATAGCCTTGAGCGGCTGGAGCGAGCCTTTGACGATTGGAAGGACGACCGCTGGTCTGCAGACCCCTACGTGGATATGGTGATTCCCACTCAGTACGACCCGACCATGTCACCGCCGGGCAAACATATGATGTCGGTGTTTGTGCAGTACTGCCCAGCAGAGGTTGAAGGGGGCTGGACTGATGCAAAAAGAGATGCCTTTGGCGCTACCGTGATTGACCAGATCGCCGACTACAGCCCCAATTTTAAAGATTTGATACTCCATGCCGAGATTCGCACACCCCGAGAGTTAGAAGCCGAGGTTGGTTTAACCGAGGGCAATATTTTTCAGGGGGAATTAACTCTGGATCAGCTGATGTTTAATCGGCCATTCCCAGGCTATGCCCAGTATCGCGGGCCGGTCAAGAATATGTATATGTGCAGCTCCTCCAATCATCCCGGGGGCGGTGTGATGGGTGCGCCTGGTGCCAATTCGGCAAGGGAAATACTGCTGGACTTAGGCAAGACAGACACGACTCCGGAGGATTTTGGTGATGACTAAATCTTTCAAGGTAATCATTGTCGGGGGTGGCCACAATGGGCTGGTTTGTGCCACCTATTTGGCTGCGGCTGGGCATCAGGTGCAGGTGCTGGAAGCCAGAGACAGCTTGGGTGGCGGTGCGGCGACTAGCGAATTTGCCAAGGGCTACAGAGTTTCCGGCCTTGCCCATATTCTCCATTCCTTAAGCCCTAAGGTGCGCAAGGATTTAAAGCTTGATACCGCTGGTCTTGAGCCCGGTACAGCGGTGGAGACTATCGCCTTGGATACGGCAGGGCAGCATATTCGCATAGGCAGCACAGAGGTTTCCGGTGACGGCTTATCTGCTGAGGATATTAATGCCTACCGCCAATTTAAGGCAGACTTTACTCATTACGCCGGTGCCCTTCAGCCATTAATCATGAATAAGCCACCGCGGCTAAAGGGCATGGATAGCAAGGATAAAACCACCCTGGCTAAATTGGGCTGGCAGCTGCGTTTTGGGCTGGGCAAAAAATCGATGCGGGAATTTTTGCGGGTCGGCGGTATTAATATTTATGATGTGCTTGACGAGGTGATCGATAGCCCGCAACTAAAAGGGGCAATTGCCGTGGATGCTGTACTGGGCCAGCATATGGGCCCTCGCACACCGAATTCCGTACTCACCTATCTCCATCGGCTCTGGGGTGAAACCCACAGTCAGGCAAGCTTGCCTGCTGGAGGTATGGGTCAGGTTGCCAGTGCCCTTGAACGGGCGGCTACTGATGCTGGCGTGAGTCTGCGCACCAGCGCCGCTGTTGCGCGCATAACCGTAAGCGACGGGCTAGCTAAGGGCGTTGAGTTGCGCTCTGGTGAGTGCCTTGAGGCGGATATTGTGGTCTCTAATGCCGATGCCAAAACCACCTTTTTAGACTTGGTAGACAGTGCAGAACTGGATGCCATGTTTGTGCATCGGGTCAATTCCATACGCTCTTTGGGCAATGTCGCCAAATTACATTTTGCTCTTAATGGGCTGCCAAAGATCAATGGCCTCTTGCAGGAAGGGTTGGGGCACAGGCTGCTGATTGCGCCCAATATGCGCTATGTAGAGCATGCTTTTAATCATGCCAAATACGGAGAGTTCTCTGAGAACCCGGTGCTGGAGATCACTATACCCAGTATTGCAGACCCTTCTCTGGCTCCAGCTGGCCATCATGTAATGTCTGTATCCGCGACCTTTGCGCCCTATGGGTTAAAGCAGGGCTGGGATAAACAGCGAGAGGCTTTTACCCAGCGGGTTATCCATTGCATCGAGCAATATGCACCGGGGTTTGTCGAGCAAATTGTGGCTCAGGAGCTATTAACACCTGTGGATATTGAGGCTCAATACCATGTTACGGGAGGCCATTGGCACCATGGGGAGATGGCCATTGATCAGTTGTTTATGATGCGCCCGATTCATGGTGCGGCCCAATACGATACGCCAATAAATGGCCTGTTTCTGTGCGGCGCCGCAGCGCATCCCGGCGGTGGCCTGACTGGTATTCCCGGGCATAACGCGGCCCAGCGAATACTGGCCATGGCAAAGGAAGGCTTCTAATGTCGAAACAAGCGATAGATTTAACGCCGCAGCCAAACTTTAGGCAGGTACTGCAGCCCACGCCATTTCATCAGCGTATGGTTGAGCATTGCCCTATACAAAACTGGATGTCATGGAATGGTTATCAGACCCCGAGGGTTTGCGACCAATTGGCCTCGGAGTACTTTGCCATTCGCAGCACCTGCAGTGTTATGGATCTGACACCGATGGAGAAATATCGCATTATAGGCCCAGATGCAGTGAAGTTTCTCAATCGGCTGGTTACCCGAGATATTAGTGGCCTCAAGCCTGGGCGAGTGACCTATGTCATCTGGTGCAACGACGAGGGCAAAGTGCTTGACGATGGCACTTTATTCCATCTTGAGCAGGGTGACTATCGCCTCTGTGCCCAGCATCACCAACTTGATTGGCTGCTGCTGTCGAGTCTGGGAATGGATGTGAGCATTGAGGAAGAAACTCACAATATCGCTGCGCTGTCGGTGCAGGGCCCAACCTCTTTTTCGGTGCTCAGTGCCGCTGGTTTGCAAGGTCTGGATACATTGAAACCCTTTGGTATCTGCCAATCTGTTCTACATGGTTTTGATGTCACCATTTCCCGCACCGGCTTTACCGGTGATCTGGGTTATGAGTTGTGGGTTGATCCCAGCAATGGGTTGGCTCTCTGGGACGCCATTTTTATGCTCAAAGATAATGGGCTTTTTGATATTCGAACCATAGGCTTGTCAGCTCTTGAAATGGTGCGTATCGAAGCCGGATTTATTATGCCCGGTGATGACTTTAATACGGCCGAGTCAACGATTCGCGCAGACCATGACCGCTCTCCCTACGAGTTGGGTCTGGGCTGGCTGGTGGACTTTGACAAACCCTATTTTACGGGCAAGCGAGCACTGATCCATGAATATAGTCAGCCGATTGCACGGCGGCTGGTCAAACTGCAAGTCGAGGGCAATAAGCCGCCGGCCGACTCTTTTTTATACGATGGCAAAGGGGGTCGCCGAATAGGCACGATTAAGTCCCACAGCTGGTCTCCAATCCTTAAAACCAATGTCTGTATGGCTGATATCGAATATCGAAATGGTCTTCCCCCGGGTGAGATATGGGCGGAAATTTACTATCAGAAGGAACTGGAATGGCGCGCCACCTGGGCCAAATGCTCGGTGTCGGAGAAGCCTTTTTGGGTACATCCAAGGCGACTGGCTACGCCACCACAGGCTTTTTAGGGGGGCTTAATATGCTAACTGGCAGGTGTGAATGCGCCAAAGTGAAGTATCAGGTTGAGGGTCAAATACACGACTTTAGTCATTGTCATTGCAGCCAGTGCCGTCGTTTGCACGGGGCAGCTTTTGCAACCTTTGCCGGTGTCTCCCGCGCCGATTTCCGCTATCGCAGTGGCGAGTCAGATCTGGTCAGCTATGCCTCATCAGATAGCCATAGTCGGGTATTCTGTAGTCACTGCGGCTCCAATATTCTGGTGGCATTGACCACTGAACCCGATGACCTCTATCTGGCTATGGGCACCATGGATGGCAATCCGGATTGCCCACCGGATTACCATATCTTTGTTGGCTCAAAGGCGCCCTGGTACAGGTTGAATGATAAGGCCCCCGGCTACGAGACTTTTCCCGAGGATGAGGCCTAATGTTTAACGCCATGATGACTCGGCTAACAAACCCGTCTCCGGAGTTTCGCCAGGGACTCAAACTAGTGGTCTACTCATTATTACTGATCAATTTTGCCCTCTACATCAGAAATGACTGGGTCATCTCTGGCCACACATTGCACGCGGGAAGCACTTTGCTGGAATGGACCAGAGCCTTTGCCGTGACCATCGATGAAAGTGCCTGGATAATACTGCTGGTTCTTTTTGAGATGGAGACCTATCTGCTAGCAGACAATGCCCTATCCAGAAAACAATCAATGTTTATGCAGTTGGTGCGCATTATCTGTTACATCAGCTTGGCTCATACCCTTTACGCCTACACCGTTTATCTGCAGGAGTTAAATAGTGCCGTGCTTATTGATGGGGTAAGCAATCTCTGCCAGCTGGTGAGCAAGGATTTGTCTTACGCCTACAACTTGGTGTACACCGACTTGACGGCAGATAACTGCGCCGCTCTGTCCACCGCCAATCAGTTTTACTATATAGACCCGCCCAAATTTTTTATTGTGCAAGACGGGGCAGGGTTAGGTATTGAGCTAGAGCTTGCCTGGGTTGACCTCATAGAAGCCATAGTATGGCTACTGATTCTATTTACCATCGAAGTTGCAGTCTGGCTGCAGGATGGCAATATCAGCGAGGGCGTGGCGTTTAGGGTGCTGGCCAGGATCAAGCTGTTTCTCTATTCCCTGTTGTGGATGGCGATTATCTATTGGCTGTACCGCGGCCACTACATGTTTGCCTGGGATGAGTTAGTCTGGATTGCAGGGTTTGTGGCCATTGAGATGAATATGAGGGCTTGGCGCAAAGAATTGATTGAAGCTAATCAGGCAGCCTGAATTTTGTTCTGTGGTTTTTCGATGGCCAGGTGCTTTTAAGGTAAAGCGACGGGTTTCTAAGCGTATAGGCACGGTGGCTGAAAACCGGCGCGAATAATAGGCTAAAGCTAATTGTTTACTGAGCTAATGTGAGAGTTAATTTGCCACAATACGACAATATTATTATTGGTGCTGGCCACAATGGTTTGGTCTGCGCAGCCTATCTGGCCAAGAAGGGCCAGTCGGTGCTAGTGCTGGAGGCCTCAGATACTTTGGGAGGCTTGGCGGCAACCCGAGAGTTTTATCCCGGCTACAAAATTGCTGTGGCCCATAGTCTCAGTCATTTCTCCCCCCAAATTGTCAGCGACCTAAATCTGACTGATCATGGTTTTAAATCAGGCGCACCCATGCCCACCATAGGGCTGGACCTACAGGGGAAGCATGTTGTGGTCACTAGGGATACTGTTCGAGGGGTTACCGATAAAGATGCGAGTAGCTACACAGACTACCTGCAGTTACTCGAGCGTTTTGCCAACATGCTGTCGCCGTTCTGGTTAAAAACCATGCCTCGTATCGGCAGCAAAAAGCTTAAGGATCTAACAACCTTTGCCCAGCTCGGGCTAAAACTGCGCCTGTTGGGCAAAGAGGATATGGGCGAGTTTATGCGGGTTGCGACTCTGCCTGCCCGGGACCTGATGGATGAGAATTTTGACAATGATCTTTTAAAGGCTGTGTTGAGCTGGGACGGCTTAATTGGGTCGAAAATGGCTCCCCGTTCCCCCAATGCAACAGTGTTGGCCATGCTCTACCGAATGAGTGGTGAGCACAATGGCGCCTCCAGTATTCCTCAGGGCGGTATCGAAAGTCTGATTAATGCGCTGCATCAAGTGATTGCCACTGCTGGTGGCCAGGTGCAGCGTCATTCACCGGTTGCCAAAATCAATGTGCAGGGTGATAGCAATGGTCTGCAGGCAACAGGAGTCGAGTTAGCCGATGGCACAGTATTAACGGCTGGCAGGGTCATTTCATCTGCAGACCCCAAGCGCACTTTCTTGCAGTTGGTCGGAGTTGAGAATCTGGAGATTGAATTTAGCAATCGCATCAATCGCTTGCGCAGCGATGGCTATGTGGCTAAATTACATCTCGCCCTCGATGGGCTGCCTCATTTTAACGGCATTGATATCCCCGATGGGCGCATGATTATTGCACCCAAGATGGATAGCATTGAGTTTGCTTTTGATAACGCCAAATACGGCGAAAGCCCTGAGCAACCGGTTATGGAAATGATGCTGCCCAGCCTCAGGGATGCCTCGTTGGCTCCCGAGGGCAAACATCTGTTGTCTGCTCATATTATGTATGTGCCCCACAGCTTAAAGGGCGGCTGGACTGCTCAGGCTAAGGCCAGCCTGCAAGAACTGGTTATTGATACTATCGCTCAATATGCGCCGGAACTTCGCCAGCAGATTATCCATGCCGAACTATTAACCCCGGAAGATATTGAACGCAGCCACCATGTAACTGGGGGCCATTGGCATCACACCGAGTTGTCTATGGACCAGATGTTAATGATGCGCCCCACCTACGAAGCGGCCCAGTACAGCACGCCCATACCGGGGCTGTTTTTATGTGGTGCCGGCAGTCACCCCGGTGGCGGCCTGATGGGTGGCCCGGGCCACAATGCTGCCCGCCATATTCTGGGGGCGAAATAAGGCCTATGAAAAAATACGATGCAATTATTGTTGGCGCTGGCCACAACGGCCTAACCAATGCTGCCTATCTGGCCAAAGCGGGGCTGGATGTACTGGTAGTCGAGAAAAATGATTATATAGGTGGCGCAGCGGTTACCCGGGAAATGCACGATGGCTGGTTTTATTCCAGCTGCTCCTATGTGTGCAGCATGATGCGCCAGTCGATCCACCGGGATCTCAACCTTACCAGGCATGGCTTGGTTTTAGTGCCCTATTTGGGCACTGTGGTGTTCGGCGATAAAGGCGACACCATGGTTAGCTATCATTCCGAAGAAGCGGAATACAACCAGCTGCGCCAGCGTTCGCCCCATGATGCCGATGCGATGTTCCGCTTTCAGACGGATCTGGGTCGTTATGCCCAGCTCATTCGCAAGACCCTGCTGCGCACACCGCCGGACCCAACATCCTTCCGCCCCCGAGATATTCAAGAGCTACTCTGGCTGGCCAAACAGTTTTGGTCTCTGGGAGAGAAAGAGCTATACGAATATGTTCGGTTTTTTACCATGAGCGCAGCGGACTTTCTCGACGACTACTTTGAAGATGATTTAATCAAAGCAGCCATGGCCAGCCCCGGTGTGATTGGCACTGCGCTAGGTGTCTATTCCCCCGGTTCCGCCTATATCCTGCTCCACCATGTGATGGGTGATGTGGATGGCAATATTGGTGCCTGGGGACTTGCCCGAGGTGGTATGGGGGCTATTTCAAATGCTATTGCTGGTGCTGTGCGAGAGCATGGGGGTGAAATTCGTACCAGTGCCGGGGTGGATAAAATCCTGGTAAAAAATAACAAAGCAATGGGTGTGGTGCTGGAGAACGGCGAAGAGGTTTACGGGGGCATTGTGGTTTCCAATATGGATGCCAAACGCACCTTTACTCAATGTATGGATCGCGATGACCTGCCGCCGGGAATCTATGAAAAAGCGGCGAATTTCAAGATTCGCGGTTCCTCCGGCAAGGTTAATATTGCCCTGTCGGGCATGCCTAAATTTACTGGTGTGCCAGACAACCGATATATCAACCGTGGTGGCCAGGGTTTTGTTGGCTCCATGGAAACTATGGAGCGCGCCTACGACTGCTGGAAGCATGGGCGCTGGTCCGATGACCCCTTTATCGAATCTGTAATCCCCTCGGCTTGGGACCCAACAGTGGCCCCTCCAGGGCAACACTGGATGTCTAATTTTGTGCAGTACTGCCCCTCAGAGTTAGCGGATGGCCCATGGACTGCAGAAAAGCGCGATGCCTTTGGTCAGACCGTGGTGGATAAAATTGAACGCTACAGCTCCGGCTTTAAAGACTTGATTGTGCATATGGAAGTACGCACGCCTTTTGAAATTGAAGCGGAAGTGGGCTTGACCGAGGGCAATATTTTTCAGGGCGAACTAACCATTGACCAGCTGCTATTTAATCGGCCATTCCCGGGCTATGCCCAGTACCGTATGCCGGTCAAAAATATGTACATGTGTGGTTCCTCGACCCACCCGGGAGGTGGAGTTTCCTCGGCCTGTGGTGCCAATGCAGCGCGGGAAATACTGATGGATTTGAAGCGGCCCAACACCGTACCTGAAGACGATTTCTACGACGAGTAGCCTCGGCTGAGACTGGATATTAAATAACCTATGAAAGCAAATATTAAAGCCAAAAAGTCAAAAACCGACCCCTATGCAGGTGAGCGACTTAAACAGAGTCACTTCCATCCTCGGCAGGCTGAGCTCAATTTGCGCGAGGCTTGGTCGAGCTGGAATGGCTACAAATTTGCCGATTACTATTACGATGAAGAGTACGAGTACTTTTGTATTAGAAATAGCTGCGCCACCTACGATATCTGTCCAATGCAGAAATACTCACTTAGTGGTGCTGATGCAGAGGCTATTTTAAACCGTATGGTCACCAGAGATATAACCAAGCTTAAACAGGATCGGGTGACCTATGTGTGCTGGTGTACCGACGAAGGCAGGCTGGTAGACGACGGCACCATTTTCAAGCTGGGGCCAGATTCATTTTTACTCACCTGCGGAAGCCCATCTCTGGCCTGGCTGCGAAAAAGTGCCTTTGGTTTTGATGACGTGCAGATTGTTGACCTATCCGATGATATAGCGGCACTATCATTTCAAGGCCCAACCACCTGCGAGGTGCTCAAGAAAATGGGCCTTGAGGGTATTGAGACTCTCAAGCCATTTAATATTATGCACTTCGATATTGCCGGCAGTAGCGACCAACCTCTGATGGTATCCCGCACTGGTTTTACCGGTGATTTGGGCTATGAGCTCTGGATAGTACCGGAGTTAGCCTTGACCCTTTGGGACGCGCTTTACGAAGCTGGTGATGATTATGGTATTCAGCCCTATGGCGAGGCAGCCACTAATATGGCGCGCCTTGAAGCGGGCTTTATTATGCCCGGCATGGAGTTTAACGAAGCTCTTAAAACCATCCATTACAAATATGACCAGACGCCGTTTGAATTGAATCTCGACTGGTTGGTAGATTTTAAAAAGCCCCACTTTAATGGCCGATCTGCCCTGCTAAAAGAGCGTGACCAGGGTTCCGAATACCGTCTGGTTAAACTGGATATCGAGGGCAATAAGCCGGCGGAAGAATCTTATCTGTATGCCGAAGAAGGCTGTGAAACAGAAATTGGCTATGTCACCTCGGCCATGTGGTCGCCAGTGGTCAAAGCCAATATTGCTCTGGCCATGATCAAAAGTAAATATTTAAAGGGCGATATCTGGGCTGAGATTTACTATGGCAAAGAGCTGCGCCATCACAATAAAGTCGTGCGATGCCAGATGCAGGAAACGCCATTCTGGTCTCCGGACCGAGCACGGGCAACACCACCTCTGGCTTTTTAGCTTAGTGGGGCAGAGTGCTTAAAAGGGGAGGCCATGAGTCATATTATTGCTGTTGTTGAATCGGTATATCTGGGTGCCTCGGAAGAGACATTGTCAAAGCAGCCATGTGCCTCACTGGATGCCCAGCTCGATGGTTTGGTTGGCGATCGCCACGGCTCTATTGAGCGAGAGGCCTGGGGAGCTGGTGATAAACAGGCCGAGGGTGTGATTCGCCGCAACGAGCGGCAGTGGTCAGCGGTTTCTGTGGAAGAACTGGCGGCTATTGCCGAGGCTATGGATTTAAAAGAGCCCTTAACAGCCTCTAGCCTTGGGGCTAATCTCTGTCTTTCCGGTGTTCCTGAATTATCTCAACTGCCCAAGGGAAGTATTCTTAAATTCCCCTCAGGCGCAGAGTTAATGGTGGAGGAGTACAACCCTCCCTGTTTGGATATGGGTAAAAAGCTGGCGTCGATCCACAGCACTAACTCAGGCCAACCAATTCATAGCACTGCATTTTCTCAGGTCGCACAATATAGTCGGGGGCTGGTGGGAGTGGTTGAAGTCCCCGGTATCATAAATGCCGGGGATAAGGTGAGGGTGACCGTTTACAAGCCACCGCAATGGTTGAGAGAGAATTAGAATCCCATTAAAAAGCCTAGCGGCAAACAGCTAGCCGAAACGTCGGGCAGCTTCCACCGTATTTTTTAACAGGCAGGCTATGGTCATTGGGCCCACACCACCGGGAACCGGTGTAATCGCATCTGCCACTGGTTCAACATCGGCAAAATCTACATCTCCGACCAGACGGCCCTTGCCATCTTCCGTGGCAATGCGGTTAATACCCACATCAATAACCGTGGCACCGGGCTTAACCCAGTCCGCTTTAACCATTTCCGGTCGCCCAACCGCGGCCACCAGAATATCAGCCGTGGCGCACAGGGCGGCCAGGTCTTTGGTGCGGGAATGGGCGATTGTAACGGTGCAGCTCTCTTGCAGCAGTAACAGAGATACTGGCTTGCCGACAATATTTGAGCGACCAATCACCACGGCATGTTTGCCGCAGAGATTGTCCCCCAGATGCTTCTTAGCCAGTAGCACACATCCTTGAGGCGTGCAGGGTACCAGTGCAGCAGCGTCGCCATTGCACAGTCGGCCTGAATTCATCGGATGAAAGCCATCGACATCTTTCTCGGGCAAAATGGTATCAATAATCAGTGCCTCATCAATATGTTTTGGCAGGGGCAGTTGCACCAGAATCCCGTGTACTGCGGGATCATTGTTTAATTTATCTAGCTCGTCGAGCAGAGCTTGCTGGGAAGTCTCCGCAGGCATTTTGATCTCATTACTAATCATGCCTATTTCTTTAGTCTGGCGAACTTTATTGCGCACATAGACCTGACTTGCCGGGTCTTCACCCACCAGAATAACGGTTAAACCTGGAGTGATGCCGCGCTCCTCCTGTAACTGTTTTACTTCAACTGCCAAGTCATTGCGGAGTTCTTGGGCCAGGGCTTTGCCATCAATATTCATGTTATTCCTTCTCTGGGCTGGACTGAGATTCTTAGGGGCCAATGTTATGTGGTTAAAGGGTTAGATGTTTATCCCACAACGGCTTATTGGTATCAAAAATGTGGCAGCAATTATCCGTTTGGTAGGCAGCTTTGTCACGCCAATTTAATGGTCAATTGCAGGGGGGTGACAATAACGCAGAACCTGAATTACAATTTGGTAAGGCCGACAGTGCAAAAAATAACGTCGCCAACCTGGGAGTGAGCTGTCATGCACGCCGCAAAATTTGTTGAGAGCTATATCGATGCTTGGAATCACAGTGATCCCAAAGGCGTGGCCGAACATTTGGTGAAAAATGGCATTTACTGCGATATTCCCGCCAATCAACAGCATTCAGGCGAAGCCCTCGTCGCTATTCTCAGCGATTTTTTTGCCTCGGGTAGTCATCGCTATCATCTAATTGGTGATGTTCTCTCCAATGACCTCTCTATTGCTTTCCAATACCGAATGTCCTCTCTGGATGGCATTGCCGATGACTGGTTTGGTGCAGAATTTATGACCCTGAAAGGGAGTGGCGCGATCAAGATTGCCGATTATTACGACCCGACCCATTCGGTGGGTTCTATGGCAGTGGGAGCATCCAGCCTGCCCCTGCAAAAATATGCCAAGTCTGGGCTAGATGAAGAGCAGTTGCAGCGCTATACCAGTCAGTTGGCGAGCTTAATGAGAGATGAGAAGGTATTTTTACAGCCAGATCTGACCTTGCCAAAACTGGCTGCCATGGTGGGCTGTTCGGTTAATCACCTGTCCCAGGCGGTGAATTCCGGCTTTCATATGAGTTTTTTCGACTTTCTTAATAGCTACCGAATCGAGGCAGCCAAAATCATGCTGAGTCTGGGGGATGGCCGCTCCGAGTCTATCCTGGATGTGTCATTTGCCGTGGGCTTTAATTCCAATTCAGCATTTTATACCGCCTTTAAAAAATCCACTGGGCAAACTCCGGCGCAGTTTCGCCGGGCCTTTTTAAAGCCAATATAACTCGACTCTCTTGCCACTAAGGCAGCTAAAATTGGTGGCCGATAGGACAGGAGGTAATGGTCTGGGCTTTTTGCGATAACAGAGGTCTGATATTGCCATAAAACCGTTGTTTAACCGCAAACCTAGTGAGGCACATGACAGAATCACAACAGCATACTGGCTCTTATTATGCCGCCAGCCGCAACCAGCTCACTGAATACCCGCAATTACAGGGGGATCAAACAGCTGATGTCTGTGTTGTTGGTGCTGGGTTTACTGGTGTGTCCACAGCACTGCACCTTGAAGAGCGAGGTTATAAGGTTAGTTTGGTTGAGGCTAATCGCGTCGGTTGGGGTGCCTCTGGCCGCAATGGTGGGCAAATGATTGGTGGCCTTTCCGGTGAGAGCGCTATTGCCAAAGCTCTGGGTGCAGAGGGCGAAAAAGCCCTGTGGGACATGCGCTGGGCTGGACATAAAATTATTCGCGACAGAGTCGCCACCTACAATATCGACTGCGATCTTAAAACGGGCTATCTGGATGTGGCGATTAAGCCCCGACATATCAAAGACTTGCACGAAGAACTTGAGATGCTCGAAAAGTATCAGTTCCCCCATGAATTCAGAATGTTATCCCGGGAGGAAACTCAGGATACAACCGGAACCAAGGCTTATATTGGTGCCATGCTCAATATGGGTAATGGCCATCTTCACCCTCTGAATCTCTGTGCCGGGGAGGCAGCTGCTGCGGCTTCTCTGGGAGCAACGATCTATGAACAGTCTCCGGTACTGCGCATCGAGCGGGGCAGCAAAGCTAAGGTTGTGACAGAGCAGGGGGCTGTGACAGCAGATTTTGTGGTGCTGGCGGGAAACGCCTACCATTTTCTTGAGCCCAAGCTGAGAGGCATTATGTTTCCAGTAAATAGCTTTATTATTGCTTCGGAGCCCCTTTCCCCGGAATTGGTCAATCAGATTAACCCCCGTGACCTTGCGATTTGCGACCCAAATTATATTTTGGAGTACTTCCGCCTGAGTGCCGATAAGCGCCTGTTATTTGGTCGTCGCTTTACCTATTTTGGCTCTGACCCCGAGGTTATCAAACGCAACTTAATCCCCCATGTGCTGAAGAAATACCCCCAGTTGGCAACCACTAAATTTGACTTTGGCTGGGGTGGCACTATTGGAGTACCGATTAATCGAGTGCCCCAGATGGGTCGATTGGCACCGAATATTATTTACTCCCAGGGCTACTCGGGCCACGGGGTCAATGTTACCCATTTGGCAGGTCAGATAATGGCAGATACGGTGGCTGGGACATTGGAGCGCTTTGATATCTTTGCTGGTATCAAACCGCTGACCATTCCCGGGCAACATCTCTTTCGCAATCAGATGGTTGCGCTGGGAATGATCTACTATAAATTAATAGACCGACTCTAGGGCTAGCTTCAGGGCCTGTTCTAGCGCTTTTTTATAAGGTTGAGGAGAATAACAATAATGGCCATTAATTCAGTGTTCGCAAAGCCCTATCTGAATGGCTGGAAGCTCTTTTGGGTTGTGACCTCAGTGGTGAGTGCTTTTACCCTTGTCACCATGACAACGGTCAACTTGGCTGTGGCCACGGATATCTCCTACATGATTCAGTACACGGTGCGCTGGTCTGTGCCCTGGTTGTATCTGGCGTTTATGGCCTCTTCTCTGCAGGTGATTTACCCCAGCCTTTTTAGTCGTTGGCTGGCGCGCAATCGCAAATACTTTGGCCTATGTTTTGCTTCGGCCATGGCTTGGCAGTTGCTGTTTATTCTGTGGATGGTGGGGCTGCATAGCGAATATTACGCCGAAGAGGTTTATAACCTCAGTGACACCATCGAAGGGGTTGGGGGTTATCTGGTACTGTCGGCGATGGTGCTGACGTCCTTTCCATTTGGCCGCAACCGTCTGACGGTTTTGCAGTGGCGCTATCTGCATAAGTTTGGCATGTACTATCTCTGGGGTTATGCTTGGTCTGTTTACTGGTACGAGCTGTATTACTTTGATGGCCAATTGCATCCGATTGATTATGCTTTTTACTGGATTGGTTTTTTTGCTTGGGGGCTAAGAATCTGGGCCTGGAGCAAAAAAGGCCTTAAAAAGGCCGCGGTCCAAAAGCCAGCTAACCAGACAACCAGACAACCAGCTAACGAGTCAACTAGCTATTAAGAGCCCCGATAAATTCATGAAACCATCTGATCGCAAGCTTGGTATGGACCGGCCCATTACCCGCAGAGATATGCTTCAGGGTATGGCCCTGGTTACTGCGGGCTCGGCTCTGCCAATTTGGGCATTAGCCAGCAGCCCGTCAGAGAACAAAGCCTATCGCTATCCTCCACTACTTGATGGCCTGCGGGGTAATCATGTAGGCTCTTTTGAGATGATCCATCAGGTGGCCCATTACGGGCGCCGAGACTGGGGTTCTGCCATTGAGCCAGATCAGGGTATCTATGATCTGGTGGTTGTGGGTGCTGGCATCAGTGGGCTTACCGCAGCTTATTACTATCGCCGCAAACACCCTAAGGCGCGTATTCTGATTCTCGATAATCACGATGATTTTGGCGGCCATGCCAAGCGCAATGAATTTGAGGTAGATGGGCATAGGCTGATTGGTTATGGCGGCACGCAAACCCTCCAGGAACCCTCTGGGTTTAGTCGCCAGGTAAAATCTCTGCTTAAAGATTTGGGTGTTGATATCGGCGCCTTTGATCGTGCCTATGATCAGAATTTTTATACTGATAACAACCTTGGAGCCGGGCTGCACTTTGGTCGCGAGCAATGGGGCAAAACCGCTATGGTGCGCTTCGATCTCGGCTGTTTCCAAGACTATATTCCAGTGGCTGAATCTCCATTAACAGTGGAGCAGGCAGTGGCAGCAATGCCAATCTCTGCACGCGCGAAACGACAGTTTGTCTCTCTGTTAAATACCACCGAAGATCAGATACCCGAATTGTCCGAAGATGATAAATGGGACTATCTGTCGCGCATAAGTTACCGAGATTTTCTAATCAAACATCTGGCTATTAGCGAAAATGGTGTATTTGACGTGTTACAGGACCTAGCCTCAGATTCCGGCGTAGGCATAGATTCAGTATCGGCCTTGGGAGCCATTTCCTACGGTGGCCTGCCCGGCTGGGAGGCAGCGGGACTCCCAGATGAAGAGGAGGCCGAGCCCTATATCCACCATTTTCCCGACGGCAATGCCTCCATAGCCCGGCAGCTGGTGCGGCGTATGATTCCCAGTGTAGCGCCCGGAACCAGTATGGAAGATTTACTCACTGCAGAGTTTGATTATGGCCAACTTGATCAACAGGATTCGGCGGTGCGGGTGCGTCTCGATAGTTCTGTGGTGCTTGTGAAGCATGTTGATAATGAAAAGCACAGGCTGGTTAATATCACCTATATCCGCGATGGTCAGGCCTTTTTGGTCAAAGCCCATGGCACGGTACTGGCCTGTAATAATTCAGTGATTCCCTCGATTTGCCCGGAATTACCAGCCGCTCAGCGGGAGGCACTGGCATTTCAGGTTAAAATTCCCATCCTGTATACCTCGGTCGCCCTGCGCAATTGGCGGGCATGGAAAAAGATGGGTATTGGCGCAGTGATGTGCCCCGGCAGTTACCATATCAATGCAACCCTGGACTTCCCTGTTAGTTTTGGAGACTACCAGTATGCAGCTAATCCAGACGAGCCAGTTATTGTGCATATGGAGCGGTTTCCCCATAAGTCTAATCAGGGGCTCACCGCCCGGCAGCAGTATCGCGCGGGCCGTCATGAATTGGTAAACACTTCGTTTGAGACCATTGAACGCAATGTGCGTGAACAGTTGGCAGAGATGCTCGGGGAGGGGGGCTTTGATCCCGCTCGGGATATTGCCGGGATTACCGTGAATCGCTGGGCCCATGGTTACGCCTACTGGTACAACCCACTCTATGACCCTATCTATGAGGATTATAACGATGAGCGCTATCCCCATATGATCGCCCGCAAACCCTTTGGGCGAATTACCATTGCCAATTCAGATTCCGCTGCCACCGCAATGACCGAGGCAGCGATAGAACAGGGTTATCGAGCGGCCAAAGAGTTGGGTTGAGAATGATAAACAGGAGAGATAATAGTGGCAGATAGAGCAAGCAAAACCTCTGGTGGTGGGTTGCGGCTGGTGGGCTGGCTATTGGTTGGGTTGGGACTGGTCGGCACCATTGGCTCTCTGTGGGCAGATCAGATCTGGGTGCTCTATGATGTGATTTATAGCTCAGGTGCCACCATGCAATGGGTTGAATCTCTGGTTCCTTACTATCCGTTTGTGCCATTCTTCCCGGTCTTTGCCATTATGTTTGGGGCCTACTTAATCGTTAGGTCCCACCAACAGTAGAGTCTCTTTAATGGGGATGTGGCCATTATTGGCAATAGCAGTATTGGTATTTGACTCGCCAGTGGTTCTTGATTATCGTTTTTAACTAGAACAACAATATTGGAGTTAGGGGATGGATATAGGTATTCCGTTACGGGATCTGGGCGAGGTCGATAGTTCGGCACTGCGCGATGTGATTCTATCTGTGGATGACCAGTTCTGGCTGGAAAATAGCTACCGGCAGCAAGCCTACGATGTTCATGCCCAAACCCAGTCACTAATGATGCTGTTTGTTGATACCGAGCGGTGGCCAGATATTGAGATATCCCGAGAGTGCGGTTGGGATTTGCTGGCCGAGACCGCAATGCCTCTAATGGAATCCATTCTGCGGGAGTTTTATCCTCCTGGCGGTACCATTATTCGAGCCATGGCGGCCAAGCTGGTGTCTGGTGGCCTCATCACTCCGCACTTTGATAAGCACCCCTCTTTCCATGCTGGGCATCGTATACATATCCCCATCACCACTAACCCGCGGGTACGCTTTATGATCGACGGCAAGCCTTTTCGATTTGAAGTGGGTAAGGCCTATGAAATTAATAACCAGAAGCAGCACAGCGTTATGAATAAAGGCAAAGACGACCGTATTACCTTTATCTTTGACTATGTGCCAGCCAGCCATGTTGAAGGAGCGGCCTAGGAGGCTAAAAGCCTTGTATCACCGGTTATTTCTTGTGGCTGCGCAGCATAATCCAGCTGGCAATAATAATACCCAGGCTCACTGTGCCAATGATAATAGTCGCCAGAGCATTAATATCTGGCGTCACCCCAAGCTTGATCTTTGAAAAAATCACCATAGGCAACGTGCTGGCACCGGCACCAGAGGTAAAGCTGGCAATCACCAGATCATCCAGAGACAGAGTAAATGCCAGCAGCCACCCAGAGATCATTGAGGGGGCAATGAGGGGCATTGTGATATCGAAGGTCACCTGCATGGGCCTGCCCCCAAGATCCATTGCGGCCTCTTCCAGCGACTGGTCCATACTGGCCAGCCGCGCCTGCACAATCACCGCAATGTAAGCCATAGCAAAGGTAATGTGAGCGATGGTAACGGTGCTGGCCCCGCGACTTACTGGCCAGCCGATCAGCTGCTGCAAGCTAACAAATAGCAGCAGCAAAGACAGGCCAGTGATCACTTCCGGCATCACCAGCGGGGCAGCAATTAGCCCCGTAAATAAAAACCGGCCTTTAAACTGGCGTATTCTGGTTAGTGCCAGCCCAGCTAGGGTACCGAGAATCGTGGCGACGGTGGCACTGGTGGCAGCAATTTTCAGGCTCAGTATTGCGGCATTGATAATCTGCTCATTGTCTAGCAGGGTGCTGTACCAGCGAGTAGAAAAGCCCCCCCACACCGTGGCCAGCCCAGAGCTATTAAATGAGTAGGCTACTAGAACTAGAATAGGCACATATAAGAAGGCAAAGCCAAAGCACATTACTGAGAGAATAAACGTTGAGGGTCTCTTACTGGGACTTAACTGGCTGTTGGCACCTAATCCGCTGTTGACACTCATTCCGCCTCCTCCTTCTGGCTGCTCTGGAATAGCATCACCGGAATCACAATAATAAACAGCAGTACCGTGGCCACCGCCGAGGCCAGAGGCCAGTCGCGGTTAATAAAGAACTCATCGTAGAGGGTGCGGCCAATCATCAATGAGTCAATACCACCAAGCAGAGCCGGAATAACAAATTCTCCCACCGCAGGAATAAACACTAGCATGCTACCGGCTATCACTCCGGGCATGGACAGGGGCAATGTAATATTAAGGAACACCTGCCAGCGTTTAGCTCCAAGGTCAGCGGCCGCATCTTGCAAATCTGTATCCATTTTTTCCAGCACGCTATACAGGGGCAAAATCATAAAGGGGATATAGGTGTAGACAATACCCAGATACACAGCGCCATCGGTATAGAGCATCTCCAAGGGCACTTCGATTAGACCGATTTTCATCAGTAGAGAATTGATAGCCCCGGTTTTGCCGAGCATCACAATCCAAGCGTAGACTCGCAGCAGAAAGGATGTCCAGAATGGCAGAATAACCAGCATTAGCAGTATATTGCGCATCCCTGGCCTGCATTTGGCAATGCCATAGGCCATAGGGTAGCCCAGCAGCAGGCATAGTACGGTTGAAATAGCCGCGATTTTTAAGGATTTAAAATAGCTGATCCAGTAGAGACTGTCCTCGGTAATAAAGCGGTAGTTATCCAGAGTCGCCAGCAGCCAGTTATCGGCTCCAGGGCTAAAATCAAAAAAGTTGGAGAAAGGTGGCTGGGCAATAATTGGGTCGGCAAAGCTAATTTTAAAAACAATGGCAAAGGGGGCCAGAAAGAAAATAGCCAGCCACCAGTAGGGCAGTGAGATCACTAGCCAGCGCCACAACCTGTCGCCAATAGGGATATTGTATTTGGGCTGAGTCACTCTGATAGCACCACAGAACAGCTGGAGTCCCAAGAGAGATAAACCTGATCATCCCATTCTAAAACCAGCTCTTTAGTGCGCTGAAAATTCTGTGCACTAATTTGAATAATGCGGCCAGAATGGCTGCGCACTCGATAGATAGAGCGGTTGCCATAATAGGCTAAGTCCTCAACCACACCGCTGGTAATGGTTAGATTTTTGCCCCGGGGTTTTTTCTGGCTAATACTGAGTTTCTCTGGCCTGACTCCAATGGAGATCAGATCGCCTTCTTTAAGTTTATGGGTGCAATCGGCCTCGACCAAGGTGCCAGTTTTGTCCAGTGCCGCCTCTATGGCATAGGTGTTTTTGTCTATCACAGTGCTGCCAGTTACCTTGGCATCAAACAGATTAATGGTGCCAAAAAAGTCAGCCACAAAGCGATTAATAGGAAATTCATAGACTTGTAATGGAGTCCCTATCTGCACAAAGCGCCCCGCATCCATAACTGCCACCCTGGAAGACAATGTCATGGCTTCCTCCTGATCATGGGTCACCACAATAAAGGTGGTGCCGAGCTTGTATTGCAGATTGATCAGCTCAAATTGGGTCTGCTCGCGCAGCTTTTTATCAAGGGCCGCCAGAGGTTCATCCAGCAATAAAACCTTAGGCCGTTTAATAAGAGCCCTGGCCAATGCGACCCGTTGACACTGGCCACCAGAGAGTTGCTTAGGCTTGCGCGCCGCCAGCTCTTCGAGCTGCACTAGCGCCAGCATTTCTTTCACTCGCGCTGCAATTTCAGCCTTGGGCAAGCGATCTTTCTTCAGGCCATAGGCGACATTCTGAGCCACAGTCATATGGGGGAAAACAGCATAGGACTGAAACATCATATTGACCGGGCGATCGTAGGCGGGCAGATCAGTAATATCCACACCATCAATAATAACCTGGCCGGCAGAGGGCGTTTCAAACCCAGCGAGCATGCGTAATAAAGTTGACTTGCCGCAGCCCGAGCCGCCGAGAATAGTAAATAACTCCCCCTGATAGATATCCAAGCTGATGTTGTCTACCGCAGTGAAGTCACCAAACTGTTTGCCCAATGATTTAATCTGGATAAAAGGAACCGCCTTCGGGTCGAGCCAGGGCGCTTCTGCAAAATCCGTCGCAGGTTTTACTGGCATAATCTTATCGCTTGCTGCTCTCATTGGCTTGTTCGCTTTTATAGTTATAGGCCAGTTTTTATTCTTGTCCAGGTGCGCATGCGTCTGCGCTCTAGCTTGGGGGTTAATACCTCAGTGGTTTGCATACGCTGCAGGACTTGCTGGTCGGGATAGATCGCGGTATCCATCTCTATTTCAGGTTTCACAAAAATATTGGCATCTTTATTGGCATTGGCGTAACCAATATAGTTGGTGGACTTGGCAATCACTTCCGGGCGCAGCATGTAGTCAATAAACAGATAGGCATTGTCAGGATGAGGCGCATCGGCTGGAATAAAAATACTATCAAACCAGATGACCGACCCCTCTATAGGAATGGTGTAAGCCAGATTAATATCAATGCCTGCATCTGCTGCGCGGCCCGCCGCAACCCCATAGTCTCCGGACCAGCTCATCGCCATACACACCTCTTTGCTGGGCAGGTCTAGCAGCATTTTGGTGGAGCTAAAGTACTTGATATAGGGGCGAACAGACTTGACCAACTGTTCTACCTCTGCCAAATGATTGAGATCGACACTATTGGAGGGGTAGCCCAGATACATCAACGCCAGAGGGATTACCGTTAATGGGTCATCCAACATAGACACCCCACAGTCGGCAAATTTAGAGATTATTGCCGGATCAAAAAACATGCGCGCACTGCCCACAGGGGCGTCGGGCATGCGTTCGGCAATCGCATCCACATTGTAGGTAAAGCCGGTGGTGCCCCAGAAGAACGGGCTGCCCATAAGCCCACTGCTGTAAGACCGATCCATCGTCTCCAATAAGGCCGGATTGAGGTGGTGCCAATGAGGCAGGCGGCTATGGTCTAGGGGTTGAAGAATGCCAATGGGTTTAAATCTGGAGGTATATGAAGCGGCATGGACGACAATATCATAGCCACTGCGACCCGTGAGTAATTTGGCATCCACGATTTCGCTAGAATCATAGATGTCGTAATTAACCTCAATCCCGTATTCCTGCTCAAAATCTTTTAGGGTCTGGGGGTCTATATAGTCTGCCCAGTTATAGATATTCAGGCGCTGCTCAGTTTGTGCGGGGGAGCTAGAGTCGGAGTTGAACTGATTGTCTACTGGTTGCCCGTTCCACAGAAAAAAACTAACCGCGGCTGCACCGAGTAAAGCGGGCAGTATTAGGCGGGCAGAATAGCGGCGACGGTTGGCCATAGATGAGTTACATTCCTTTTAGCCCGCGTTTGCGCAGGGCGCTGGCAATAACCATACGCTGAATTTCACTGCTGCCTTCCCAGATGCGATCCACCCGCACCTCGCGATAAAAGCGCTCGACGGCATTGTCCCGGCGATAACCGCGCCCGCCCCATAGCTGCAAACAGCGATCGGCAACCCGATTCGCCATTTCAGTAGCATAGAGTTTTACCACGGAGCACTGGGCGTGCTGAGATTTAAGGTCATCACCGCGATCATGGGCAGCAGCGGCCTCGTAGACCATCAGTTTTGCGGCCCAGAGTTCGGTAACACTGTCGGCCAGACTAAATTGGGTCGCTTGTTTGTCGATCAGATACTCATCTTGAATCTTGCGCTGCGTACACCATTGAGTCGCTTCTTCGATCATCCGCGTGGCAGCGCCAAGCATTCGCGCAGCAATGGTCAATCGCTCATGGCGGAACCAGCTGCGGCTGTAATCCATGCCAGCACCCTCGTCGCCGACCCGGTTTTTCTCTGGCACAAAAACATTGTCAAATTGGTAGGTGGGGTGATGGGAGGGGAAGGTATGGGAGAACGCAGGGTTCTCGATCATGGTGACTCCCGGCGCATCTATATCCATAAAAAATAACGCGTCTTCGCCGTTGTCGGTTTTGGCCTGAATAAAAAAGAAATCCGCCAGATTAGCTGTCGTCACAAACCATTTCTCGCCGCTAATACTGTAGCCGCCATCGCAGGCCGCGGCTTTGGTATCAACCACCTCATGGGAGCCGGACTCGGCTTCGGTTATGGCGTAGCACTCCCGCAGGCTGCCATCCATCAATGGGTGCAGATAGTTTTTGATCTGGTAATCGCTACTGGCGCAGGCTTCAAACATCCATTGCTGGGCTTCAGGAAAACACCAGCACAGGGCATTGGTCACGCGACCAAGCTCTTCCCAAGCGGCCAACTGATCAACCATGCTCATACCGAGGCCACCGTGTTCAACTGGGGCATCCATTCTGGACAGGCCCAGTGCAATAGCATTGGTCTGCATTTTCTCGCTGGCTTGTTTGGGGATTACACCATTATTAAGTTCAGCCTCTACTTCCCATGGGATCAGATCTTCATCAACAAACTGTCGAACCCTCCGTTGCCATTCTCTGGTGCTTTGGCTGTGCTGAATATCCATGGCTGCTTCCTATTATTATTTTACGCCTGAAAGTGGTCGGGGAATTGTGTGGCCAGATAATGCATAGCCACCCCATAAGCCTGGTCTGGCTTTAAGCCTTTGGGAGTGACCAGTAAATCCAGCCACAGCCCATCGGCCAAAGCGGTATAGCAGATGCAGGTAAGCTCTGGATTTACTTTGTTATAGCCACCTTCTTGCTTTAGTTGAGCAAAAAGCTGAGTGAGGTTGGCGGCTATCTCGGCAATATAGCTCGCGCAAATTGATAGATAGGTGGGGCGAGATTTAGTCTCACCCCAAAAGGCGAACCAGACAGCCAGTTTATTGCGGTCGATAATTTTGCGACTGAAATCATAGCGAATATGGGCGCTTATTTTCTCTGCTGTGGTTTGACTTTGGTCATTAAATATTTTACCCAGACCACTGCTGTACTCGTCAGAGATATGGCGCAATGTTTCGATAAGCAGCTTCTCTTTACTCTGGAAATGCAGATTAACAATACCCAGGCTGAGGCCAGCCTCAGTGGTAATATCAACCATGGTTACACCAGACAGGCCCTTTTTGGCGATGCATTGAATAGTCGCCAAAATCAATTGATCCCGTCTCGCCTGCGCTGAAACTGATCGCTTTGAACCTGTGGGTTGTGGTGCTGCCATTCAAGCTTTCCCAAGTGTTTTAAAAGAGGGCTGCGCGCTCTGAGCCCTGAAATCTTCACTCTGTGCCGTGCGATTTGAACCAACAGTACCAAACCACATTGAGTTTGACCATAAACTATCACCTTTAGCATGGCAACTTAATGAATGATCATTCATTTTTTGTTTGACAGTAGTTTGCGCTTTCGGCATTCTGAAAAAAGTTCAGAAATGAAATGTTAATCGACTTAACCAGCGCAGCTTGGCGCTGACCGATTATGTGGAGCAAGTGAAGTGACCAAAAAATACGATGCAATTATTATCGGCGCGGGACACAACGGCCTGACTAATGCAGCCTATCTGGCTAAGGCAGGGCTAAATGTGCTGGTACTGGAGAAAAACGCTTATATAGGTGGCGCCACGGTCAGCCGTGAGCTTTACCCCAATTGGAAGTACTCCAATTGTTCCTATGTCTGTAGTTTGCTGCGACCGGAAATTATCCGTGATCTAGAATTGCCCCGCCACGGCCTGCAGGTAGTGCCCTACGGTGGCGGTGTCACCTTTAAAGAAAATGGCGACTACTATGGCAACCATGCAGACCATGAGCGCCTGCTGCGAGAAGTCGCTCGACATTCAAAGCGCGATGCCAGTGCCTACGAACGCTACGAAGCGGATGTGATGAAGCAGACCCGTCTGATTCGCCCCTTCTTGATGCGCACGCCACCAGACCCAACGTCCTTGAAACCCCGAGACCTAAAAGAGCTTGCGGTACTGGCTAAATCTTTTGGCAGCATGGGCGAAGAGGGCCTGGCTGACACCATGCGTTTCTGGACCATGAGTATTGGCGACTTTCTCGACGAATACTTTGAGTCCGATGTTATTAAGGCTCATTTGGCCGGCAGCGGCATTATTGGTACGGCACTGGGTGTTTACTCCCCAGGGACCGCCTATGTCCTGCTGCATCATTATATGGGTGATGTAGACGGCTCGGTGGGTGCCTGGGGCTTTGCTCGCGGTGGAATGGGCTCGGTGGCAGCGGCACTTTCCAAATCTTTCCAATCCTTTGGCGGCACCATTCAATGTGGCGCTGAAGTAGATCAAATTATTGTTAAAAATGGCAAAGCCAAAGGTGTGGCGCTGGCCAATGGAGATGAGCTTCACGCTGATATCGTAGTGTCAAACCTAGACCCTAAGCGCACCTTCCTGAAGATAATGGATGAGGGTGATCTGCCAGCAGATGTGGTCACCAAGGCTAAGAACTTTAAAATCCGTGGCTCTTCTGGAAAGCTCAATATTGCTCTAGACGGGTTGCCCACTTTTACTGGCCTACCCAAAGAGAGCCCATTGTGTCTGGGTGAGAAGCACTTTAGTGATTCTCTGCCAAAAATGGAGCGGGCTTACGATGACTGGAAAGCGGAAACCTGGTCAAAAGACCCCTATGTGGACATGTTGATCCCCACTCAGATTGATCCGACCATGGCGCCTCCGGGCAAACATATGATGTCGGTATTTGTGCAGTATGCACCACCAAAGGTTAATGGCGGCGACTGGACCGCTGAGGACAAGGCGGGCTTTGAAAAGACCGTTCTAGACCAAATCAGTAACTTCAGCCCCGATTTTAAAGATTTAATTTTGCACTGTGAAACCAGAACGCCAAAAGATATAGAAGATGAAGTGGGCCTTACTGAAGGCAATATCTTTATGGGTGAACTGACCTTTGACCAGTTGCTGTTTAACCGTCCATTCCCCGGCTATGCCCAGTACCGAGGCCCAGTTAAGGGTATGTATATGTGTAGTTCTGGCACCCACCCTGGCGGTGGTGTAATGGCTGCACCGGGCGCTAATGCAGCGCGGGAAATACTGATGGACTTAAAGCTAAATAACACTGTGCCTGGAGGGTATGACGATGATTAATCTCGATAAGAACTATGATGTCATTATCGTCGGTGGTGGCCACAACGGCCTAGTCTGTGCCAGTTATCTTGCCAAAGATGGCCGCTCGGTGTTGGTGCTTGAAGCCAATAATTCAATCGGCGGCGCCTCAGCCACCAGCGAATTTGTCGACCAGTTTTCGGTGTCCTCCTGTGCCCACTGGCTAATCCAATTAAATCCGGATATCGCCTCTGATATGGGCCTTAACAGTCAGGGTTTGGAAATGGCGGCCCGCGATTTAAAGACCATTGCCCTGGCCGAAGATGCCGACCACCTAACCATTGATGGAGATAATCTTGAGGGTGGGGGAATCTCCGATGAAGACCGCAAAGCCTATATCGCCTTTAACAAGCAGATGCTGAAATTCTGCAAGTTGTTGGCCGGTGCCTTTAATCGTCGCGCACCGAAGCTAGTTGAGGGTAACCTGACCGACCGTCTAACATTGGCCAAGCTGGGTCTAGGCATGAAAATGCTCGGCAAAGACGATATGAGCGATTTGATGCGTCTGGCATTGATCAATATCTACGATGTAATGGAAGAAAACTTCGACAACGAGCTATTAAAGGGAGCGATCAGTCTGGACTCCTTGCTAGGGTCTCATATGGGCCCGCGCTCACCCAACACGGTTTACGGTTATCTCTATCGCCGTATGGGCGATGTCTTTGGTTACAAAGGCCCTGCAGTGGTGAAAGGGGGTATGGGAGCCGTGGGTGAAGCTATGGCTAATGCGGCCCGGGCCAAAGGTGTAGATATCCAGCTGGGCGCAGCGGTGAGTAAAATCAATATTGATGTAGACCGCGCCACGGGAGTGACCTTGGCTGATGGCACTGTGGTAAATGGCGCTTTAGTGGTTTCCAATGCCGATCCAAAAACCACCTTTAATAAGTTGGTTGGCTTGGCCAATATCGAGACTGGAGTGGCGCGCAGGGTTAAAACCATGCGCATGAAAGGCGATGCGGCCAAGCTCCATATTGCTCTGGATAGCCTGCCTAACTTTACTGGCTTGACCGAGCAGCAGATGGGTCAGCGGCTGGTGATTGCACCGACCATGAATTATATCGAGACCGCTTTTAACGCCTCTAAGTACGGCGAATATTCCAAGGCCCCGGCAATGGATATCAGCATCCCTTCTGTTCACGATGCCAGCCTGGCGCCAGATGGCAAGCATGTGATGTCGGTAATAGTGCAGTACGCGCCCTATGAATTGGCCGGTGGTTGGAATGACGAGCATAAAGAAGCCTTTAAAAATCTGGTTATTGATCGGATTGCTGATTTTGCACCGGATCTAAAAGATAAAATTGTTGCAGCTCAGCTACTTACACCGGTGGATATCGAAGAGCGCTTCCATATTCACGGGGGCCATTGGCACCATGGTGAGATTAGTCTCGACCAGATTCTGATGATGCGTCCTTTCCCTGGTGCCTCTCAATATGGCACCGCAGTGGATGGCCTGTATCTCTGTGGGGCGGGTAATCACCCTGGCGGTGGCGTGATGGGCCTGGCCGGTCACAACGCGGCAAAAGAAATTATTAATCGAGGTAAATCAGCATGATTCCCCATGATGAAACAATGATTCTGGAAACGCCGTTTTACTCACGGTGTCTGGCGGCCTGTGAGATCAATCTCTGGGAAGACTGGAAGGGCTATCGAAGTGCCCAAGCCTATACGAGCGTTGAGCAAGAGTATTTCGCCGTGCGCAGTAATACAGGTGTATTTGATATATCACCAATGATCAAATACCGCTTTATCGGCCCTGATGCAGGAGCCTACCTGAATCGCCTGTTGACCAGAGATATCAGCAAAATTGCCATTGACCGAGTTGCCTACACGGTCTGGTGTGATGACGAGGGTCAGGTGATGGATGATGGAACGATCTTCCATCTTGGAGAAAATGACTACCGCCTCTGCGCCTATGCGCGATGCCTCGATTGGTTGATGTGGTCTGCAGAAGGGTTTGACGTAACTATTTTTGACGAAACCGCTGACATTGCCGCTCTTGCCGTTCAGGGGCCAACATCCTGTGCTGTATTTAAAAATATGGGTTTTACCGGCATTGAAAACCTCAAGCCTTTTGGTATCACCCGCTACCCCTTTGAGGGCTCAGAAGTGATGATCAGCCGCACCGGTTTTACCGGTGATCTGGGCTATGAAATTTGGATTGAGCCGGCACTGGCCGAAGCCTTCTGGGATCAGCTTTTCGCCGCAGGCAAGCTCCGTGGTATTCGCGCCATTGGGAGTGCTGCACTGGATATGTTGCGCACCGAGACCGGCTTTTTGCAGGCTGGTGTGGACTTTGTGCCCGCGGAAGAAGCCATTCGCAACGGGCGTTCGCGCTCACCGTTTGAATTGGGTCTGGGCTGGTTAGTGTCTTTCGATAAGCCTGTATTTAATGGCCGTAAAGCACTTCTCAAGGAGAAAAAAGAGGGTTCCCGATACGCCTTTGTCTACCTTGATGTTGAGGGTAACAAGCCAGCGGAGCACGCATTTATTTATGCGGGCAATAAAGAAGTTGGCACAGTCACCACCGCGGCTTGGTGCCCAACGGCCAAGAGTAATATTGCCTTTGCTCAGGTGGATGCCAAGTACGGCAAAGTAGGCCAAGAGTTGGTGGCAGAAATCTATTATGAGCGCGAACTTAAATGGACCCGCTTAATGGCCAAGTGCACAGTGGTTGAGGGTGCCGTATTTAATCCGCCACGGAAAAGGCAGACCCCAGCAGCGGATTTCTAATGGCCGACCATCGGTTGCGCCCACTGCTGAAGCCGGCGTCAATCGCTGTGCTAGGAGCCTCCAATAAGGTTGGCTCTGTTGGCAGTGAGGTTTTTGTCAACCTGCGTAAAGGAGGGTTTGCTGGTGTCATCTACCCAGTGAACCCGTCTTACACTGAAGTCCAGGGCCTCCCCTGTTATGCCTCCCTCTCCGAACTCCCGCAAACCCCCGAACATGTGATTTTTGCTATTGGTGATCAGCGAGTTGAAGCTGCGCTGGATGAAGTGATTTCTCTGGGTATTCAAGCCTGTACTATATTTTCCGCACTGATTCTCAATGATGATAGCGCGCCTAGGTTAAAGCAGCGGGTGCAAGCCAAAGTCGATAGTGCTGGCCTGATGGTTGCCGGAGCCAATGGCATGGGCTTTTACAATATCCGCGATCAGGTGTTGGCTGGGGGCTTTGACACCAGAGATCATCGCCCGCCGGGCAATGTCACATTGATTAGCCAGTCTGGTGCCGGAATGTCTGGTATTGTCGACTGCGAACAGCGGATTGATTTTAACTTTGCCGTATCCAGTGGATATGAGCTATCTGTGTCCATGGAAGACTATTTGGACTATGCCCTCGACCTGCCTGAAACTCGTGTGGTTGGCTTATTTCTAGAGACCAGTCGTCAGCCGCAAAAACTGATTGCCGCCTTTAAAAAAGCCAGTGCTCGAAAAATTCCCATTGTGGTATTAAAAGTGGGGCGCACTGAGCTATCGGCACAGATGGCTATGTCCCATTCCGGTGCTTTGGCCGGCAGCTATGCCAGCTATGCAGCCCTGTTTGACCATTATGGGGTGCAGCGAGTCGATGATATGGACCAGCTGGCCACTGCTTTAATAATGTTTGCTCAACCCAATGCAACAGCTGCTGGGGGAATAGCCTGTCTCCATGATTCTGGTGGTGAGCGTCAGTTATTGATCGACTTGGCAGACCAGCACTCCGTGCCACTGGCTCAGCTGGGCAAGCAAACTCTAGAAACTCTGCAAGGGCTGCTTGATCCGGGCTTGCCTGCAGTAAACCCTCTAGACGGTTGGGGTGCTGGCGGCGCCGATGCGCCAGCCAATATGGCAACCTGTTTTACCAGTCTTCTGGAGGATAATGACGCGGCTCTGGGTGCAGTGATTCATGATCGTGGGCCCAATGGCGAGGTTTATCAGTCTTATATGGCTTATTTGCATCAGGCTCAGGCTGCGACTAACAAGCCGGTTTTTCTAGTAGCCAATAGGCAAGGTAGTGGCAGTGACGATTTGGCCATAAGTTCTACCCAGAAGGGTTTTCCTGTGATTGATGGGGTGAGCCAGTTTCTGGTGGGTGCTCGCTGTCTGTTGGGCTATCGAGATTTTCATCAGCGGCAAACCATGGAGCTTGCGGCTCTCGATCCAGAAAAAGTCGCTCATTGGCGCGAGCATCTTTGCGCGCAGGAGCAGATAACCGAAGTTGTGGCCAGCCAATGTCTGGCGGATTTTGGCATTCCCATGGTGTTGGGCGTGCAGGTGGAGAATCAGGCAGAGCTTATTCAGGCCGCTGGTAAATTGACCTACCCGCTGGTGGTTAAAACGGCGCAGCCAGATATTACCCATAAGTCAGACCAGGCAGGGGTGAGGTTAAATATTCAGTCTGAGTCTTCACTGATAGAGGCTTACCAGGATTTGAGGCAACGGCTGGGCAAAGCTGCAATGGTGGCATCAATGGTTGAGTCTGGTGGCATCGAAATGATTTTGGGTATTGCCAGTGACGATCAGTTTGGCCCAGTGGTGGTGCTTGGATTTGGCGGTATCTATGCGGAGGTGCTGGCAGATACATCGGTTTTGCTACCACCCTTTGACAGGGCGACTGCGCTCAGAACAATAGAGCAGTTGAAAATGAGCCCGTTGTTGAAGGGCGCAAGAGGGCTGCCTAAGGTAGATATTGATGCCTATGGAGAGGCGGCGGCAAGGCTCTCTGTATTCGCTGCTGAGTTTGGCGATCTGATCCGAGAGGTTGATATCAACCCAATAAAAATAATGCCTAAAGGCTGTATTGGCATGGACGCGCTAATGGTGCCTAGGGGCTCAGGCTAAAACTCAACATTTAAGATTCAATAACCAGAACCTGGGGGAAAGATGAATATTGCCAGCCATGCAGAGCTGCAAGCATTCTTAAAACAGTATCCAGAGACCACCATGCTAGAGCTGCTGATGCCCGATTTAAATGGCATTATTCGTTGCAAGCGTATTCCGGCAATTGAATTCGATACCTTTTTTAACAGTGGGGTAAAAGGCCCAGCATCCACCAGCCTGCTCAATGTCCTGGGGGACTTCTGTAATGAGGTGGATTTCTTAATGGTAGAGGGCGATCCGGACAAGCTGATTTATCCCGTCGCCAACACCCTGGCCCCTATCACCTGGTTAAAATCTGATACAGCTCAGGTGCTGGCCACCTTTGCCGAACTAGACGGCAGTCCCGCCCAGTTCGATTGCCGCAATATCCTCATTAATGCACTGCAGCCCCTCTCTGATATGGGTCTCAATCCGGTTGTTGCCACCGAGCTAGAGTTTTATCTGGTTGAGGCAGGGGAAGATGGCCTGCCCAAGCCCAAGTTAAGTAAGGTGCCGGGCACCAATATTGATCAGACGGGTACCCAGTACGCGATGCCCGAAGATCTTTGGGACCAAGACGCCTTTCTCGAGGATGTGAGACGCACCTGTGAGGCGCAAAATGTGCCCATGACCACGGTGCATTCCGAGTTTTCCCCAGGGCAGTTTGAAATTAATTTGCATCATGTAGGCGACCCTGTGGCGGCATGTGACCATGGCCTGCTGTTAAAGCGCATCGTCAAAGGCGTGGCGCGCCAGCACGGCATGGCGGCAACATTTATGGCCAAGCCCTTTAGTGACATTGCTGGCAGCGGGCTGCATATTCATCTGAGCCTCTACAACGCTGAGGGTGAGAATATTTTTGCTGACCCTACCTCAGACCAGACACCGGCTATTTCCGATAGTCTGCGCCATGCCATTGGTGGTCTGGCAGAGACCATGGCCGAGTCTATGGCTATTTTTGCGCCCAATGCCAATTCTTATCGGCGCTTAATTCCCGATAACTTTGCACCTCTGTCACCTAACTGGGGTTATAACCATCGGGATGTGTCCCTGCGTATTCCAGTTTCCGGTAATGGGGACCGCCGAGTTGAACACAGAGTGGCTGGCGCAGACGCCAACCCCTATCTGGTGATGGCAGCACTGATGGCCGGGGTGCATCATGGCCTGGTTGAGCGCTGCGATCCCGGTGAGATGATCCCTGAGGGTGCAGAGATGGAAGAGGTAATTACCCTGCCGCGGCTCTGGCCTCAGTCTTTAGATGTGTTTGATGCAGCCAAGGTGTTGCCAAAGTATTTAGGCGTAGAATACTGCCGCCTGTTTGGCACAGTTCGGCGCGGTGAATGTGAGCAGTTTTATACTCAGGTCTCCAACATAGAGTACAACTGGTATCTAAGATCAATGTAGCGCCCAGTGGGGCGCTGATTGAAATTGAACAGCCATTTAAACAGCTATATGATGAATCAGGCAATTGTTGTATAGTCTCGGAAAACCAAAAATAATGGCTAGTTAAAGGTCTTTTTCCATGAAATTTATCGCTACCGACGTCTTAGATAGCAGAGAAAAAATGGCTGGTATGGCCCGTGCTCAGCTGGATAAGAAGGGTTTTGCCATAGACCCCTATTTCTATCGTTCCCACGTTACCTATCAGGCAGAGCTGGAAAATATCATTTTTAAGAGTTGGCTCTATGCCGGGCATATTAGTCATATCCCCAAAAAAGGTGATTACTTTTTATTTGATATTGGCGAAGACTCGATCATTGTCAGCCGCGACAACAAGGGCGAAATTGGTGCCATGCACAATATCTGTCGCCACCGCGGTGCCCGGGTCTGTGAAGAGCCCAGCGGCAATCGTAAAGCCTTTATTTGCCCCTATCATGGTTGGGCCTATGGCAACGATGGCAGTCTTAAATCAGCCCGGGAGATGGACCAGTTAGAGGGGTTTAAGTGTGAAGACTACTCCCTCAAGAAGGTGCGTTTTGTTGTGTTTCAGGGCATGATTTTTATTAACTGCGATCCCGACGCCGCAGATTTTATCGCCCCATTGGAGAACATTACCAATCAACTAGGTGCCTATGATCTGGAAAACGCCAAGATAGCCGAGCGCAAGACCTACAGAATTAATGCTAATTGGAAGCTGGTGCTGGAGAACTATCTGGAGTGTTATCACTGCTCTAGCTCCCACCGTCAGTACGCCAAGCTGCATACCCTTGAGGCGCCATTTGAAAAAGTAAAGCCTATTAACGAAGCCATGTGGGCCAGAGCCGAAGAAATAACTGGAGTCGCTGGTATTGCCGACGAATACTATGGTTACTACAACGACGCCAGCGCTTTTGGTGCCTGCTCCTATCACAGCCGTTACGCCCTGTATGAAGGCTGTAAGTCTGGCAGTCGAGATGGCCAACCCGTTGCTCCATTGATGGGCAATATAAAAGGTTATGACGGCGGTGCGGGTGATTTTCAGATGGGGCCATTGACCTTTATGCTCAATTACCCCGACCACTGTGTGCTCTACCGCTTTATTCCCCGCAGCCTCACCGAGACCGATATGGAATTAGTCTGGTACGTTAATGGCGGTGCACAGGAGGGTGTTGATTACGATCGCGAAAAAGTCGCCTGGCTATGGCATCACACCAGTTTGGAAGATGAATATATAATCCTGCGCAACAGCGAAGGGGTGAACTCCCAGTTCTTTGAGCCCGGGCCCTATCACCCAGAGTATGAGTCGACCCTGATGGAATTTATACGCTGGTATTTAGGTGCCCTGGCGTCATTGCAGTAATTAACAAACAAAGACTAAAACTATGTTTTTAAAAGCCACACCAGATACCAACGAGCACGCAGCTTCTTACTATGCAGCGTCCGCCAACTGGCCAACGGACTACCCCCAACTGGAAGAGGTTTTAGAGGTGGATGTGGTTATTGTTGGCGGTGGTTTTAGTGGTGTTGCCACTGCCGTCGAACTGGGCGAGCGAGGTTACAAGGTCGCCCTTCTGGAGAGCAGGCGCATTGGCTGGGGTGCCAGTGGCCGCAATGGTGGGCAGATTATTGGTGGCTATGGGCAGAACCCCAGCGCTTTCAGCGCCAATATTGGCAGCGAAGGCGTTCAGGTAGTTGAAAATATGGGGGTGGAGTGCGTTGACATTATTAAACAGCGCATTGAGAAATATAATATCGACTGTGATCTTAAATGGGGTTACTGCGAGGTTGGGCTGAAGAAACGCCACCTAAAAGATTATCGGCAATGGGCTGAAGAAGAACCGCAGATTAAACTGCTCGACCGAGATGAGCTTAAACAATATGTGAACTCCGATCTGTATATAGGCGGCTTTTACCGTGAAGACTGGGGCCACATTCAGCCCCTGAATCTATGTATTGGCGAAGCCAAGGTGGCAGAGTCTCTGGGGGCCCAGATCTTTGAACAGACCAAGGTCACCACTATTACCTATGGGGACCACCCCAGTGTGCAGACAGAAAAAGGCACAGTTCAGGCCAGCCATGTCATTCTATGCGGCAATGCCTATATGGGTAATTTAGTGCCTTATCTGGATGCTCGAGTGCTGCCAGCGACCAGCTGTGTTATAGGTACCGAGCCGTTAACCGACGAGCAACTGCAGCAAACCATGGTTCGAGATGTGGCGGTCTGTGACTCGCGAACAGCTCTGGATTATTACCGCCTGTCTGCCGATAAAAGGCTTCTATTTGGGGGTCTATCCAATTATTCCGGTCTTGATCCCACCAATGCCACAGAAATTATGCGCGCCAAGATGCTCAAGGTATTTCCCAGCTTGAAAGCAGTGAAGGTAGACTACAGCTGGTCTGGCCGTATGGGCATTAGTGTGCGCCGCATGCCTCAGATTGGCCGCATCAAAGACAGTAATGTGCTGTACATCAGTGGTTATTCCGGCCATGGGGTGGCGCCGACTCATATGACCGGCCGCATTCTTGCCGAGGCGGTCGATGGGGATACTCATCGCTTTGATATTATGAACAAGATGTTCCACCTTCCCTGGCCCGGAGGTAAATTACTGCGCAGGCCAGCTATGGCGGTGGGTATGATGTATTACAAAACCCTCGACAGATTCTAGCCCAAGTGTTGAGGCTAATATGAAGCGTCAGGTGGTAATCTTCTTGCATATGGATGATAAGCACCCGGGCTATATAGCCGACTATTTGCATAATCACCAGATTCCTTTCCGTATTATTCGCGCCGATCAGGGCGATGCTATTCCCCCTTTAGATGATTCCATGGCCGGTTTAGTTTTTATGGGCGGGGTGATTAGTGCCAATGACAATATCCCCTGGATCAAGGCAGAAATTGAGCTGATCCGTCAGGCCCTAAGGCGTAAAGTGCCAGTGCTGGGCCACTGTTTGGGTGGCCAGCTTATTAGCCGGGCGCTGGGACAAGAAGTAAGTACCAACTCTGTGGCAGAAGTTGGCTGGCACAGTTGCTCTCGCCAGCCCAATGCTGCGGCCGCGGAATGGCTCGGCGATACCATAGACCCGTTTACCATGTTTCACTGGCACTATGAGACCTTTGAGTTGCCCCCTGAGGCACAGCTTTTGTTTTCGTCTCAGCACTGTCTCAATCAAGCCTACAGTTATGGCGATAATGTGCTGGCCATGCAGGGCCATGTGGAGATGACAGAACCCCTGTTAAATAGCTGGATAACTCAGTGGCGGGACCACCTCAGTGAATCCAGTGCCAGTGTGCAAAACTATGAGCAGATTGCGCAGCATTTGGCCGCCAATATTGCGGCTCTAAATCAGGTTGCCGAGCAGCTTTATCAGCGCTGGGCTTCCCGGCTTTATTTGTAATTCCCAAAGGCGAACAACGTGAAAACTGACGGCTACAGAGATAAGTACAATCAGCACCTATTGCACCCCTGGGGTGATTTATCGGCACTGGGAGAAGATGTGTCTACCTCAGTTATTGTGAGAGGCGAGGGTGCCTATATTTATGATGCCGAGGGCAATCGATTGTTGGATGGCCCCGCCGGTATGTGGTGTAAGCAGGTGGGCTATGGCCGCCGTGAAATCGCCGATGCTGTGGCAGAGCAGATAATGACCCTCAGCTATGCCACGGCTTTTAGCGTGATCAATAACCGAGAAGTTGAATTGGCCGAGCGCATTGCAGCTGAGACTCCGGGAGACCTAAACCGAATTTATTTTACCACTGGCGGTTCCACCGCTGTGGATGCCGCTCTGCGGCTCTGTCAGCTGGCCAGTAATATCCAAGGTAAACCCCATCGCAAACAGATACTGACTCGGGAAAAAGCCTACCATGGCAGTACCTATCTGTCTGCCTCTGTCACGGGCAAAGAGCGCGATAAAACCGCCATGGATATTATCCGTGATGGGATGCATTTTTTATCTGCCCCCTGCCATTACTACCACCCGCAGTTTGAAACAGAAGCTGCCTTCTGTGATTTTTTGATTGCCGAACTTGAGGATAAAATTCTCGAGGTTGGTGCAGATAATATTATGTGTTTTATCGCTGAGCCTGTGCTGGCGAGTGGTGGAGTCATTGTGCCCCCGGCCGACTACCATCAGCGCTGCTGGCAGCTGGTGAAAAGCCATGGCATTACCTATATAGCCGATGAGGTTGTTACCGGGTTTGGTCGCCTCGGCCACTGGTTTGCCTCGGAGAAGGTGTTTGGCATAGTGCCAGACATGATTATTTTTGCCAAAGGCGTGACCTCGGGCTATATCCCCATGGGTGGCTACGCGGTGTCAGACCAGTTTATGGCGCAAATCAGCGGCGACAATGCCGATGGCTGCCTTTATTCCAATGGCTACACCTGGTCTGGCAATCCGGTTGCCTGTGCTGCGGCTCTGGCCAGCTGGGATATTCTGCAGCGAGAAAACCTATTACAGAATGTGCTGGAGGTAGGCCCTTATTTCCAGCAGCAGTTGCGCACATTGGCAGATAACCCTCTAGTGGGCAACGTCCGCGGCACTGGCCTGATGGCCGCGGTGGAGATGACCATTCAAGCCAGGGATGAAGCAGATCTACTGGAAAAAGATTACGCCATTGGCGAAATGGTCGATCGCCATTGCCAGCGTTTGGGGCTGCTGGTGCGGCCGTTTATTAATATTTGTATTATTTCACCGCCGCTGATTATTACCAGAGCCCAGGTTGATGAGCTGGTATCGATGTTGCGAGAGGGTTTAAAGCTGACTCTGGCCGACTTGCGCGAGCAGGGTATCAGGGTCGATTAAATATTAAAGCTCGGTATTAGGCTGAGCAAAATTGAGGTGTTAAATGTCCGATAACGATGCACTGAATAGTTACTCCATGTTCGCCAATGTCTATAGTTACCTTGGGCTGCCCCTATCCCGTGAAGTGGATAAGGCAGATCTGGTGGTGTTGGGCATACCCTATGATGTAGCTACTACAGGGCGTGCCGGAACCCGTCATGGGCCTCAGGGTGTGCGCCTGGCATCGGCCAACCTGCGCTGGGAAGAAAAGCGCTGGCCCTGGTCATTTAACGCTATGGACAGGCTAAATGTGATTGATTATGGGGACCTGGAATTTGCCCCAGGCGAGTCTCAGTCGATGATTAATACAGTGGTTGAAACCGTTGCCAGCATCCATGCGCAGGGCAAAAAGACATTGAGTATTGGTGGCGACCATTTTGTCACTCTGCCCCTGTTAAGAGGAGTGCATCAGCAGCGGGGCAAAGTTGCCCTGATCCATTTTGATGCCCATACCGACACCTACAAAGAGAGCTCAGAATTTGATCATGGGGGCATGTTCTATTTTGCCCCCCAAGAGGGGTTGATCGACCCGGCCCGCTCGATTCAGCTGGGCATTCGAACAGAATACAACCCAGAGGATCATCAATTTCAGGTGATTGATGCCGCTGAGACTAATGATATGCCCACTGAGGCTATTGTGGCTGCGATCAGGCAGCGAGTGGGCGATATGCCCGTGTATCTGACTTTTGATATCGACTGCTTGGACCCAGCCTATGCGCCGGGCACGGGAACCCCTGTCGCTGGTGGCATCACCAGCGACAAAGCCTTAAAAATACTCCGGGGTCTGGCGGGGTTAAATCTGGTGGGTGCAGATGTGGTAGAAGTTGCGCCATCCTATGACCATGCCCAGATCACATCACTGGCGGCCGCAACCATAGGGTTGGAGTTGATCTATTTGATGGCCTCGACAGCCGAGTAGGGGTTGCCACTAAAGCCTATGAGAAGGGGCTGTTATAGGGCTAAAGAATACTTGTAGAAATCACTGTCTCTCTCGTAACCGAGGGCCTCATAGAGTAGCTGAGCATTGATATTGTCGATGGCAGTTTCCAGATCAATACGGGATGCACCGCTCTCAATGGCCATTGCCTTTGCTCTGTTCATCAATGCTTTGCCAACTCCGCGATTGCGCACATCAGCGTCGACAAAAAGGTCATATAACACCCAGATCGGCGAGGCCTCAACACTGCAAAACGTGGAATAGAGCTGGGTGAAACCAAGGGCTTTTTTATCTTTTCTATCGGCATCTCCAGTGCCATCTCCATCCCAGGCAATAAAGATCACCGAGCTATCGGTGCGCAACCGTTGCTCAATATACTCCCGAGCCAAGGTTAGATTTTCGTCTTCTTCGTAAAATTGGCGATATAGGTCAAATAGCTCTGCTACCGAGTCCAGGTCATCCACTGTGGCTCTGCTAATAGGAATTGGGCCAGCCACGACTTCTTTGTAATGGTTATTTTGCTCGGGCATCTGATAGCACCAGGGGAAAATGCTAGCGAGAAAGCACAGGCATACCTGGCGGGCATCGTCGCGATCGTAGTCTTCGCCGGCAAACAGAATTTCCTTCCACACCTCATCGGTAATGCCCGAGATAGCGTTGGCAATAGCGCGGGCATTAATTTCGGCCTGCTTATTAGCCTGACGAATAATCTGCTCACAGAGGCTGAGAATCAATTTAAAATTCTGTTGATCCAATGTGCCTCTGATGCGCTGGTAGTCCTCACGGCCACGGCTCTCGGAATCAAAGGCGTGCCACACGGCCATTTTGCGATGTTCGGTAATCTCTGGGTCAAGGGAAGCATCAATAATCGCGGCCAGCCGTTTGACGGGGTCAGGCCCAGCCTGTTTGATAGCTTGGACAACTCCGCGATCAAACTCCTCCGATACGAAATTAAGGGTTTCCAGCAGCAATGTCTCTTTGCTATCAAAATAAAAATTGACCGTTCCCGCTGTTAAGCCGGCAATAGAGCTGATTTTTGCCAGAGTGAGCTTAGACAGGCCAAACTCGGCAATGGCGGTAATGGTGGCATCAATTAATAGTCGACGCCGCTCTTGATGAATCTCAGGATTGGTGGTGGACATGGGCCGCAAACCTCCTCTTTTTACGCTGATATCAAAGGCTGACGAGCCATTTTTACTTGCCATTTTATGTCGCCTTTGAATGCCTATTTAATTGCTTGTACGTTTATATAATGGTGCTTACCATAGGCCTTGGCAAGTTTTATCAATATCGCTCTTGATTAATAGGAGGTTCCCTTGGCTTATTCGTTACCAGGTTCATTGAGTAGAGAAAAACTGCAGGCGGGCAAAGGCTTGTTTCGTCATGGCCTGCGCTATGACAAGGCTGCTAA
The DNA here is from genome assembly GCA_029252555.1 of Porticoccaceae bacterium. GTDB lineage: Bacteria > Pseudomonadota > Gammaproteobacteria > Pseudomonadales > Porticoccaceae > HTCC2207. Next base: position 42,565 of record JAQXBF010000006.1, read on the forward strand.
GGCATCGGCAGAGCGCGGGTTTATACCTCCGGCCCAGATGATTGTTGGCCGTGCCGAGGGAGATTTTGTCTGGGATCTGGATGGCAATCGCTATATAGATTTTCAAAATGGCTGGGCCACCAACCCGTTGGGTAATTGCCATCCGGAAATTATTGAGGCGGTGCATCAGGCCCATCTGCGATATGGCTACCATTGGGAGCATCCCCTGCGCTTTGAGCTGGCAGAAAAGCTGGCAGAGATCATGCCCGGCCAGCAATTGCCCCGTTTCACCTTTGAAGTGTCTGGTACTGAGGCGGTGGAGTCTGCCGTGCATATGGCGCTTTGCTATACCAAACGCCGGCATATCATTAGCTTTACCTCCTCCTTTCATGGTGAGGGGTTGGGCACCAAGATGATCAGCGGCTATACCAGTGAACACAACGTCTATATGGAGCCCTGGGCTGGGGGTGTGATCAAAGCGCCTTATCCTTATTCGCAGAATATTCCTGCTGATATGAGCCCGGAGCAATATGTGGGCTACTGCCTCTGGTATCTGGAAACCCATATCCCCAGCTACATTACTCCCGCAGATAATATCGCTGCCATTATTGTTGAGCCCGGTTTGGCCGAAGGTGGCAATTGGATTCCCTCCCCAGACTTTATTCAGGGTATTCGCCGCATCTGTGATAAGCATGACTGGCTAATGATTGTTGATGAAGTACTTACCGGTCTGGGCCGCACTGGTAGACTTTGGGGGGTAGAGCATTATGATGTGGTGCCAGATATTATGGTGGTGGGTAAAAACCTTTCCGGTGGTATTGAGCCCTGCGCCGGTGTAGCTGCCAGAGACGAAATACTGGGGGATAACCCCCGCGCCTCGGCGGGCAGCACCTTTGCGGGAACGCCTGCTGGCTGCGCCGCTGGGCTAAAAACCCTGGAGATTTATAAGCGGGATAATATTGTGGCTCAGGCGGCCAGTTTGGCTGAGCTGGCCGAGCAGCGTATGGCAGGCTGGGCCGAGCGGTACACTATTGTGTCTGAGGTGCGCTGTCTGGGGCTGCTGATGGGTATTAGCTTTACCCATCCCAATCGCGATCAAATGAGTGATGATTATGACGATAGCTGGGTGGCGCGCACGGTGCGCAACGAAATGCTGGTTAATGGCGTTTGGGCAATCTGCGATACCGAGCCCACAGTGCGAATGTACCCCGCGCTAAATATGGATCAGCAGACCTTTTTAAAGGCCTTGGATGTTATCGAAGCTGCTATACAGAGTGTTGAGAAACAGGATGTAATGGTGGGGGATTATCCACCTATACCCAGCGGAGTCACTGGGTTTTAACCAGCCCATGCAAAAAATCTGGAGAGAGTAGTTTTGTCTAAGCAATCATCGATACAGCCCTCAATGCAGCCTCTAGTCGCTGTGACAGCAGACCGCGCCCTAAACGGTGCGCATCAATCCCATTCTGCGGGTGAAAAATATTTAACAGCGGTAAGTGCTGGTGCCGGTTGTATGCCAATGATATTTCCTGCTCTCAATGATGAGACTGCTATTGCCAATATGCTGGATCGAGTCGATGGTGTGCTGCTAACCGGAGGCTACAGCAATATTGAGCCCCAACATTATGGCCAGCAACCCGCTCTAGGTGAGGATAGCCGAGATGCGGAGCGGGATAAAACCAACCTTGCCCTAATACCAAAAATCATTCAGGCGGGCATACCTGTATTGGGTATTTGCCGGGGCCTGCAAGAATTAAATGTCGTTATGGGCGGCACTCTAAATCAGCGCGTCTATAATATTGAAGGCATGCTCGATCACCGGGAGGACAAAACAACGCCGGTGGAACAGCAGTATGGCTTGGCACATAGTGTCAGCCTGCAAGCCGGTGGTGTGCTGGCGTCTTTTTATCAGGATCCGATGCCAATGGTTAACTCAGTACATGGCCAAGGTATTGATCGTTTGGGCGATGGCTTAACCGTTGAGGCAGTTTCTGAAGATGGCCTGGTTGAAGCGGTCTCTGTGACAGCAGCTCAGCAGTTTGCTCTGGCAGTGCAGTGGCACCCGGAATGGCAGGTGCGCAATAATAAATTCTATCTGGCTATCTTCGAAGCCTTTGGGGATGCCTGTCGAGCCTATGCGCAGGGGCGCTAGCCCGCTAGCCTAAAATAATAAAAGTGAGTGCGACAATGGTTAGAATAATAAACAGATTTTTGGTTTTGTTATTTTTGTTGGTGGTTATTACCTCCTGCAGTAATGACCCTCAGTACGAGCTGGTGATTGCCCATGGGCGAGTGATAGACCCAGAGACCAAGCTGGATGGCATTCGGTATGTGGGCATTAATACTGGCACGATTAGCCAAATTTCACAGCAGCCATTGCGCGGGCTCAAAACCATTGATGCCTCTGGGTTGGTTGTGGCGCCGGGTTTTATTGATGTTCACAGCCACACACCGACCCTATTGGGCCAGCATGTGAATCTTCTCGATGGTGTTACCACCCAGTTGGACCTTGAGGCGGGTTCATTCCCAGTAAGTTTTTATGGAGAGCATTTTCGCGATGGGGCACAGATTAATTATGGTTCTTCCGTAGGCCATTGGGCTGTGCGCACCAAGGTTATTGAGGGCATAGATATGCCCTATATTTTTTCTGGAAACAAAGTCTTAACTATGGCTGGCCCAACCTGGATGGAAACTGCGACCGCAGAGCAAATAGAGCAGATGCGTGTGCTGCTAAATCGGGGTTTAGATGAAGGGGGGTTAGGCATTGGTGTGCTGTTGGACTATATGACCAAGGCGGTCTCCGATGCTGAGCTCCGAATGCTATTTGAGGTGGCCTCCGCGCGGGATGTACCTATTTACATACATGTGCGCCGGGGTTATACCGGCGACCCTGCGGGTTTGATAGAGGTGATTGATCTGGCCGTGGAGACTGGCGCGCCGCTATTTGTTTGCCACATCACCCACAATGCCATGGGCAGCATTGGTGACTGGTTAGCGATGATTGATGAAGCTAACCTTGCCGGTGCCAATATCACCACGGAGACATTGTCCTATGCGGCTGGGGGTACCAGTATTTCCGCCGACGTTTTTCGACGCCGCGACTGGAAGGGGATTTTTGATATTAGTTACGAAGATGTTCAGTGGGTTGCCACAGGCGAATGGCTGACCAAAGACACCTGGGATAGGTATGCCGAAGAGCAGCCCACAGGCATGGTTAACCATCATTATGTTAAAGAGGACTGGGTAGAAACCGCGCTGCAATGGCCAAGGATGATGGTCTCCACCGATGCGCTGCCAGCTATAGACACCAGTATCCCCACCAACCCCAATATTGCCGGTACCTTTTCCCGTGTGCTCGGCCATTATGTCCGTGAGCGCAAAATATTGAGTCTTCAAGAAGGGCTGGCCAAACTGAGCCTCTACCAAGCTCAGTGGATGGAGCAGGCCTCGCCGTTGTTTAAGAAGAAAGGGCGTATTCAGTTGGGCGCCGATGGAGATATAGTTATCTTTGATCCCAAAACGGTGGCCGCCAATGCAGTTTATGGCGACCCCTACCTCCAGCCCACAGGCATAGTGCATGTATTGGTGGCGGGGGAGGTCGTGGTAAAAGACTCTGTGCGAATTGAGGGAATATCACCGGGGAAGAAATTGCTTGGGTCAATTAGTCCTTAGTAGCGCCTAAGGTAAGGCTCTCTTGGGCTGGAAATAGAACGATTGGCTCTCCCCGCGAATTTTCAATGATAGGCGCAGATTTACCCTGTATAGAAGCGGTTTTATCGCCCACCTGAACTCCTATGGCAAAGACTCTGGTCTTTGTTTGGCCCTGCTCATCAAGCACCTCAGTAAAAATATTCAAATAATATTTTCCATCGACATCAGCACCAATGGTTTGCTCGATAATATAGGGCTGCTCTGTATCCAGAGAGAACCAATAGTTATTGGCGTTGGAATCTATATTGAGCCCAGTGTCTGCTTGCAGCTTTATAGATAACTGCCCAGATTGATGGGCAACTTTGAAGGCTAGCTCAACAGCCTGTTGTTGACCCGGCTGCAGGGGGCCCTCGTAATTATGGCTAAAGCGAACGGCTGCGCCAGGCTTTAAATAACCTGATGCAGCAGATTCGCTAGCGTGCTTTGGGGCTAAATTGGTCCCTTTGTTATCGCAACCCATCAGCGCGAGACCAATTAACAAAACGGCAGTGGAGGTGATTTTATTCATGGCTAGCCCTGCATCCTTTTAGTTACTAAACTGAAACTCAAAGCAATAGTCTCCAACATCGTCAGTTTCATCAATATTGTTCCAATCGTAGAACGCCATAACATGGGTTCCTGTAGTCTGAAAACTGATTGTGGTGTTTTCTGAACCTATTACTGCAGACTCGGCGACGTGAAGCAAAGTGCCGGACTGATAAATTAAAAAGTCTGGGTCTGACAGGGTTGCGCCCCCCACTTCTGTGGCACTAAAGCTATAGTTCCCGGGAGCAGGTATCTGAAATTCAACGAAGACAGTGTTGCCTAGCTTATTAAAGTAACCCACATCATCGATCGAGCAGAGTTCAATAGCATCGCCGCCCACAGTGGCGACTTTAAACACTGGCAGCGAGGAGATTACTTCACCGTTATTGCTTTCATTTTCGCCATCGGCACCAGTGCCCAAAATACTTTGCCCAACCATTAAGTCGTCTAATTGTGCTGCCTGGGCAGGCTGTAAGGTTTTCAAACGGTCGATAAAAGAAAAAATACTCGTGAAGTAGGTGCCATTGCTATAGGTGCTATCGACTAGAGTGTTGTAGATAGGCTCCAGCCCCATAGACAGAGCGTCTACTCCGTCGTTGCCCTCGTCATAAATATCATAAAGAATCGACTGCACCGAGCCTTCATTAAACCAGCCGGTATTGGTGTAGCTGTTTCTGTCGAGACTAAAGTAAAAGCCGCTGCTTTGCCCTGCACCGGCGCTATCACGATAAAAGGGATCATTTGTAATAATGCCCGAGAGAGCATTACCCCAGCCTTCACCAAAAGCAACGCGCATATCCATGCGCTCCGATAGGCTGTGCGAACCGCCAATGGAATCAGAGCGGGAGAGTTTATCTTCAAAATAATGGCCCCATTCATGGATAAGCACGTGGCGATCGTATTCGTCGCTGTCAGAATCCTCTTTACCCAGTAAATAAATCTTGCCGCCAGAGTAAAACGAAGTGCTTATATCGCCATCATTCAGGTCACCTTCAGCGACGCTATTATTTTCGCTCCAATGAATTTCCAACGCAGGAAACTGCACATTAGCATCTACTGCCACAAATTTTTGCACGGTGTCATAAATCGCGTCGAGCACAGCAAAAGGAGCCGCTGCCCTAGGCTCAGAGTAACTAGTGCCATCCCAGCCCGAAGCCATATTGTAGTTGCGGGTACTGTCTTTCATACCTGTATCGAATAGCTCGCTCTGAGCAGCATAAAGGGCGTCTGACGCTGTATTATCGGTTACTTTGATATCCCAGGTTGCGCCAGCCGTCTGCACCAGCTTGGCCGAAATTCTGATCCGCAGAGAGGTATTAGCCGCCAGCCGGAACTGGTAACGGCCCTCGGCATCGGTAATGGTGGACAGTATCTCAGTGCCCGATTCATCGACAGCATCGACCACTACACCCCGAGAGGGCACCTGCTGAATATTGCTATAATCTAAGCCTCCACCAGAGTTGTGTGGCACCAGATCAAAAGTCACTGTGCCGCTGACAACCACCTTGGTATCGGTGATATTAATAGTGACTGAATCTGTCGCACTGGCTGACTGGTTATCTGAGACTGTGAGGCTAAACTCAAGTGGGCCTGCGGTTTCAGGGGCGGTAAATGTTGCGGTGTCGGTATCAGAGCCAGTTAATGTTACCATCTCCCCCGACATCTGAACCCAACTGTAACTAGCAATAGAGCCATCGCTATCAGCGGCCGTGCCGCCAAGCGTAACCGTCATAGAAGAAGCAACAGTTTGGTCATTGCCGGCATTGACTGTGGGTGGGCTGTTGGTTGGCAGGTTGATCTCGACGAGTACAGAACTTGATGCAGTAGCGCCATCATTATCGGTAGCAGTTAAACGAAAGTGCAGAGAACCCTCTTTAGCAGGCGCAGTAAATGTAGCCGAGGCATTGTTTGGCCCATTTATTGTCACATTGGCACCGGAGGTCTGTGTCCAGCTGTAGTTTGTAATAGAGCCGTCAGAATCGTTAGCGGTGCCCCTAAGAGTGACGGTGGAAGATACAAGGGCAACCTGAGTCTCACCCGCATTCACTGATGGCGGATTATTGGTGACCACTACAGGAGGGGGAGTAGGGCTGCTATCACCGCTACCTCCACCACAGGCCTTTAGCAAAAGAGCTAACAGGGCTATTAGTAGGGGTTGGGCTCGACTGGCAGAAAATAGCGTCATTGGCTTTATTTTTATTATTTTTGGTTATTGAGGCTAGCTATCTTCCATCCTACAGTCAAAGTAAGTTTAGATGGGGCAGTGATCTATTGACAAGCGGATAAAAGCCTGGAGGACAATTTTCCCTAGCAGATATGATAAAAAAATGTGAACGAAATTATTCTATTATGTTTTTTTGAATAACTCACCCCCCCCGCCCCTTAAATTAGCCAAAAAAACCAACTAATCTTTAATAATTCTGCTCTCAGACCCAGAATTTCTACTATAATGCGCCGCTTACTGCTAAACATAACGACTAAAAAAAAGTTCAAGCTCTAGGAATATTTATGGAACTAGATTTTACAGAAAAGGTGCAGGAAGGAATTTTAGCTCATCAGAAAGGTGATTTAGAGAAAGCGGAAGTTATTTATAAGTCGGTTTTAAAAGTGCAACCTTGGCATCCTGATGCCAACCACAACTTAGGGATACTGGCTGAAGGAATTAATCAGCTTGCGTTGGCTCTAAAATTATTCAGGACTGCACTCAGAGCAAACTCTGATGTAGAGCAGTTTTGGCTAAGCTATATTAATGCGCTTATCAAAGCAGAGTATTTTGAGACCGTTAAGATTGCTTTTGAACAGATTAAAATTAGGCAGATGGATGTAGAGAAATTTGAAAACTTAATTTCAACTCAAGGCCTTAATAAAGAAGATAAAAAAACTCTAAATTCTGATTCTATTCAAGATGCTTCTCTTGAGCTTGTCGCATTATATGATACCGGAAAATATATTGAGAGTGAGCGGCAAGCACTATTATTTATTGAAAAAGACCCGCAACATTATTTGGGATGGAAAATGTTAGGAGCAGCATCTAGGAAAATAGGAAATGATATTCAGGCCCAAGTCGCTTATAAAAAACTTACTAATTTAAGTCCTTTAGATTCGGAAGCGCACTATAACTTGGCAAATACATTTCGATCTATGAACAACTTTCCTTCCGCTCGGGACAGCTACAAAAGAGCTATAGAGTTAAAAACTGGATTTTTTCAAGCCCAATCTAACTTGGCTATTTCATACATGGAATTGGGTGATGTAGAGAGGGCAATAGAGGTTCTCAAGAAGACAATCGTGAGTTCTCCTAATTTTGCTGAAGCTGTTTTTAATCTAGCGGTGATTCTTGCGTGGAGCCATGACTTACAAGAGCAACTCAAAGCACTGGAACATACCATAATTGTGGATCCTGATAACTACGGTCTGATAGCAGGGATTCATCTCAGTATTTGCTACTTTTTAGAGAACGATTTCGCGACAAGTCAAAGATTTTTGTCGGCCTCAAGAGACATCCTATTAAAAAATGCTGCAGAATATGAATCTGATAAGATATTTTATGGATTTTTGAGGCTGCTTTTGCAGTGGCGTGACGATAATGATCGTCTCGTAGCCCCAAATAACGTTAGTAAAGTTCTGCATGTTCTCGGTGAAAGCCATTCTTTTTCTCATCACGGGCTACAAATTGAAAATTTCAGTGGTACCACTCTTATCAAAGCGCAATTTATCAGAGGAGTTAAGCAGTGGCATCTCAGAGATTCTGCCTTAAATCGTTTCAAATATCGCTTCGAAGGTGTGTTTTTATCGCTTCCAAAATGCAGCCTTGTTTTGTTAGCGATTGGAGAAATCGATTGCAGAATTGATTCTGGTATTTTTAAGAGACATAAAAGATTCCCACAGACGGATATCGCAGACATTATCTCCTCTACCATAGATGGTTATCTCTCATATATTTTGGAGCTAAATGCAAGTTGTGAACACAAAATTATAGTTCAAGGAGTGCCTTGCCCGAATATTATCACCAAGGGAATTGCCGTTGATGAATATTGGCGATTTGTGGAGTTTATCAAAACCTTTAATTTTGAGCTTGAGAATCGTGTGAGAGGCAGCGCCTTACAATTTTTAGATGTACACAAACTTACCGATAGGGGAGATGGGGTTTCAAATGAGATTTGGCACATTGATCGGTACCATTTATCGCCTGAGGGTGCTAAGGAAGCTTGGAGCAGATTTACCCCTATAGATGAAGCACAACACTGACCTAGGAGGCTTTGATTAATAAATATCTTTTAGTTCAAGTTTTTCTTCTTAACACAAATCGCCTAATCCTGAATCAAAAGTTCGTTTACTTCTATAATAATTGAAGATCAGTCGTTTTAAGTAGATAAGGTATAAATTCTGATGTTGACTCAATTCCTAGGTAGGATTGTGATGGGCAAATGCTTGCTTTATACGAATTAGGTCCTAATTTTTAATGGTGCCCAGGAGAGGACTTGAACCTCCACCCCCTTTCGAGGACCAGCACCTGAAGCTGGCGTGTCTACCAATTTCACCACCTGGGCGTCTCTTGCGAATTGTTCTGGTAACTGCCCATTAAAGGCGATCGCACTATAGGTACAGCTGCGTTTATTGTCAATTGCACGTGATCAAAATAATGGCTTTTTGGCCTAGTCAAGTCCATGGCAAAAATGCGGCGCCGGTATCCTCTGGTCTTTGTCGTATTTGTTGACTTAACTCAGCGCGTAGTTTTAATAATTGAGTAGCCGGCAGTTAGACAGAGATGGTATGACCGCCCAAAACCAAACTAACTTCTGATAAGGACATTACTCACCCCCATTCTATTCAAACTTACTATAGTGATTTTTACCACCGTCATTGTTATTTCTTTTATCGTGCTCGCTGCAGCTGAGCCCACAGATAAAATGCGCTCTCTTGTTGTTATCGCAGATTATCATCCTCTTAATGTAAATAAGGCCTCCAACGTGTGAATTGTGGCAGCGATGAGATGTGTTGGCCTAAAGACTGCGACTGCTATTGTGGCTTATCGCAAAGCTAACGGCTCATTCAAGACGATTGACGAATTGACAGCGGTTAAAGGGGTCGACGTCAGAACCTTGAGTAAAAATGAACGTATAATTGTGCTCGAATGATAAAAACTTTAATCTAACAACGCACATAAAAAAACTGGTTGCCTGTACAGCCGGTTTTTTATGTGCGAAAAAATGTTCAAATGGCTGTAAAAGAGTGATTTTCACATGAGCTTAGATGCACTTATCACCTTAGGTATTTTGGCTGCATTTTTAGCCACTGTGCTAACGGGTCGACTGGCGGTCGACTTTGCCCTAGCTGCTGCTATGACGGGGCTACTTTTTTTTGGGGTGCTGTCACCGGAGGAAGCCTTTCAGGGGTTTTCCAATCCAGCCATTTATATTGTTGCTTGCTTCTATATTGTCTCTGCAGCCTTAAAAGAAAGTGGTGCGCTGCACTGGTGGGTCATGAAGTGGCTGGGTACCAGCCCAAAGCCTTATAAAGCTATTCCTCGGATGATGTTGCCGGTAGCATTTATCAGTTCCATTATCAGCAACACGCCGGTGGTTGCGATCTTTATTCCCCTGTTGCAAGACTGGGCCAAGCGCCATAAAGTCTCGATCTCCAAGTTTTTGATTCCCTTGAGCTTTGCGTCAATTTTAGGGGGCACCTGTAC
>JAQXBF010000009.1 GCA_029252555.1 Porticoccaceae bacterium
GCCACTTCTATTACATTTAGCCCAAGTTCGAAGAATCGTGTGGTCGCTTCGTGCCTTAAGTCGTGAAATCTTAGATTATCTATTTGTGCGATTGCACAAGATCGTTTAAATGCCTGAGATACAGAGTCGGCTCTGATGCTGAAGACTAATCCTAAGTCTTTGGCCTCAAGTTGTTTAAGCGAGGTAATTGCTTTAGCCGTTAATGGCACTTTCCGTGGTTGCCCAGTTTTAGTCTCTGGTATAAGCAGAGTATTCTTAGTCCAATCTATGTGTTGCCACTGTATGTTTAGAATCTCACCTCGACGCATCGCAGTGTGGACTGCAAGGTCGATAATGATGCGGATTTCTGGGTTGGATATGTTTTCTTTAATCGTATTAATCTCTGTGCTTGATGCTCTTTTATGTCGTGCGTTAGAGACAGTTGGATATTTAACTTGAGGGAAGGAGGGCAAGTAGACGCCCATCTCACTTACTGCAAACTTTAAAGCACGAATAATAATACCCAGTTCCAACTTGGTCGTTGCTGGACTGACGCTTGTCAGCCTCTGATTTCTATAGCTAGCAAGGCGCTCTGAATCCAAATCTATAAGTCTTAACTGCGCTAATGAGTCTTTGATTATGTTGGAGTGAGCTTTGATAAAGCGCAGAGCTTTGAGGTTTCTGGCTACACAACTGGCATAGTACTTATCCAGTACGGTGCTAAACAATATAGTCTTTGCTTTAGAAGTATCCTCAAAGAGACCTCTTTCCATCTCTGATTCGACTTTCCGTGCCCAGATGACGCCGTCAGACTTCTTCAGAAAGGTTTTACAGTGCGTTGGGTAGCCCTGTTTGCGAACAATTACTTTAGTTTTGTTGTTTATGGAGACAAATGTAGCCATCAACTGTTACCTCTACTGTACCTGATAAGTGAAAGTGATATCAGGGGAGTGGAGAGATGGCTTTAAGATATTGATTTATATGGGAAAAATGGTGGGCCCAGTAGGACTTGAACCTACGACCAATCGATTATGAGTCGACTGCTCTAACCAACTGAGCTATGGGCCCTTTTTCAAACTTGCCTTTTGACTTAATGGCAGTAGGTTTTACTCGTCAATAAAGCTACGCAGATGATCCGAGCGTGTCGGATGACGTAACTTGCGCAATGCCTTGGCTTCGATCTGACGAATTCGCTCACGGGTTACATCAAACTGCTTACCCACTTCTTCGAGCGTGTGGTCTGTGTTCATATCAATACCAAAACGCATACGCAGTACCTTGGCTTCTCTGGCGGTCAGGCTGCTCAGTACGCCTCGTGTAGATTCGGTGAGGTTATGCTTGGTGGCCTCATCTACTGGTAGTGCAATGGTGGTATCTTCAATCAGATCGCCAATGCTGGCATCTTCGTCTTCACCAATAGGCGTCTCCATGGAGATGGGCTCTTTGGCAATCTTAAGCACTTTACGAATCTTGTCTTCTGGCATTTCCATGCGCTCTGCCAGCTCTTCTGGGCTGGGTTCGCGGCCCATTTCCTGAAGCATTTGGCGAGAGATGCGATTGAGCTTGTTGATGGTTTCAATCATATGCACCGGAATACGGATGGTGCGGGCCTGATCTGCAATCGAGCGAGTAATCGCCTGACGAATCCACCAGGTTGCGTAGGTCGAGAACTTGTAACCACGGCGGTATTCAAATTTATCTACCGCTTTCATTAGGCCGATATTGCCTTCCTGAATCAGATCTAGGAACTGCAGACCACGGTTGGTGTACTTTTTGGCGATAGAGATAACCAGACGCAGATTTGCTTCAACCATTTCTTTCTTGGCTCGACGAGCCATAGCTTCACCGATGGTGAGGCGACGGTTGATATCTTTAATTGCCAGAATGGTCAGGCCGCTCTCGGTTTCTACCTGAGCCAGCTTGCGCTGAGCCCTAACAATATCTACTTCGTGTTTTTCAATACCAGCTGACCAAGCGTCCTTGGCTTTGATCAATTGGCCAGTCCACTTGAGATTTGTCTCATTGCCGGGGAAGGCCTTGATAAAGTCCTTGCGTGGCATCTTTGAGTAGCGAATACATAGCTTCATGATATTGCGCTCTTCAGCGCGAATTCTTTCAACTGCCTGACGCACCAGACCAATCAATGGGTCAAACTGGCGGGGGGTCAATTTCAGGTACTTGAACAGCTCAGCGAGATCTTCGATATTTTTAACTGAGGCATTACCTGTTCGACCATAGCGAGAGATCGAAGCATTGGTTTTCTTGAGTTGGGCGCGGATAGCCTCGAAGCGCTCTTGGGCTTCTTCTGGGTCTAAGCCGCCTTCGTGCTCTTCCTCTTCTTCCTCGTCCTCATCTGGTGCTTCGCCATTAGCGATTTTCTCAGCTTCAGCGGCTTCAGCAGCTTGCTGCTGAGCCAGAGCGGAGGGTACGTGCTCCATTGGGTTGAGGTAGCCACTAATAATATCGGTTAGCTTGCGCTCGCCAGCGACAACTTTGTCCCACTCTGCTATAACAGAGGCAACGGTAGTAGGCCAGTCAGAGACAGCTGACATCAGCTCTCTAGTGCCTTCTTCGATGCGCTTGGCAATTTCAATTTCGCCTTCACGAGTCAGCAGTTCTACGGAGCCCATTTCACGCATATACATGCGCACGGGATCTGTGGTTCTGTGCTGTTCGGACTCAACAGAGGCGAGGGCGGCGGCAGCTTCTGCGGCAGCCACTTCATCTGGTGTGTTATCGCCAGACATCATCAACAATGTTTCAGCATCTGGAGCCGTTTCAAAAACGGTGATGCCCATATCGTTGATCATTTGGATAATATCTTCGACCTGCTCCGGGTCTGCAATATCTTCGGGGAGGTGGTCATTTACCTCTGCGTAGGTGAGATATCCCTGTTCTCGACCTTTTGCGATTAGATCTTTAATGCCGGATTGTTGCTTCTGGATGTTTTCGCTCATAGGTACTTTTTCTGTAGTGGGACGCCGAAAAATAGCGCGCAATTATATCGAATTAATAGGCCGTTGTCCCAGACAATTTGGAGTTTATTGGGCATATTTTCTTTTTCTAATATTAGACTACAAGTCGTTGTTTTATCTTGTTTTTTAGCTCATTTGATTGAGCGTCATCACCCAGTTGTAAGCGTATCTTGTGCAGCTGCTGAATTTCTCGCTCATTTAAGGTTTGCTGGCTGAGTAAATGAATTGCTTTATCGGCAGCGGGCAAGGCTTCAAATGCACTGTGGGTAACATGCGTTAAGGTGTCGCAAAATTCCTGATGATCGTCTCGGCCTGTGCCTTTGGGGGGGTGATAGAGTTCGCTGGCGGCCAGTGACTGCAATACTTTTGTTTCGTCTTGATTGCCATGGGTGCCCAACCAGTAAGCAAAAATATGTGAGGGCTTGTAATGCGGGTTGTCTCGCACCACTTTTAGCACCCGCAAGAACAGCACAACGTCAGCATCAGTGGCAGCATTTAACAGGTCTGTATCTTCAACATGCTCTGCAAGGCCAGGGTGGTTAAGGAGCAACGCAGTTAGAAACTTGATAGGTGCCAGGCGAATTTTAGAGCTTCGTTCCTGAGTCAGTTGTGGAAATGGCTCGTAATCCACATCGCCACGAGTATCCATGGGTTGTTCATACTTGCCCGACTCAGAATCTTGATGGTAGCTAGGAGCGGCAGCCACAGAAGTTGCGCTAGCTTGCACTGCCGCTCGCTTTTCTGGTGGCTTATGGCTGGCCACATAGTCTTTCAGATTGTCAGCACTGATGCCGGTGCGACGGGACAATTCTTCGAGCATTAGCTGGCGAAAGACGCCCTGAGGGATGCGATTAATCTGCGGAGCACAAACTTTGCTAAGCCGCGCTTTGCCGTCAGCGGTGCTGGTATTTATCCCTTCGCTTAGCTGGTCAAACAGAAACGCAGATAGGGGAGTGGCTGTCTCCACCTGCTTTTGAAAATCGTCGGTGCCCAGTTTACGAACCATGCTATCCGGGTCTTCGCCATCGGGCAAAAAGAGGAACTTGGCCGACACCCCATCACGCATTTCCGGCAGAGCGATTTCCAGTGAGCGGCCCGCGGCTCGAACCCCTGCTTTATCACCATCAAAGCAGAATACTAGCTCTGAGGTATAGCGAAACAGCTTCTGCAGATGGTTTTCGGTAAGTGCAGTGCCCAAAGTTGCCACTGCATTGTGAATACCGTACTGAGCTAGGGCGATAACATCCATATAGCCCTCCACCATTATTAGATAGGGTATTTCTTTAAGTGCCTGACGGGCCTCATAGAGCCCGTAGAGCTCACGGCCCTTATGAAAAACTGGAGTCTCTGGGGAATTGAGATACTTGGGTGTGCTGTCGTCGAGCACTCGGCCACCAAAGCCAATGGTGCGGCCGCGCTGATCGCGAATGGGAAACATAATTCGGTGGCGGAAGCGATCGTATTGTTTTTTCTCTTCGGGCTTAACAATCAGCATGCCAGAATCTTCCAGCAGTTTGACCTTATCTGGCTCGGTGCCCGCAGATTTTAATAAGTTGTCCCAGCCTGGAGGGGCGTAACCGACGCCAAATGCTGCCGCTATTTGGCCGCTGAGGCCTCGGTCCTTTAGGTAACCTACTGCCGTGGCAGCTCCTTGATGGGAGCGCAATTGCTGGCGGAAGAAGCGGTCAGATTCCGTTAGAATTGAGTACAGGTTGTCTTTTCGTTTGCTGACGGCACGATCGGGAGCCGCTTCCCTAGGGATTTCTAGCCCGACATTTTTGGCTAGCATTTCCACCGCGGGCAAGAAGTCTACTCGATCAAATTCCATTACAAAGCTGAGAGCATTGCCACCGGCGCCACAACCAAAGCAGTAGTAGAACTGCTTGTCTTGAGCAACGGTAAAGGAGGGGCTTTTCTCTTCGTGAAAGGGGCAGCAGGCTTTGTAATTTTTGCCTGCTTTCTTGAGTTGAACACGGTTGTTGACCACGTCGACTATATCGACGCGGTCGAGCAGATCATCAATGAATGTCTGTGGAATTAATCCAGCCATGGGCACTGCGAGTTGGTAAATGACGGTCTGGCAGTGTAACTCCTTCTCTGGAGAAATTTAACTGCGGATTTGAATTACTGAAACCTTAATAGGTAAGAGCGGCCTTTATCAGCCCGCTGACGGCACCTGCATCGGCACGGCCTTGAATCTGCGGCTTGATAATACCCATGACTTTGCCCATATCGGCCATTGAGCTGGCACCAGTCTGGTCGATAGCTGCCTGAACCATGGAGACAATCTCTTCTTGGCTAAGTGCCGTGGGCAGGAAATCCTGAATAACGACGATTTCGGCGATTTCCACATCAGCCAACTCTTGGCGACCGGCAGATTCATACTGGCTGATCGAGTCGCGGCGCTGCTTAACCATTTTGTCTAGTACAGCCAGAATGCGGGCATCGTCGATATCGATGCGCTCATCGACTTCAATACGCTTGAATTCGGCCTGCATTAGGCGAATAGCACCAAGGCGAGCCTTGTCTTTGGCGCGCATGGCATCTTTCATTGCATCATGGATTGTTTGTTTCATTGACATGGCTACTCTCCGATTGGCTAGGGTCAGCGGTGTTACTGACCTTTTTGTGAATTCCAGAAACACAAAAAGCGCCGGTGGGCGCTCTTTGATATGACTCTTTAATCGATAACTCTAATGTCAGAGTTAGATTTAGTAGAGTCGAGTAAACTTGCGTGATTCGCGAGATACTTTTTTCTGGTTGCGCTTAACAGCGGCAGCAGCCTTACGCTTACGTTCCCAAGTGGGCTTCTCGTAAAACTCACAGCTGCGAACTTTGGCCAAAATACCGGCCTTCTCGCATGAACGTTTAAAGCGACGTAATGCTACGTCAAAGGGCTCGTTTTCTTTAATTCGAACGCTTGGCATAAATCCATGATCCTGTAGTGAAATTATTTGCCAGTACAGCCAACCTGTACTCGGCTCTTCAAGGGCGCGTAGTCTATACACTTCGACCTATTGATGCAAAGTTTTTTACAGGGGTTTTTAAGCCATTTAAAGGGTCTTCAAAGTACCGGTTCACAGAGAGATGCATAGGGTTTAAAGTGACGACCTTAAATGGCTTTTGGAAGCAGCTTTAAATGCTTGTATTGGGTATAGAAACATCCTGCGATGAAACCGGACTGGCTGTCTACGACAGCGAGCGGGGTCTGCTTGCCCATACTCTGTATTCTCAGGTGAAACTGCATGCAGAATACGGTGGAGTAGTGCCGGAGCTGGCCTCCAGAGACCATGTGCGGAAAATTATACCCCTGTTAAAACGAGTGCTAGAAGAAGCCAATATCAGCAAGGTGGATATTGATGGCATTGCCTATACCTCAGGGCCGGGCCTTATGGGCGCACTGATGGTGGGCGGGGCCATGGCAACAGCATTAGGGTTCGCTTTGGATATTCCTGTGCTAGGTGTTCACCATATGGAAGGGCACCTGCTGGCACCTATGCTGGAGGATAGCCCTCCTAACTTTCCCTTTGTCGCACTGCTGGTTTCTGGTGGCCATACTCAGCTGGTGTCGGTTAAGGCGATAGGTGAGTATGAGCTGCTGGGGGAATCATTGGATGATGCCGCGGGGGAGGCCTTTGACAAGACCGCCAAGATGCTTGATCTGGATTATCCTGGAGGACCAGTGTTAGCCGTTATGGCAGATCGTGGGCAAATTGATCGCTTTGATTTTCCACGGCCTATGACCGATAGGCCCGGTCTGGACTTCAGTTTTTCCGGGCTCAAAACTTTTACCCGCAATTTAATACACAAACATCGCGGAGCTGATGAGCTTCCAGATGACAAAACCATTTTGGATATCTGCGCCGGCTTTCAAGAGGCAGTGGTGGATTCATTGGTCATAAAATGTCGTCGCGCGCTTAATCAAACACAGATGAAAACCCTGGTGATTGCAGGAGGTGTATCTGCCAATACGCGATTGCGGCACAAGCTTGAGGTCGCGCTGGCGAAAGAAGGAGCCGAGGTTTTCTATGCGCGCCATGAGTTTTGCACTGATAATGGGGCCATGATTGCTTATGCTGGCTGCCAGCGCCTAATAGCTGGTCAGGCCAATAAGCTGGAAATCTCGGCTACACCCCGCTGGCCTCTTGATCAATTGCCAGCGTTAGAATCTAGCTTAAAAGGAAAGTAGATGGATATTGTTTATATAAGAGACCTGCGCATAGAGACTATTATAGGAATCTATGATTGGGAGCGGGAGGTTAAGCAAACAATCAGTCTGGATTTGGAAATGGCTCATGATATCCGCAAGGCGGCAGACACCGACAATATTGAGTACGCGCTAAATTACAAATCAATCGCAAAACGCTTAATTGCCTTTATTGAAGCCAGTGAATTTTTACTGGTGGAGCGGATGGCGGAAGAGATTGCCCGTATTGTCAGAGAAGAATTCTCTGTGCCCTGGCTGAAACTGCGCGTCAGCAAGCCCGGTGCGCTAAGATACAGTCAAGATGTTGGCATTATCATTGAGCGAGGGGATCGACAGTAATGGCCCTGATTTATCTTAGCCTGGGCAGCAATATTGAGCGCCGTCTGCATATTTGTGCGGCCTTGGATGCGCTGGCTGAGAATTTTGGTGAGCTGGAGATTTCCTCCGTGTATGAGAGCGAGTCGGTGGGCTTTGAGGGGGACAGTTTTTACAACCTGGTGGTAGGAATTCAGTCGGAGCTTGGGGTCGGGCAAATTTCACAGATCCTTAAGCGGATAGAAGATACCAACGGTCGCGATCGCAGTGCTCCGAGATTTGGTTCGCGAAGTTTGGATATTGATATTCTTACGGTTGATGGCGTGGTGGGGGACATTGATGGCATCGCATTACCCCGTGATGAGGTGTTGAAAAATGCTTTTGTCTTGTTGCCTCTTGCTGAGCTGGCGCCCCAGGCACTGCATCCGGTGACCGATATTACCTATGCTCAGCACTGGCAGAACTACGACAAAAAAAAACAGAAACTTTGGTCGGTACCCTTTATCTGGCGTGGTATGGATATTACTAGGGCAGGTTAATTGCTTTTGAAAGGGCTTTCTATTGGCTATTAGTTAAAGGCTATTGGAACTACCGCCATCCACCGCAATGGTCTGGCCGGTCATATAGGTTGCCCCAACCGCTAAAAAGAATGCAGTATCTGCGATATCCGATTCAGTTCCCAAACGCCCCATAGGCACCTTACTCAGAACCGAGTCCTGTTTATCAATATCATCTTCTTCATGCTCTGGCCAAAGTATGGCGCCGGGTGCAACGCTATTTACTCGCACATGGGGGCCCAGTTCTAAAGCCAGTGATTTTGTCATGGCAATATTGCCGGCTTTGGCAATGCTGTAGATCGGATGATTGCGCAGAGCCTGACGGGCGTGCATATCTGAGATATTAACAATAGAGCCCTGGTTTTTTAACAGCAATGGTGCCAGCGTCTGGGAGAGAAAAAAGGGGCCCTTCAAGTTGCTGTTTACAAGGTCATCCCACTGTTTGTTATCACAGGCCTCCAATGGTGTGGGATAAAAACTGGAGGCATTGTTGATCAAGACATCCAAGCGCCCAACGCGTTCTACCAGAGCCGCAATTTTAGCCAACCCAGCCATATCATTTAGGTCACCTTGCACTAACAGGCAGCTATTGTCCCGATCACTATTAAGCTGCTCACAGAGCTTGTCGGCAGAGGCAGCACTATTGTTGTAGTGAATAATGACGCGGTAACCTGCGGCGTGGAAAAGCTGCGCGGTAACCGCGCCAATGCGTCGCGCCGCGCCAGTAATAAGGACTGTTTTACTGTCTGAGTTCATTGTTTTGCCTTAGGTTATGGGGTCGGATAATTTGCTTTAAATTCTGCCAGCCCTGCAGTTTGCCGCAGGCTGAGTTGCACGCCAATTTCTGCCCCACTGATACCAGTTTCTACTAAATCTGTGATATTTGTTGCCATGGCAACCTGTCGCGCCTGACGCAAGTATTCAGAAGAAGGGTAATCACGATCTTCAAAGCCGGCACGGCCCCGGGCATCAGCTTCGCAGCAGAGTAAAAACTCTTCAAGCCTGTTCTCGGGTTTGAGAGCGCCCAATCCTTTTAATAGTTTTAAAATAGTTTCTGGGCGCAGTTCCAATGCCTTGTGGCAGAGCAGATGAAATTCGGTGACTGCCATGGCCAACTGGCGGTGCTCATTGGGGACTCTAAATCGGTCACAGACATCTTTTACCAATGGCAGCCCTCGAGCTTCGTGCCCTTTGTGACTGGGCAGCACATGGTCTGGGGTAATACCTTTACCGAGATCATGGACCAGCACAGAAAACCGGACTCCAGGACTGTCGGAGAGTTTTGCTGCCTGCTGCAATGACATCAATGTATGAATGCCAGTGTCCACCTCTGGATGGTAGTCGGCTCGTTGGGGAACGCCAAACAGCTTTTCCACTTCTGGCAAAAGAATTTGCAGGGCACCGCAGTCGCGCAATACCTGAATATAGATGTCCGGCGATCTCTCGCAGAGTGCCCGCTCTGTTTCTTTCCACATTCGCTCAGCGACCAGATGGGAGAGTTCATTGCTCGATACAATTGACGCCATAAGAGCAAGGGTTTCTGGCGCTATGGTAAAACCCAGATGATGGTAGCGCGCAGCAAAGCGAGCAACACGCAGCACTCTTAAAGGGTCTTCGGTAAAGGCAACGGACACATGGCGCAGCACTTTTGCTTGCAAATCCTGCTGGCCACCATAGGGGTCGAAAATGCCACCATTTTCGTCTTCAGCCATTGCATTAATGGTTAAATCCCGGCGAATAAGATCTTCTTCGAGGCTAATGTTTGCAGCGGTATGGAAGGTGAAACCCTGATAGCCATGACCAGATTTTCGCTCGGTGCGAGCCAGAGCGTATTCTTCGCCGGTTTGTGGTTCGATAAAAACAGGGAAATCCTGACCCACAGGATGATAACCCAGTTCGACCATCTGCTCTGGAGAGCTGCCCACCACTACCCAGTCATTTTCATCACTTGGGTAATTGAGCAACTTATCTCGAACGGCACCGCCGACTAGGTAGATTTTCATGTTGGAATCCAAACGTTTTAGTCATTGTAGGGCGCAGGGGTTGGTAGCTCAATCGAAACTATTGGAAATGGGCTTGAATGACAGACTTTAGGTTTACGGCCAGGCTTTTGTATTGGACTCTATGTTTGGGGTTTGTGCGCAACAGCAGCAAGGCCGTGGAGATTAATAATCTCGATTTCCTTTTCATCACACAGAATCAGATCAAAGCTCTGGAAGCGGCTAAAAACACGACTTACTGTTTCAACGGTAAGGCCTAGATAATTTCCAATATATGCCCGCGACATGGGCAGACGGAATCTGGTGGCGCTGAGATGCTGGCGTTTTAGGTGGCTCGATAGACTAAGAAGAAGGCTGGCAACTCGCTCCTCGGTAGAGCTTTTTGCCAGTAATGTAATGAGCTCTTAGTCTGTTGTGATTTCTTTGGCCGTCAGGCGCATCGGGTGTTTTTGCAGGATTGGCATGTTCTGGCTAATTTGCTCAAATTGAGCAAAGGGTATCTCGCAGAGGGCCACGGTCTCCAGTGCCACCGAACTGTTGCTGTGGGTGTTGTTATCTATGCCGTCCCAACCAAAAATTTCTCCTGCCAAATAAAACCCAGTGACTTGCTCGGTGCCGTCATCGCTAGTGCAGAACGACTTCACAGCGCCACTGCGAATAGCATAGACCGACTGAAACTGATCGCCTCCATGAAAGATAAGCTGATTTTTATGGATGGGACGGCCACGCTCATTGACCTTATCCAGCATGTCCAGAGAGCCAGCATCTAGAGAGAGGCAGGCACAGTGCGCTCATACGGCAGTTATGGCAGTTATTGGATTGGATATTTAGGGTGGGCGAGCGCATGAGATTCCTTGCGGCTGGTATTAAGTCCATTTATCTAGCTGTTTAGCCTTTGGGGGAACAGTAACCCTGGCTGCTCCTTTAACAAGCTGTAATAAACTCTAACTAAGAGTATCGACATAGAATTGATCTATATCATGTTGGCTCTCTAAATCCCTTTAATCTTAACGCTCCCTCGCTTAGCTAGCTAGACTCAAAATGAGTCGAGTGAAAGTTGACTATGAGGCCAAGTTAGTTTTGGAGAGCAGCTATGCAAAATATTCTTGTGGTTTTAGACGAATCCGATAAGGATCAATTGGCCATGCAGCAGGCGGTCACATTGACCGGCCATAATGAGGGGAAACTGCATGTATTAATGACGGTTTACAATCAGATTGAAGAGATGCACAAGTACGTTGGGTTCGATAATTTTAAAGACATAAAGCAGGCACTGCTCGACGACGCAGAGACTCGGCTGCGCCTTTTGACCAACCGGTACAATGTTAATTTTTCCTCAAGTATGGCTTGGGGAAAGCGCTGGAATCGGTCGGCGGTGGATACTGCTAATAGCATGGGCGCAGATCTAATTATAAAAGTAGCGGGGGACAAGCACTCCCGTATTGTCGAGGTGTTTAAAACGCCGGAAGACTGGCACCTATTTCGAGATGCTAGCCGCCCTGTCTGGCTGGTCAATGGGGAGGGGCGGTCTCAAGACAAAGTGGTTGCTGCTGTCGGCACCTTGGATGAAAGTGTCGAACACCGTGCTTTAGGCAAGGCCGTGATTTTAAGTGCCAGGGGTATGGCTAATGCATTGGGATTGCCTCTGCAGCTGGTGTCTGTGATACCGGATTTTAGCGCCATGGCTATGGCCACGGCCTATGTGCCGCCTTTGCCAGGGCGGTCGGTGCTGTGGCATGAAAATGCCGAGCAGGCATTGGCCGATGCCCAGGAGCAGCTCAATAATGAGCTCGGCGAGTCGGGGGGAAAGGCCAGTATTGAGGTACTGACGGGACGAGCGGACAAGGAATTGGCAGAAGCGGTTGGCGACAGTGCCCTGTTATTGATTGGAAGCGCTGCCAATCGCGGAATAGCGGGCAAATTTTTTGGAAATACGGCGGAGAAAGTTCTCCGCTATCTGGTATCAGATATGCTGGTAGTCCGTTGATTTAGTTACTTTTTGCTCCACAGCTGTTTCAACCGTTTGTCGCGCCCGCAGCTCCAGCGATAGTAGTTGTAGCGGGTAGGGTTCTTTTTGTAATAATCCTGATGATAGTCTTCGGCGATGTAGAATTTCGTTGCCTCGGTGAGCTGGGTTTTTACCTTGCCAGAAAACTGCTGTTGGGACCTAATAGCGTCTAACGACGCCTGTGCCGTAGCCTTTTGTTCGTCATTGAGATAGAAAAGCTCGCTGCGATACTGCTGGCCGCGGTCGCAAAACTGGCCGCCGCCATCCAATGGGTCAATATTGATCCAGAAACGTTCCAGTAGTTCGACAAAACTGACCACCTGGTTATCAAACTCAATCTGTACTGCTTCGGTATGGCCTGTGGTGCCTAAGGACACCTGCTTATAGGTCGGGTTGCCAACATGGCCACCAATATAGCCAGAGATAACAGATTTCACGCCCTCTAGCTTCTCAAAGTCACTCTCCATACACCAGAAGCAACCGCCGGCAAAAATAGCAACATCGTCTTCGGCTGAGGTCTGGATTGATAAAGAAGCGGCCAGGCTAAAAAGAAGTGCTGTAGTGAGTCTCCATCGATTGATAATGATGGGGCTTTTACCAAGTAGGATTCTAGGGCTCAAAACGATTCTCCTGCGAAGTTCGTGCTGCTGATAAGTATCGGTTAGTACGGGGCTTCGCTCACAGTGGGTTACTCAAATTCTGATAATAGTTTCCAGCATAAATTTAATGTCTTGACGAAGAAGGTTTTTACACTTATTTTTCGCGACAGGGCCACTGGTTCGCGTGGGCGATTTAAGGGCCTGATGTTTTAAGTTGAGGTTTTATGTATGAGCGATAATCTTGATGATATCGACGATGCAGAGGGCTTGGATGATTCTGATGATAACTCCGCTGCTGCGGAGCCGGAGAATACTCTCACCGATAAGCAGCAAGCTCAGGTTAAGCTTGAGTCGAGAAGAAGGTTGGAGTTGAAACTTGAGCAAGCCCGGTTGGATAAGCAGGTTCAAGAGTACGATTTCGATGATGACTTTTTCTAGGCAGGATTTGCCTCTGCTTTAGATCTTAGGCTTTAGATTTTTATTCTAGATTCTCAGTTTAGCCCCATAGCTGTAGCTTTATATTGGCGCCCGACCAGCACTTGATTAAAGCCAACATCTGATGCCGGTTCTTTGGCATAATGTTCCCCGCAAAATAACCATACCGCGGGAAATCTGTTGTCCACAGCACCTCTTTTAACAGTCGAGCAGCTCTCCTACGAGCGCGATGACTGCAATGTCTTTAAGCCAGTCAACTTAGCGGTTGAGGCCGGGGACATCCTGCAAATTGAGGGTGCCAATGGTGCGGGCAAAACCACTCTGATGCGTTTGATGACCAGCGCGCTGCAGCCGACCGCTGGCTCGATTCTATATCAAGGCCGTTCCATTGCTCAGTGTCGCTATGAATATCTCGCAGATATCCTTTATATAGGCCATCAGTCTGGTGTCAAAATGGCTCTTTCAGCGGAAGAGAATTTACGCTGGATGAGCCCTGCATCCACCAGCGCCAATCAGATTGCTGAGGCTTTGGTGACTGTAGGCCTGGGGGGCTACGCTGATGTGCCTTGTTATAGCCTGTCGGCAGGCCAGCATCGCCGGGTTGCGCTGGCGCGACTTACCACCAGCCGGGCCAAAATTTGGTTTCTTGATGAGCCTTTTACATCGATTGATAAGCAGGGTGTGGCTGCACTGCAAAACCAACTGCAAAATCATCTGGCCCAGGGTGGCGCTATTTTGTTGTCTACCCATCAGAATCTAGCTATTGATGGGCTGCGTACATACAGCGTCGAACCTCACGCTGACCGGGGAGAGCTGAGATGATAGCTACCAGCGTCGGCTTTAGTGGCTATTTGAAACGGGATTTATTGTTGGCTTATCGCCGCCGCGGTGAAGCTGCAAGCCCATTGATATTTTTCCTGTTGGTGTCGACCTTGATTCCGCTGGGAGTTAGTCCAGATTCGGCGAGACTGGCTGAGCTTGCGCCGGGCATTATTTGGGTAATGGCGCTTCTGGCAACACTGCTGTCTACAGAGAGCCTTTTCGCCAGCGACTATCAGGATGGGTCACTAGAGCAAATGCTTATTTCGCCCCAGCTTTTGGCTCTGACGGTGCTGGGCAAGGTCACTGCCCATTGGTTGGTTAGCGGCCTGCCACTGACTCTAGTGTCGCCTGTTATTGGCATTATGCTGTCTCTGCCAGGCGAGGGCACAGTGCCTATGATGGCCAGCCTGGCACTGGGCACAGCCTGCCTCAGTTTGATTGGTGCCGTGGGTGCGGCCCTAACGGTTTCCCTGCGAAAAGGCGGGCTGCTGTTATCGGTGCTGGTTATCCCCCTGTATATGCCGGTAATTATTTTTGGCAGTGCGGCGGTGCAAGCGGCAATAGATGGGCTGAACTGGCTTGGGCCCTTGGCGATTTTGGGGGCTATGCTAAGTGGAGCAATCGCGCTCTGTCCATTAGCGATTGCCGGGGCATTGCGCCTTGTGAGCAATAATTAAACGATTTAAAGGTTTTAGTGAATATGGCTTCAGCTAGAAATTGGAATTGGTTTCACCGCATGGGATCACCCCGCTGGTTCTATGAAACTACGGGTCGCTGGTTGCCCTGGCTGTGGGTACTAACAATTTCTCTTGTGCTCACTGGCCTTGTCTGGGGTTTGGCGTTTGCGCCTCAAGACGCCAAACAGGGCAATAGTTTCCGTATTATCTATCTGCATGTGCCAGCCTCTTTTCTGGCTCTGGCGGGTTATTACCTAATGGCCATTGCCGGCGCGATTGGGTTGATCTGGAAGATGAAGCTCAGTTACATGGTCATGAAGTCCGCAGCGCCCATTGGTGCTGCGCTGACCTTTATCGCGCTGTTTACCGGTGCTGTTTGGGGCAAGCCTACCTGGGGCACTTATTGGGTCTGGGATGCACGAATTACGTCCATGTTGATCCTGCTATTTTTATATTTGGGGGTGCTGGCACTGCAATATGCCTTCCACTCACAGGAGGCTGGCAATAAAGCCAGTGCCATTCTGGCTCTGGTGGGCACGGTCAATATTCCGATTATTTATAAATCTGTGGACTGGTGGTACACATTGCATCAGTCAGCGACGATTAAATTAACCTCGGCACCCAGCATGCATCCAGATATGTTTCAGCCGCTGCTGGTGGTGATTGTGGCCATGTATAGTTTTTATGGTTTGGCGCTTATTTTATATACCCGTGTGGAGATTTTGCAGCGGGAGCGGAAGGCGGGTTGGGTGCGTGAATTAGCACGGCAGGCCGAAACCCAGGAGCCGGCCAAATGACCTTTCAGTTTGAGAGCCTTCAGCAGATGTGGGATATGGCAGGTCACGGGCCCTATGTCTGGACCGCAATCTTAGTTTCTCTGTTTGTGATGGGCTGGCTGCTGGTTAGACCATTGCAGCAGCATAGCGCCATCTTGAAAACCATATCCCAGCAGCTGCGGCAGCGAGAGCAGTGTCAGAAAGAGCACCAATCGGCCAATACCTCAGAGGAAGATAAATAATGCACCCCATACGCAGACAACGCTTACAGCTGGTGATTCTTCTTGTCGTAGCGGCTTCAGCAATTGTCGGGCTAATGGCCTATATGCTTGGCCAGAATGCCAACTACTTCTATACACCATCGCAGATTGTGGCCGGTGAGGCACCTCAGGCTGTGCATATTCGCGCTGGCGGTATGGTGGTTGAAGGGTCAGTTCGGCGCGCTGCAGATTCTCTTGATGTGCATTTCGATGTCAGCGACGGCATGTCGACCTTGACGATTCACTATGCAGGCATTCTTCCGGACCTGTTCGACGAGGGCGAGGCCGCTATTGCTGCTGGCAAACTGGATGACAATATGGTGTTGCGGGCAACCGAGGTGTTGGCCAAGCATGATGAGAAGTACACTCCACCTGAAGTTGCTGATGCGATGAACAAAGCCTACGAACTCAAGCAGCAGGAAAATGTCCAATGACTCCTGAACTAGGTCATGTCGCTTTAATTATTGCCCTGTGTCTCGCGGTAGCTCAGGCTGCGGTGCCCATGGTGGGGTCTTTTACCGGCCACAGAAGCTGGATGGGCTTGGGCCACAGTTTGGCTCTGGGTCAATTTGTATTTATTGCTCTGTCTTTTGCCTGTCTCGCTAATGCTTTTTTGCAGGACGACTTTTCCGTTGCCTATGTGGCCAATAACTCAAACACGCTGCTACCCGACCGGTTTAAGTTCAGTGCGGTCTGGGGCGCCCATGAGGGCTCGCTGTTACTCTGGGTACTGATGCTGGCTGGCTGGTCTGCAGCGGTGGCATTATTTAGCCGACAGTTACCACCCCAGCTGGTGGCCCGCGTGCTTTCAATACTGGGCTTTGTTGCCATAGGCTTTATTGTATTTCTGCTTATGACATCTAACCCCTTTGATAGGCTGTTGCCGGTATCGCCAGTGGAAGGAAGAGATCTAAACCCTTTGCTACAAGACTTTGGTCTAATTGTCCACCCGCCCATGCTCTACATGGGCTATGTGGGCTTTGCCGTGCCGTTTGCATTCGCTATAGCCGCATTGATTGGTAGCCAATTCGACAGTGCTTGGGCGCGCTGGGCCAGGCCTTGGATCAATGTGGCCTGGGCATTCCTAACCGTTGGTATTGGCCTGGGCAGTTGGTGGGCCTATTACGAACTGGGGTGGGGCGGCTGGTGGTTCTGGGACCCTGTTGAAAATGCCTCCTTTATGCCCTGGCTGGTGGGTACGGCTTTGGTTCACAGCATTTCTGCAACAGAAAAGCGTGGTGTGTTTAGAAGCTGGACATTGTTGCTGGCCATCTTTGCTTTCTCCCTGAGCTTGTTGGGTGCTTTTTTAGTGCGGTCAGGCATTCTCACGTCGGTGCATGCTTTTGCCAGCGACCCAGAGCGCGGCGCATTTATATTAGGGTTTATAGCCTTGGTGATAGGAGGCTCATTAACTTTATTTGCCCTTCGCGGGCCGGCGATGCAGAAAGTGGTGGGCTATGGTGCCTGGTCTCGGGAAATGATGTTGCTGCTGAATAATATTCTGTTGGTTAGCTCAATGGCGATGATTTTGGTAGGTACATTGTACCCGCTACTCGCTGATGTTCTTAATCTGGGTAAAATCTCTGTTGGCCCCCCATACTTTAACTTTTTCTTTGTTCCGTTGATGTCTGGATTGGCAATTGCAGTTGGCTTTGCGGCCTTTACTCGCTGGAAAAAAACTGATCCTAGTCTGTTGCTAAAAAAAGGCACAGCGCCAGCATTAGTCAGCGCTATTTTGGCTCTGGTGCTGCCGCTATTCTTATCCACTGACATTTCCTGGGTCAGCTATTCTTTTGCGGCGGTTTTTACTCTGTTGATTTCTTTCTGGGTGATTGCTATGAGTATCGAAGACTTCCTTGATAAGACCGGTGGCAACTGGGTAAAAATGAGCAAACTATCCGGCAGCTATTGGGGCATGCTGACAGCTCATATCGGCTTGGCAGTATGCGTGCTGGGTGTGGGGTTAAGCAGTACCTATTCGAAGCAGCGGGATGTGCGTATGGAGCCGGGCGACAGGGCCGATGTGTCTGGCTATCAGTTTGAATTTGTTGGCGTCAAACAGATTCAAGGCCCCAACTACCTCGCCTATCGCGGTGAGATTAATGTTGAGTCCAAGGGTTCTGCGGTGGCCACTATGCTGCCGGAAAAACGTAACTACCGGGCTAGTGGGCAGGTAATGACTGAGGCGGCAATTGATGGTGCATTGCACCGTGATCTCTATGTCAGTCTGGGTGAGCCTTTAACTGGTGAGGCTTGGGCCGTAAGGCTCTATGTAAAACCCTTTGTGCGCTGTATCTGGCTAGGCGCACTGATGATTGCGTTGGGGGGGCTGCTGGCCGC
Source organism: Porticoccaceae bacterium (assembly GCA_029252555.1). GTDB lineage: Bacteria > Pseudomonadota > Gammaproteobacteria > Pseudomonadales > Porticoccaceae > HTCC2207. The sequence continues at coordinate 17,951 of JAQXBF010000009.1, forward strand.
TGGAGATAAGCGTTACCGCCGTCGCGCTGTGGCTAAAAAGGTATCGCTTACAAACAGTGGCCCCAATCCTGAGGTTGCAGCCCAATGAATCGACTGGCTTTATTTTTACCTCTGGCCCTTTTTGCTGGGCTCTCGCTGGTACTGTTGTTGGGGCTTGACAAGGACCCAACAGAGTTGCCTTCTGCTTTAGTTGGCGAGCCTTTCCCTGAGTTTTCGCTACCGGCATTGCAGGATGCCGAGTCGCTGGTCAGCACGGAAGATTTTAAAGGCGAGGTCGTGTTGGTGAATGTCTGGGCAACCTGGTGTTTTGCCTGCCGAATTGAACACCCAAGCCTCAACGCTTTAGCAGAGCAAGGAGTGAAAATTGTTGGCCTGAACTACAAAGATAAGCGCAAAGCGGCAAAGTTATGGCTATTGGAGCGAGGCAACCCCTACGTTTTTAATATTTTTGATGATGACGGCAGTTTGGGGATTGATTTAGGTGTTTATGGGGCGCCAGAAACCTATTTGGTCGACGCTCAAGGTTTGATTCGGCATCGTCGCGTTGGTGTTGTGGATAAGCGCGTTTGGCATGCGGAGTTTGCGGCTCTGTATTTGGAATTAACCGGCACTGCTCCAGCGTTAGGTGGGGCTCAATGAAACGCTCTTGGTCTTTTATGAAAAAACGCTCATGGCTGACTATAACAAGACCCTTAGGGCTGTTTATGGCAAGACGCTCATGGCTGTTAATTCTATTGTTTCAAACCAATCTATTACTCGCTAATGCCGAGGTGGTTGAGTTTTCCGATGAGTCTCTACGTCCTCGTTATCAGCAGTTGGTTGAAGAGCTACGCTGCCCCAAATGTCAAAACCAAAACCTCGCTGATTCGAATTCGCCGATCTCAAATGACTTGCGTGAGCAGGTTCAGCGGTTGCTGGAAGAGGACCTTAGCGATCAGGAAATCAAAGATTACCTTGTGGCCCGCTACTCAGAATTTATTCTTTACCGCCCGGAAGTTAATCAGGCCACATGGCTACTTTGGGGTTCACCCATGGTGTTTTTATTGATAGGCCTGTTAATTGTCTATCGCCTCTACTTTAAACCAAAAGACTCAGTGGCTGAGAGCCAAATAAATCAACAGGACCAACAGCGGCTAGATAGCCTGCTGGCCAATAAGGAAGAGCGGTAATGGCATTTTCGACTCTGACTGGCACGCTGCTATTGGTCGCCAGTCTGTTTGTGATTTATCCCTTTATGATCGGTCGGAGCTCTAAACATGCTTCTAGTCAAGATCAACCCAGCGGCGGCATGCAGGCGGCCAATGTGGCGATCTTTCGAGAACAAGAGGCGCAGCTTCAGCGGCAGCTTGATAACGGAGAAATTACCCAGTCGCAATATCAGCAGCTTCAGGGCGACGCCCAGCAATTACTGTTAGCTAATACCAACCCTGAGCAACCTGACTCTGTGGCAATAAAAAACTCTTCTGGGCTCTGGTTACTGCCGCTATTAGTGTTAAGCATGGCAGTCGCCACATTGGCCACCTATAGCAAGTTAGGGGCGATAGCAGACGAGGAAATCCTTGAATTGATAGCTCAGGGCTCTGATTTTGCCGACAATAGCCCGGCAGCGAAAGGCTGGCGTTTAACGTTAAACGATGCAATTTTACAGCGCGTCCGGGAACGCCCGGATAATATCTATTATTGGGCTATGCTGGCTCAGGGTGCTCTGGCTGAAGGCGACATGCTGTCAGCGAGCCAGTACTTTGCTGCGGCAGTTGAGGTGCAACCTGAGGACGGTTTTCTTTTGGCTCAGTATGCCGAGTCTTTGTATCTAGCGGAGGGTAATCGTTTTAACGAGACCGTCACCAGTGCAATGGATAGGGCTTTTACGGTTGATTCCAATAACTCAACGATACTGGGATTGAAAGGTATTCAGTCTTTCGAAAATGGCGAGCTAAAGTTAGCTATCACCTATTGGCAGGGGGCGATGCAGGGGCTTGATGCCAATAGCCCAACCGCAAAAGCATTGCAGATGGGGGTTGATCGGGCTAACAGTTTGCTGGGTATAACGGCAGCCAAAGCCACAGAACCCAGGTTCGTCATTAATATTTTGGTGAGTCTCGACCCAAATATTGCTTTTAAACCTGAGCAGATGGTTTTTGTTGCCGCTGTTCCCAGCTCTGGTTCGCCAATGCCCCTCGCGGCAAAAAAGCTAACCGCTGCTGACCTGCCAGCACTGGTGGCACTGACTGACCAACAGGCCTTGATGGCGGAGCAAAACCTTTCGTCTGTGGACAGCGTCAAACTCGTGGCGCGACTTTCTGCGTCGGGCTCGGCCACGCCTCAGCCAGGGGATTGGGAAATGGTCTCTGATGTTATTCAGCTCAATGCGATTGATGGGCAAATAGAGCTGCAAATCAGCTCGCAACGACAGTAATTTCGGACACTTCAGGCTTGGTACTGCCGCTTCCTAACCAATTCGCGAAAGTAAATGAAACATTCCCCGATTTAGTGTTTTGTGTCGCGCTCAGACTGTGTAGAATTGACCGCTAACCTTTTATTAATCCTGTGGCCGAAAGACTGGGTCAAATACCGACAGAAATGATAAAACATGCGGCTTAAATCGATTAAATTAGCTGGGTTCAAATCCTTTGTGGACCCAACCAACGTCAACTTTCCCAGTAACCTCTGCGCCGTCGTTGGGCCTAATGGCTGTGGTAAATCCAATATTATTGACGCCGTGCGCTGGGTTATGGGTGAGAGCTCTGCCAAGAATCTGCGTGGCGAGAATATGTCTGACGTTATCTTTAATGGCTCTGGAGGTCGCAAGCCAGTAGGGCAGGCGTCTATTGAGCTGATCTTTGATAATTCCGATGGCCGCATTGTGGGTGAGTACGCTTCCTATAATGAGATAGGTATCAAGCGCAAAGTCACCCGAGATGGCCAGTCTAACTACTACCTAAATGGCAATAAGTGCCGTCGTCGGGATATCACCGATATCTTTTTGGGTACTGGGTTGGGGCCGCGTAGCTACGCGATTATTGAGCAGGGCATGATTTCCCGCCTGATCGAAGCCAAGCCCGATGAGCTACGAGTTTATATTGAAGAAGCCGCTGGTATTTCCAAATACAAAGAGCGCCGCCGTGATACCGAAGGGCGTATTCATCGAACCATGGAAAACCTCGAGCGACTGACGGATATTCGCGATGAGTTGGGCCGCCAGTTGGGTCGGCTTGAGCGCCAGGCCAAGGCTGCAGAAAAATACTCCGAATTCAAAAAAGAAGAACGCCAGATATCCGCAGAACTGCTGGCTCTGAAGTGGCGCGGTTATAACAAGTCAGCGACTGGCCAAAAGCAGGTTATTGGCGCGCTGGAAGTCGAACAGGAAAAAATGATTACCCAGCGCAGTGTCTGTGATACCAGCATTGAGAAGTTGCGATCTGAATTTACCGACCACGGTGATGCCTTCAATGAAGTGCAGGCGCGCTTCTATAAAATTGGTGGCGATGTAGCACGTATCCAGCAGGCGATTGAACATGCCCAGCAGCGGGCTCAGGAATTACATAAAGATTTAGAACAGACTGAACGCAACTTCAGTGAAGCGGAACAGCATTTAAATAGTGACCGACAAAAAGCGGCTGGCTGGACTGCGGAATTTGATGAGTTAGCACCCGCATTGCAAGAGGCAACAGCTGCTGAGGAAATTTCTTCTGAAGCGTTACAGGTCGCTGAACTGGCCATGCAAACCTGGCAACAGGCCTGGGACGAATTTAACCAGAAATCTGCCAGCCCCAGACAGCAAGCAGAGGTTCAACAGTCTCGTATCCAGCATCTAGAGCAGCTAATGCGGCGCTTGACCGAACGACAGCAGTCCCTCTCAACTGAGGCCAGCAGTTTTCAGGCTAGCCCTGCTGAAGAAGAGCTGGCCACTATTCAGGCTATGCTCTCTGAAGCCGAATTGGCCCGCGAGACCATTGATAAACAACGTATTGATAACAGCGCAGAAATAGAAACTCTGCGCGTTGCAGAAAAGCAGGCTGCCGTAGAACACAACGAAGCCCGTAGCCAACAGCAAACCTTGAAAGGCCGCCAGGCATCTTTAGACGCTTTGCAACAGGCCGCCATGGGTGACGATGCCGAGAAACAATGGCTGAGTTCTAAAGGCTTGGGTGACAAGCCCCGGTTGGCCGCGTCAGTAAAGCCGATAGATGGCTGGGAAGTCGCCGTTGAGACAGTGTTGGGCAGTTATCTGCAGGCTATTGCCGTGGACGATATTGCCAGCTCAGTAAGCTTGCTGGACGACTTTAAAAAAGGCGAACTGCTGCTTGTAAGCAACGCCAGTGCAGCAGCTCAGTCTGGTGACAAAGGTCAGTTGCTGAGTGATCTGGTCGAGGGCGATGCCGCTCGTGGGTTGATGAGCAATGTCTATGCCGCCGAGAGTTTGGCTGATGCCTTAAAACTGCAATCATCTCTCTCCGCTATTGAGTCTGTGGTTACTCGGGAAGGTATCTGGCTTGGTAACAACTGGCTTCGAGTCGCTCGAGATAAAGATGCCACTGCAGGGGTATTGCAGCGCAAGCAAGAACTAGAGAATATTGGTTCTCAAATGAGCGAGTTGGAAACCAATATTTCTGTACTTGATGAAGCCCGTCAGAGCAACGAACAGCGCCTCAAAGCGCTGGAGGCAACCCGTCAGGAAATTGCTGCCAATGTAGCTCAGCAGCAGAGTAATTACGCGGAGCTGAGATCCAAGCTAAGTGGCTTTGAAGTTCAGATTGAGCAGTACAAGGCGCGGAAAGAACGCGCTGAGAATGAATTGGCTGAAGTGGTTCAGCAATCTGAGACTGAGCAAGAAAACCTGTCTGCGGCTAGAGTGATTCTTCAGGAGTCCATTGAAAAGATGGAAGCAGACACAGTGCAGCGAGAAGAACTTATCTCCCATCGAGATATCTGTCGCACCCAACTGGATGATGTGCGTCAAAAATCTCGTCATGACCGGGACCGAGGGCAGGAATTGCGAGTGCGTGAGGGTTCGCTCAGAACTCAGCTGACCAGTATCAGCGAGGGCATAGCGCGCCTTGAAGTTCAGGTTGAGCGTTTGCAAGAGCGTCGTGAGCAGCTTCGTGAAGCCTTTAATGTTAAAGAAGACCCCACCGAAGGTCACAAGATTGAACTTGAAGCTCAGCTCGAAGCAAGGCTCCTTGTTGATACTGAGATGACCGAAGCCAAGGCACTGGTGGATTCGATTGAGCACCAGATGCGCGTGCAAGAAAAACGCCGAGGTGAGTTAGAGTCAGAGGTGCAGCAGGTGCGCAGCAAGCTCGAGCAGCAGCGTATTTCTGCCCAAGAAATTAGTACTCTCAGCCGCACCATCGAAGAGCAGATCGCTGAGAAACAGGCCAACCTTGAAATATTACTTGAAAGCCTTGCGGAAGATGCAGCACTCATCGATTGGGAAGAACAGCTTGAGCTGATCGGTAATCGCATCCAGCGTCTTGGCCCGATTAACTTGGCAGCAATCGACGAGTATAAGATTGAGTCGGAGCGCAAAGATTACCTGGATCAGCAGAATGCGGAACTGGAAGACGCTCTAGCTACATTGCAGAACGCGATACAAAAAATTGACCGCGAGACACGCACCAGATTTAAAGAAACCTTTGAGTTGGTTAATGGGCATATTCAAGAATTGTTCCCCAAGTTATTTGGTGGCGGCCACGCCTATCTGGAAATGACCGGTGAAGATTTACTCAATACTGGTGTTACGCTTATGGCGCGGCCACCGGGCAAAAAGAACTCTTCAATCCATCTGCTATCTGGTGGCGAGAAAGCCATGACCGCAATCGCCATGGTCTTCTCTATTTTCAAGCTGAACCCCGCTCCTTTCTGTATGCTGGATGAGGTCGATGCTCCTCTGGATGATGCCAACGTCGGTCGCTATGCCAATATGGTAAAAGAGATGTCAGATCAGGTGCAGTTTATTTTTATTACCCACAATAAGATTTCTATGGAAGCTGCCAATCAGCTAATGGGTGTGACCATGCACGAGCCAGGTGTTTCCAGGCTGGTAACTGTGGATGTGAATCAGGCGGCAGAGCTTGCCGAGGCCTGAGTGGTTAAAAGCAGGGTGAAAAAAACTTTGTTTTTATTCACCGCGAACTACAATAACAAAAGTTTAAACAAGAGTTGAGCAAGCCGCATATATGGATTTTTTTGGCCCACGTGAAGTTCTAATAGCCGTCGTCGCCCTAGTGCTTGTTGCTATGGTGCTTGATGGTATTCGACGCGTTAAGCGCAACCGCTACGAAAAGCTGCAAATGTCGTCGCGCAAGTTGCAGAAGGCCGCGGGCGACTATTGGGATGAACCAGAAACCCCTCCCAATGCGCAGTTTCCCTCTGGCGGTTCGAGAGTTGTTGGTATTCGCGACGATGCAGATATTCAAGAAGTAGAAGAGAGTTTACGCCGCAGTTCAGGCGGTATAGATTTTAAGTTCTCCCGCCAGCCTCAGCAGGAACAATTTGATCTGGATAATTCAATCTTTGACCGCGAGCGCGCACAACTCAATGAGCAAAATGCCCGCGAAGCCGAAGAGCAGGCCGAGGCAGAAACCGCGTCCAGTAGCGAAGAGAAAGATGGCCTACATCAGGATGTATTGGTGATGCATCTAATGGCCAATAAAGGTGATCGAATTCAGGGTCAAGAATTGCTCGATGCAGTATTGGCCTCTGGTTTTTTGTTTGGCGGCAGAAAATTCTTTGACCGTCATATCAATGATGACGGGTCTGGTGAGGTGCTGTTTAGTTTGGCCAACCTGCTTAATCCGGGCACCTTCGACTTAAAGACCATTGCCGAAATGGATACCCCCGGCATCACTTTATTTATGGCTCTTGATGAGTTAACAGACCCTGTTGCCGCTTTTGATACTATGGTGCAGGCCGTGGATCAACTGGTGGCCAAATTGCATCTGAATGTCATGGACGAGTCTCGCAGTTCTATGACTAAGCAAACCATTGACCATTATCGTCAGCGCGCCAGTTCGGCATCAGTGCGACGTGAACAGGGTAGCGAATAACCAACGGCGAAATACATGGCAAATATTCCAGAGCACGTTGTAAGTGAGTATGAACGTCTCAAGGACGAGTTAAACCAACACAACCACTGTTACTATGTATTGGACGATCCCTCTGTTCCCGACAGTGAGTACGATCGTCAGATGCGCCTCCTGCAGGATATTGAACAGCAACATCCCAGCTTGCTAACAGCCGACTCTCCGAGCCAGCGAGTGGGTGGTGAAGCCTTGTCTGCTTTTACTCAGGTGCGCCATGATGTGGCTATGTTGTCTCTAGAAAATGCCTTTAACGATACTGAACTTGAAGATTTCGATCGCAGAGTTAAAGACCGCCTGAATTATGCAGCCTTAAAAGAAGCACCAGAAATCGAATATGCCTGCGAGCCCAAACTCGATGGTGTTGCTGTGAGCCTGCTCTACCAGGATGGCTTACTCGTGCGCGGTGCGACCCGTGGCGATGGCACTGTGGGTGAAGATATCACCGCCAATGTGCGCACCATTAACAGTATTCCCCTAAAACTGGTGGGTACGGATATTCCCAGCTTACTTGAGGTGCGAGGTGAAATTTATTTACCCCGAGCAGGTTTTGAGGCTTTAAATGCCAAAGCTATCGCTGCCGATGAAAAAGCGTTTGTAAACCCGCGCAATGCCGCCGCTGGAAGCCTGCGTCAGCTAGACTCTAAAATCACCGCCAGCCGACCTTTGGAAATGTGCGCCTATAGTGTTGGCCAATTTCAGGCCAAGGCGATACCAGACACCCATCTCAATATGATAAAGGCTCTGGGTGGCTGGGGATTTAAAATAAATGAGCATGTTGAGGCTGTAATTGGCATCGCTGCCTGTGAAGATTATTACCGCACAATGGCCGAGCGTCGTGACGGCTTGGCCTACGATATTGATGGGATTGTCTACAAGGTCAATGAGTTAAAGCTGCAGGAGCGCCTGGGCTTTGTTGCCAAAGCGCCGCGCTGGGCGATTGCGCGCAAGTTTCCTGCACAAGAAGAGATGACCAAGTTGCTGGACGTGGAGTTTCAAGTGGGGCGCACTGGTGCGGTTACGCCAGTAGCCAGGCTGGAACCAGTGTTTGTGGGTGGTGTTACTGTTAGCAATGCCACTCTGCACAATGGCAATGAAATCAAACGTCTGGGTATCTGTATTGGCGACACAGTCATTATTCGTCGCGCCGGTGATGTGATCCCGCAGATCGCTAAGGTAATCTTGGAAAAACGCCCAGCCAATGCCGAGGAAATTGTTTTCCCTGAACGCTGCCCAGTGTGTGAATCACCGGTGAAACGGGCCGAGAGTGAAGCTGTTGCTCGCTGTTCTGGCGGCCTTTTTTGTGGCGCTCAGATTAAACAGGCGATCAAACATTTTGCCTCGCGAAAGGCCATGGATATTGATGGCTTGGGTGATAAGTTAGTGGAATTACTGGTCGGCCAAGGCGTCATTTTTTCCGTGGCAGACCTCTATGACCTCAGGGTCGAGCAGCTAATGGGTTTGGAGCGGCTGGCGGAAAAGTCAGCGGCCAATTTGGTCGCGGCTATTCATAGCAGTAAACAGACTAGCTTGGCCAAGTTTTTCTATTCCCTAGGCATTCGTGAGGTGGGGGAGACCACTGGCCAGACATTGGCTAATAATTTTGGCTCTCTCGATGTGGTGATCGCAGCTGATGCCGAGACATTGCTTGAGGTAGATGATATTGGCCCCATAGTTGCTGGCTATATTGTCGATTTCTTTCGCAATCCAGATAATTTATCTATTATTCAGGCACTGCGTGAGGCTGGAGTACAATGGCCAGACATAGATCAGAATGCGCAGGCATCCCAGCCTTTAAAAGGCCAGACTTGGGTGCTGACAGGTGGTATGGATATTATGAGTCGCGCTGAGGCTAAGGATCGACTGCAAGAGCTGGGTGCTAAGGTGGCCGGATCAGTGTCAGCAAAAACCGTTCAGGTGGTTGCCGGCCCCGGAGCGGGTTCGAAACTAACCAAGGCGCAGAAGCTGCACATTCCAGTGATGGATGAAGCTGAATTTATCGAATTTTTAAGTAAGGTGTAACCCTAGGAACAGGAGCGCAAGGAGCATGACATTGCATAGGGATTATCAGTCGGAGTCAGTGGTGTATGGCTGTATTAAAAATATAGCCATGCTTGATAGCTCGGAACATCGGCGCAGTATCCGTGCGGTCATGCTGGAGTTACCCTCGGCAGAGTCTTTGAGTTTGTTAAATCGAGAGATGTTTGCGGTGCCGGAAAAGCACTGTGGTGATATTAGCCTGAGCACCGATGTGATGCATTTTGGCGTCTCCTATCAGGGGGTACAGCATGAGTGGAAATATTGGCTCGAACAATTTCAGAACTTGTTGCGCAAAATGTGCTGGGTGTCGGCCACTGTGCATCTTGAGATAGAGTTGTCCGGATTGCACTCCTTTGTGTTCCAAACAGATGGTATGGCCCACAAACCTAACGAATCGACTATCAATATTCGCTGTGAATGGGCCAGAGACGTAACCTAGACGTAAGTAATTGTAAAATAAGGTAATAACAATTGGCACAGTCAAATAACAAGAACGCCATCAGACAGAGGTTTGCCTGGATAGCTTCGATGCTAGCCTGTGGGGGCTTTTTATTGATGGCCGTTAAGGTTTACGACGTGCCACTGTCTGATATGACCAGCAATTTATTGACCATGGTATTCGGACTTTTGGTGATTATTGGCGCAGCAGCACTGCTGGGTCGTGTGATTGCTACCCTGCGTAAGCGCTTCCAGTAGGTGTCACCCCAAGCATTTTCGTTTCGCTATTTTCTGGCGACCATAGGCACGAGCAATCTAGCCATGGGTTTGCACAAGGTGCTATACCCCTGGTTAGTGGTGGGTGTGTTGCACGAATCTCCGAGCCGTTTAGGGCTAGCGACTATGGCGCTACTATTGCCCAATCTATTATTTATTCTTCCCGGTGGAGTGGTTGCTGATCGCCGTCATCGGGGCAGCTGGCTGTCTTTTTTGTATCTGCTGTATCTGTTGCCTCTGGGGATTTTATTAGCCGCAGTGGTCTCTGGTGAGCTGACTTTTACATTATTACTGATGTTCGGTATTACCTTTGGCACTATTCTGGCCTTTATACAGCCGGCTCGAGAAAGCTTACTGGGCTATGCACCATCCGAAGTGATGCATCAGGCGGTGGCCAAGGTGATGGTGGTGCAGTTTATTGCTCAGGGCGTGGGTTTTATTATCGCTGGCCAGCTGGATTATATAAGCCTGCCGCAATTACTTAGCTTCCAGATGCTGATCTTTTTGCTGAGTTCGTTGCTAATGAGGCGCTGTCATCCGCTGCCAGAAAAAGGCTCGGAGGAAGAGGCAGCTCAGGCCGAAAAATCAAATAAATCTGCCGCGCAAACCTGGCTTGAACTGCGCGAAGGGCTGGCCCTGTTTCGTGATGACAAAGGCCTGCAGCATTTGTTATTTATTGTTTTCGCCACCGGATTTTTAGCATTCGGTGTGTATCTGGTGGGCATGCCGCTGATTGCTCGAGAGCTCTACAATGGTGGCGCCAGCCTGTATGCGCTGCTGCAAGTGGTGTTTAGCCTGGGAATTATCAGTACCAATTTTGGCGTGATGAAACGCGTTAAAGCGTTTTCTCGCCCGGGCCGATTGATGGTGATCAGTTTTCTGATGCGCGGTAGTTTGGTGGGTATAATTGCCACAGTTCCGAGCCTCTGGCTGCTTTTTCCTGTGGTCTATGTCTGGGGTATGTTCTCTGGTTTATCCATGACTTTGGGTCGCACAATATTACATAATCAAGTCACCCACGAACTGCGCTCAAGGGCTGCTTCGGTCTATCAGCTGTGCCTGTTTGGAGGTGCTCCATTGGGTGCCTGGATCTGTGGTATGACCATTGAAAATCTGGGTCTTGGTACAGCTTTTGTGGCCATTGCTTCAACCACATTATTTGTCTCGGTGGTAACAGCGCTGCGCTCTCCACTCTGGCATATTCGTGGTGATATTGAGGAGGATAAGGCAGAACCTCAGCAATGAGGAGCCTCAGCCCCTAAAAGCAATAAGCGCCGCAGTAACAGCAACATTTAAAGATTCCACGCCATTGGCCATCGGAATACCGACCCGGTGATCACTAAGAGCAGCAATCTCCTTGCTGACACCCTCAGTTTCATTTCCCAATACAAAGATAACCGGTGCCCGAGGCACAAATTCAGAAATGGGAGTGGCCTGATGGGAAGACAGGGTACATATCTCATAGCCCTGCTGTTTAAAATCTTTTAGCGCTTTTACCAGAGAGTCACAGCGGAGAATATTGCCCTTAAACAATGTTCCGGCACTGGCTTTAATAACCAGAGGTGAAATATCTGCACTGCCTTTGCTCGGCAGCAGGAGGCCGTAGCTGGGGCTTGCAGTAACACTGCGAATAATCATGCCAAGATTTTGTGGGTTTGTGACACCATCCAGGGCAATAATACTGCGGCCTTCGACTGCACCTAACTGATCCTTTAATACCTGCTGATAGGGCTGATAACAGGAGCAATGAATATCACAGGCAGCGCCCTGATCCTGTTTACTATTGCGTGAAATACGGGAGAGTTCTTCACGGCTATGCAGGCATATTTCAATACCACGCTTGTTAGCTAGCTGCTTTATATCATCAATAATACCGCCGCTGCGGTTGGAGTCTGCCAAGTGAACGCGAAATACTTTGAGGCTGTGATCTTGGAGTATTTCTAAAATAGGCTTGCGACCATAGACAGTAATCAGTTGATCAAAAAATGCTTTGCGTTTGAGATACTCTGGGCTATCAGCGCGCTGATTTCTCTGCTCGTTTTTACTCATTGGATTAGCTGTCGCTGGCTTCGGGCTTTAATAGCCTGGAGATACGCTCTAGATTCTCGGTTGAAGCCTGCCCTCGCTGGGCAGCAATGTTCACAGTAGCATTGCCCAATGTGCGGTAGACCTGTTGCCATAAGTCAGTATCGGTTCCGGTTTCAAGCGCTATTAAATGACTGGTTACAGTCTTGTGATCGCCCCGAGCGATTGGCCCGGTCAGAGCAGACCGGGCGTCGGTGCGAAAGAAATTATCCATAGTTTGCCGAATCAGAGGCTCTAGGGGATTTGCTTCAGCGCTATCGACGCCAGCGGCCGTTAACATTTGCTGACTAGTCTCTAACAGACTAACGAGGTAGTTACAGGCTGTGACTGTGGCAGCGTGATAAAGCACTTTGCGATCTGCATCAATGGCAAAAGGCAGGGCACCTATGGCCGTAAATAACGGCGACAAAACTTCCATGGCCTCAGGCTGGCCTTCCATAGCGCAGTGGCTGCCAGGAAAGCTTTTTAGAGATTGGCTGGGGTTGGAAAAACTATGTATCGGGTGGATTGACGCGGTATAAATAGCTGCGCCCTCATAGTTAAGGATGCTGGCACTTAATGAGCCGCTACAGTGAAATACAGTATCGCCTGCTCGGAGCACACCTGATTGCCATAGGGCTTCACCCGCTGCTTCAATATCATCATCTGGCGTGGCTATCAGCCAGATATCTGCATGGGCTAGGTTGGCAAAGGAACCTAAAGTACCAGCACCAATAAAATCTACCGCCTGCTGAGATGAAGACGGTGAGCGATTAATTATCTGTTGTATCTCGAGCTGACTAGACAGCAGATGACAGATAGTTTTACCCAGCGAGCCAGCACCAATACAGGATAGCGTTGGCATAATGCTCTAGCGCAACCGCTCTTTGTAGGCCTGCACTGCATTGGTCATACCCATGGCCAATGAATCTACCGTGAATGCATGACCGATGGAGACCTCTAAAAGGGCCGGGATGCTGGCAAATTTAGCCAGATTATCTAAGTTGAGATCATGGCCTGCATTCACACCCATGCCCAGAGAGGTGGCCAGATTGGCCGCAGCCAGATGTGACTGGAATATGTCTTCAAGCTGATCAGTGCCCCAGGCCGCAGCATAGGGGCCGGTGTAGAGCTCAATGCGATCGACACCGATCTTTGCAGCCAGTTCAATCTGTGCGAAATCTGGGTCTATAAATAGGCTGACTCGCATGCCCTGATCTTTTAAACGCTTAATAATAGGGGCTAATTGAGCACCGGATACATTGAGATCAAAGCCATGGTCTGAGGTGAGTTGGTCATTGCCATCAGGAACCAATGTGCATTGATCTGGCTGGGTTTCTTCTACTAGTTCGATAAACCCGGGGTAATCATTGAGGGCCGGGGCAAAAGGGTTGCCCTCGACGTTGAACTCCACATCTATCACAGGGCTCAGTAACTCGGCGAGTTGGCGCACATCAGTGGGGCGAATATGCCGTTGGTCGGGGCGCGGGTGCACGGTAATACCCTCAGCACCCTGATCAATACAGAGTTGCCCATGATCAACCACATTGGGATAGTTCCCCTCTCTGGAGTTTCTGATAAGGGCAATTTTATTGAGATTGATACTCAGGGCTGTCATGGCAGTCACCAGTTACCGAAGGGGAACCGGCTTTTCAATCGCTGCCGCTGGCCCTGGCTCGGCGAGGGGCGCCCAAGATTCTGGATTAACGAGCCGAGCACTAAGAATACGAATCGGTTTAACGGGCACATCAGCGTAATAACCCTGGGTTTGAGTTTCGACAGCGGCGATGGCATCAACCACATTCATACCTGAAACTACGGCACCAAACACCGCATAACCTTTGTTACTGCCTTTGGGGTTAAGAAAACCATTGCTCTTATGATTAATAAAAAATTGAGAGGTGGCACTATCTGGGTCATTGGTACGAGCCATTGCCAGAGTGCCGCGCTTGTTTTTAAGGCCATTGGCAGATTCATTAACAATAGAACCCCGGCTGGATGCTCGGGCACTAAAATCAAAGGTGAAGCCACCAGTCTGAATCATAAAACCCTTTATCACCCGATGGAAAATCAAACCATTATAATGATAATCGTTGACCAACTTAACAAAGTTATCCACGCTGACGGGAGCTGCTTTGGGGAATAGTTCGACAACAATATCACCCATCTCGGTCTTAATATTAACCTGGGGGTTATCCTGTGCGGCTTGGGATAGACCAGTGGCAAATACCAGAGTAAATGCCATAGCTAGGTGAGCAATAATTTTCTTCATCAGTAAACTCCGCGCTGGTTGATTGAGCTTTATTGCCACTCGGAGAAGCGTTTTCTGCCCCGCAGTTTAGGGATTAGCACAACCAGAATTGCGCCCAAAAAGACGGTTAAACCACCGTATAAAAATGACTGGTTGCGCTTATCTTTTTGCAGGTCATTTAAATTAGCTTTGAGCACATCACTCTCGCCCTGGAGCATATGGTTTTGCTTAACCAGGAGCTGGTTCTGTTTGTTAAGTGCGATGGCGTCAGAAGATACCTCTTTGATCGCGGCCAACTCAGAGACTAGATTATCTTCTCTGCCCTCGGTGCTATCCAGTTTCCCGCGCAGAGATTTAGACTGCTGGCGAAGATCACCCATAATCTCCTCTAGCTGACTATTTCGATCTGCTAGTTTCTTCATTCGCACTTGGTCTTTGGCTAGCTGCATGCTGGCTACAGGGGAGTCCACTAGATGTTGCTGTTCCATCCAGCCCTCAACGCCTTTATCGGTAAGCACTAGGCCCCAGCCCTCGCGGATTTCAAGCAGCTTTAGTTCGGTCCCGGTTTTGATGCCCCTGTGAACGATCTTACAGCGTCGGCAGGGTGTTTCACGAAGAGGAACATAGAATTCATCCGATACAAAGCGCACCAGAGGTGCGGCAAGTCGTTGGGTGGCAACCTCAGGAGGCTTTTCTGCTTCAGCGGCCTGCACCGTCACTTCTGCGGCTTCTGCAGCTGCTTCGCTCGGGTTTTGCGCCATGGCATTGGGAGCAAAATAGGTGGCAATAATAAGGATGGCAAGGGTTAGATATTTCATAGCTCTACTATCTTAAATTTTAAAGGGACAGATCATACTCTGATCTACGATAAATGATAACTGTTCAGGTCGCTACTCAAGTAGCTCGCTGGGGGATTGTTTATCTACGGAAGCACCTTCTTAAATGGTTTTACCTTCACATTGACATAAACGCCAGCATCTACATAGGGGTCGGCATCGGCCCAGCTCTGTGCGGCCTCTAAACTAGCAAATTCGGCAACCACCAAACTGCCGGTGAACCCATCTTCTCCCGGCTCCATATTATCAATCGCTGGATGGGGCCCTGCTAACAGCAAACGGCCCTCATCTTTCAATGCATGAAGCCGCTCGAGATGAGCAGGGCGAGAAGCGAGACGCGCAGCCAAACTGTTGTCAATATCTTCACTAATAATGGCGTACCACATAATGACTGGATTCCTTTTTACATGGATTAATGATCAGATTATTTTTGCTTAATTATGTCTTCAACGGACATGCCCGTTAACTTGGTGATACCTCTAAAAAGATAAAACATATCACCTAGTAAAACCAAGGTTGCTGGCAGGGCAATGACTGGGTAACTCAAGGCTGTCATTTTACCAAGCTGCTCGTTCCAAAGCACTGTGCCCGGGTCTGCGGTTAGGATAATCACAGCCAAAAGGTAGTTCAGTATCGAGGACAGAAAGAAAGAACCGGCTAAAATCCAAGAGGCATTAACCAGCAATTTATCAAACGCTGGCTGACAACCGTTGTCCTGCAATGCCTGATTGATTTTTTTGGTTTCGAAAATGGAGTCGTTGAGCAAAAACGTATGGATTAATGGCTGCGAGGTTTTTAGGGAAATCAATGTGGCTAAACCAATAATGGCGGGCACTGCAGCCTCTTTAATGGCAATGTAAATGGCATCTAATTCCATCAGGCTAATACCGCCAGTGAGGCCGATACTCACAATACCCAAAGCAGAAAAGGCATTCACTTTGCCACGATTAACCAAGTAATGGCCACCATAAATAACTGGAAACGCCAGTGCCACAACAATGGCAAACTTTATACCCAGGTAACCTGGTTCGCTCAGCATAGTCAAAATAAGCGTAGGAACAACCACGTTGCAACCGATATTCAGCAGCAGATTCTCCTGCTTTTCAGGCAACTCAGTATCAAGGGTGTCTGACGATGTTGATTTTGGATTTTGCATAGGTAGATAGCGGGTCTCAGGCTTTGCTGCATTGTAACCGCTGGCGAGTAATTGTCGAGAAACCACAGGGTTTATTTACTAGCGACTAGTTTCAGTTAGAAGTAAAACTTCGTTTTTGTACCGCCTGCCAAAGATATTATTGAAATGCCTTAACTAATGATCTATTAATTTATACTAACTGGAAAATTTATTAGAAATATACTGTAACTCATTAATATATATGGAAATAGTTCTCCATAAAGAAAAACGTAACGACTACTGTTTCTACCAGACAGATATGGAAGCGGAGATTGCCGAGCGTCTAGAGATGGAGCGCGAACTGCGACAAGCAATTGAGCGAGATGATTTGGTGTTGTTTTACCAACCTAAAATGGACTTTAAGACCGGCCTACTAATCGGTGCCGAAGCATTGGTGCGCCGCGAGCATCCGGGTGAGGGTATTATTGGGCCCAATGTGTTTATCCCCTTGGCCGAAGAGAGCGGCTTAATTAATAAACTCAGCGATTGGGTGCTGGAAGAGGGTGTCCGCCAATTAAAAACATGGATTAGCAGAGGCTATAAATTGACTCTGGCCCTAAACCTTTCCGTCAAAGATTTAATAGCCGAGGAGCTTTATAGCCAGCTTGAAAACTTAATGAAGCGCAATAAATTGCCCCGGAATTTGCTTGAGATAGAGATTACAGAAAGCACCCTAATGAATCACCCCGAACTCATGAGTACAGAGCTGATGAAAATTAAAGACCTAGGTATTTCAGTGGCAATGGATGATTTTGGCAGTGGCTATTCTTCATTAAATAATCTCAGGCGGCTGCCAGTGGATGTACTAAAGATAGACCGCTCGTTTATTCAGGATATAGAGACAGACCCAAGCGATGGCGCCATCGTCTCGGGAATTATTGCCCTAGCTGGAACATTGAGTATGGAGACCGTCGCCGAGGGCGCAGAAACTGAGGGCCAGAAAAAAATTCTCAAAAACCTTGGCTGCAATAGTTTCCAAGGTTATCTGGTGGCCAAGCCCCAGCCAGCAGATCAGTTTGAAGCTCAATTCTTGGTTAACAACAAAACAACCCTCTTAGACACTCACTAAAGAACCAAGCTGTGTGATAATACCGCCCGAATTTTGGCAGTATTTTTTAGAGAGCAGTATGAGTCAGTATTTTTCTATCCATCCGGAGAACCCCCAGCATCGTTTGATCGCTCAGGCTGCAGATATTGTTCGCCGCGGCGGCCTTATTGTGTATCCCACGGATTCGGTTTATGCCCTCGGGTGCCATATTGGTGATAAGCAGGCCCTTGAGCGCATCCGCAATATACGCCAAGTAGACAAACACCATAACTTTACCTTGCTGTGCCGTGACCTCTCAGAGTTGGCCAACTATGCTCGTGTCGATAACAGTGATTTTCGAATTTTAAAAGCCAGTACGCCTGGAGCCTTCACCTTTATTCTGCCAGCCACCTCGGAGGTGCCCAAACGGCTAATGCACCCCAAGCGTAAAACCATTGGTATCCGCGTGCCCGACAGCCCCATTGCCCAGGCCCTGCTAGGCGAATTGGGAGAGCCTATGATGAGCGTGACGCTGATTATGCCCAATGATGAATACCCCCTTACCGACCCCTACGATATTCGCCAGACGCTCGATTCTCAGGTGGATGCCATTATTGATGGCGGTTACTGTGGCCTTGAACCCACCACGGTTGTGGATATGACCGGTGATCGGCCAGAGATGATTCGTCAGGGAATGGGTGATTTTTCACTTATCTGATTTTGATGATGCTGAAAAGCTACATTGTGGTTATAATCCGCTCCTGAATACTGATGGGATATCAAGTGTCTAGAGAAGCAACCTCAATCGACGATCTGCAGCCTGCAATCGACAGTGCTGAAATCACTCCTCAAGAAGCCTCTGTGGCGATTCCGCGTCCCCAGCAAGAGGAGATGCCCTTTGCTGTAGTGCAGGGCAAAGAGCTCACCGTACTGCCCAAAGACCTTTATATCCCGCCAGATGCTTTAGAAGTTATTCTGGAGGCCTTTGAGGGCCCTCTAGACTTGTTACTCTATCTTATTCGTCGCCAAAACCTCGATATCCTCGAGATCAATGTGGCCGAAATTACCCGCCAATATATGGGCTATATCGACCTGATGACATCCATTCAGTTGGAGTTGGCCGCCGAGTATCTGGTGATGGCCGCAATGCTGGCAGAGATCAAATCTCGCATGTTGCTGCCTCGTCAACCCGTCGATGAAGAAGATGAGGGCGACCCCAGAGCCGAATTAATTCGTCGCCTGCAGGAATATGAGCGGTTTAAAACCGCCGCCGAAGATGTTGATGAAATGCCCCGCATGGGCCGTGATATTCATCAGGCCAGTGCTGAAGCTCCAGACCTCGAGCAGCAGCGGCCTCATCCAGAGGTTGATATGCGCGAATTATTAACCGCGTTAGCCGACGTTTTGCGTCGTGCAGAAATGTTTGAGAGCCACCAGATTGAGCTAGAAAAACTGTCTACTCGCGAGCGTATGTCTCAGGTGTTGGAGAATATTCGCGGCCATCAGTTTGTGCCCTTTGTCAGCCTGTTTAAAGAATCAGAGGGCCGTCGTGGGGTTGTGGTGACTTTCCTCGCCATCATGGAATTAATTAAAGAGTCATTAATCGAGATTGTGCAGAGCGAATCTTTTGGTCCAATACACGTGAAAGCAAGAACATCATGAATCCAGATTTAATCAGAAAAATTATTGAAGGCGCGCTGTTGGCAGCGGGCAAGCCCTTGGATATCCCGCGCCTGGAAAGCCTGTTTAACGATGAAGATCGGCCGCCCCGAGACCAGATAAAAGCGGCTCTGGAAGAGATCGAAGGCGACTGTCGCGAGCGCGGTTTTGAATTAAAGCAGGTGGCCAGCGGTTATCGTTTTCAGGTGCGTCAAGAGCTAGCCAGCTGGGTCAATCGCCTGTGGGAAGAAAAGCCCAAGCGTTATTCTCGCGCCATGCTGGAGACATTGTCTCTGATCGCTTACCGTCAGCCCCTGACTCGAGGCGATATTGAACTGGTGCGCGGCGTTGCCGTGAGCTCTGATATTATTAAAACGCTCCAAGAGCGTGGCTGGGTGAGAGTGGTGGGGTACAGAGATGTGCCGGGCAAGCCAGCTCTTTACGCTACCACTAAACAGTTTCTCGACTACTTTAATTTAAAGAGTTTAGAGCACCTGCCGGCGCTGGGAGAGATCAAAGATTTGGCCGAGTTAGACCCTGAACTTGAACTGAGTTTGGGCGATAAACCAGCGGACGCGGGTTCAATTCCCGCCGCTCCTCAGGCAGCCAATGATGAGTTTGAGTTAGATCAGCAAGTTGATGGTGTAGATGAAGAAGTGGCCGACGTCGACACAGACAATGAACATAGCACCACAGCAAATATAAGCAGCGCAACAAATCATGAGTGAAAAACTACAGAAAGTATTAGCCACCGCAGGCCTTGGTTCCCGTCGCGAATTAGAAAAATGGATCTCTGCTGGCCGCGTATCGGTCAATGGTTCTGTGGCTAAATTAGGCGATCGTGCAGAAGCCCAGGATCGCATTATGGTTGATGGTCGCACGATTAAAATTGTCACCGACGACAACCCCAGAGTTTTGATGTACAGCAAGCCCGAGGGTGAGGTGAGCACTACTTCTGACCCAGAGGGCAGGCCCACCGTTTTCGATAGCTTGCCGCGGTTAAATCGTGGTCGTTGGATTGCGATCGGGCGGCTGGATATTAATACCAGTGGCTTACTGCTGTTTACCAACCATGGAGAACTGGCGAATCGGTTGATGCACCCGTCTTATGAAGTTAAGCGCGAGTATATGGCGCGTATTCATGGTGAAGTAGACGAGGCAATGATTGAGCGCCTTACGGATGGGGTTATTCTCGACGATGGTATTGCCAAGTTTCAAACCGTCAAGGCGCAACATGCACGCACTGGTGATGAGCGCGGGGGCAGCAACAATTGGTTCCGTGTCATCCTTGCTGAAGGCCGTACTCGAGAAGTGCGCCGTCTGTGGGAATCTCAGGATGTTGAGGTCAATCGCCTGAAGCGTATTAGTTATGGGCCTATTGAGTTACCCTCTATTGTGCGCCGTTCAGAGTTTATCGAGCTTGATCCCAAGCAGGTTGTTTCGCTGTTTCGCGTGGTGGCACTTAAGCCGCCCAGATTTAGTGAAAAGAATGTCTATCGGGATATGCGTGAGCGCAAAGAGAAGAAATTGCGCGCTCGCGGTGATACCAGTAAGCGCTGAGGTTCGCTTTATCTAGGAGCCGCTAAGGACTCTTTATCTATTTTGGGCGTTGATGGACTGGCCGTTGACGCCGGTGCTATCGGGCCCCAGTAGATACAAATAGGTTGGCATAATATCTTCGGCGGTTTTTAGCTCGTTGGGGTTTTCTGCCGGAAAGGCTTGGGCACGCATGGTGGTTCTGGTGCCGCCCGGGTTGATGGCATTTATGCGAATTGCACCAAGGCCATCCAGTTCCGAGGCCCAGGTCTGCATCATGCCTTCAATCGCAAATTTAGACACCGCATAGGCTCCCCAAAAGGCGCGACCGACCCTGCCGACCCCAGAAGAAGTGAAGATAATCGAAGCATCTTTAGACTTTTCCAATATTGGCATCAGTGCCTGAGTCATTTGAAACTGCGCTGTGATATTTACTTGAATCACTTTGTCCCAGACATCCTGCCGGTAGTTACTCAAAGGCGTGCGCTGGCCAAGAATCCCTGCGTTTAGCAGCAGGCCATCCAGCCGACCAAACTGCTTATCCAGATTTACCGCTAATTCATCATAATCTTCAGGAGTAGCACCCTCGAGATCGACAGGGTAGATGACGGGCTCAGGGCCATTGGCGGCAATGATCTGATCGTAAACTGCTTCCAGCTTGGCGACAGTTCTGCCTGCCAGAATAACGTTGGCACCGAATTCAGCGCAGGCTAGCGCGGCGGCTTTACCTATGCCGTCGCCAGCGCCAGTAATAAGAATAATGCGATCTTTTAATAGCTCCGAGCTCGCTTGATAAGCAATGATTTGTTCGGCAGTCAGCACTCTGGATTCCTTGTTTAAAATAGTAACGAATGCAGTTCATGGGATTGATCAACAATCCAATCAGCGTTCCAGTGATGAATATTCTCGTTAGCTCCAATATAGCCCCAACCAGCGGCAATGGTGCGCATACCAGCAGCGCGCCCGGCGTCAATATCGCGCACATGGTCGCCCACATAGAGGCAGTTGGCGGGCGCAATTTTGATTTCTGAGCAGGCCAGATGCATAGCCTCAGGATCTGGTTTGGGCTGGGCCACATGATCTGGGCAAATCACGGTGGCAGCATCATCCATTAAGTTAAGCTGAACCAGTGCAGGCTCAGTGTATTTCCAGGGCTTGTTAGTCACTATTCCCCAGGGGATATTTCGTGCGGCGCATTCGTCGAGTACCTGCTGCAAGCCTTCGAATAGTGAGGTTTTATCGGCCAGGTTACCAAAGTAAAGTTCGAGAAACTCTTCCCGCAGGGTTTTAAATTGCGGGTGGTCCGGTTCCATGCCAAAACCACTCTGGATCAACCCCACAGAGCCATTGGTGACACAGGCTCGAATCATGTTGTCAGGCAGGGGCTCTCGGCCATGGCGTTGCAGCTGAATCTTTAGAGCAGTAATAAAGTCTGGTGCTGTATCAAGCAGAGTACCGTCTAAATCGAATAGCAGGGCATCAAAATTAAGCATGATTTAGGCCGGTTTTCTTGCGCATATCATATAGTTCACGTCCACATCGCGGTCATCGAGCTTGTAAGTTTTGGTGATGGGGTTGTAAAGAAGCCCGGTCATCTGGTCAATTTCCAAGCCGGCTTCGCGTATCCATTGCCCCAGTTCAGAAGGGCGAATAAATTTGCTGTACTCATGGGTTCCTTTGGGCAGCATGCGCAGTACATATTCGACGCCAATAACGGCCAATAGATAGGACTTAGGGTTGCGGTTAATGGTCGAGAAAAACACAGTACCACCGGGCTTGGCCATAGCTGCACAGGCCGCCACTACTGAGCTAGGGTCTGGTACATGTTCCAGCATTTCCAGGCAAGTTACCGTATCAAAGGCTTCGCCATGGGTTTCGGCATAGTCTTCTGCGGTAGATTTTTCATAGGTGACGCTCACACCAGACTCAAGTTTGTGAAGGTTGCCCACCGCCAATGGTGCTTCACCCATATCGATACCAGTGACTGTGGCCCCACGCTGAGCCAGTGCTTCACAGAGAATACCACCGCCGCAGCCCACATCTAAAATATGTTGCTCGGCAACCGGTGCCAGCACATCAATCCAGTTTGCGCGCAGAGGGTTAATATCATGCAGCGGCTTAAACTCACTGTTTCGGTCCCACCAGCGGCTGGCTAGCTCTTCAAATTTGCGAATTTCACTGGGGTCCACATTTTGCGTTTTAGACATGGTTTTATTCCGCGCTCAAGTAGGTTGTTTAGCTAGAAATTTTGTTACGCCAGTTGTTGGCCGACTGGATCAGGCTCTGCTCGTTCATTGTTAACAGCTCAGAGTCTGCCAGCAGAGGCTTGCCCGCCACCCAACTGTGACTCACCTGGTGCCCCACATTGGTGTTCACCAGCTGTGACTGGGGATTATACAGAGGTTGCTGGGGGATAGAGTCGGTTTTAATGGCAATCATATCCGCCGACTTGCCAACTTCTAGGCTGCCAATTTCCTCGTCCCAGCCCAAAGCCTTAGCGCCATTAATGGTAGCCATGCGCAGGGCAGCATGGGCATCCAAAGTGGTGGGGTCGTTAGACACGGCTTTGGCCAGCATAGCGGCAGTCCTTAACTCGCCGAATAGATCTAGGTCATTATTGCTGGCCGCGCCATCAGTGCCCAGTGCCACATTGATACCGGCATCCATAAGCTGGCCCACAGGGCAAAAGCCGCTGGCCAGTTTAAGATTGGACTCAGGGCAATGCACCACGTGGCAGTTGTGGTCCTGCACTAGCTTGATATCCTCACTATTTAATTGCGTCATATGCACCAGCTGAGTCTGGGGTAGGAGCAACCCCAGATTTCTCAGACGCTCTAAGGGGCGGCAACCATATTGGTCCACAGACTCGGCCACTTCTCCCGCCGTTTCTTGGCAGTGAATATGAATCGCCATATCCAGCTCATTAGCATAGGTGGAAACAATCTGCATGGCGCTATCAGACACGGAGTAGGGCGCATGGGGTGCACAGGCTATTTTGATTTGAGAATGGCCGCTGTACTTGTCGTTTAGTTTTAACCCCTTGTGAATATAGTCATCGGCATCCTTACCGTAGGCGGTTGGGAAATCCAGCACAGTAAAGCCTATCTGGCAGCGCATACCTGCAGTTCGCACGGCCTGGGCAATAGCGTCATCAAAGAAGTACATATCAGCAAAGCAGGTGGTACCACTGGCGATCATTTCAGCCATCGCCAGTTTGGTGCCATCGGTTACAAACTCTTCGCTGAGATGGCGGCTTTCGGCGGGCCAGATATGGTCTTCGAGCCAGGGCCGCAAGGCGAGATCGTCGGCATAGCCACGCAGCAAGCTCATGGCGGCATGGCCATGGGCATTGACCAGCCCAGGCATGACAATATGGTCATTTAAATGCTCAATATTAGTCGCCTCAAAGCGTTTCGTTGCCTCCACTTGAGGGTAAATACCAATAATTTTTTCCCCGTCAACTGCCAGGCTGCAATTTTCTAATATTTGGTTCTCTGGAACGATTGGAATTATCCATTTGCAATGGATTAATAAGTCTATTTTTGAGGCTTGCATGTTCACTCCCGAGTCAGGTTTCGGAGTATACCGAGTTTTTTCTGCGGTTTAAGTTATATAGGCGTTTTAGGGGCAATAAAAGCGAGAAAACCCCTGTCTATCTATGCTAAAATTTGCCTCTTGAAACGGGTAGTCTCTGGGCATTGTAAACAGGTCCTTTTGGCTCTCCACTGACTCTCTATTTAAGCACCAAATGAGAGTTGCCAAGTCGCAGAAAAAGTAGCAGCAAAAGCACAATAAAATCAGGGAATAATGATAAATAATGGGTGATTTAGCGAAGGAAATTGTTCCGGTCAATATCGAGGACGAGCTCAAACAGTCCTACCTTGACTACGCCATGAGTGTGATCGTCGGCAGGGCCCTGCCCGATGTCCGTGACGGCTTAAAACCAGTACACAGGCGAGTGCTTTTCGCCATGAGTGAACTGAATAACGACTGGAACAAAGCCTACAAGAAATCTGCCCGTGTGGTGGGTGATGTTATTGGTAAATACCACCCACATGGTGACTCTGCAGTCTACGAGACCATTGTTCGAATGGCTCAGCCGTTTTCTTTGCGCTATATGCTGGTCGATGGCCAGGGTAACTTCGGTTCTATTGACGGCGACTCTGCTGCAGCAATGCGTTATACCGAAATCCGTATGACCAAGATAGCCCATGCGCTGCTTCAGGATTTAGAGAAAGACACGGTTGACTTTGTTCCTAACTACGATGAGACCGAACAGATACCAATGGTGATGCCAACGCGCATCCCTAATTTGCTGGTTAATGGCTCCTCGGGTATCGCCGTGGGTATGGCCACCAATATTCCACCCCATAATTTGACCGAAGTGGTTAAAGGCTGTCTGGCTCTGATTGATAACGCCGACATTACCATTGACGAACTGATGGAATATATTCCAGGCCCAGATTTCCCTACCGGGGCAATTATCAATGGTAAAGCGGGCATTATTCAGGCCTATCGCACGGGCCGCGGGCGCATCTATATGCGCGCCGTTGCAGATATCGAAATTGATGAAAAGACCAAGCGCGAAACTATTATCATCACCGAGATTCCCTATCAGCTAAACAAGGCGCGCCTGATTGAGCGTATTGCCGAGCTGGTGAAAGAGAAAAAAATTGAGGGTATCTCGGAGCTGCGCGACGAGTCAGATAAAGACGGCCTGCGTGTGGTTATCGAGCTGAAACGCGGTGAGGTGGGTGAGGTGGTACTTAACAACCTCTATGCTCAGACTCAGTTGCAGAATGTCTTCGGTATAAACGTAGTGGCGCTGGTAGATGGCCAGCCGAAGATTCTAAACCTTAAAGAGATGCTCGAAGCCTTTGTTCGTCATCGCCGTGAGGTCGTCACACGCAGAACTATTTATCTGCTGCGCAAAGCTAGCGAAAGGGCTCATACATTGGAAGGCTTTGCGATTGCGCTGGCCAATATCGACAAAATTATCAAGCTGATCAAGGAATCCTCGACTCCGGCAGATGCCCGAGAGGCATTGATTGCCCAAGGCTGGAGCCCGGGTTCTGTGGTCGCCATGCTAGAGCGTGCAGGCCCAGACGCAACTAGGCCTGAATGGCTGGAAGAGCAGTTTGGTATGCGTGATGGCAAATACTATTTATCGCCAGAGCAGGCCAAAGATATTCTTGAGTTGCGTCTGCATCGCCTAACTGGCATGGAGCATGACAAGATTATCGAAGAGTTTGCCGTCAAACTTGAGGAGATTACTGACTATCAGGATATTCTCGGCGACCTAAACCGACTGATGACAGTGATCCGCGAAGAGTTAGAAACGGTAGTGGAAGAGTTTGGCGACGAGCGGCGCAGCCAGATTATTGAATCCCAGCACGACCTCACTGTTGAAGACCTGATTACAGAAGAAGATCGCGTAGTCACCATCTCCCATGGTGGTTATGCTAAGACCCAGCCCCTGTCCGACTATCAGGCTCAGCGCCGCGGCGGTATGGGCAAGTCAGCGACAGCGGTTAAAGACGAAGACTTTGTTGAGCATCTGTTAGTTGCCAGCACCCACGCTACCATTTTGTGCTTTACCAATCTGGGCAAGGTTTACTGGCTCAAGGTTTATCAGATTCCTGTGGCGGGCCGCAATTCCCGTGGTCGCCCCGTGGTTAATCTGTTGCCATTGGATGAGGGCGAGCGCATAAGCTCGATTCTGCCGGTAGAAGAGTACAGCGAAGACAAGTTTGTGATTATGGCCACTGCCAACGGCACCGTTAAAAAGACCAGCCTCGACCAGTACTCCCGTCCTCGCAGTGTAGGTTTGCGCGCCGTTGATTTGGTTGAGGGTGACCAGTTAGTGGGCACCGCCATTATCGACGATACCAGCGATGTCATGCTGCTGAGTTCAGAGGGCAAGGCTGTGCGCTTTGCCAGCACCGATGCCCGCGCCATGGGTCGAGTGTCTAAAGGTGTGCGCGGTATGCGCCTGCCAGATGAACACAGAGTTATTTCGATGGTGATACCTGAAGAAGATGGCTTCCTGCTCACTGTTTGCGAGAATGGCTATGGCAAGCGTACCAAAGTTGAAGAATTCCCCACCAAGGGTCGCGGTGGTAAAGGCATGATTGCCATTCAAGCCAGTGAGCGTAATGGGCCGCTAGTAGGTGCGACACAACTATTTGCTGGCGATGAGATTATGCTGATCTCTGACCAGGGCACCATGGTTCGTACCAGGGGTGACGAGGTGTCAGTGGTTGGCCGCAACACCCAGGGTGTGCGCATTATCCGCCTGAAAGAAAATGAAAATCTGGTGAGTCTGGCGCGAATTGCCGAACCAGAGGAAGATGATTTTATTGAAGGGGATGAAGCTACTGAAGGCGGCGGCAACAGCACCGAAGCCACTACCGAAGAATAAGAGCCGAATTATGCCCGAAGAAAACCCCTTACTGGCGCTAAGAGATGAAATTGATGCACTCGACCTGCAAATTATGCAGGCCATTAGCGATCGCGCCCGTTGCGCCCAGCAAGTTGCCGAAGTTAAAAAAAGGCAGGGCGACGAGGCCTACTATAAGCCCGAGCGCGAAGCTCAGGTGTTGCGCCATATCATGGATAAAAACTCAGGCCCCCTAGATAACGAAGAGATGGCTCGTTTGTTTCGCCAAATTATGTCTGCCTGTTTAGCGCTAGAGCAGCCCGTTAAGGTCGCCTTTTTGGGGCCCGAGGGCACCTTTACTCAAGAAGCCGCGCTCAAGCATTTTGGTGACTCAGCAATTAGTGTTCCTCAGTCGGCCATCGACGAGGTCTTCCGCGAAGTGCTGGCCGGTTCCTGCAACTACGGCGTGGTGCCTGTTGAAAATAGCACAGAGGGCGTGATTAGCCACACCCTCGATAGCTTTATGGACTCATCATTAAAGATTTGCGGTGAAGTTGAGTTGCGCATTCACCAGCATTTTATGATCGGCCCCAACACCAACAAAAACAGTGTGACGCGAGTGTATTCCCACGCCCAGTCACTGGCCCAATGTCGCCAGTGGTTAAACTCCAACTACCCCAATATCGAGCGCGTTGCGGTAAGCAGTAATGCCGAAGCAGCTAAGCGAGTGCAGGGAGAGTGGAACTCAGCGGCTATTGCCGGTGATATGGCCTGTGAACTCTACAGTTTGGAAAAGATGTGGGAGAAAATTGAAGATCGCCCCGACAACTCCACCAGATTTCTGATTATCGGCCGCGAGCCGGTGCCCCGCAGTGGCGATGACCGAACGTCCGTTGTGGTCTCCGTGCACAATAAGCCCGGCGCGCTGCATGATTTGCTCGAGCCATTCCGTTGCCACAATGTGGATATGACTCGCCTGGAATCACGACCCTCGCGCAATAGCAAATGGTCCTATGTGTTCTTTATTGACCTGGTTGGCCATTTGGAGGACAAGCCAGTTGCCGACGTACTGGAAGAGTTGGGCACCTCCGTTGCTGAACTTAAAATCTTAGGCTCGTACCCCCGCGCCGTGCTATAAATCGCGCTGGCTATGCGGCTAAACTAAATAATCTGGTGTCTCATATCGACAGAATGCCAACAGCTACCAAGCCGATGATTAACCGCCTAGTGGTTATCGGGCTAGGCCTTATAGGCTCAAGTCTGGCCGCTGTTGCGCGCAAGCATGGTTTGGCGCAACAGGTGGTTGGTATCTCAAGGCGTGAGTCTACCCTTGAAATAGCCCTGCAAATGGGCGTTGTAGACCGTGCTGAACCTAGCCTAGCAGCCATTGCTTCCGAACTAGGTGCTGGAGACCTGGTGGTAATAGGGGTCCCGACATTAACGGTGCCCGCCGTTCTTCAAGACTGTTTTGAACTACTCTCTGCCGACGTCAGCATTACCGATGTAGCCAGTGTTAAAAGCTCAGTGGTTGAGGCCGCAGAAGCCATTTACTCTGGAATGCCAGCGCAGTTAGTGCCAGGGCACCCGATCGCCGGTTCCGAAAAGAGTGGTGTCACCGCGGCCAACAGCGAACTGTTTGTGGAACATCGGATTATTCTGACTCCCAACAAAAAGACAGGGGCAGAGCACTTTAAATTGGTCTCTGATCTGTGGGCAGCCACTGGTGCTATTGTCTCGACCATGGATGTGCAGGAGCATGATGAAATTCTCGCCGCCACCAGCCATCTGCCCCATTTTCTGGCTTACTCATTGGTCGACACACTGGCGAGCATGGGCGATAACAGCGAAATTTTCCGCTATGCCGCCGGTGGTTTCCGTGACTTTACCCGCATCGCCGCCAGCGATCCGGTGATGTGGCGGGATATAGCACTGGCCAACCGCGAAGCCATTCTGACCATTCTGGATCAGGTAATGGATAACTTTAAAGAGATGCGCAGTGCCATAGACGCTGGTGACCAAGACTACTTAATGGCCACCTTTACCCGTGCCCGGGATGCCCGCAATCACTTTGGAAAAATACTAGAAAGCAAGGCCTTACAAACTGGAATACAAAGCCCCATGACAGAAAAAACAATTAACTACCTGATATCACCCGGCGGCAATGCTCAGGGTGATCTGCGTGTCCCCGGCGATAAATCCATGTCGCACCGCTCGATTATGCTGGGTTCATTGGCCGAAGGGTTGACCGAAGTTACCGGATTTCTAGAAGGCGAAGACAGCCTTGCCACCCTGCAGTCATTTCGCGATATGGGGGTGCAGATTGAAGGGCCAGATCAGGGGCGCGTAGTGATTCATGGGGTGGGTTTACACGGTCTTAAAGCACCCAGTAAACCCCTTTATTTAGGCAACTCTGGCACCTCAATTCGCCTGCTTAGTGGGCTGCTGGCAGGCCAGAGCTTTGATACAGAGCTTACTGGTGACGCGTCACTTTCTGGGCGGCCCATGAGCCGAGTGGCGGACCCCTTGCGGGAAATGGGCGCCCTGATAGAAACAGCGGAAGGGGGCAGGCCACCCTTAAAAATTAAAGGTGGTCAGAGCCTTGTGCCGATTAATTACAAAATGCCCATGGCCAGTGCTCAGGTAAAATCCTGTGTGCTGCTAGCTGGGCTTTACACCGACGGCCAAACCTCAGTGGTTGAGCCGGCACCAACC
The DNA here is from genome assembly GCA_029252555.1 of Porticoccaceae bacterium. Taxonomy (GTDB): domain Bacteria; phylum Pseudomonadota; class Gammaproteobacteria; order Pseudomonadales; family Porticoccaceae; genus HTCC2207. The sequence goes on from JAQXBF010000009.1 coordinate 47,425, forward strand.
CGAGACCACACCGAACGCATGCTGCGCGGGTTTGGGTATCAGGTAACCACAGAGGGCAGCAAAGCCTCTCTCAGTGGTGGTGGCAGCCTAACCGCCAATCGCATTGACGTGCCCGCTGATATTTCTTCAGCGGCGTTCTTTATGGTCGCCGCAGCCATAGTGCGCGGGTCCGATATTACGCTGCGCCATGTGGGCGTAAACCCCACTCGCGTCGGCGTTATTAATATTCTGCGCCAGATGGGCACCAGCATAGAGCTGTCCAATGAAATTGAAGTGGGCGGCGAACCGGTCGCTGATATTCGAGTGCGCTACGCGCCGCTAAAAGGCATTAATATTCCCGAAGATCAGATACCACTGGCCATCGACGAATTCCCAGTACTGTTTGTTGCTGCGGCCTGTGCCGACGGCGTAACAGTATTAACTGGCGCCGAAGAGCTGCGGGTAAAAGAGAGCGACCGTATCCGAAGTATGGCCGATGGCCTGGCCACTCTGAGTATTGACGCCCAGCCCACCGCCGATGGCATTCGCATTGTTGGTGGCCAAATTGGCTCTGGTGAAGTTCAGAGCCATGATGACCACCGTATTGCCATGGCTTTTACCATAGCGGCACTGCGCGCCAGTGGCGATATTCTGGTACATGAAGCCAATAATGTGGCGACATCTTTCCCCAACTTTGTGGGCTTGGCCCAGCAGGTAGGGATAAAACTCGCGCTAACAGAGTCGTAAAGAGCGAGTTAATCATAGGCTCTAAAAAGGCATAACCATGGAAACAATCATCGCAGTAGATGGGCCCAGCGGTGCCGGCAAAGGCACGGTCAGCCGTGGCTTGGCCAACAAGCTCGGGTTTCATTACCTCGACAGCGGCGCGCTATATCGCCTGCTGGGGCTTGCCGCTGTGCGCCATAGTGTGAGCACCGATAATAATCAAGCCCTTAGTAACTTGGCTGCGCATATGGATATCGACTTTCGGAATGCTAGTGATGGCAGCCTAGTTGTGCTGTTAGAGGGCGAGGATGTCAGCTTAGAATTGCGTACCGAAAACACCGGTGCATTGGCCTCTCAGGTGGCCGCCCACACAGGCGTGCGTGGGGCATTGTTGCAACGCCAGCGCCTGTTTGCCAAAGAGCCTGGCCTGATTGCCGATGGGCGAGATATGGGCACCGTTGTTTTCCCTAGAGCGCCCCTAAAAATTTACCTGACCGCCAGCATCGAAGAGCGCGCCCAGAGGCGCTACAAAGAGTTGCTAGATAAAGGTGAAAATGTTAGTCTGCGCGCCCTCATAGAGCAGGTACGCTCTAGAGATGAACGAGATTTGAGTCGAGATGCTTCTCCATTAATTCCCGCTGCGGATGCAATAGAGCTAGACACCTCGGAGCTATCGATTCAAGAAGTGATGGATACAGTGCTAAACTTGGTTTACGTAAAAGGTTTAGCGCGGGTTATCGATCAGTAAAGGATGTTCAATATCGGGCTTTGCAACAATTGCCAGCTAACATTGTTGTAGGCCTTTATTTTAACTGACCCGCGTAAACTGGCCACGCGGAAAAAAGAGAACAGCTCATGCTGGTTCTCTGTCAACACTTAGGCATTTCCCATGAGCGAAAATTTCGCAGACCTATTTGAAGAAAGTTTAAAAACCGTAGAAATGAACCCTGGCGCCATCATTACTGGCGTAATTATCGATGTCGATAAAGATTGGGTGACAGTTCACGCTGGACTAAAGTCCGAAGGCGTTATTCCCGCCGATCAATTTTACAACGATAAAGGCGAACTTGAAGTTGCTGTTGGTGACGAAGTTCAGGTAGCTCTGGAAGCCGTAGAAGACGGTTTCGGTGCCACTCGCCTATCTCGTGAAAAAGCCCGCCGTGCAGAGTCCTGGATCGAACTTGAAGCAGCTCATGTGGCTGACGAAGTGGTTACAGGCGTTATCTCCGGTAAGGTTAAAGGTGGTTTCACTGTTGATGTTCGTGGCTTGCGCGCGTTCCTGCCAGGTTCACTGGTGGATGTTCGCCCACTGCGCGAAATTACACACCTTGAAAACATCGAACTAGATTTTAAAGTGATAAAGCTAGACCCCAAGCGCAACAATGTTGTTGTTAGCCGCCGTGCCGTTATGGAGAGTGCAAACTCTGCAGAGCGTGACGAGTTGCTGGCCAACCTTGAAGAAGGCGCTTCACTGAAAGGTGTGATCAAGAACCTAACCGATTACGGTGCGTTCGTTGATCTGGGTGGTATTGATGGCCTACTGCACATCACTGATATGTCTTGGAAGCGCATCAAGCACCCATCCGAGATGATCAATGTGGGCGACGAGATTGACGTTAAAGTGCTGAAGTTTGACCGTGAGCGCAACCGCGTATCACTGGGCATGAAGCAGATGGGCGAAGATCCTTGGGGCGACATCAAAGGTCGTTACCCAGAAGGCGCACGTTGCAAAGCCAAGATCACCAACCTCACCGACTACGGTTGTTTTGCTGAGTTGGAAGACGGTGTTGAAGGCCTGGTACACGTGTCTGAAATGGATTGGACTAACAAAAATGTTCATCCATCCAAGATCGTTGACCTAGGTCAGGAAGTTGAAGTTATGGTACTGGACATCGACGAAGAACGTCGTCGTATCTCTCTGGGTATCAAGCAGTGCTTCACCAACCCATGGGACGACTTTGCTTCAAGCATGACTAAAGG
>JAQXBF010000023.1 GCA_029252555.1 Porticoccaceae bacterium
TCTACTGTGAGCGCGCGTCGTTTGGCGCGGAATTGCTGTCGAGTATCACCAGATATCATGGTTTCGAGCCAGTTGTCATAAAACCCCAGAGTGCCGCTGCCAACGTGGCCTTGAACCGAAGAGTTCAAGGTGGCTATCCTCGCAACAAATCAGGCTTTCCGACGCACGGAAGTGCACAACATTGTTGACGGAGAACGGCCGGGTATTAATTATCGGCTCAGGGACTTCTTGGCTGGCAAACACCCCAGGTCGGAGCATTATAGCAGAGGCTAATTCAAAAAAGCCCTGTAACTTGGCAAAATTACTGGGATTTAGTGAGATCAGAGAGAACAGAATCCAGTTTTAAATCCATTGATTGCAGCATATTTGCCGCGCCGGCATCCTGTTTAACAGAATCTTGGCTGCGGATTAAATCATGGGCCAAGTTGAGGGCCGCCATAACTGCTATGCGCTCAAGGCCAATAATATGCGAGCCCTGACGAATTTCATCCATTTTTTCATTGAGCAGCTGGGCCGAATACTCCAGTGCCTCGCGCTCTTCTGGCTTACAGTTGACCTGATATTCTTTATCGAGAATATTAATTTTAAGGGAAATAGCCGCCATGGTTACTGCTCCGCGCTGAGATTGCGCAAACGGTTAATCATGGTCTCAATCTTTTGTCGCGCCATCTCATTTTTTTCTATCAATTGGCTGCGCTCACCCACCAGCCCCGCTTCGCGTTCGCGCAGCGCTTGATTCTCTCGCTTAAGTTGCTGGCAAAGCTCAATCAGGCGGTCCAGCTTTTCTTCAAACTTATCTGAATCAGTCATGAGGTAAGGTTTTAATCAATTAGAATGAGGTATCTCGGAGTAACTATAGGCATTGTCCGAGGCCTGGTCAATTACAAGATCGGGGCCATTTCAAATTCCCCTTTAACAAGAGTAATCCGAGATGCAGCACTCTATTAAGGATGTTAGGATACGAGATAAATTTCTGAGGTGATAATGTGACATTCGAACAGCTCGAAGATCTTTTCTACACGCTAAAAATTAATGCTAATCCATCCGGTTTTCACGGCTTTCTCTGTGGCCGATTATGCTGCGGTGCAGTGGATATGCAACAGCTGATTGAGGCGTCGACAAAATGGCTAGCCCTCGCGGAGGACCAGACTGATGCCGCTGATAATGCCCTTGAGGAATTCTATGAGTCCTCATTAAGCAATCTGCAAGACTTAACTTTTCTTTTCCAACCTTTGTTACCCGATGATGAGCTGCCCTTAACCGAGCGACTCGTTGCAGTGGGTGACTGGTGCAGCAATTACATTTCTGGCCTTGGCGATGGTATGGGTGCAGAGTTCGAAGTATCCGTTGATGGCAAAGAGGCGCTTGAAGACCTTGCCGCCATTGGTCAAATCTCAGTCGATTTTGAGTCGGATGATGATGGTGAGCGAGACTATGCTGAATTGGTCGAATATATCCGCATTGCCGTACAGCTAGTGTTCTCTGATTTACATCCTGAGCTGGATACTGACGCAGAGCCAACTATTCATTAAAGCTGCTGCGCAGAGGATCGTCCCATGATTTCGAAAAAAGAATATGCCTCGCGGCGCAAAAATATTATGGCGATGATGCAGGCTAACAGTATTGCCGTGATTGCCGCTGCGCCAGAAAAGATTCGCTCGAACGATACCCATTTTCCCTACAAGCAGTGCACAAACCTCAGCTATCTTTCAGGCTTTCCAGAGCCTGAGTCGGTGATGTTGCTGATTCCTGGCCGCGAGCAGGGGGAGGTAGTATTTTTCTGTCGTGACAAAGACCCGTTACGGGAGACATGGGATGGTTATCGAGAGGGCCCTGCAGGTGTGGTTGAAAACTTCGCTGCCGATGACGCATTTCCCATTGATGATATAGACGATATTTTGCCTGGCTTGCTGGAAGGCAAAGACAGAGTCTACTACGCCATTGGTAAGGATGTAGAATTTGATAAGCACCTGATGGTTTGGGTGAACGATGTCCGTGAGAGGCGGGGTAGTGATGCCCATCCCCCGGGAGAGTTTGTTGACCTTGATCATTTAATTAATGAAATGCGTCTGATTAAATCGTCCGCTGAAATAAAACTGATGCGAAAGGCGGGTGAAATATCTGCCAGAGCTCATTGTCGCGCCATGCAAATCAGTAAATCTGGGTTGTTTGAATATCAACTGCAGGCGGAAATCGAGCATGAATTTATGGCCTCTGGTGCTGCGGGCCCCGCCTATACAAGTATTGTTGGCGGCGGCAAAAATGGCTGTGTACTGCACTATATTGAAAACCGCGACAAGCTAAAGTCCGGCGACATGGTGCTAATTGATGCGGGCTGTGAATATCAGAATTATGCTGCCGATATCACCAGAACCTTTCCAGTGAATGGTGTGTTTACCGCTCAGCAGGCGGCGATTTATGACATTGTGTTAGCGGCCCAGGAAGCGGCCATAGAACTTATTGCACCGGGCCTGGAGTACCATCTTGCCAATGAAGCCACGGTACGAGTGATAACTCAGGGTCTGGTGGATTTGAAGATTCTCAAAGGTGATGTAGACGAGCTTATTGAGCAGGACGCACACCGAGATTTTTATATGCACAACGCTGGGCACTGGTTGGGCATGGATGTGCATGATGTGGGTGACTACAAAATCGACAACCATTGGCGTGTCTACGAACCTGGGATGGTGGTGACGGTCGAGCCCGGTATTTATATTTCTCCAGACAATACCAAAGTCGATAAAAAATGGCGCGGTATTGCCGTGCGTATTGAAGATGATGTGTTGGTGACCAAGGCTGGTAATGAGGACCTGACCTCAGGGGTACCCAAGGCGCGGGATCAAATTGAATTATTAATGGCGGGTTAACCGAAAAGATGCCCACAGTTGATACCAAGAAAAACCCCGCTTACGACATCGTAATTGTCGGTGGCGGCATGGTGGGTATTAGTTTGGCTCTGCTACTCAATGCTCAAAAGCAGTGGAATATACTGATAATAGAAGCCCAAGCAATGTCATGCGAAGACTCAGCGGACAAACCTACGCTGGGTGCCTATAGTTCAAGCTTTGATGCCCGTTCTACTGCTTTGTCTTGGAGTAGCCGTAATATCTATCAGTCTATTGGGGTTTGGCCGCAGCTTAAAAAGCACCTCGCTCCCATTGAGCAGATCCATGTCAGTGATCGTGGTCATATTGGTCTCACTCGGATTCATGCTGAGGAAGCACAGGTCGAGGCGCTGGGTTATGTGGTTGAAAATCGGTGGCTTGGTTCGGTTTTGCTGAGCCAGCTTGGGCAAGCCGATATCGACGTGCTTGGTTCTGCCAGTGTAGAAACCATAGTGGCACTTGCGGATGGCATGCAATTGGGCATTCAGCAGATAGACAAAAACAAGCAAATGATAGATGCAAAGCTTGTGGTGATTGCCGATGGAGCGGGGTCCAGCACAGCAAAGAAACTGGGTATCCAATCTGAATCTATCGCCTATGGGCAAACGGGCATCATCGCCAATATCAGTATTGAGAAACCCCATAATGGTGTTGCCTATGAACGTTTTACCGACCAAGGGCCCATGGCTTTGTTACCTCTAACTGATTTTAAAGGGCGCCCTCGCAGTGCCTTGGTCTGGACTCAGCCTTCGGATATAGCAGCGTCGTTAATGGTGGCTGATGAGCGAACTTTTCTCGATCAATTGCAAGCGCGCTTTGGCCATAGGTTGGGACAGTTTCAGCAGGTGGGTGAACGGGTTTCCTTCGGGCTAGCATTAACGAAATCTAGCGAGCAGGTGCGTCGCAATCTTGTAGTAATGGGCAATGCGGCCCACAGCTTGCACCCAGTGGCAGGGCAGGGCTTTAACCTCTCATTGAGAGATGCGGCAACCCTGGCCGATAGTTTAGCTAGTGCTACTGAATCTGTAGGCGAATTAACCTTGTTGCAAAGTTATCAGCAACAGCAGGCGGCTGATCAACGCAACACAGTTCTCTTCAGTGACAGCTTGCCCAAGCTATTCGGTCTTTCTGCATCTGCTGCCGCTCTTGGGCGCAACTCTGGCCTGTTGGCTATGGATTTAATCCCCTCACTGCGCAGGGGCTTTGCCCGTTTTGGTATGGGCATGGCCACTCGCGAAGCTGGTAATAAAGGGCTTGGCAATGGGTAGAAAATCAAGCAACCAATACGATGTTATTGTGGTGGGCGCCGGTATGATCGGTGCGGCCATGGCCTGTTTATTGGCGAAGCAGAGTCGCGACTATCAATCGGGGCCGTTAAAAATAGCCCTGGTAGAAGCTCGGCCAGCACCAGAATTTGACACAGAGCGGTTTGACCCTCGAGTTGCTGCATTAACAGAAAAATCCCGCCAGCTAATGGAGCGCTGTGGCGTTTGGGACGCAACAGCAGCCAAGCGTGTAAGCCCCTATCTAGCTATGGAAGTCTGGGATGCCGAGGGCACTGGAAGAATTCAATTTGATTGCCATGATATTCACCAGCCCTGTCTTGGGCATATAGTCGAAAATTCTGCGCTGGTAGAGGCTCTGCTGACCGAGATTGCAGAAGCAGATAGTGTTGATATGTTTTGCCCTTCACTGATTGCCGATTATGGGAATACTGACCAAGGCATAAGTATTGAGTTACAAGACGGCACTCATCTTTTTGGCGATTTATTGGTGGCTGCTGACGGCGCAAACTCGGCTATTCGCAAGCACTTTAATTTTGAAACTGTGGAATGGGAGTACGGGCATCAGGCGATAGTAACCACCATCAGAACTGAGCAGCCAAACCAACAAACGGCTTGGCAGCGGTTTATGCCCACAGGGCCTCTGGCGCTTCTACCGCTAAACAATCAGGGTGACCAGCATCATTGCTCGATTGTTTGGTCTCAGAAAATCGAGCTGGCTGAGGGTTTAGTGGCGCTCGATGACCAACAGTTTTGCGCTGAATTATCTCGCGCTAGTGAGCATTGTTTGGGACAGGTTGTAGAGGTGGAGCAGCGTTTTTCAATTCCTCTGCGCCAGCGCCACGCCAAAGATTATGTGATTCCCCGTGTGGTATTAGTTGGTGATGCAGCTCACAGCATTCACCCGCTCGCCGGTCAGGGAGCGAATTTAGGTTTTTCTGATATTGACGTCTTGGCTGAAGAAATTGCGCGGGCCGTCGAGCGAGATATTGACCTGGGTGATCTGAGTATATTGAAACGCTATCAGCGTCGCCGCAAACCAGAGAATTTAGCGACTATGGCTGCAATGGAAGGGTTTAAACGACTCTTTGCTGCTGACCCACCAGCGGTGCGTTTGTTACGCAACTTGGGGATGTCGACTCTGAATGAGATCAGCCCGATTAAGAATCAGTTGATTAAAATTGCCATGGGGCTGTAGTGGGCCCGCTCTGCTCTGCTAGTCCCGGGGCATTCTATTGTTTAATTTTCTATTCTAGCTCATTGTTTTCTGCCAGGCGCTCCTGACGTTTTTGTTCTTCGAAAAGCACGGCTTTGATTTCTTCAAGCACGCCATCCACATCAGAGGCATCCTCAGGGTCGGCAAAATTACCGGTTAATTCAATGCCGGGTTTTAGCGCGCCATCTTCATACAGCGCCCAAATTTCTTTAGCGTATCTGGAGCCCAGTAGCTCTGGTGCAAACTGGCCATAATACTGAGTCATATTATTCACATCCCGCTCAAGCATGGCTTCAGCATGATTATTCGCAGAGGCATCAACAGCCTGGGGCAGGTCGATTATCACTGGGCCATAGTCATCAACCAAAACATTAAACTCAGACAGGTCTCCGTGAACAATACCGGCGCAGAGCATCAACACAACATAATGCATAACCATGGCATGGTCTTCCAATGCCTGCTCGGCACTCATAGACACATCTCCCAGCCTTGATGCCACTGCGCCACTGTCGTCGGTAACTAATTCCATCAGTAGCACCCCATCAAAACAGCCGTAGGGTTTTGGGACGCGAACGCCAGCATTGGCCAGCAGATAAAGCGCATCTACCTCAGCGTTTTGCCAGGTTTCTTCCTGCTGCTTGCGGCCATACTTGGAGCCTTTTTCCATCGCCCGAGCGCGGCGGCTATTGCGTACTTTGCGCCCCTCTTGATACTGGGTAGCCTTTTTAAAACTGCGCTTGGCCGCCTCTTTATAAACCTTGGCGCAGCGCACCTCTGAGCCGCAGCGCACGGTGTAGACCGTGGCTTCTTTACCACTCATTAGCTGGCCGATAACCTCATCAATCAGCCCGTCCTCAATAAGGGGCAGTAATCGTTTTGGCGTCTTCACCGGCCATTACCCAGCGCGATAAGCTTAAAGGAGCCATAGTTAGCCATGACTTCGACATGGTCAAAATGCTGCTTGGCTCTGTGTTCTAAGGGAATAAATGTATTGACCACAAATAGGGCGCGACCAGCAGGTGCAAGTAATCTTTTGGCGCCATTAAGGAATTTGCTGCCCAGTGTCCCGTCAACAGAAAAGCCTTGATGAAAGGGGGGGTTGCAGAGCAGGGCATCAAAGCGGCCCTCTACTCGGTCGCCAGCATCTGCAGCCACAATCGAGTAATTAATATCTTTGAGCCCAGACAGGTTTTTCTCTGCCGCCGCTAAGGCCGCGGCATTATTATCTGTTGCTGTTATCTGGTTAAAACGTAGTTTGCTAGCTGCGCATGAAAGGTAGCCATAACCACAGCCCAGATCCAATAGAGATTGTGGCCTGTGGTCATAGCTATCAATAAATTGCGGCAGATACTTGATTAAAAACTCACTGCCACGATCCACTTTATCCCAGCCAAAAATACCGGGCTTGCTGTAAAACTTTTGCCCTGCACTAGGTTGGATTAATCTCAGGGTTGGATAGTTTTTATCATCTAGAGGGTTGGGGCTAAGCTCGTGCACCTGCACCGAGGCCTGGTAGCAGGTGCCATGTTTCTCAGAATTAGTGCGAGCACCAAACCGCGCACAGGCCTGCTTAACGTAGGTTTTTACGCCTTCATTCTTTTCGCCACTTAGCAATAAACGACCGCCCGGCTTTAGCAATGCCCCCGCCTGATTAATAATATGGTGACTGCTGGCCCGTTCTTTAGATACCCGATACAACAGGGCATCAAAGCTATGGTCTGCAAGTGCAGAAAAATCAAAGTCATTAAACTGGCAGTCGAGCCCTGTGGCGCTTGCGCTGCTGGCAATATCGTAGCGGTTGCTGACAACAGTAATAGTGCACTTAGGGTTGGCAATATTGCCCCAATGAGCCTGAGCCCAATTTTCATCGGCGACCACAAGGCAGTTGCCCTGCAAGCTGCCTAGTTTCTGTAGCAATAGAGCAGCGCTTTTATCACTGACAAAGCTGTTTAAATCAGCCTGAGTATTCATTGTATCGAGGTGACTTCAATATCGGTGAGCGCGCGATATTCACCGGGCTCAAGATTCGTATCCAGCACAATATCTCCTACCTGAAAGCGATGCAGACTGACAACATGATTGCCAAGTGCTGCGAACATGCGCTTAACCTGGTGGTATTTCCCTTCGGCAATACTCAGGGTGAGATGGTGCTCGTCAATCTGATTCATATGGGCGGGCATGCAGCGGTGTTTTTCATTCTCCAGCATCACACCTTCAGCCAGAGCGGCTTGATAGTTAGCACCTACAGGCTCTGCCAGACCCACTTCATATATCTTTGCGCAGTCTGAGCGTGGTGAAGTGAGGCGATGATTCCATTGGCCGTTGTCGGTAATCAATAGCAGCCCCGTGGTATCTATATCAAGGCGCCCGGCAATCTGAAGTTCTTCACTCCGGTGCTCATACATCAAACCGATGGCGGTGGGGTTGTTGTGATCTTTGGTGACAGACACGACGCCAGCGGGTTTATTCATCATAAAATAGCGGCTCTGAGCCATATTGATGGTCGAGCCCTCAATTGCCACAATTTGATCATCACTAATTTTCTGGGCGGGGTTACTGGCTGCCTCATCATCAATAGTTACCTCGCCATTCTTAATCAGGCGTTTAGCATCGGTGCGAGATAAATCTGTGGCATTGCTAATATACTTATCGAGGCGCAAGACTAGGGTTTATCCATGTTGGCTAATATCTGTGCCGCTTCTTTAGCAAAGTAGGTCAAAATGCCGTCGGCGCCAGCGCGCTTAAAGGCCATTAGAGACTCAATAATTACCTGCTCGCGGTTGAGCCAGCCATTGTCAAAAGCAGCGCAGTGCATCGCGTATTCGCCACTAACCTGATAAGCGAAGGTAGGTGCCTTGAGTTCATCCTTAACTCTGCGCACGACATCGAGATAGGGCATACCGGGCTTGACCATAATCATATCGGCCCCCTCATCCAGATCCAGGGCACATTCGTGCAGAGCTTCGTCGGCATTAGCTGGGTCCATCTGGTAGGTCTTTTTATCGCCCCCTTCAATGTTGCCTGCCGAACCTACGGCATCTCTGAAGGGACCATAGTAGGACGAGGCATATTTGGCGGAGTAGGCCATAATTTGAGTATTAACAAACCCCTGATCTTCAATCTCTTCACGAATATCGCCGATACGACCGTCCATCATATCTGAGGGAGCAACAATATCTGCACCCGCTTGGGCATGGGATAGCGCCTGCTTAACTAAAGTTTCGTTGGTAATATCATTCAGCACATAGCCGCTGTTTTCATCGATAATGCCGTCTTGGCCATGGCTGGTAAATGGGTCCAGCGCAACGTCGGTAATCACACCCAGCTCTGGTACCGCTTGTTTCAGGGCGCGCACAGCCCTTTGGGCTAAACCCTCTGGGTTGTATGCCTCTTCGGCAAGGTTGGATTTTTTGTCCTGGTCAACCACAGGGAAAAGCGCAATAGCGGGGATGCCCAGAGCGGCAATTTCCTGAGCTTCAGCCACTAGTAAGTCTATTGAAAGGCGATTAACGCCGGGCATGGAGGCCACTGCTTCTGACTGCCCAGTGCCCTCAATAACAAATATCGGCAGAATGAAATCATTGGCAGAAAGGCTGGTTTCACTGGTCAATCGCCGTGAAAAGTCATTGGCACGATTGCGCCGCAGGCGCGTGTAAGGGTAGGGGCCGCGACTACTTTTAAAACTCATTGTGTCTCCCAGAGAGCAACTTTTCACCTAAGGCAAATTCTACCAACACCATTTTATCCTGTGACCAAATTTTATATTGGATTTACTAGCGAACACTATAATACGAAAGAAACCATAACGGGAAACTCATCGCCCATCGCTTCTCGCCCAGCATAATCAAATACGCGCGAAGACACGCTCTGCGGCATTTAATGTATCTTCAATATCTTGGTCTGTATGAGCCGCAGACATAAAGCCCGCCTCATAAGACGCTGGTGCCAAATAGACGCCCTCTTGCAACATGCCGTGGAAAAATTTAGCGAAGCGTTCAGTGTCGCATTTCATTACCTGATCATAGTTGATGATCTTTTCTTCTTCAGAAAAGAAAACGCCCCACATGGTGCCCACATGATTACTAGTCATTGCAATACCTGCTGCCTTGGCTCTCTCAACCAACCCTTTGACCAGCCTGTCTGTGCGCTCAATAACTGGGTCTAAAAAACCGGGTTCGGAAATTAGCTCCAAGGTGGCAAAGCCCGCCGCCATAGCGACGGGATTACCAGACAGTGTACCGGCCTGATAGACAGGCCCCAGAGGCGCGATCTGCTGCATAATTTCACGCTTGCCACCAAAGGCTCCCACAGGCATACCGCCGCCAATCACCTTGCCCAAACAAATAAGATCGGCATCAATACCATAGTGGCCGATAGCACCTTGCTGGCTAATTCGGAAACCGGTCATAACCTCGTCAATAATCAGCAGTGCCCCGTGGGCGGTGCAGCACTCACGCATTGCTTCTAAAAATCCGGGGATAGGTGGCACGCAGTTCATATTGCCCACCACAGGCTCAACAATTACACAGGCAACCTGATCGCCAATTTCTGCGAAGGCCTGCTTGATTTGGTCAATATTATTATAGGAAAGGGTTACTGTGTGGTCTGCCAAACAATCAGGCACCCCGGGGGAGCTGGGTACGCCCAGCGTCAATGCACCGGAACCTGCCTTTACCAGCAGCGAATCGGAATGGCCGTGATAGCAGCCCTCAAATTTAATGATTTTATCTCGACCGGTGTAACCACGGGCCAATCGGATTGCGCTCATGGTGGCCTCAGTGCCCGAGTTCACCATGCGAATCATTTCCATACCGGGAACGATGGAGCAAATTTTATCCGCCAGTTTAATTTCCAACTCGGTGGGGGTGCCAAAGGTCATGGCTTTTTCTAGCTGGGTGCGAATGGCATCCAGCACGTTTTCGTGCCCGTGACCAAGCAGCATAGGCCCCCAGGACAGCACATAGTCGATATAGCGCTTACCATCGGCATCAAACATATAGGCACCGCTGGCATGATCGAAAAATATTGGTGTGCCACCCACAGCGCGAAAAGCCCGAACCGGTGAATTCACACCACCGGGAATATGTTGCTGGGCAGCATCGAAAAGTTGCTTTGAACGGGGGTTAGTATTTGTTGCTGTATCGGACATTAAAGTTTTCCTGAGAAGTAAACGAATATTGCTGAATCAAAAGTCTGTATTATCCTTAATTAACAGGGCGGAAGCTATGCAAGCCCACAAATGACCTATCAAGGATTAGAGATGCATGGAGCAAACATGGATATTCAACAGGTTTTACAATTTTGGTTTGGCCAGACAATTAATAGGGCCACCCCTTCGGCCCAAGCAAAGCTCTGGTGGAGCAAGCAACAGGCCGTTGATCAGAAAATACGCGAGGATTTTGCAGATGGATTGCAGGCACTTGCAAGAGGTGAATACAGAGAATGGCTGCACACAGCCAGTGGCAGGCTAGCAGCAATTATTGTGCTCGATCAATTTTCAAGAAATATGTATCGGGATACGCCAGAGGCATTTGCTCAAGACAGCCTGGCATTAAGCTGGTGCTTGGAAGGCCTTGAAAAAAATGTCGACTTGCAGCTTGAGCCTGCGGAGCGAGTCTTTTTTTATCTGCCTCTGGAGCATTCTGAGAATCTCGAGATGCAGGACCTCTGCTGCCGCAAATTTGCCGAATTGCTCGACGATAATATTAATACCGAGCCAGCGCCAAGTGACGGTACTTACGAAGGCTTTTATCGCTATGCGAAGAGCCATCGGGATGTCGTTCAAAAGTTTGGCCGGTTCCCCCACCGCAATAAAATATTGGGCAGAACCAATACTGAACTTGAAGAAGAGTATCTCAATACTCCTGGCACTGGCTTCTAAGTGCTTAAAAAGGCCGTACAACCACCAGAATGACTATGGCCAGCAAAAATATCACTGGAACCTCATTGAAAAAGCGGAAATAAATATGGGTTTTTTCACTGCGGTCTTCGGCCAGCTGTTTCATATGACTAAGGCACATATGGTGGTAGCCAATTAACAGCACTACCAAAAATGCTTTCAGCTGGAACCAAGTCTGGTTCAGGTAGGCATCTGGGGCCATTGATACCAGCCAAACTCCCAGCACCACTGTAGCAATCATTGAGGGGTTCGCTATCCCTCTGTAGAGCTTGCGCTCCATTAGCTTAAATCGCTCGATACTAATCGAGTCTTCCGACATAGCATGGTAGACAAATAGGCGCGGAAGATAAAACAGCGCAGCAAACCAGCAGATCACTGCGATGATATGAAACGCTAGCCCCCATTGATACATATATAGCCTCTTTATCGTATTCGAATGTCTGGTTTAAAGATTTTGGGGTATTATAGTCGGCCGAATCGATTCTGGATATTTAAAAGCGAGGCATACAGGTGGTTAAAGTTGGTATTGTAGGAGGAACAGGCTACACGGGAGCAGAATTACTGCGCCTTTTGGCCGGGCACCCCAATGCTAAAGTGACTGTGATCACCTCCCGCAGCGAAAAAGGCGTGCCTGTGGCAGCGCTATACCCTAATCTCAGAGGCGTTGTTGACCTAACGTTTTCAGAGCCAGACATTGAAAGCCTTTCGAGCTGTGACCTGGTGTTTTTTGCTACACCCCATGGTGTTGCCCAGAATACTGTCCCTGCTATTTTAGCCACGGGTACCAAAGTTATTGACCTATCTGCCGATTTTAGAATTAGAGATATTGCTCTGTGGGAGCAATGGTATGGCCAGGCTCATACCGCAGCAGAATTAGTGGCCAGCGCAGTTTATGGATTGCCAGAATTTAATCGCAGCGCTATTCAAGGTGCCGATTTGATCGCCTGCCCCGGCTGCTATCCCACTAGCGTGCAATTGGGGTTGATGCCTCTTTTGCAGGCTGGCTGTGTTGATACTACAGATTTGGTTGCCAATGCTGCCTCGGGTGTTAGTGGCGCAGGCAGGCAGGCTAGCGTTGCCAATTTGCACCCAGAGGTTAGCGATAGTTTTAAGGCTTACGGCGCATCTGGGCATCGACACTTGCCTGAGATTGAGCAGGGTTTGTCTGATATGGCAGGCGCCGGTGTTGGTCTAACATTTGTGCCCCACTTGCTGCCGATTAATCGCGGTATACATACAACCCTGTATGCCAACTTAACGGATTCATCGTTAGATGTGCAGGTGCTGTTTGAGCAATGCTATGCCAATGAGCCCTTTGTCGACGTGCTGCCAGCAGGCAGTCATCCAGAGACCAGATCAGTTCGAGGGTCGAATTATTGCCGCATTGCGGTGCACCGTCCTGGCAATGGTAATAAGGTTGTAGTGCTAGTGGCAGAGGATAATTTGACCAAAGGTGCCTCGGGCCAAGCAATTCAGTGCATGAATCTAATGTATGGCCTGCCGGAAACGGCAGGTTTGAGTATGCCTGGAATGGTGCCCTAATGATTGAAGGCAAGCCTATCGTCATCAATTATCGCCCCGGGCAGAAATACTGGCTGGCTCTGATTGTGGTAGTAGTTGTTGTTAGCATTCTGTATCTGGGCAAATACTGGGGCACCGTCCTATCAAATGCGGAGCTTGCTGAAATGTCGCGACTGGTAGTAAATAATATTGAGTTAGAGACTCAGTTAGACGAAAAAGCTGGAGAGTTGAGCCGCGTTGCCCTGAGTGCCGAAGTCGATATGGCGGCGCTAGAAAATAGCCGGCAAGAAATGATTGGCCTGCAGCGGCAGATTTATCAGAGAGACGAAGAACTCAAACTATATCGAGAGCTGCTCCAGGACAACAATCAGCCGAACGGGCTGTCTGTTAGTGGGCTCAACCTAGTCGCCCTTGAGGATGGTCGAATACGCTATCTTTGGGTCGCTAGGCAAAAGACAGTTAAGATGAAAACATTGAGCGTGTACGCGCAAATGTGGGTGATCGGACGGCAAGGTCAAGAAGAAGTTAGCCTGTCGCTTGCTGACCTTGATGAGCAGGTTCAGCGACTACCATTAAAACTGGAATTTAAGTATTTTTCCATCAATCAGGGGATTTTAAACTTGCCTGAAGGCTTTGAGCCTGAGAAGGTGAGAGTGACATTGAGATATACTTGGATGGATAAAGCCCAATCCGATCAGAAATTCGATTGGGAAATAGAGGAATAAAAGATGTTTGGTATGAAAGATAGTGATAGCTCAAGCCCATTCTCATTGGGAGCGACTACATTGATCGCCGAGGGGACTGATCTTGAGGGGGATCTTAATTTTAAAGGCAACCTTGAAATTCAGGGTACTGTTATCGGTAATATTCTGTCTGATGACGAGAATGCTCGGGTGAGAATTTTACAGGGCGGTTCTATCCAAGGAGAAATTTGGGTTGCCAATGTGGTCATTAATGGTCATGTTAAAGGTGATATTTATGCCAGCAAGCAGGCCAAATTAGCTGCAAAAGCCGTGGTGGAGGGCAATATCCATTACAATCTTATTGAGATCGAGCGCGGAGCAGAGGTGGTGGGTAGCTTTGTCCATGAGCAGCCCCAGACTAATGTTACGGCCTTCCCCAAAGAAGGGCGTGATGAAGAGCGTGCTGAGACGACAAAAAAAGTTGAGAAGCAGTCAATTTAGTCACAATGAGCTGACCAAGACTATTGATCAGAGGACATGGAGTAAAAATGTCAGGAATTCAAACATTCACACCAACGGCTTTGGACGTCACTGAGCGAGCCGTTGCCAAGGTACAGAGCCTCAAAGCTGAAGAAGACAATGAAGAGCTCAAGTTGCGGGTGTATGTCACCGGCGGCGGCTGTTCCGGGTTTCAGTACGGTTTCTCATTCGAAGACACCATGGCTGAAGACGATACACCGGTGTCGAGAGACGGCGTGACAGTGCTTATAGACTCTTTAAGCTTTCAGTATCTAGCCGGTTCGACGGTTGATTATGAAGAGGGGCTGATGGGATCGCGCTTCGTTATTACCAACCCAAATGCGTCCACTACTTGTGGTTGCGGGGCCTCGTTCTCGATTTAATAAGGATATTACCCCATGAAAAGATTTTCATACTAGCACTACTTTCAATGCCAATACTGGTTCATGCCATGCCCACAGAGCAGGCCAGCCCCATAGCGACCGACGGCAATTACCAGAGCTGCTTGATTGCCCGTATCGACCTTGAGCAAACCGATGAAATTATTGAAGCATTATTGCGTGTCGAGGCTTATTACGAGCAAGAGGGTCCAGTCACAAGCCACCCGCCTTTGTTATCTTTGGGCCGCCAGTGGCTATATTTTTCAAATATAACTACGAGGCTAATAAGAAGATCATTGATCTAGCTGCCCGATTAACAGCGTTGAAGGTCATTGATGTCAAGGTCTGCGAATTTAGCTATCAGTCAGACGGCCTGGATAGTAAGAATCTGCTGCCCTTTGTGACCACAGTGCCTTTCGAGCCAGACGAAGTCACCAGATTGGTTGAGCAGGAACGCTATAGCTACTTTTAGGGTAAGTAGAGCCCGCCAAGAACAGTCTCGCGCTCAGCGCCCGTAACAGCCGCAATATTTCCAGTGCCAGCCTCCAAGCGTTGCCTCGCTAGCCAGGCAAAGGCGCTGGCTTCCACCCAGTTTGGATCTAGCCCAAGCGCCGCCGTTGAGGCAACTGTCGCGGTGACAGCTGCACCTAGCCTATTCATTAACTCGGTGTTAAACGCGCCACCACCGCAGACATACAGCTCATGAACCATTAAACCAAGATTATTAATTTCATCGGCGATGGTCTCTGCAGTGAACTGAATCAGAGTGGCCTGAATATCTTGCGCATCGATTGGGGGGAGCTGACTGAGCTGTTGTTCCAACCATTGTTGATGAAAGGTCTCTCTGCCCGTGCTTTTAGGCGCGGGTAGAGCAAAAAAGCTATGGCTCTTAAGCTGTTTTAACAGATTGGTATCACAGGAGCCACCAGCACCCCATTGACCATTATTGTCGTACTCCTTGCCCAAATGTTTTTTGCACCAGCTATCGACAAGCAGATTGCCGGGGCCAGTATCGAAACCTGCACATGGTCCATTTGCTGGCAGCACAGTGATATTGGCTATGCCGCCAATATTAACGATCACCCGATTCTGTTCTGAGTCTGAAAATAGCTGCTGGTGAAAAGCGGGAACCAGTGGCGCGCCATGACCGCCGAGGGCCATATCTTTACGGCGAAAGTCTGCTACCACAGGGCAGCCTGTGCGTGCAGCAATAGTATTGGGGTCACCAATTTGTTGAGTGAAAGCAATGCCGCCTTGCCCCGGTGCCGAGTGACGCACGGTTTGTCCATGGCTGCCAATGGCTAGAATCTGATCTGAGCTGATACCAAGTTCAGCCATCATTGCCAGTGAGGCCTGTGCAAATAGCTCTCCCAGCCGCTGATCTGTCTCTGCATAAAGCTGCACTGTATCGATACCAGGCTGACAGAGGTTCTGGATAGCTTGTTTTAAATGGTCTGGAATATCATAACTGAGGTGGCCGATAAGTTTGAACTGGCCCTGCTCAAAACTTGCGACAACCGCATCAACGCTATCAATACTGGTACCTGACATCAGGCCGATATAGAAATTAGCCATTAGTGACTATTAATTGGCACTTGAATTATTGTGTTGAACAGACGCAAGTTGAGTCGCCTGCTGATATTTTGCAAGTTGGGTTAGCCTTGATTTAGTTGCTTTAAGAAAAGCCACTTTCTCGGCCTGGGCAATTGGGCGAGACTGAGGCAGTTTCACCGTGCGAGGGTTTCGGTGCACACCATTAACTAGGAACTCATAATGTAGGTGCGGGCCGGTGGCATAGCCCGTTGAGCCAACAGTTCCAATTAGCTGGCGCTGACGAACAGTTTGTCCTTTGCGCACTTTCTTGCGGTTCAGGTGCAGATACTTAGTAGTGTAGGTCTGGCCATGCTGAACAAATACATAGTTGCCATTGGGCTTGCTGTACCCTGAGGCAATCACCTTGCCATCACCAGCCGCGTAAACTGGAGTGCCTCGAGGGGCAGCATAGTCAACTCCGCGGTGTGCTTTGATCTTTTTATGAATCGGATGCTTACGTCGCAAATTGAAACCAGAGCTGATGCGGAAAATATCCAAGGGGGTGCGCAGGAAAGCTTTGCGCATACTGCGCCCTTCAGGGGTGTAATAGTTACTGCGCCCCTTGCTATTGGTGTAGCGCACGGCTTGATAGGTTTTGCCTCGGTTGGTAAAGGAGGCGGCAATAATATTCCCGGCGCCCAGTTTCTCCCCCTCAAGGTACCTATCTTCATAGGTGAGAGAAAAAGAGTCGCCGCGGCGGATGTCAAAAACAAAGTCAATGTCCCAGCCAAAGATATTGGCCAGTTCCATAATAAGCTTGTCCGGCAGGGTGGCCTCTTTTCCAGCCATATATAGAGAGTCTTTAATAACCCCTTCCCTGTAGCTTATTAGCACATCGGGCTCAAGCAGCTTTTTCTCTGCACTGTAGCTGCCGTTGTTATAAGTGAATATATGCCTCTCCAGGGGCGACTTTATATAATGCAGCTCCGCTAGCAGGCCATCGCTATCGACACCAAAGCGAAATGTCTCACCTGGATAGAGGTTGCGCAGAGCCCTGCCTGCTTTCGAAGATGAAACCTTATATACATCGATAGGGCTTAACTTGGCGCGCTGGAATAAGGTGGACAAATTGTCACCGCTTGTGACTCGCTGTTCTTTCCAATGAAGCTCAAACTCTTGGGGTTCTAAAGCGACTACTTCAGGTGCGCGTTCTTCAATAACAAGTGTTATTGGCTCGGCGATTTGGCGCTTAAAGTCAGTATCATTGTTGGGATAGGTGGCCAGGGCGAGGAGACAGCCGGCAAGGGCCGACGAGACGATAAGATGGCGCCGCGGAAATTCACGAAAGATAGAAAGCAAAAAACCGCTTAATTTTTGCAGGTTAATCATGATGAAAGAACGCCAATAACCCTAGTTGCGCGCAATTTTAGCCTGAATTATTAACAAGTTACAACGATAACCTCGTCCTTTTTGATAAAAGTGCCTCGCAAAGGGACATGAATTGTCATGGATTCGGGGGTGAATATCAGAAATTCTTGTATTTGGCGCACCAAGCTGTAGAGTTGGCGATCCTTGAAGCCCAGCAGTGAAGCAGTGAAAAATGAAGCAAGAAGGTCAGCAATTAATTGAGCAATTACGCAGCCGCGGTCTGGTTGCGCAGATTTCTGGATATAAAGAACTTGTGGGGCATTTAGATCAGCCTCAGACGGTCTACTGTGGCTTTGACCCCACTGCAGACAGCCTGCACCTTGGTCATCTGGTGCCACTACTAGTTTTAAAGCGCTTTCAGCAGGCCGGGCATACTCCAATAGCATTGGTTGGTGGCGCCACCGGTATGATTGGCGATCCAAGCTTTAAGGCTGATGAGCGTAAACTCAATACTCCAGATGTGATTGCCGGCTGGGCCGATAAGATTAAGGGCCAGGTTAGCCAGTTTATTGATTTTGACTGCAGCGATAACACTGCAATAGTGGTAAATAATCTGGATTGGACCGCTGAAATGACTGCGCTGGATTTTCTCCGTGATGTCGGCAAGCACTTCTCAGTTAATAATATGGTTGCTAAAGAGTCGGTCAAACAGCGTATTGACCGCGAAGGATCGGGAATCTCATTTACCGAATTCTCCTATTCTCTATTGCAGGGTTTAGATTTTGCTGAGCTCAACCGCCGCTATAGCTGTACGTTGCAGGTTGGTGGCAGTGACCAATGGGGCAATATAGTTGGTGGTATTGATTTAAGCCGTCGTCAGAATCAAGCCAAGTGTTTTGGCTTAACGGTGCCTCTGATCACTAAAGCCGATGGCACTAAGTTTGGCAAGACGGAAGCTGGTGCTGTGTGGCTGGATCCGAAAAAAACCTCTCCTTATAGCTTCTATCAGTTTTGGCTCAATGTAGCTGATGCCGATGTATACAAGTTCCTCCGCTACTTTACCTTTCTGCCTTTATCTGAGATCGAGGCGATTGAGGCCGCAGATGCTGCGGCGGAAGGTCGACCCCAGGCCCAGAGGATTTTGGCGCGGGAAGCTACAGCGTTAGTTCATGGGGACCAGGGTCTAAGTGCTGCCCTGCGGATTACCGAGGCAATGTTTAGTGGCGATCCGAATGAGCTGTCTGAGCAAGATTTCGAGCAGTTGAGCCAAGATGGCCTGCCATTCTCTCAGCTATCCGATGAGGACCTAGTCGAAAAGCCGTTAACTAATCTGTTAACTGACTGTGGAATGGCCAAAGCTGGGCGGGAAGTAAAAGACGCATTAGGCCGCAATTCGGTATTTATTAATGGGGCTGCTAAGGGTGCTGGGGACAACATGTCAGCGCCGGAAAGTTTTTCTGTTGCCCATGCACTTTATGGTCGCTTCTTTTTGGTCCGTCTTGGCAAGAAGAAATACCATCTCTTTGAGCGGGTTTAGCCGCTTTTTTGGTCACTTTATAGCCAGTCGGAAAATAAAGCCAGATTCTTGTTGACAGTCTAGTGCCTGTCTGTAGAATGCGCGCTCCCAACAGGGTGAGCCGCCAAGAAAACGGCGGCAACAAGTAGATAGTTAAAGGCTTTAATTTTATTTGATTTCTGCTGTTGACATGCTGAATTCCGACGCTAGAATGCGCGCTTCCAACAGAGATGTTGAGACACGAAAAAAGCGTCACGAATCGAGAGTGAAAATAAAGGTAAATAATTCACTTCGCACTGTTGACAAAGGGTCGGCGTTCTATAGAATACGCCCCCCGCTCAGATGAGCGAATCGTTCTTTAAAAATATAATCAAGCAATGCGTGTGGGCACTTGCTAATTGATATTGGATAAATATATATCATAGGCAAGTGAC
>JAQXBF010000002.1 GCA_029252555.1 Porticoccaceae bacterium
ACTCAAGCTTTTGGGGGTCTTGGCGCAACGGTTCTAAACAGCGGTGAACTAGACGCTGGGCTAAAGCAAATGATTGCATTCGCGGTGAGTAACGCAGCGGGTTGCCGTTATTGCCAAGCACATACGGCTAACTCAGCACAAAAAAATAATGTCAGCGCAGATAAAATAAAAGCGATATTTGAGTTTGAGACA
Organism: Porticoccaceae bacterium; assembly: GCA_029252555.1. Classification (GTDB taxonomy): domain Bacteria; phylum Pseudomonadota; class Gammaproteobacteria; order Pseudomonadales; family Porticoccaceae; genus HTCC2207. The sequence goes on from JAQXBF010000002.1 coordinate 193, forward strand.
AATGACTTATTTTCTGAGCAGGAGAAAGCGGCGCTACGAGTGGCAGTGCATGCGGGCATGGTACCCAATGCGGTAGACGCTGAGCACATGAGTGAATTGTCGCGACACTTTAGTGATAAGCAGGCTGTAGAGGTGGTGGCGGTAATTTCACTATTTGGGTTTCTGAATCGCTGGAACGACACAATGGCAACCACCTTAGAAAGCTCGCCTAAGAGTTTTGCAACGGACCACCTCGCCTCGCAGGGTTGGGTTGCAGGCAAACACGAATAACCACTGATTGATTGCCTATACAAAGGCAACTGAGCTTTAACTAATTTGTTGGAAAAGTAATATGAAAAAACTCAATTTGTACGATCAACTCAATGCTGCTTCACTTCTTTTAGTGTCACCCGAGTGGGGAAAAGTAAAAGCGGCCCGTAAGTCGGCGGTATCGTTTGAAACGCCGGATATCAGCATCCCCACTGAATTTCGTACCATTGCGGGCCGCAATATTCGCCTTGCTGAAGCTGGGCCAGCCGATGCACCGCTGGTGGTATTACTCAGCCCGTTTCCAGAAAGTATTTTGAGTTTCACCGGTTCCTGGAAAGCTCTGACAGAGAGCTGTCGGGTAATTGCCATTGACCTACCGGGGTTTGGTGCTTCTGAAGGTGACCGCCAAGATATGTCACCTACCGCTCAGGGTGCTCATCTGGCTGCGATCTTTGATGAGCTTGACCTGCATGATATTCATCTTGTCGCGCCGGATGTAGGAATGGGAGCAGCGCTCGCCTATGTACTCAACCATAAACATCGTGTGAAAAGTTTAGTGGCTGGGCATGGCGTCGGTGCACCCGGCCCATTCAAGCTAGCATTTATGATTAACATGCTGGCTAAGTTTGGTTTTATGCGTTTTATGACGGGTTTGTTAGGTGCTGGGCCACTCATCGCTTTCTCGGCAAAACTTGGGTCCATCCGTCATAGGGCCAACCCTAAGCAAATAGACGATTATAAACGGTCTTACTCGGGGCGTGCCCCTGAAGTGGTTTACTGGTTTAAAGACTTTCGTTCCAAAGCTGCAGAGCTGGCAGGTCGAGTGAAAGAAATCGATATACCCACTTTGGTTTTCTGGGGTGAGCTCGATGTTCTGTTCGACCCCAGTAATGCTAAACATCTCGATGCAGCCTTGCCGCAAAGCAAGTTACAAATTTTTCCTGAAGCAGGCCATCTTGCTTGGGCTGATCAACCAGAATTATTTGCCGAAATGATTATTGATTGGGTAGAGACTACGCATAAATAAGTTTGGTTTTATCTTTATAAAGCCGTGACTAGAATAGAGATTAATAGATAGCTGGCCAAAACAATAATAGGAGTTAAACAGGATGTCCGTTTATATCATTGCTAGATTTAACATACATGATCGAAGTGAATACGATCAATACTCAGCTGGTTTCCAAGAGGTATTCAAAAAGTTCGATGGCAAGATGTTGAGTATTGATGAGGATCCGATGGTATTGGCGGGCACTTGGGATGATACAAGGTCGGTAATTATTGAGTTCCCATCACAACAATCTGCTTTAGCTTGGATGAATTCCGACGACTATCAAGCGATCGCGAAACACCGTAACGCTGGGAGCACAGTCAACTCTATATTAGTAAAGGGATTAGGCCTTTAGAAGTCGTTAAAGCCCATCACAACTCTCGCCGCCTAGAACGTTGTTCATAGCATATCCAACTTTTGATTAACGATATGCTGAAGTAGTGGGCTCTGGGCGGCTCTTTCAAAGGCGGCATCAATCGCCTCGAATCTTTGTTGCACAACAGCGCGATAATTGGGATGAGTAAAAATATACAACTCGCCTTGGTTCAGCGCCTCAACCACGCGCTTGCCCACAATGGAGACATCAATACCATTCTCTACCATCCCCTTAGTTTTGTTTGGGGCCTTAGGTTTATCCGTTACATTGGCATTGTCAGTTTGGTATTGCGCTGGACGATTTCTCTCGGAAGCATAAATGCGGGTCTTCACAAAGGCAGGGCATAGCACAGACACTTTAATACCCTTCGAGTGCAGCTCACCGGCCCAACTTTCTGACAATGCGACCACTGCTGTTTTCGTGGCAGTATAGGCGCCGTTGTAGGGAACGCCGCCCATGCCAGCCATTGAGGCGACGTTGACTATCCAGCCGCCTTCGCCGTGCTGTTTAATTAATGGCACCATTACTTTGGCGCCATACATAACACCCATTAGGTTTACGTCCAGCGCCCAATGCCAGCTTTTTGTCTGCTCATTTTCAATCGATCCAGAAGCGCCACCAACTCCGGCGTTATTGACGACCATATGAATTTTGCCAAATCGCGCTACTGCAAGCTCTGCAACTCTTTGCCACTGAGTTTCATTAGCTACATCAAGGGCAACTGCCAATACCGAGATCCCTGCGTCTTTAAGTTCTAAGCTGGCTTCTTGAAGTTTTTCTTGGTCAATATCTGCGAGCACAATATTCATTTTTTGGTCGCCTAAGGCTTTGGCAATGGACAGGCCTATGCCTTCTGCACCGCCACTAATGACCGCAGTTTTTCCTGAGAATTGAGACATAGGGATTTTTCCTTGAACAGGTTTATTTCTAAATAATAGTTGTCAACAAGACTAAAAGTCGGGGTCTACGTCAATGTAACCGAATAAACAAAGTTCTCTGAACTGCAATAAGCTGTGCTTAATTCAACCACTCGACCATCAATAGTTACGCTGTTGCGCTCAATCATTAATACTGGAGAGCCCTCGGGTAAATCCAGGTGTTTGGCGTAGGTTTTAGGTATTTCTACCGCCCGCAACTGGTCATTGACGGACATGATAGTAATGCCATATTTCTCTTGATAGAGAATATAGAGTGCGTTGGGCAGGTCGGTGTTCTTGTCTATATCGGGAAAGACCGAGAGTGGCTGTATAACTTTTTCTATAATCACAGGCTTGTTATGAATAGATCTTACTCGGATCAGTTCAACAACAAGAGTATCGGCATCCAGGTTTAATTTCTTTATTTCATCCCCAGATGCTCCACGGCGGGTTGAGCTTAGCACCAGGGTTTCTGGAATCAGTATCTCGCCTAGGGGTTCGCGCAGCCGGAAAAATCTAAATAAATCACTCTCCTGAGTATATTCGGCAACAAAGGTGCCTTTTCCCTGCTGTCGCTGCAGCATTTTTTCAACCACCATCTGGTTAAGTGCTTTGCGGACAGTGCCCTGACTGACCCCAAGCTCTTCTGCCAGCAGCATCTCGCTAGGTAGCAACTGAGATGGTTTCCAATAGCCGTCAACGAGCCGCGCAGTCAGCAGGTCATAGACCTGTTTATAAAGCGGTTGAAACCCTGCACTTAGAGACATATTTTCCTCTGGATACACCTTCTAGCGCGAATCATATCACTGCTTCGTCCATTTTACCTTTGCGATAACCCAACGACGGAACCATAGACTGCTGGCCCTCAATACTGTTGCCATCAGACACTTTCTGATGCAGTTGTTGAGGCTGTTCCAGCTAGGCCAGCAATAACTGCGACCATGCAGGCAACAGCTTTGTACGAGACCAAAATTCAGTGATAAATCTTTATGGCTTCAGATAGTTGTTTAGGAGCGTCTGAAACAGGTGTTTAGGGCCTACTCAGGGCGGCCAGGTAATTGAATTATGTCAAGACATTGATTTAGTAGCGGCCCAAAGATTTGGTATATTTCTTATACCAATATTTAACACTGAGCCAACACAGCAGTACATTTACCATCAATACGGCGGCTATAGCAGGCCAAAATACCGAGCTCAATCCATTGACCAGACCAATGGGTGAAAACAGCAGATAAATAATCACCACACAGCTCACCATGGTGATGGCAACGGGGAAACCATAACGCCAAGGTGTCATATCAACCTTACTGTTATCGACAAATTTCCAGGGTTTGTCCATCGGCATCAAGTAACCAATCCCCAGCATAATCCCCAGTTCGATAAAAAATAGAATCGCGTAGATATGAATAAAATTAATATCCACATCAATAACAAATTTTAAGATTCCATAGGCAATCACATGAAAAATGATCACGATTTTGGCGGCAAAGCCGGGCACACGCCTTGTAAAGAGACCAACTAATACCACTGTGATCACAGGGATATTGTAGAATCCGGTAAAGATACGAATAACCTGAAATAAACCCTCTGGAGCAAATTGCAAAAGAGGTGACGCAACAAAAGATAACAGTGCGATAACGACACTTGCAATTTTGGCCACCTTAATTAGCTGTTGATCGCTCAACACCGTCTTTTTATAAGGCTGATAAATATCCAGTACGAACAAAGTGGCGGCACTGTTAAGCAACGAGTTAAAAGATGAAAATACTGCACCTAGCAATACGGCCAAGAAGAAACCAGACATATACACAGGAAGGACATTTTTCACTAGATGGGGATAGGCTAAATCGATAGATTGAAGCTCACCGCCGTAGAGGTGAAAGGCAATAATGCCAGGCACCATCATAAAGAAAGGTACCAGCAGCTTAAAGTAGCCGGAGTAGAGTACGCCTTTTTGACCTTCCGCCAGACTCACCGCGCCCAATGTGCGCTGAATGACATACTGATTAGTACCCCAGTAGAACAGATTGGCAAAAATCATCCCGGTAAATAATGTACTGAAGGGGGTGGGGTCTGTGGGTCCGCCTATGGCATTCAGTTTTTCGGTATGGGTGGTTAAGACCTCATTGACCCCCGCGCCCAGGCTGCCATCACCCAGAGCCATAAAGCCAAACACAGGTACAGTGATACCAATAATCAACAGGCCAATACCATTGAGTGTATCTGACACGGCAACCGCCTTGAGTCCACCAAAGATGGCATAGATAGCACCAATAATACCGACACAGACAATGGTAAAGGTAAGCCCGGAGCTGTAACTAATATTGAGAAGGGTAGGTATATCAAAGAGTTGCAGTACGGCAATGGAGCCAGAATATAAAACGGAGGGAATAGTAATAAGCCCGTAGCCGACCATAAACAGCACCACGGTCATGCGCCTGACATCGTCACCAAAACGATTGCTGAGAAATTGCGGTAGGGTGGTAAAGGCGCTAGATAAATATCGCGGTAAGAAAACCAAGGCCATAACAATGGTTGCAATGGTGGCGGTAACCTCCCAAGCCATACTGCTCATGTTGTAGCCATAGGCAGAGCCGTTCAGCCCAATAAGATGCTCAGCAGATAGATTAGTTAGCACCATTGAGCCGGCAATAAATACCCCGGTCAAACCTCGGCCGGCAAGAAAATAGCCATCTTTAGAATCGGCAATACCTTTGGTTTTTTGATAGGAAAAAAAGGCCACAATGGCCATAAAAAATACACAGGAGACCAATGTGGAAATGATGTAGTTCAACTCCAAAATCTATTCCTCGCGCTTACTTGCCGGGCCAATAAAAGGCGATGGGTAAGTGTTTTTTATTATCATCAATGAATGTCATATCCGAACCCATTGGAATCGATGCTCCCTCGGGCACAAACGCGGCCACCTCGTCCAGTGAAAGCTTAAGCTTATGGCTGCGGCCTCCGGCAAACAGCTCGCCACTCGGAAATTTTTTCCAGCGCCCACTTATGCTGCCAGGTAAGTATATCTCAACATGTCCTCCGGGCTGCAGGCAGGGTGCAATTAGCATTTTGTCACCGAGCATAAATTGCTCTTCAAAGCCCCAGGCTGCCTTCTCATCTGGGCAGGCCAAGACCATTGCGCGCTGGGCAGGCAGGCCCGATTGGCTGGAGGCCTGTAGCACCTGATTGAGGTAAGGCAACAGTTGATAACGCAGTTTTAAGGCATGGGTTGCGGCTCTCTCAGCCTCCGCGCCATAGGACCAAGGCTCGCGCGCGCCTATGCCATGCAATCTTATATGGGCAGAAAAAATGGCTGCCTGAGTCCAGCGCACATAGAGCTCATCATCTCGCTGGTCCTTAAAGAAGCCGCCGATATCGGTAGCATAAAAGGGCGCACCTGACAGGCCCCAGGAAATACCGCCCCGGATGCTAGCGGCGAGTCCGCCCCAGTCAGCTTGTGGGTCACCGCCCCATTGTGCAGGGTATTTCTGCGAGCCAGTCCATGAGGCGCGGCTAAATAGAAACGCGCCGGTTTTACCGTAAAGCTCAGCCGCTTCATAGACACAGCGGTTGTATAAAAGGCTGTAAACATTATGCAATCTGTCGCCGCTGTCACCATTAAAGGCGAGCATGTCGGGTTCGATCTGCTCGCCAAAATCAGCTTTGATCATATCCACGCCCAGATCAAATAGCGGCTTATGGCTGTCACGCCAAAATTGGTAGGCCTCTGGGTGGGTAAAGTCGACAATGCCGGAATCAGGCAGAGGGGTCAGCACCTCGCCAAAGCAGCTAGTGTCCCACTGATAGCGGTAGGTCTCTCCAGTCTCGCGATGTTTAAGCAACCAGCCCTTGGCCGACATCTGGTCAAAAAGAGGGTTGTCCACAGACACCAGAGGGTATTCCCAGATACAGACCTTAAAGTTTAGCGACTTTAATTCGTCCATCACTACCGCTGGGTCAGGATAGCGGGTCGGATCCCATTCGAAGGCGAAGCGGGTCTGAGTATCCTGCCAGGCGCGTCCATCTAATGTAATCACATCACAGGGCATCTGCTGTTCGCGCACCTTTCTGGCGGTGGCCAATAATTCTTCGGCATCCTTATAGTAGGCCTTAGATAGAATAACCCCGAGGGACCAGTTGGGCGGCACAGGTGCCCGCCCGGTCAACTCGGTATAGCAACCGATCATCTGCGCGGGAGTATTAGCAGCGAGTAAAAAAATATCCGCGTAGCTGTCTTCGACAAGCAGCCCATAGGCGCGCTGGGACCAAGACGGGTAACCCACTCCATGGGTCACAGGTGCTGGGGTATGAACGAATACTCCCCAGCCATTGGGACTCCAGGCAAAGGGTGTATTCTTATAGGAGATCTCAGCATTGACCCCCAATGCATCGTGATTATAGGAGCGTAATAGCTGCCCTCGCTTATCCAGGCGCCCCCATTTTTCACCCAGCCCGTAGACGGGTTCACCGGCATTGAGATCGAGCCCAATAAACCAGCCCTGATCGACTTTTGCCATAGGGGGCAGGCGAAACTGGCGCACAAAGTGGCCATCTGTAGGTGATCGCTGAATCACACAATCGCCATTAAATAATTCGAATGAGAAGGGGCTGTGATGTATTTTCAACCTGTAGCCAGCACCTGTTATGACTGTCGTATCTGTCCCAGACTCTGCACTCAGAGCGACAGCCTCGGGCTCTTTCTCTAACATGCCATAGTCGCCAAATGTGCGTTCCCCAAGGCGCAAACGGGCACCAAACGGATACAGAGAAATTTCCAGCGCCCCAGCATCGGTCTGCACCAATAGGGATTTTGCGCCATCAGCCAGATCGCCAACTGAGGTCACGGCCAGCGCCGGAATGTTGTCCCAGGCCGGAGTTCCCCCTTCAAAACTGATCATCTATGCAAACCTTTTTATCATTAAAATTTTATTGTTTTTATATCTGACTCGATATATTCGCTTAATTTTTCGTCGGCCTGATCCCCAAACAGAATACGACAAGCCTCTTTAAGGCCCGGTGCCTGAATAATGTCATCTCGGCTCATAACCTGCTCAATTTTAGAGCGCTGGCGCAGAAAATCATCCAGTTTGGCGACCATTTCTCCAGTTCCCATTTGGATAGTGGTTAAAAACTGTATCTCTTTTACAATAGAGGGATAGCTTCGCATCAGCTGATTGCGACTTTTACACAATTTATTGACCAGTAAAAATTCGTAATTTTCTAAATACTTAATGCCAATCCATACTAAGTTCGATGAGCTAAAACTGGTTGAGCCGGCAAAGTCACCACGGTCAATCAGCTCGACCTGCACCCCTTTAGTCGCCAGCGAGGCTGCCGCGACGGAGCCATTGATACCGCCGCCTAAGATAAGTGTATCGAAGGTGGTGCTACGCAATTTTTGCAGATTGGTCAGGCGCAGTCTCATAGAGGTTTTGCCACGCCGTCAGCCGTGCCTGTGGGGTTAGTTTGCACTGCCTGACTGGCATGCAAGTTGATGCCCTTATCAATGTAGGTAATTGCGTCAGTGATAGTCGAGAACATAGTTTTTTCAGTCATATAATCACTTAATGTCGAGGTTTTTATCGTGTCTCGCACCGGGCCTATGGCATTGGTGATATAAAACGCAATGCCCTGTTTTTGTAAGTTTTCGATGATCTGCTGCAGCATGACCACGGCAGTGCTATCCACGGTATTAATAGACTCTGCATCCAGCACTACAAACTTAAGGGTCTGCATATCACGCTGTTTTAGCCACAGATACAGTGCAGATACAAAGTAGTCTTTGTTGGCAAAGTAAAGCGGCGCATCAAATCTAAAAATCAGCACGTCGTCGCGAACGCGGGCCTCAGTGAAGCGATTTATATTGCGGTATAGAGTGTCGTTTTCGATCAAACCCAACTCAGTCATATGGGGGGATGTGGTGCTATAGATCATCATGAGAATTGACAGGCTGACACCGATCAATAACCCCTCTTGAACACCCAGTACCAAGGTCGTCAAAAAAGTGGTTAATAGAATATAAAATTCTCGTTTATTTTCTCTGTAGAGAACTTTCATTTCAGCGTATTTAAATAAGCCGGACACAGAGACAATAATAATCGCCGACAGCAGTACTTTGGGCAGTGGGTAGGAGACAAATAATGGCGCCACAACCAACATAGCAGCGCCGATAAATAGCGAGGAAAACACCGCCGACACCTGAGTTTTTGCACCAGCTTCTCTAAACGCAGCACTTCTGGAAAAGCTAGCCGACACAGGAAAGGCTCTGCACAGAGCACCTACTAAATTTGCCGCACCCACCGCTATTAACTCTGAATTGGGTTGAGTATTCATTCTGTCGGCAGGATTCTCCAGCGACTTGCAGATGGACATGCTGCCCACATAGCCCATCAACGCCACAGTCATAGCAACAGGCACCAGAGCTTGCAGATCTGGTAGCAAAATATTGGGCAGACTAAAGGTCGGCAGCCCCTGGGGGATTGATGACACAACATCCACTCCCAAATCCTGAATATTCCAGAAACCAGAGGCGACCATGCCAAACACCAATAGAATCAGAGGAAAGGGCAGGGAGGGGAAACGCTGTTTCGGTACGGTCATCATCAGCATACCCAGAATGCCAATACCCAATGTCACCCATGACCAGTTAGACGCTTGCACAGCAAGTTGGTAGAGCAGCGTAAAGATATTGCCACCGTCGACTTCTATACCCACCATAGTCTCGAGCTGAGTACCGATAATGATCAGTGCTGCTGCCGAGGTATAGCCCACAATAACGGGGTAAGATAAAAAGTTAGCGATAAAGCCAAACTTAACTAACCCCAGCACAAATTGCAGCAGCCCGACCATTAATGTCAGCAGTATGGCCAGTTCTAAATAACGCTCCGATCCGGGTTCAGCCAGTACACTCAAGCCGGTGATAATCAGGATTGAGTCGAGTGCCACAGGGCCGATTGATATTTTGTTCGAAGTCCCTAAAAGGGCGTAGATAACCGGTGGAAAAATACAGGCATAGAGGCCATACTCGGGCGGCAATCCGGCTACCAGCGCGTATCCCATGCCTTGGGGGATCAGCATAAATGCAATGACCAGTCCTGAAATAAGGTCGCTCTTGAAGGTACTGCGTCGATAATCCTGCAGCCATATCAGGCCAGGGAATAGCTTATTGAGCATGGTCTTTGTCACCGCTTATAAATCAAAGTCAGCGCGCGAATTGGCGGCTGACATTGAGGTTGGTATGTTGCTGTTAGAGCTTTTATCATCGCTCAATTTTCGGGTGTTTGCGCCTTGTGCGCCAGCAGAAACAATAAATTAATTTATTGACTATTCTTATGTCTTATATAATATATATTTAAATTGATTTCGCAACAGATGAGAATCAAAAATGTTGAAAAAAAATGACGTCAGTATTGGTCTTGGCCTCTGGAAAATAGCCAATGACCAATGCGAAGAAACTGTTTACCGCGCGATCGAGGTAGGCTATCGCCACCTTGATAGTGCCTGTGACTACGGCAATGAAATAGAGGTGGGTCAGGGAATCACCAGAGCATTGGCAGATGGCCTCTGTACCCGAGAAGAGCTAACAGTAACCTCCAAACTGTGGAATACCTATCACAGCCCAGAGCATGTAAAGCCTGCGTTGGAAAAGATACTAAGCGATCTCAATTTGGACTATTTGGATTCTTTTCTTATTCACTTCCCTATCGCTCAGGCCTTTGTGCCCTTCGAGGAGCGATATCCACCAGAATGGTTATATGATCCGGATGCCGACCAACCTGCGATGAAATTGTCTCAGGTTCCCCTGTCAGATACCTGGGGCGCTATGGAGGAGTTGGTGCATCAGGGGTTGATAAAGCGCATTGGTGTGTGCAACTACAACTCAGGGTTGCTCCATGATTTGATGTCCTATGCCATTGTAAAACCAGCGGAGCTACAGATAGAGTCTCATCCCTACCTCTGTCAGGAATCCCTGATTCGGCTGGCCAAAAACTATGGCATGGCAGTCACCGCCTTTTCGCCCTTTGGCGCGCTTTCCTATATCGAACTGGATATGGCCGGTGCCGATGAATCTGTATTAACACAGAAAATTATCACCCAGAGCGCTGAGAAATATAACAAGACGCCCGCTCAGATAGTATTGCGCTGGGGCATTCAGCGGGGGTGCTCGGTGATCACCAAGACCACCAAAACAGAGCGCCTGCAGGAAAATCTGGATGTATTTGATTTTGCCCTTTCAGAAGATGAAATGGCCGCAGTGACGGCACTCAATCAAAATCGTCGATTCAATGATCCGGGTGTGTTTTGTGAATCTGCCTTTAACACTTTTTACCCAATCTACGATTAGGAGATAGTGTAGTGACCTACAAGAGCAATATGCTCGCGGATCTCGAGTTTAACAATGATCATTTCCCTTCGATTATTGAAAATGATGGTTCGATTGAGACATTGACGCAGGCGCAGTCCTGGATCAGTCAAAATCAAGCATCTTTAAAAAAAGGACTTGCCTGCACTGGCGCTCTTTTATTTAGAGGTTTTCCGGTGAGCGATGCGGTCAGCTATGACGCATTCTTTTCGGCATTCGGTTACAACAACTTTACCTACAAAGAATCTCTGTCAAACGCAGTGCGGATAAACTATACCGACTTGGTGTTCAGCGCCAATGAAGCACCAAAAGAGGTAGAAATTTACCTCCACAATGAAATGGCCCAGACGCCTGTGTTTCCAAATATTATATCGCTATTTTGTGAAAAAGCGGCGGATATTGGCGGTGCAACTATTTTGTGTCGATCAGATATTGTCTACCAAAAGATCGCAGCTGCGGAACCTCAGCTTACTGAAAAGCTGGCGACTCTCGGAGTTAAATATACCAGCAGAATTCCAGCTGCTGACAACCCTGACTCCGCTCAGGGTCGCGGCTGGCAAAGCACTTTGAGTGTTGAAAATCGAGACCAGGCGGAACAGAAATTACTCAGCCTAGGATACAGATGGCAATGGCATGCAGATGGATCTCTTTTGGCACAAACCAAGGCGCTGCCAGCCATCAAGCCTATCGACAACGACAGGCAGGTCTTCTTTAATCAGATTATTGCAGCCTATGAAGGCTGGGAGGGTGTTAAAGCCGACCCCTCGGTAGGGTTGTGTTTTGGTGATGACTCGCCAATTCCCAAGTCATTTTTAGACAGCATCTGTGCTCTGGCCGCCGAAACTGCCTATGATCTTATGTGGCAAGATGGCGATGTTGCCATTGTCGACAACCATCTCTCAATGCATGGCCGTCGCCCCTATGGCGGTGACCGTGTGCGCCGAGTGCTGGTTACTCTGGGTATTTGATTTAACGATCACTCCATGGATTTTCCAGAGCCCAAGCCAGGGGTAAATTCTCTTTAGTAGTAGTGTTCATATTCTGGTCTAATAGACCAATGGTTACATGAGTCTATAAAGAGAGAGAATATGAATAATAAAAACAAGAAGTATTCTGGATTCAAAAAATGTTTGTTGTCACTTCTGCTAGGCACAGGGCTGGTGGCCTGCTCTGATACAGCTATAGAACAATCCAGCGAGTCTTTTAGCGCTGCCGCCGACGTCCATTCAGATAAGGCTGTTATTGAACAGACCATCCAAATAGACAAACTCTTAGCCACCTCTGAGACTGGCGCTCTGGGCGGAGAAAATGACCTCTTTGAAACTGAGACCGAGTTATTGGTCCGAAAGCCAGTGGCTGCTTCCACACAGAGCTCGGTGGCAGAGGTTCAGGACCGACATGCCTACTACGGCGATTTACATGTTCATACTGCATACTCTTTCGATGGCTATGCCTTTGGCACCCTTGCCACACCCTATGATGCCTATCGTTTTGCCAAAGGGGAGGCGATCAAAAACCCCGCCGGTTTTAATATGCAGCTCACCAAGGCGATGGATTTTTATGCGGTTACAGATCATGCGGTGTTTTTAGGCTTGGTAAAAGCCGCTGCAGATACCTCCAACAGTTTCTCTAAAAACCCATTTGCACAGCCCTACCATGACCTAAACGCGCCGGAAAACTTTGGCACAGATTTAATGAGTAGAACCAAGCGGTTACTGGCATTTTCAGGGTTTATTCCCAATGCCATCAAAGGCATTAGCGATGGCAGTTTGAGTCGTGACGAAGTGCTTGGGGTGGTGAGAAGTGCTTGGGAAGATACCATTGATGCAGCAGACCAATTTAATGACCCCGGCCGCTTTACCACCTTTGCCGCCTACGAATATACGACATCTACTGGAGAAATGGGCAATTTGCACCGCAACGTTATTTTCGAAGGCACAGAGAATCTGCCTCGCGAGCCATTTTCTCGTGCCCATTCGGCTAACCCAGAAGACCTCTGGAGTTGGATGGATGAACTTAGGAGCAAGGGCGTTGAAAGTCTGGCCATACCCCATAACTCAAATGGCTCTAATGGTGAGATGTTCAAAAGCACTGACTGGAACGACAACCCTTTTACTGAGGACTATGTTCAGAAACGTCTTAGAAATGAGCCAGTCATAGAGATAACGCAAATAAAAGGCACCTCCGAGACCCATCCGATTTTATCAACCCGTGATGAATGGGCGGGCTTTGAAATTAGCCCTTACAGAGTTGCAACCGGTGCCCTCAGCAAAGTCGATGGCTCCTATGTGCGTCAAGCCATGTTAATCGGTCTTACTCTGCAACAGCAGGGTGTGGGTAACCCCTATGAATTTGGTTTTATTGGTTCTAGCGACACTCATTCGGCGGCGAGTCAGAATGATGAGGCTGCATTTGTTTCCAAGCTCGGTATATTGTCGAGTTACCCTGAGCAAAGAGGCTCTACCCCGATAACAGGAATGAGTGGTCAACTTGCTTATTACGGCAACAAATTGCTATCAGCGGCTCGGCCCACACCACTGGGTAAAAGCCTGTATGTCAAAGTTGATGGCAATGTCTATTCGGGCGGTGCCACCCCGACCTTTGGCGCCTCTGGTTTAGCGGCGGTATGGGCAGAGGAAAACACCAGAGACTTTATATACAGTGCTTTTCGTCGCAAAGAAGTTTTCGCAACCTCAGGGCCGCGGCTAAGAATTCGATTATTTGCCGGCTACGATTTTGATCAGAAAATGCTCAATGCGGCCGATGGTGTCCAACAGGCCTATACAAGAGGTGTGACCATGGGAGGCACGCTATTAGCCCAAGATGGGGCGCTCAACGACAATAGGTCCCCTGGGTTTTTGGTGATGGCTTCCGCTGATCCAGACAATGCGCCATTGCAGCGTCTGCAAATAATTAAGGGCTGGGTCGATGCCGATGGCACTACCCATGAGGATATTATTGATATTGCCTGCGCCAATGACGCCAAGGTCAACAAAGACACCAATCGCTGCCCAGATAATGGTGCCCGAGTGGATATCTCAGATTGCCGAATCAGCCCCGAAGTGGGTGACACAGAATTATCTACCCTCTGGCACGACCCTAATTTCAAGGCAGATCAGAGCGCATTCTATTATGCCCGTGTGCTTGAAAATCCAACCTGTCGCTGGTCGACCTGGGACGCTATTCGTGAAGGAGTGGCGCCGAGGTCTGACTTGGCTACCACTATTCAGGAGCGAGCCTGGTCTTCGCCAATCAACTATTTAGCGCGGGATTAAGGCCAGTGTATTAATAGGATAAGACAGCCAAACTGCATTGATTTAACTAGATAAAAAGCGCAGCCATATTGATTTTTGTGGCGCGGCCAGTTACTCAAGAGTTGGCCTTCGGGATGTTTTGGGATGCCTGCAAGTTCAGGCCTTTGGTCCAAGCTCCCAGATAAATAGCCGCCGCGGTAACCAAACCATAGGCGACCATAGCCACACTTATCAGCACAAAGAAGTCCTCGGCACTGGCACCGGGCTGGGTGGTTAAATACCAGCCACCAACGGCAACTACTGCTAGCCTGGCGAAGGCACCCATTACTGGCCACAGCAGTCGCCTTGCTCCTTGGGAGGCAAAGTACAGGCACAGACCCAAACCAAAAAAGGCATAAAAAGGTCCGACAATCTGTAGATAGCTTCGGCAGGCCGCGCGCACAGTCCCTACGTCGGTAAATAGATTGGCCCACAGGGAGGGGAAGAGTGCCAGCACCAGGCCCATCAACCCAGCTAACACGGCGGCAGAGAGTGATGAAATCCAGCCAATTTTTACTCCTCGCTGATATTCGCCAGCACCGAAGTTAGCACCTACCATGGTGATAGACGCCGAGCCGATACCAAATATCAATGGGATCATCAGGAATTCCAAACGGGCACCTATGCCGTATCCGGCCAACACATCAGTACCGAGTCGGGCCATCATTGCAGTAATGATAATAACCGTCACCACAGAAGATAGAGGTGAAGCCGAGGCCATGGTGCCTACCTTTAAAATATCCATAAATCCGGATAGCTTTAATGGGATGCCTTTAAAACATAAGCGCAGGGTTGGCGACACACGCACTAAAAACCAAAGTTGTATCACCCCGGCAACGATGAAGCCAACAATGTTGCCTACTGCGGCTCCGGCAATACCCAAGGCGGGAAACGGGCCTATGCCAAACACAAACAGTGCCGACAGCAAAATTTGTAGAAGCGAGCCCAAGGCCAGGGCCCCGGCGGCCACAATCATCTGGCCGGTGCCACGGAGAATTGCATTGAGGCCATTGGCGACCCATATGGCCATACAGCCGGTAAAGAAGATATCGGAGTAGGCTAATGCTTCCTTTAGCACATCGTCCTTGCCACCAAGCGCTGAGTACAAAGCTGTTCCAAAACTAAGAAATAACCAGGAGAACAGCAGCGAGAAAGCAACGGTCAGTATGAATGAATGTAGAGCAACAGACTCGGCACCCTCTCTGTTGCCAGCCCCCAACTGTTGGGCAACGGCTCCTGCAATGGCACCGCCAAAAGAACCTCCTGCCATCATCATGGTTAACATAATCATGGGGAATGCCAGCGCTAAACCAGCCAAAGGCGCTATCCCCAGCTGACCAATATAAAAAGCCTCGGCCATTGAGGTGGCCAGCATAATAAACATTGCCACAATATTGGGTGCTGCCAATCTGACCAAGGTGGGGCCGATGGGGTCAGTTAACAGGTTTGCATGCATACTTATATTCCAGTGCTAATCAAATCAGGGGGAAAATATTAGGTAAAAATATTGCTGGTCAGCTTGCCGAAATTCCCGCTTCCAGCAGAGGCTGTTTGCGTCGCCAAAAAATCAAAAAGATACCTGTGGCCAGCTGCCATGCGCCGTATAGAAGCATGGAAAATAGCGCCATATCTGCCACGGGGTTGCTCTCTCCCGCGACTGTTGGGAACAGCGACACCTTTAGCAAGAAACCCAGGTTGATATTTCTCACCACCACTTCCATCTCAATGGCTCTATTGTCTTTACTCGCCAGACCAAAGCCCTTGGTTAGCCAAACACCCACAACTGTAAGGCTAAGAATAAACCCGCAAAGAACAGCAATATCGTCCCCGGCCATATTGGTAAAATTGAGCCGGCCTGCGCCTAAAGAGCCGATGACTATCATGCTAATGCCGGCCAGTGAGCCTTTAACACAGAGATCAGAAAATCGTTTGGCATAGGCGGGAAAGTTTTTTAGAAATGCCATGCCCAAACCGAGAGGTAACAGCAGGCAGAGACCTATTTCAATAGCCACTTTTTTTGCTGGCATAACAAAACTATCGTTCATATAGTCGGCGATAAGAAAATCTAAAATAATTGGCGTGGTTGCCAGGCAAGCCAGAGATGTTAGCGCAGTGATACTGATCGAGAGGGGCACATTACCCCGCGCCATAAACGTAAATATATTGGACACAGTGCCGCCTGGGATTGCCGCAATAATGGCAATGCCAATCACCATACCTGGAGGCAGATCGGTGATTATAATAAACCCCAGGGCGACCAGTGGAACCGCCACCAACTGCATTGCCAGGCCCACACTGGCTGCTTTGGGTTGCAGAGCGACCTTCTTGAAATCTGCCACTTGCAGGCCAGCACCCATGCCCAGCATGGCCAGTACCAGCTGAACGGCCGCCACCCAGTATTCGTATTCTATATATAGCCCTATCATTAATTCCTCTTGCGGCTGGGTTTGATCGCCAGTTCTTCTTCTGTTGTTATTTTGTTCTGAGGCTTCAGTGTATTCAGTAGTCTATTCAATAGCCACTGTGATCAAAGAATCGATGGTATGCTCTTGGGCATAATTGCTTGTTGCTCGCTGCAGAGCGGACGAATAAATGGAGGGGATATGTCAGAGCCTGGTTTAATCACATTACTTCCAGTCATTATTACGCTGGTTCTGTCCATCTGGTCGCGCAATGTTGTACTGGGCTTATTTGTCGGTGTGTTCTCTGGGGTGCTAATTCTTAATGGTCCCAATCCCTTTACTGGCATGGCCCTGATGATCAACGATTACTTCGTTGCTCAGGCTTCAAGTAGCGCCAATATGGGTATCTTGCTATTGATGATTTTTGTTGCTGGCCTAGTGGGGTTGATGCAAAAATCTGGTGGCGCTGCTGCATTTGCCGGCATGATGACTCAATTTATTACTAGCAAGGCTCGGGCTCAAACTGCAGCCTGGGCCAGTGGCTCCATGTTATTTTTTACCGATTCTGGCACGCCGCTTATTGTTGGCCCCCTTTTTCGACCTATTATTGATGGCTTAAAAATTTCCCGCGCTAAATTGGCATGGATTATTGACTCGACCGCATCTCCGGTTGCTGTTCTGGTGCCCTTTATTGGTTGGGGTCTTTATTCTCAAGGGCTTATCGCGCAGGAATATAAGAGTCTCGGCATCGATGAGAGTGCATTTCTATCCTATATAAAAGCTATGCCATTTCAGTTTTATTCCATTATGGCAGTGGTGATGGTCCCTATTGTGGTGATGGCAAGAGCAGATTTTGGCTCCATGAAAAAAGCCGAAGAGGACTGCAGCAAAGGCATTATGTTGGAGTCTGTCGAAGCGCTGGAAGCAGAAACATTGGCAAATACCGCACTACAAAAAGCTCAGCCGATTATGGTTTGGCTGCCGCTTATGGTGATGTTAGTGATTATGTTCTCACTGCTGGTTCCTCAGGGCTTCCCCTTTGATATGGCCAATATGCCATCCAATGCCTTTAGGGCATCTCTCTCTACAGGTTATATTTGCGCTGCACTGGTGTTGATGCTGCTCATGAATCTTTACGGTGTTCATTCTCTGGCAGGTGCTTTTACATTGTATTTAGAGAGTATGAGCAAGGTGGTGACTGTACTGATTATTCTAGTTCTGGCCTGGTCGCTGGGTGCGATTGGCAAAGACCTTGGCGCACCAGCTTATATCTCTGCACTGATCGATGGGCGCTTGCCTGTCTACCTTATTCCAGCCTCAGCTTTTGTGGTGGGTGGCATTATTTCTTTCTCAACAGGGTCATCTTGGGGAACCTATGGGATTTTAATTCCGCTGATGATCCCTATTGCCGTCCAATTTGATGTGCCTATGTATGTGGCGATCGGAGCGGTTTTATCCGGGGGGCTGTTTGGCGATCACTGCTCGCCGATTTCGGATACCACCATTCTGTCGGCGACTGGCGCTGGTTGCTCCCAAGTGGATCATGTGAAGACACAGTTTCCTTATTCCCTATTTAATGGTGGCTGTAGTTTGATCGCCTATATAGTTGCTGGTCTCAGTGGCAGTATTTGGGCTCTGGGCTTGGGTGTACTGTTGTTAGTGATTGGCTTGCTCATCACTAAAAAATTGACGGCGGCCTAAATCATCTCAGCGATCCAGCCCTACCCCGTAAAAGCGCGACCTAACTGTTAGCATGGCACCAATATCCAAAAAGGGCCGTGGCGGTATCCAGCGGGCCGGAGCCGATGCCAGACAGTCATTGATCAATATAGATTGCCCACCGCTGGCATAGTCCGCCAGCGCATAGCCAAAGGCAGTGCCGCGGCTAACCCCGGAGCCGTTATAGCCCCCAGCCAGATAAATATTATTGTTCTGCTCAGCAAAAAAATTGGTGCTGTTAAGGCTGATCCCTTCCACTCCAGACCAGGCATATTCAAAGGGCACATGGGCCAGTTGCGGAAAGCGCTTTTCAAAGCTGGCGCGATGGATTGTTTGACGCTGAGCTAGAGTCTGTCTGACGAGCAAGCGGCCGCCAGTATACTCTGCGGTGTTGCGCAGACAGATCCGGCCATCAGCGGTTAGTCTCAGGGTTGCGCCGCCACTGTGCAGTGACAGAATGCCCCATTTCTTATACTCACCGAGACTGGATATTTCCTCGCTACTCAGTATTCGGGTAAAGCTGCCAGACAGGGTCGTGCCCATCAGGCGTCGGGATAAAAACCCTAGTTTGCTCGCTTCATAATTGGTGGCCAGCAGCAGCTTATCGGTTTTGATTTCACCTTCCGGCAACCGCAATGTGATTGGGCAGCCCTGCTCGATATTTAAAACTGGGCACTGTTCTATCAGTCGCACATTGTCGGGCAAATTATCTGCCAATCCATGCACCAGTGCCGCGGGCTGCACCAGTGCGCCAGCATGCACATGCACGCCGGCGGAATATAGGGCAGTACCCAGTCGATTTTCTATGGTTTCTGCATCCAGTGGCGTATGGGCAATCTCCATGGCATTTAAATAGTCGAGAAAATTTTTCTGCTCGGTAATCGCCGCCTTATCCGCTGCACCATGATGAAAACCATTGTCGTCCCATTGGCAGTCAATCGACAGGCTTTTAATCTGTTTATCCAACAGATCGACACCGGCTTGATTAATGCGATTGACGCGACAATAGTTGTCTTTTTGCTGCGCCTGATAGGGGCCAGAAAAATGACTGACTCCAACAGCAAAACCAGAGTTGCGCCCAGATGCGCCCTGACCCACAAGGCGGGCATCAATCAGTATGATTTCATCATGAGGGTGCAGCTCTGCCAAGCGTCGTGCACAGGATAGCCCGGTGACTCCGGCACCCACTACAACCCAGGGTACTCGATGGAGGCCTTGACCTGAGGTTGAGTTATTGCGCGGTGGTAAAAGCTCGCTCCAGCCATGGGAATCGGTAGTAAAATGTTGGGTGGCCATAGCGTTCGAGTTACTTTTTAGAGCCGGGCTTGTCAGCGGGCAAAACCAGTTCTGCGGCGCCCACCAGATGACCAAAGTCTTGGTTTAACCAGCGAACCAGAGACACACAGAGTAGAATCATAATCGGTATCAACGGTACTGAGCTGAGCACAGTAATAGACAGCACTGTATCCAGTGCCCCAGACTGCAGTATTCCTGCGGTAATAACCGCCAGCAACCCGGCCCAGACCAAACGATTCCAACGCACCGGCTCGGCATCATTGGGTAAATTTTTGGCGCAGATACTGGCCAGTACATAGGCACCTGAATCAATGCTGGTGGCATAAAAAATAATTGACAGTATCGTGAACATGGCCAGAGTAAATTTACCTAGGGGCATGCTTTGAATCACCAGCGCGTTGACAAAGGACATGCCCTGGGTAGCAAGAATCTCTTTCACCTCAAGGCTACCTGTGGTTTCCAGATGAAGGGAATAGCCTCCCATAACTGCCATAAATAGCCAGGTTCCCAGACAGCCCCAACCTATAACACCGAGCACTAGCTGACGGATAGTGCGTCCCCTGGAAATGCGCGCGAAAAACAGACCAATCATGCCGGTGTAGGCGAGCCACCAGGCCCAGTAAAAACCTGTCCAGTCTTTGGGGAAGCTGCCATCTTCAATAGGATCCGTCCAGGTCGCTGCGGCAATAAAGTTGCTGAACATAAGACCCATACTGTTAAGAGTAAGATTTAGAATAAACACGCCGGGCCCGGCAATAAGCACAAAGATAATCGCCGCAATAGCCAGAGCTATATTGATATCGGCAAGTACTTTAATGCCAGACTTAAGACCACGGTAAACACTGGCGCCAAATAGCGCAGTCCAGAATGCCAGCACCGCCATCTTGATCGGCATACTGTCGGGAATATCAAATAAGGTAGCCAGCATAGCCGAAAGCAGGGGTACACCTAGGCCCAGAGATGTGGCAACACCACCGACGATACCCAGCACAATAAAGATATCTATGAGTGTTTTGGTTTGGCTTCGGCCTTTCTCCGGCAGGGCACCATCGCAGGCACTACTAATACGCAATGTGGTGTAGCGTTTCACATAGAGCATATAAGCGATGGGCACAGCGGGCACCGCATAGATAGCCCAGCCAATCACACCCCAGTGAAATAGAGGATACATATGGGCCCACTCAAAAGACTGGGATGACCCCACTTCAATACCCATAGGCGGTGTTTGCAGATAGTAGATTGGCTCAGCAAACCCCCAGGCAATAACACCGGCACCAATGGCTGCGGTGAACATCATGGCTACCCAATGGGCATCCGAATACTCTGGTGGCTCATCTGCCGCACCCAGTTTGACCTGGGCATAGCGGCCAAAGGCCAGCCACAGACAAAAAATCACTGCGGCTATTCCCACTGCAAGATACAGCCATAGCAGGTTATTCATAATAGTTTTGCGGCTATTGATTAAAAATGCCGCTGCAGCCTCCGGAAAAATCATAAGAGGTATGGCGCACACTAGGACGATAACGACAGCGGGGATAAAGATGGCCCAGTCGACTTGAGGAATATTTCCAGGAAATTTTTTGTGGACATTGTTGCTAATACTGGATGGGTCGCTCATAGAATTATTATTGTGTGAGGGAGTCGTCACAGGGTAGCACAATGCCCTCAGAACTCATAAATAGCCCAGTTTGTGGACGCGCAGTCAATAATGCCCCTCCTGTGGCTTGCTCTCTTCCAGCGGTTAACGTAGCCTAGCTCCGCAGTTAATCATAATAATAAATGCCTTCCGGCTACGGTAACTCTCCATGACTGAACAAAAAACACCGAGCAAAAGCTATCGCAGCCTTGTACTGGTTTTGCTGACGGTGGTCTACGGCTTTAACTTTATTGATCGCCAGATTGTTGGCATTTTGGCACCTTTTATTCAAAAAGACCTAGGCCTTACTAATACTGAGCTAGGGCTTTTGATTGGTCTGGCTTTTGCGACCTTTTATACAGTGATTGCTATTCCTATTGCCTGGCTGGCAGATCGCTATAACAGAGTCAATATTCTATCCATTGCTCTGGCAGTGTGGAGTGGTTTTACGGCATTGACTGGCCTGGCCACTAACTTTATGCAGATTGGTTTAGCGCGAATGGGTGTTGGCGTAGGTGAAGCGGGCGGTAGCCCTCCCTCCCATTCCATTATCTCGGATCTGTACCCCAAAGAAGAACGGGCTGGGGCTCTAGGCTTTTACGCCATGGGTATTCCGCTGGGTATTATGGCGGCGTATTTTGCCACTGCATCTCTGATGGGGTCGTCTGGGGAAGATGTGGATTGGCGTCGTATCTTTATCTTTCTGGGCCTTACCGGTATCGGTTTGGCGGTGGTGGTTAAATTAGTACTGCGTGAGCCAGTGCGCGGTGCTATGGAGTTGGATAGCGAGGAAAAAATTGTCCAGCCTCCTTTTAGGGAGTCTCTGAAGACCCTAGTTAAGATTCCTGCCTGGTGGGCTATGTGTTTTGGTATCGCCTTTGGCTCTTTTGTATCCTATGCCACCTCGGCATTTCAGACCAAATATCTGGTGCTTCTGGATCCAGCCTTTGATTTCCAAACATTGGTGATTGCCCTGGGTGTTATCAATGGCACCACCTACGCCGGGGGGGCGTTCTTTGGCGCCAAGCTGGCGGACTGGTGGGGCGGCAAAGATATCCGAGCCTATGGTTGGCTCCCAGCTATCGCCATCGGCATCTGTTTGCCCATAGGTGTAATCAGTTTTTGGGTGTCTTCGGTATGGATTCATCTGGCATACACCACAGTATTTTTGCTATTTCTGGGTATTTATCTGGGGCCCAGTTTTGCCATTGCCCAAACATTGGCACCGATTAACATGCGCGCCATGTCCACGGCACTGTTCTTCTTTATTCTCAATATGATTGCTCTGGGCGGTGGACCTACCTTTACCGGTTGGCTGGCGGATGTGTTTAAGAATGGCAGTACAGAGCTGGAGTCGATTCGCTACGCCATGACTGTTACCTGTGGCATGTTTATCCCCTCGATAATCAGCTTTTTGGTGGTCTCGCGAGTGTTGCCAAGGGATTGGGCGGCAGCAGAAAAGCGCAACCACGACTTAAATAATGGCTAGGCTTTAGACTACTCTTTTGAGCAGGCCTTAGGGTAAAGAGAACCGGGGTATACCAATGAAAAACATTGTACTGATGCTTTTAACCTCCTTGATAGCGCTAACAGCCCAGGCGACTACCCAGGAGGATATTAAAAGTTTTACCCTCGACAATGGTATGAAGATACTGGTGCTGGAGGATAGCTCTATCCCCAATGCCAATATGTATCTGTTCTGGAAGGTGGGTTCTCGCAATGAGGTGCCAGGTATTACCGGCATCTCACATTTCTTTGAGCACATGATGTTTAACGGCTCAGCTAAGTATGGCCCCAAGATGTTTGACCGCACCATGGAGGCTGCCGGTGGCGCTAACAATGCCTATACCTCCGAAAATGTCACTGTCTACACAAACTGGTTCCCGGCCGGGGCTATGGAAACTATTTTTGATCTGGAAGCAGATCGAATAGCCCATCTGGATATAGATACGGCAATGGTGGAGTCTGAGCGCGGTGTAGTTGCCTCCGAGCGCACCACAGGTCTGGAAAACTCTAACTGGCGCGTACTGCAGGAAGAGCTAAAAGGCGCGGCCTTTCGAGCTCACCCTTATTCCTGGTCAGTGATTGGTCATGAATCTGATATTGCCGCCTGGTCTCTGGAAGATCTGCGTGAATATCATAGTACTTACTACGCTCCCAATAATGCCGTGGTGGTAATTGCAGGTGATGTAAAACTGGCTGAGGTCAAAGCCATGGCAGTTAAGTACTTTGCGCCAATTCCTGCCAAGGCCCCACCCAGAGAGATTCAAACAGTAGAGCCCGAGCAAAAAGGTGAGCGCCGGGTGTTTGTTAAAAAAGCTTCGGTTAGCGCCCCCAATCTGATGGTGGCTTATCATATTCCAGAGACCTCTCATCCAGATCATTATGCCTTGGATTTGCTGGCCGCTATTTTGGGTGAGGGCAAAAGCTCGCGCCTTTATCAGTCTCTGGTCAATAATCAGATTGCACTGGGTGTAGAAACCTATATGCCCGAGAGCTTTGATCCCAACTTATTTTACTTCTATGCAGTGGCCGCAGCGGATACTGATGCCGCCAAGTTAGAGCAGGCTCTGTTAGCCGAGATTGCCAAGGTCTCCAACAATAGTGTAACAGTCGCTGAATTAGAAAAAGTTAAGAATCTGCGTCTAATGGATTTTTATCGCACCCTTGAAACTATTAATGGCAAGGCTAATACCATAGGTACCTTTGAGCTGTTTATGGGGAGCTACGGGACATTGTTTAGTGCTCCAGAGGAATACAACAAAGTGACACCGCAGGATATACAGCGTGTTGCCAGTCAATACTTTACCCGGGCCAATCGCACGGTGGGAGTTCTGGCCGCAGAGGAGGAGTTGGACCAATGATCAAACAACTAGTTACTGTAACCGCTGCTGTCGGATTAGTGTTTTCTCTCTCATCCTGTGCACCAGATCCTGAAGTAGTTTCTGATAAAGCGCCTGCGACTAGTTTTGATAAGCCTTTAGCGGCCAGCAGTTTTCAAATGCCCGCCAGTGAGACAGTGATATTGGATAATGGCCTGACCCTGATGCTAATGCCCCAGACTGAGGTGCCATTAATGACTATTAACGCAGTGGTGCGTGCGGGTAGTGTCAAAGATGATATTGCCGGGCTGGCATCCATCACAGCCCAAAGTCTGCTGCTGGGTAATAGCTTAGCATCCAAGCAGGAGACGGAGTTATTGGTCGATAGTCTGGGCGCCAGTCTGGATGCAGATTCAGGCGTTGAAGGTAGCTATATAGGCGCTGACTTTATGGCTAAAGACACTGAGCAGATGTTGCCAATACTTAAAGCTGTGCTCACTGGGCCAACATTTGATCAGACGGAATTTAGCAAACTGCTGCAAAATGAAGTGGCTGCGTTGGCGCAGGCTAAAGAGAGCCCAAGAGCAGTGATCAGTGCTTACTTTAATGCCCTGCTGTTTGCGGACCACCCCTACGGCAGTCCCAGTTTTGGAGACAGTGAATCTTTGCAGGACATGAGTCTTCAGCAGGTGCAGGATTTCTATCGTGCGCATTACCAGCCAGCCAATACCGCACTGACTATTGCCGGTGACTTTGAGCTTGCCGAGATGAAAGCCTATATTGAGGGGCTGTTCTCTGACTGGCAAGGCTCTGCTGCAATTGAGGCACTGACATCTGAACTGATAGAGGCCCCAACCAGTGCCAAAGTACTGTTAGTAGATAAGCCCGATGCTATTGAAACCACCTTCTTAATCGGTGGCATGGGCATTAGCCGGGATAATCCTGACTTTGTCGGCCTGAAGGTCATTAACACAATATTAGGTGGCCGTTTTACCTCCTGGCTAAATGATGAGCTGCGGGTAAATAGCGGCCTGACCTATGGCGCGCGCTCTGGCTTTATCCCATTCCGTGATGGGGGCATGTTTAGAATTAGTACCTTTACCAAAACCTCGACCACTGAGGAAGCGATTGACCTGGCCCTGGCAACCTATGCCAGACTGTGGGAGCAGGGCATAGATCAGGCCACATTGGATTCGGCCAAGGCCTACGTCAAAGGGCAGTTTCCGCCCGACTATGAAACCACGGGCCAGCTCTCCAGCCTGATGGCAGATATGTACCTATTTGATTTTGGCCCTGACTTTATTAATGAGTTTGAAGCCAAGGTTAATGGCCTGACCCTGGCAGAAAGCAAACGATTAATCGATAGCTATTTCCCGCGAGACAATCTGCAGTATGTACTGATCGGCCGCGCCGACGAGATACAGGATATTGCCGCTAAATACGGTGAGGTCCGCAGGGTGAAAATGCAGGCTCCAGGGTTTTCCCGCTAGTGTGTCTATTTGATTTAGCTGATATAAAAAAGCCTCCATTTCTGGAGGCTTTTTTATTGTGGTACCAGCGGTCAGAAAATGGCTACAGGATTTAGCGGTGAGCCCGTTGCACCCTCCACCTTTAGCGGGGCTGCCACCAGCATAAACGTTGAGCGCTGATGCTGACGAGCAAGTTCACTGACAGCTCTGAGATCCATATTATCAAAAATGGGCATACCCATGCCTACCATCACCAGTTCATGCAGCGGGTTAAAGCGGTTTTCTACGCCAGAGGGCATTACATCCGATACGCCATCACAGCCAATAACAGCAACATCCCGCTCCTTTAAAAAACTGGCTACAGTTGCATGCAGGCCAGCGGCCTTGGCAACAAAGTTCCATTGCCCCAGTTTTTCTACAGCCAACCAGCGACCGGTTTTAATAAACAGCGCATCCCCTGAGCCAATTTTAATCCCAGACTTTTTCTCCCAGGCCAGTAAATCGTCGATGGTGATTGCTTGGCCCGGTGTTAGATAGTCGACGCCAAAAAAATCAGGCAGATCGACTAATACTCCGCGGGTGATAATGCCTGACTGCGCAATATTCTCGATACCCAGCTTTTCAAAACCTTCGGCGCCCAATTCAAAGGGAAAGCCGTTATACATTTTGCCTTTGTAGGCAAAGTGAGAGACAGCATCCAGATGGGAATGGGCAAAGCCATGGTAGGCCACAGAGAAGTTATCTCCCGCTGCTTC
>JAQXBF010000007.1 GCA_029252555.1 Porticoccaceae bacterium
AAAGCAGAAGAGTACAGCATGTCAGAATCCAAAATTGAACGCCTAGTAAGCATGGTCAATCAGATCGCCCTAAATATGAGCGCCAACGGCAGCGATAAAATGGTCGCCGACCAGGTAGCTCAGCATCTGGAAAAATTTTGGTCACCGCCGATGAAAAACCTTATTACCGAACAGCCAGCGGACACTGACATTGAGCTTACAGCAATTGGGCAGTTAGCAGTCCAGCAGCTGTTGGCGATTCAGCAAGCGAAGCGCACTTAATTTATTTAGTCTGGTTGGCAAATCCGCTTTTTTCGGCAAGCGTAACAAGCGGGGTGTGTATGACGAATGCTTCTATGAACCAAATTAATATCCAGTTCTATAAAACCAAGGTTGCGGAGTTTATTCTCGGCTCTTTTGATGGCAGTCTTTGCCTGTTAGATTTTCGATATCGCCGTATGAGAGCGGCTGTTGATAAGCGTCTTCAAAAAGGTGTTGGCGCAGAATTTGTGGAGCGAGATAATGATATTTTGCAGATGGCTCGCACTCAGATCGATGAATACTTGCGCGGAAGCCGGAAAGAGTTCAATCTTCCATTGTTAATGGTAGGGAGTGATTTCCAAAGGTCAGTATGGAATGGCTTGATGGAGGTTCCCTATGGCAGCACCAGCAGTTATTTGGAGTTGGCCCAGCAGATTAATCAGGTGGAGGCAGTTCGTGCCGTTGCTTCGGCCAATGGTGCCAATGCCATTGCGATTATCATTCCCTGCCATCGAATCATTGCTTCCAATGGTGAACTTTTGGGCTACGGCGGTGGGTTACCACTTAAAAAACGGCTACTTAAACTAGAACAGGGCGATGAGCCAAAATATACGACTTACGATCTATTTGGTTAATCTGGCTGGCTAAGTTACTCTGCAGTTCTAATAACTCTGATAATGCAATTATGACCGAATCAGATGCTTTCATTCCCCTTGATTTTTCGCATCAGGAAGAGCGCGCGATGGAGCAGTCGGCACATGTGTTTTATCAGCAAATGGCCAAGCGTCGCTCCGTGCGCGATTTCTCTGATCAACCTATCCCTCAGTCAGTGCTAGAAAATGCCATTTTGGCGGCGGGCTCTGCGCCAAGCGGCGCCAATATGCAGCCCTGGCATTTTGCGGTGGTGCAAGATCCGGTGACAAAGAAAAAGATTCGTCAGGCCGCCGAGATAGAAGAGCGCGAGCTGTATGAAAATCGCGCCTCAGAAGAATGGCTCGATGCCTTGGCGCCTCTTGGTACTGATGCCAACAAACCCTTTCTGGAAAACGCCCCTGCCTTGATTGCTATCTTCTTAAAGAAAGTCACCATTGATGAACAGGGGGTTAAGCATAAAAACTATTACACCACTGAGTCTGTCGGTATTGCCACGGGCATGTTAATCACAGCCCTGCATCAGGCGGGGCTGGGCACCTTGACCCATACTCCCAGCCCAATGAAATTCTTAACCGAGATTCTTAAGCGTCCCAGCTATGAGCGGCCATTTTTACTACTAGTGGTGGGCTACCCGGCAGAGGGTGCGCTAGTGCCGGATATCCAGCGCCTGCCCCTAGATAAAATCTCGACCTTTCTCTAGCCTCAGGCTGGTTTAAATCATGTAACAAAGCGCTAGAGTTTGTCATAATGCGAAGCTATAAAGCTTGGTGCACCAAACGCTATGTCAAAACTCACACATCTCAATGCCCGTGGCGAAGCCCATATGGTGGATGTCTCCAATAAAGCGGATACGGCACGCACGGCAATTGCCCAGTCTCAGGTTCAGCTGACCGCTGAGATTGTGGCGGCGATTACCGATAATAGCCTTCCCAAAGGTGATCTGCTGGCCACGGCGCGTATTGCTGGTATTCAGGGAGGCAAAAAGTGTAGTGATCTAATCCCACTGTGTCACCCATTGCCTCTGTCCAAAATTACTGTGGATATTGAGTTGCAGCGCCAGTCACTGGTTATTACCGCACTATGTAAAACCATAGGTAAAACCGGCGTTGAGATGGAGGCCTTAACCGCGGCTTCTGTGGCGGCATTAACGGTCTACGATATGTGCAAAGGTATTGATAAGGGCATGATTATTGGCGAGACCAAGCTGCTAAATAAAACTGGCGGTAAGTCCGGCGATTGGTCTGCCGAGGCCTAACCATGATCAAACTCTTATTTTTTGGCCGTCTGGGTGATTTTGCTGAGGGCGTCTCCGGCAGTATTGAAGCCGCGGAGGGCTTAACACCGGCCGTTGTGCGCGAAGGGCTGGCGGCTGATTATCCATCCCTGTTCGCGGAGCTCTCTCAGCCCCAGGTGCTGATCTCGTTAAATCAAATGATTGTGGGCTGGGATCAGCCTATTTTTGATGGCGCTGAGTTGGCGTTCTTACCCCCGGTCACGGGCGGTTAAGCGACGATGAATTCCACGATTCGTATTCAAGCTGATGACTTTGATCTGGCGGCAGAGTATGAGTTGTTGCGCCAGTTGGATTCTGCGGTGGGTGCGGTGGTGACATTTACCGGCTTGGTGCGTGACCTGGAAAAAAACGCCTCTATTAATTCCCTGACACTACAGCATTACCCGAGTATGACGGAGTCTCTATTGCAGGAGATTGTTGATCAGGCGCAACAACTTTGGCACTTGATTGGTGTGACTGTAATTCATCGAGTCGGTGAATTATTGCCCAGCGACCAGATTGTATTTGTGGGTGTGGCCAGCCAGCACCGTGCTGATGCTTTTGAAGCGGCTCAGTTTGTGATGGATTATCTAAAGACCAAAGCGACCTTTTGGAAGAAAGTCGACCAAAATGGTGAGCAGCATTGGGTCGAAAGTAAAGATAGCGATCAAACGGCAAAGGAGCGTTGGCACAAGGATGATTAATATCGATGGCGTAATTCTGGCTGCGGGCCGGTCCAGCCGAATGGGGTCGGTGAATAAGGTGCAATCGCTATTGGCGGGCCGTACATTACTGGACCATGCTAAGGCTAACCTCGCGCCTCAGGTAGACGCGCTGCTGGTTAATGGCGATAAGAGTTTGTGCGGCGATGAAGCTATTGCCGATCGGCTTGAGGGTTTTAAGGGGCCATTGGCAGGGCTTTATAGCACGTTGTTGAGCGATAAGTTATCCAGCGCGGAGTACCTAATGATGGCACCCTGCGATGGGCCATTTATGCCTAATAATTTAGTAGCGGTGCTATATGCTGAGATTAGCGCAACAGATGCAGATATTGCCTGTGCGCGCTATCAGGGCTTTGCCCAACCAACGTTTTCTCTGTGGCATAAGCGAGTCACGCCGGTAGTTGACCAGGCACTGTTGGTAAAGAAAAATGGCGGCTTTAAGCCTCTATTGGAAGGCCTAAATTCGGTGTATCTTGACTGGCCAGAGCAGGGCATAAATCCCTTTTTTAACATTAACACCCAAGATGATCTTGCCGAGGCGGAGCGCCTGTTATGTCTTTAAATGACAGTCAGTTTATGCGCTACAGCCGTCACTTGCTGATGGATGATATTGGCGAGCCTGGGCAGGAGAAACTGCTGAATGCCCATGTGTTGATTGTGGGTATGGGTGGTCTGGGTTGTCCGGTAAGTTTGTATCTAGCGGCGGCGGGCATTGGCCAGCTATCAATCTGCGATGGGGATACAGTAGACCAAAGCAATCTTCAGCGTCAGGTGCTGTATACACCAGAGGATTGCGGCGAGCCCAAGGTCAAATGTGCGCAGTTGCGGCTCAATGCACTAAATCCCGAGACCCAGATCAATATCTATAATGATAAAGTCACCAGGCAGATACTGGCCCATGATTATAGTTTGGTAGTGGATTGCACGGATAATCTGGCCGCAAGGCAGCTGCTAAATGCCCATTGTCATCAGCAAAAAGTCCCCTTTGTCAGTGCCTCGGCTCTGGGTTGGGAAGGGCAATTGGTTGCCTTTGATTTTGGTCATAACAGTAGCCTGTGCCTTAACTGTATTATTGATAAAGGCTCTCCCGAGCCGATGATGAATTGTGGTAACTCGGGCGTAGTTGGTCCGGTACTGGGCGCGATGGGCAGTATGCAGGCGACTACAGTAATTAGAATATTGCTGGGTTATTTTCAGCAACATGGACAGGTTCAGCGTTATGATGGCAAGGCTGGTCAATGGCTGGTGCTCAGAGCGCAGGCTAATGAGGGATGTGCAGTTTGTTCAGCCCTGTAAGTCGGTAACTCTGTGCCCCGGAATCATTGTCTTACGATACCCTTGCCATTCTGAGCGTAGCAAAGTATCTAAAGAGATATTACGCCGCGTTGAATATGACAGCCTTGGATTGAGCCGGGCAAACATTTTAAAGCACTAAAATAAATCACCAACACCAACACCAACTTCAGGAGAAGCAACCAGTGGCTCATGATGCAACAGCCCCAAGACGTTTTGTCAAAATTGCGATTTTGACCATATCCGATACTCGCAGCCTAGACACCGACACCAGCGGTGCCTACTTACAGCAAGCACTGGAGGAAGAGGGCCATTACCTAGCGGATCGCAAGTTGGTGATTGATGATGTTTATCAGATGCGTGCTATTGTGTCCGCTTGGATTGCCGACTCGGAGGTGGAGGTGATTATCACCACTGGTGGCACTGGCTTTACTGGTCGTGATAGCACACCGGAGGCGTTGTCTCCGCTATTTGATAAGCATATCGAAGGCTTTGGTGAGTTATTCCGTCAGCTGTCCTACGATGAGATTGGCACTTCTACGGTACAGTCTCGCTGTTTGGCGGGGCTGTCCAATAATACCGCTATATTCTGTGTGCCGGGTTCTACCGGAGCCTGTAAAACTGGCTGGAATGGCATTATTCGCCAACAGCTAGACAGTACTTTCCAGCCCTGCAACTTCGTGCAGCATGTGCGCAGAAAGCCCCAATAATGCTAACTGTTTCTAAAGCCACTAAAAAATTAATTACCCTAGCCCAGCCGCTGCTCAATGACCGCAGGCGGGCAGGGCTTCAATCTGTGAGGGTGACAGAGGCTCTCGGCAGAGTGCTTGCTACAGATATAATCTCCAAGATAGATGTGCCACCCACTGCCAACAGTGCAATGGATGGCTATGCTTTTTGTGCGGCCGATGCTGCCGCCAGTAAATTTAAATTGCTGGTGAGCCAGCGGGTTCCAGCTGGCACAGCGCCTCATCCCCTAATCCCATCAACCGCTGCGCGTATTTTTACCGGCGGTGAGATTCCCCTTGGCGCAGATACGGTGTCAATGCAGGAAAAATGTAAAGAAGCCGATGGCTATGTGCGGATAGATAAAAATGCCCTGAGAGGAGCTAATATCCGCGCCCAGGGGCAAGATATTCAAGCCGGGCAGGTTATTATTAAAGCTGGGACTCAATTGCGAGCCCAAGAAATGGGTTTGCTGTCCTCTGTGGGTATTCCCGCTGTTAATGTGTTCAAACCCCTTAAAGTAGCTATATTCTCTACTGGCGATGAGTTAGTTGAGCCTGGTATGTCGTTGCAGCTGGGGCAGATTTATAACTCCAATCGAGCCACATTAATTGGTCTTATTGAATCTCTAGGCATGGTGCCTGTCGATTTAGGTGCGGTGCCAGATCGTTTGGAAGCGACTGAGCATGTGTTAAAAAAGGCGGCCATGCGAGGAGATGTGATTATTAGTGCTGGTGGTGTTTCTGTGGGTGACGAAGACTACGTCAAAAAAGCCCTGAATAAGGTGGGTGCTGTCGAGTTTTGGAAGGTGGCTGTTAAGCCAGGCAAGCCATTGGCTTTTGGTCATGTAAAAAAGGTTCCTTTTATTGGCTTGCCGGGCAATCCGGCGTCGGTGTTTACCACCTTCATGATTCTTGCTCGCCCCTTTTTATTGGCCTGCCAGGGCAGCCCTGTGGCCTCGCCACGCAGACTAAAAGCGACCGCCCAGTTTGCTAAAGAGGGCGAAACCCGTGAAGTGTACCTGCGCGGTCGCCTGACAGATGATGGGGTAGATATCTATCCTAATCAAAGTAGTGGCGTGCTTTCATCGGCTTGCTGGGGTGATGTCTTTGTGGTGCAACAGAGTGGCGAATCAATTGAGGTGGGTGATCATGTTGATGTGCTACCCTATGCCCTTTAAGAATTTTCATAAACTGAGACTAGCTTGATTACTAATTCAATGGCGGCTCCTCGATTAACGGATTCCTTTGGCCGCGATGTGGACTACCTGCGCCTGTCGGTAACTGATCGCTGTAATCTGCGGTGCACCTACTGCATGGCAGAGGATATGACTTTCCTACCGAAGCAGCAGATTCTGTCTCTGGAAGAGCTGCGGGATATCGCTGCCGCCTTTGTCGAATTGGGTGTGCGTAAAATTCGTCTAACCGGCGGCGAACCGCTGATAAGAAGAGATATTTTAAAGTTAGTGGGTTCACTTGCGAACTTGAGCGGTCTGTATGAATTAACCATGACCAGCAATGGCGTTATGCTACCCAAGATGGCCCAGCCATTAAAAGATGCAGGCCTCTCCCGCATAAATATTAGTATCGATAGCCTTAAAGCTGAACGGTTTAAGGCACTGACGCGAGTGGGTAATCTGGATGAGGTGCTCGCGGGCATCAAGGCGGCTGGTGCAGCTAAGTTTAAGCGCATTAAATTGAATGCCGTTATTCTGGCAGGGTTTAACGATGATGAGGTGCTGGATTTAGCGCGCTTTGCCGTCGATAACAACATGGATATTTCATTTATCGAAGAGATGCCCCTTGGGGAAATATCCTCCCATAAGCGTGTCGCCACACAGATTACCAGTGAAGTCATTCGCCAACAGCTTGAAACCGAATTTACTCTGATGGACAGTGCAGAAACAACTGGTGGGCCGTCGCGTTATGCACGGGTGGCCAGCAGTGAATCCAAGATTGGTTTTATATCGCCCATGTCGAATAATTTCTGTAGCACCTGTAACCGTGTTCGGTTAACGGCAGAGGGGCGTTTACTGCTGTGCTTGGGTAATGAGCACAGTGTCGATCTGCGAGAAATATTACGCAGCTATCCCGGTGATACTGAGCGGCTGAAAACCAGCATTATGCAAGCTATGGAAAATAAGCCAGAGCGTCATTACTTTGACCCAGAGCAAACGGATATTGTGCGCTTTATGAATATGACCGGAGGCTAACTTCGGTGGCTGCGCTATTTTTTCTGGCTTACGATTACTGGTTACTAATTGCCATTCTGGCAATGGCTGTGCTCTATTCCTCCGTGGGGCATGGTGGGGCGTCTGGCTATCTTGCGGCAATGGCACTCTGGGGTTTGGCGCCGGAAACCATGCGTCCTGCTGCGCTGGCCATGAACATAGTGGTTACCTGCTGGCTGCTCTACCGTTTTAAACCTTATCAGATAATGCCCTACAAACTGTTTTGGCCTCTGGTGTTAGCGTCAACACCATTAGCTTTTATTGGTGGCATGATCAGTATTGATGCATTGGCTTACCGGGTTTTAGTGGGTGGCCTGTTATTACTCGCCGCTGTGCGTATGCTGGTGGTGACGAAACTTGCTGGAGTGATTCAAGCACCTGAACTTAAAATCACCCTGTTATTGGGCGCAGCTTTAGGCTTTGCTGCAGGGCTCACCGGTATTGGCGGAGGTGTATTTTTAAGCCCCTTGCTGTTGATTTTTGGCTGGTGTTCCATGCGGCAAAGCACCGCAGTTGCCGCTGGTTTTATTTTACTTAATTCTCTGGGCGGTTTGGCTGGCTATCTAGTTAGCGATCAGTCTTGGCCTATGGGAACAGGCTGGTTGTTAATTGCTGCATTTATTGGGTGTTTGGTGGGAGCGGAATTAGCCTCCCATCGGGCTTCATCCCTAACATTGCAGAAATTGCTCGCATTGGTGCTAGCCATTGCGTCCGTGAAGATGGTTTTCACAGCACTGGTTTAGGCCAGCTCAAGGCTGTTTTAGGGTTTCACTAGTACTCGAGTATGTTATCCTTCCACTCAGTATAACTATTGAACCCAAGCAATACAGCCCAAATAATGAACTCAATTATTAGCAATAAGGTAGCTTCGCCTTTTTCCAAAGGTCGCCAGCACCAGCTCAAGTTTCATTCGATTCTGTCTGAGGCTGCGCAGCTATTCAATTGGCAGGGGTCTCGGGCTACTACGCTTGCCGATATTGCGGGCAGCATGAAGCTGACTAAAACCTGCGTCTACTATTACGTCAAAACCAAAGAAGATCTTATCTACCAATGTTATGTCTCCAGCTGTGACATGTGGTTGGATCGTGTTCAGCGGGCCAATGCGCTACCGGATAATGGTTTAGAGAAAATAGTTTCAATGGTAAAAGGCCATTTTTACCAGTACATGGATACCTTGCAGGGAGTTGCACCTCATTTCGCTTTGTTAACCGAGGTGTCGGCACTGGATAAAAACCATGCTGCTGACATAAAACAGCGCTGGCACAAAATATTCGCTGTCTGCCAGGAAATGGTTGAGCAGGGCATTGAAGAAGGCTTGATTGAGGAAATCGACCCAGCGGTGATTGTTGCGGGTATTTTTTCTATCTTGCAATGGTTTCCAGTGTGGCTCAATCGCTCCCATGCCGCCAATCCTGAGCCGGTGATTAATGGTGTATTAGATATATTGGTCAATGGCCTGTCCGCAGCTTCATATCAGTTTGATGATATCCAGTTTCCGCAGCTTAATAATTCACCGCTAGACAATTTTGATCGGGAATTTCAAAACCGCATTAAAAGAGAAGCCTTCTACCGAGTGGGTTCAATTTACTTTAATCAAAAGGGTTACAAGGGCACATCGCTAGATGAAATTGCCAGCTCATTAGATGTCACTAAAGGTGCCTTCTATTACCATATAAAAAATAAAGAAGAGCTTTTATACCAGTGTTTTAATCGTACTCTTGAAGTTGAGGGCCTGCTGCTAAATGATGCAGATTCGGAGCATACAAGTGGGCTTCGCAAAGTTGAGCTATCACTGCGTTATCTGTTTAATATTCAGTTTAGTGAAGAGGGGCCATTGATTCGCTATCGCGCATTGCCTTCTTTAGATGAAGAACATAGAAAAGATATATTAAGGGCCACCAAAGATAACAATAAAGTACTAGGCACCTACATTAAGCAGGGTTTAGGTGATGGTACATTGCGCAAAACAGATGTCGACATTGCCCAGAATGTTCTGTCTGGTGCAGTTGAGGCTAGTCCCGACTTGGCAGAATGGATGGAAGATACCAGAGGGCCTGAATTGTCTGCTGCCTATTTCCACCTTTTCATTAATGGGCTTTCTCGGCGTCAAAAATAAACAATAATAAGAGTCAGATATGAGTGATTTTCTATTTAGCGCGGTCTCGGATGTTCTATTAGGCCCTGGCACCTCGAGCCAGGTAGGAGATATGGCCGCTGGTATGGGTATTCAGCGAGCACTGATTGTGACGGATCCAGGCATAATTGAATTTGGCCTTTTAGATGGCGCGACAGAGAACCTAAAGCAGAACAATATCTCATGCCATATCTATTCTGATGTGGTTGCTGACCCACCGGAATCTGTGGTGATGGATGCGGTGCGTATCGCCCAAGAATTTGGTTGTGATGGCGTGATTGGTTTTGGCGGTGGTAGCTCCATGGATGTGGCCAAATTGTTGGCAGTGCTTATCAAGGGCAAGCAAGCACTTGCCGATATTTATGGTATCGATCAAATTACTGGTGGCCGACTACCATTGATGCAGGTGCCAACTACCGCTGGTACCGGATCAGAAGCCACTATGGTTTCAATTATCACCACTGGAGAGACCACCAAGGCCGGTGTGGTCAGTCGCACTCTTTTGGCGGATAAAATTATTCTCGATGCCAGCCTGACTATCGGCTTGCCGCCCGCGATTACCGCTGCCACTGGTATAGATGCGATGGTGCATGCCATTGAAGCCTTTACCACTAAGAGTAAGAAGAATCCTTTGTCGGATATGCTTGCCTGCGAAGCTCTGAGGCTAATGGCAGATAATATCGAAATCGCAGTTAAACAGGGTGATAACCTTAAGGCGCGAAGTGCAATGCTATTAGGCGCCATGCTGGCGGGCCAGGCTTTTGCCAATGCTCCGGTGGCTGCTGTCCACGCCTTAGCTTATCCCTTGGGCGGCAATTACCATATACCCCATGGTCTTAGCAATTCTCTGGTTCTTCCTCATGTACTGCGCTTTAATGCAAGTCATGCGTCTGAGCTTTATGCACGGCTTGCCGCTATTATTTTGCCTGATCAGCAATTGCCAGATGACTCAGTTGCTACCACCGAATTGTTAGCGGATCACTTTTTAGTGCTGGCTGATGACCTTGGCTTACCAAACACATTGCGACAAATGAATATAGAGGAAGGTGACCTGCCGATGTTAGCCGGTCAGGCTGTGTTGCAGCAGCGATTGCTTGTTAATAATCCTCGTGAGGTCAGCCTTGAAGATGCGCTGGCCATTTACAGTCAGGCATTTTGATTATGATGGATTCAGACAAACGCTCAGGCTATAAATACTTTTCTGATATCACTACCAGATGGATGGATAACGATATCTATGGCCACGTAAATAATGTGGTTTATTACAGTTACTTCGATTCTATTGCCAATCAATACTTGATTAAACAAGGTGGTTTGGATATTCATAACGCTGAAATTATTGGTTTTGTCGTGGCCTCAAGCTGTGAGTATAAGTCACCAGTTACCTATCCAGAATTACTGGAAGCTGGGTTTAAAGTGAATCGCCTGGGCAATAGTTCAGTGGAATATGCCATAGGTATCTTTAAAAAAGGTGAGCAGGCGGCCTCTGCTTATGGAACCTTCACCCATGTTTTTGTCGATCGCAAGACGGATAAATCAGTTGCTATCCCCGAGCGTATTAGAGCTGCTCTGGAAATGGTTTTGGATAAATAATAATTTAAAAATAATAGCGGGAGCTTTTGTGAATATTAATAATCAAGTGGTGGTTGTGACTGGTGGTGCCAATGGTATCGGGCGTGCACTCTGCGAGAAATTTGCGGCGGCTGGCGCCAAGGTGGTGGTAGCAGATACGGATATTGAGTCGGCGACCAATGTCGCAGCTAGTATTAATGGCATTGCCATAGCCACCAATGTTGGTATTGAGGAAGATATACAGTCTCTGGTCAAAGTAACAGAAGAGCAGCTTGGGCCAATCGATATTTTTGTGTCTAATGCTGGAGTTTCATTTAGTGATGCTCCAGATTGGATGGCTGCTTCTGCGCCCAATGAGCACTGGATGACTAGCTGGAATGTTAACGTTATGGCTCATGTGTTTGCTGCTCGCGCTGTTGTTCCAAGCATGATTAAGCGGGGCGGTGGCTATCTGGTGAATGTAGCTTCTGGAGCCTCTTTACTTTGTCAAATTGGCGATGCGGCCTATTCTACAACTAAAACTGCAGCTGTTGGTTTTGCCGAATCTCTGGCTATTACCCATGGCGACGACAATATTAAAGTGTCGGTGGTTTGCCCTCTGTATGTGGCGACAGCTATGACGGAAGGCGGTAGGGGTATCAGTGGGCAAGATGAGGTGATGACCGCGGAAGAGGCTGCTGGCGCCATATTTTCTGGTATGGAAAATGAGGCCTTTATGATTTTTCCTCATCCAGAATTAAAGACGTATGTGGAGCGTAAAGGTGATGATTATGACCGCTGGGTAAAAGGAATGCGCCGCATGCGCCAAGGTATGCTTGAGCAGCATCCTGACTACGCATACAGGGTGTAAAGCCTTTAATGATGAATCGTCTAGGTGTTCTTTCCCCAGTGCTTTTTGTTGCTGCACAACTATTATTTTTTGCCCCGCAGGCTATCGCTATTGATTACGATGCCTATGACGAAGATGTGGCAGCACTTCTGTGGGAATATCAAAATGATGATGCACCGAATGGCGCCCAGGCATCCATAAAGCCCTCAGTGCTGGTGTTTAATGATGTTGCAGATACTGACACCATTGTTGATTTTGAAACCGGCCTTATCGTTATCACCGCTGCTAGCGTTCAGCGTTTGCAAGAGTCGATAGTTGAAGTAGTGCTAACGCAAATTGACCCCGCGGTGATTGATGCTAAAACTGCCAGAGACTTTGGCTTGGTCAATGACAAAACGAATCGACCTTTTTTCTGGAGGCAAATTTTAGATCATCGAGGCAAACCCATTGGCCAGCCCTGGAGCGCGGAGTTATTTGCTGAGCACCTAACCAGAAATCTTCGCAAGAAAAATGGCCGCTTCAAGATAAGAATCAAGATGGTTGAAGAACATAAGGATATTGCCGGTGGTAAATATATTCAATATGCCCGAGCAGCAAGTCGACAGCACAATGTGCCCGTCTCGTTGATGATGGCCATTATGGAAACAGAGAGTTCATTCAACCCACTAGCTCGTTCTGGTTCAAATGCCCTGGGCCTGATGCAAATTAAGGCCAATACTGCAGGGCGAGACTATTTCTCGATCATTAAAGGCTACAAGCATACGCCTAGCTCTTCCTATCTGTATAAACCAAGAAATAATATTGAAGTGGCGGCCGGATACTTGCGTATTCTGGGTACGCGCTATTTATCTGGTATCAGGCACCCTAAAAAATTAGAGTATGCGATGATCTCGAGCTACAACGGTGGCGCCGGTAATCTTTGGCGCAGTTTGGATAAAAATGGCAATAAAACAAAGTCTTTAGCGCGTATTAATAAAATGAGTGTAAATGAGTTTTACTGGTTTTTGACTAATCGGCATATTCGCAGCGAAACCCGAAATTATCTAAAAAAAGTGAATAGTAAACAGAAGAAATATATCGGGTTATAGGCGATCTTTCTGGTTTGCTAGGTCAAGGAGCTTATGGCTAGGGCATCTTAACCCAGAGGTCAGCGACCGCATCGTATTTTATGTCTTTATCTTGCTCAGGCTTGCCCTTTTTCTTGGGTGGTTCTGAATTTTCAATCGCATGCTGATGAAAAATTTACTCTGAGGTGAGTCCTTCTGCATAGCCTCCAAGCTGAGAAGAAATACCTCTAACTGGGCGACGACCTTCTTGCTAGCAATAAGGTTCGTGGTCACGGTATTTCCTTTGTCATCCTGTAGAAAGGGCATATATTTATTACCGCAATTGTGTCTTCAGGTTTAAAAGGCTATAAACTTAGCAGAGATTTGGGCGTATTTGCTAACTACCCCACAGGGTTCTAATACAGAGCTCTCTGGGGCCATTAGACTTCAAACTAGAGGTGATAGACAGATTATCGGTATTGGCAGTATCCTACATGTATAGCGCTTGCAGAGGCTAAGGCTTAATCATGCATGCGTATCAAGCCTTCCTGAATAGTACTTGCGACTAAACGGCCATCCTGAGTGAAAAATGTGCCACGACTAAGACCTCGGGCATGACTAGAGCGAGGGCTATCCATCACATAGAGCAGCCATTCGTCAGCTCGGAAGCTATCATGAAACCAAATACAGTGGTCCAGGGAAGCGGGCTGTAATTTAGGGTTCATGAAAGAGATGGCATGGGGCAGCATAGATGTGCCCATGAGATTGAAATCAGAGGCATAGGCCAAAATTGCATGATGCAGTGGCTGATCGTCTCCTTCCGCCATATCAGCAATAGAGCCTCTAGCTTTGATCCACACCTGCTGCTCTGGCTTGCGGTTAATCGGGTTAGTGTAATCGACAGGGTCTACTGAGCGTATTTCGATAGGGCGCAGTGTTTGGCGGCGTGATGCAGCTGTCGATGCTGTTTTATCACTCCGCGCTTCAATCATTTTTCTCCACCGTTCATTGTCGTCACCAAGCCCCTCAGGGCCCATGCAGTCGGGCATTGCCACTTGGTGACTGAGCCCTTGTTCCCTGACCTGAAAAGAGAGCTCAGTATTAAAAATAGCTTTGCCACGTTGAGAGGCGACGACTCTTCTAGTGGTGAAAGAGCCACCATCACGAATGCCATCGACTTGGAAGACTATGGGTACGAAGGGATCGCCAGGGCGCAGAAAATACGCATGCTGCGAGTGCACCATGCGATCATCTGGAACTGTATTCTGAGCTGCTCGCATTGCCTGCGCAAATACCTGCCCGCCGAAAACCCTCTTGAAAGTGCTTTGAGGGGTTTGGCCGCGATAGATATTCTCGTCAATTTTTTCCAGTGTGAGAGTATCCAAAAGTTGCTGTAGTGCGTCGCTCATGCCTTTTGTTCCTTGGTCTTAAAGCTATAGTTTAATCTGCGATTTTAACAACTAATTTACCAAAGTTCTTGCCGCTAAATAGCCAGCTAAAATACTCTGGTGTTTTTGCAAGGCCTTCGACCATGGTCTCACGATACTTTAATTGGTCATTAGATACCCAATTCACCAGTGCTGAGTTCGCTTCGGCAAAGTCTGCATAGAAATCAAACACTAGGAAGAACTTGTGTGCTGGTGGGTTTGCCAGCTCGCCAAAGATATGAAAGGGCGTGCGCTCTTTAGTAATATCTTTGGAATTGTAATTGGAGATATAGCCGCAGATAGGCACGCGGGCGCCATCGTTTAGGTGCTTGGCAACCGCTTCGGTCAGGGCGCCACCCACTGATTCAAAGTAGATATCAATGCCATTGGGGCAGGCAGCGGCCAGAGCGGCATGCAAATCATCTGACTTGTAGTCGATAACAGCATCAAAGCCCAATTCATCTTTTACATACGCGCATTTTTCGGCACCTCCGGCCACGCCAACCACATGTAAGCCAAGTTTTTTACCTATTTGACCCACAACAGAACCTACAGCGCCTGATGCGGCTGACACCACCAAGGTCTCTCCAGCCTGAGGTTTACCCTCGTGTTGCAAGCCGAAGTAAGCGGTTCGTCCGGGCATGCCACAGACACCAAGATAGGTTGATAAAGGCACAGCATTGGCGTCTACTTTATAGGTCATAGGATCCTTGGTATTGGATACATAGTACTCCTGCCAGCCGGAGCGACAGCAAACATGGTCGCCAACTGCATAGAGATCAGATTTTGATTCGATTACGACTCCAGCCGATTCCGCTGACATAACTTCGCCAATGGCCACAGGCTCAGCGTAGGACTTAGCCTCGCTCATGCGCCCACGCATATAGGGATCTAGTGACAGATAGAGTACCTTGATTAAGATCTGGTCTTCTTCTATAGGACCAACAGATGTGGTTTCTAAGCGAAAATTGTCTGCACCTGGTTCACCAACGGGGCGGCTGGCCAGAACAATGCACTTGTTCGACTGAATACTCATTGTTTTTCCTGTTTGTTATTTTGTTGGGGAGTTGATGGCATCCTTGAGGGCTAGTTATTTTAACTGTACAAAGCGGAGATTTTCATGTCATTCAAGCTAGCATATAAGCTTGATCAATACTCAGTGTTCGCTGGCCAATACTTGAAAGTTACAATAACATACTGTAAGTTCAATTCTCAAATTTAGTTCAGAAAACGTCAACATTCTTCAGGCATCTTGAATAGCACAGAAACCTTTGAAACCCACGTCAAAGGTGCTGGCATCTGGTCTGAAACACAACTTCAAAAGCAACTTAGCATGCAAATAAAATGCATCCCTAAACAGTAGGAGCCTAATGTGAATGATACAAACGCTTTTCGGCGAGAAACCAGAGACTGGCTAGAAGAAAACTGCCCACCATCAATGCGCAAGCCAATAAAAAGTGGCGACGATATGTGCTGGGGTGGCCGCAACTACAAGTTCGCCAGTGAAGAGCAGAAGCAGTGGATGGAGAGAATGAGCGCCAAAGGCTGGACTGCGCCTGATTGGCCGACCGAGTACGGTGGCGGTGGTTTGGATCGCGCTGAGCACAAAATTTTAAAAGAAGAGATGGCGCGCATTAGAGCCCGTTCACCCCTCGATAGCTTTGGTATCTGGATGATTGGCCCGGCTCTGCTCAAGTTTGGTTCTGAGGCATTGAAACAGCAGCATTTGCCGCCAATTGTTCGCGGTGAGATTCGCTGGTGTCAGGGGTATTCAGAGCCCGGCGCAGGTTCCGATTTAGCCGGCCTGCAGTCTAAGGCCGAAGATAGGGGCGATCACTATATTGCCAATGGTCAAAAGGTTTGGACTTCTTATGGCGATAAGGCTGACTGGATGTTCTGTCTGTTACGCACAGATCCAGAGGCCAAAAAACAAATGGGTATTAGTTTGGCTCTGTTTGATATGCAGACTCCCGGCGTAACCCCAAAGCCCATTAAGCTAATTTCTGGCAGCTCACCTTTCTGCGAAACCTTCCTTGATGATGTGCGTGTTGAGAAAGATCAGGTGGTTGGCGAAGTTAACCAGGGTTGGACCATCGCTAAATACCTACTGACCCATGAGCGGGAAATGATTGGTGGTATGGGTATGACTGATGCCGGCGCAGAAACATTGGGTCAGATCGCTCTAAAAGCGCTGGGCGCCGAGCATGGTCGAATGAACAACCCTCTTTTAAGAGCGGAAGTCGCCAAGTGGGAGATTGACGGCGCCTGTTTTGCTTTAACCGCGGAGCGAGTGACTGATGAAGTCAAATCTGGCCATGGTGTAGGCGCCACCTCAGCGATGTTGAAGTACTACGGTACTGAGCTGAACAAGCGTCGTTTCGAAAGCCTGCTCAAGGTCAATGGCAGTGATTCTATGGTTTGGGACGGTAAGTCCTCAAATGGTGGTTGGTTGCCGCGCACCTGGTTGCGCACTAAAGGTAATTCGATTGAAGGCGGAACCTCAGAAGTTCAGCTCAATGTGATTGCAAAAAATATTCTCGGCCTCGGTTAGAAGGGCTACGAGAGCACTAATAGAATTTAAAGAGACGGAATCATGGCATTAGTATTAAACGAAGAGCAGCAGATGCTCAAAGAATCAGCCCAGGGTTTTCTGGCTGAAAATGCGCCGGTCGCTGAACTGCGTAAGCAGCGTGATGCAGATAGCCACACTGGTTATGCAGACAATCTTTGGGGCCAGATGGTGGATATGGGCTGGGCTGCAATTTTAGTTCCAGAAGCCTACGGTGGCCTTGAGTTTGGTCATGTGGGAATGGGCCAGATTGTAGAGCAAACTGGTCGTACATTAACGGCTTCACCATTGCTCGCCACGGCAATATTAGGCGTGACAGCCATCAATGGAGCTGGCAGCGAAGAGCAGAAAACTGAGTTGTTGGGTGCCATTGCAAGCGGGGAAATGACCACGGCTTTGGCTGTTGATGAAACAGCTCATCACGCTCCAACACAGGTAAGCATGGCAGCGTCGAGGCAGGGCGCAGGTTACAGCTTAAATGGCAGCAAATGTTTTGTCGCTGATGGCAGCACAGCAGATAAATTAATTGTGGCCGCGCGCACTTCCGGTGCGGCTGGTGATATGAAGGGCATTAGCCTGTTTGTAGTGGACCGTACCGCCCCAGGTGTTGAGGTTGAGCGCACCAAAGTCACTGACGGTCGTAACTACGCGAGCATAGGCTTCAACAATGTTGAAGTCTCTGAGGCGGCTCTGTTGGGCGAGGAGGGCAAAGGATTTAGGGCGCTGTCTGCGACCCTTGACGCGGGTAATATTTATCTTTCGGCAGAGTTATTGGGTATTGCCCAAGAAAGTTTTGATCGCACGCTTCAGTATCTGAAAGAGCGCAAGCAATTTGGTACTTTGATTGGTTCATTTCAGGCGCTACAGCATCGCGCTGCAGACTGGTGGAGCCAACTGGAACTTTGCAAATCAATAGTTCTCAAAGCCTTGCAGGCGATTGACGAGGGGGATGTGAAGGCCCCGGCACTGGCTAGTATTGCCAAAGCCAAGCTGAGCGAAGTAGCAGAGCTCGCGACTAATGAAGCTATTCAGATGCACGGTGGTATTGGTATGACAGACGAATATGAAATCGGCTTCTTTATTAAACGAGCGCGGCCAGCGCAGACATTATTTGGTGACAACAGTTACCATACCGATCGTTTTGCACTGTTATCTGGCTATTAAGCAGTAAGCATTAGAAAAAGGGTTGTCAGCCACGGCAACCCATTTTTGTTTCAGGGTAGCGCGATTTATTTTAAAATAGCCTGCTTGAAAATTTATAAATAATTAAGGAACACAACAATGGATTTAGGTATTAGCGACAAGGTACAACCCATACTTGAAGAAGTAAAACATTTTATTGATACAGAGATTTTGCCCCTAGAGGCTGAGTATCATGCTGAGATTTCCAAAGGTGATCGCTGGACTTTTACCGAGCGCCAGGCAGAGATTCTGGAAGGCCTTAAAACTAAGGCAAAAGCCAAGAATCTGTGGAATTTTTTCCTTACGCATTTTGAGGGTGGACACGGCCTAAATACGGTTGAGTATGCCTATATCGCTCAAGAGACTGGCCGCTCTCACCTTGCCCCTGAAGTGTTTAACTGTGCAGCGCCGGACACGGGCAATATGGAAGTGTTGGCGCGCTTTTGTACTGAAGAGCAGAAAGAGACTTGGCTAAAGCCTCTTTTAGCCGGTGAAATTCGCTCAGCCTACGCCATGACCGAGCCCGATGTTGCCTCATCCGATGCCACTAACATCGCCA
Source organism: Porticoccaceae bacterium (assembly GCA_029252555.1). GTDB lineage: Bacteria > Pseudomonadota > Gammaproteobacteria > Pseudomonadales > Porticoccaceae > HTCC2207. Next base: position 18,457 of record JAQXBF010000007.1, read on the forward strand.
TGTCCTGTGTTGCCGATGGCGATGAATGGGTGCTTAATGGCGAGAAGATCTGGATCTCTGGTGCCGGTGACCCACGCTGTAAAATTATGATTGTGATGGTTAACACCAACCCCGGTGGGCCCCGTCATGCAAAGCACAGCCAGGTGCTGGTGCCATTTGATACTCCGGGCGTTCAGAACCTGCGCCCAATGCAAATCTATAATATTGACGATGCCCCCCATGGCCATATGCATATGCGCTTTACTGATGTGCGCGTTCCCAAAGAAAATCTAATCCTTGGCGAAGGCCGAGGTTTTGAGGTGGCACAGGGCCGTTTGGGGCCGGGCCGTATTCACCATTGCATGCGTTCTCTGGGTCTGGCAGAAGCTGCGCTTAAGTTGATGTGCGAACGTTCATTGAATCGTGAAGCCTTTGGCCGCCCTCTGGCTAAACTGGGTGGCAATGTGGATATTATTGCGCAGGCGCGTATCGAAATCGAAATGACTCGCTTGCTATGCCTCAAAGCTGCCTGGTTGATGGACCATGAAGGCACAGACGCGGCCCAGCCCTTTATCTCAATGATTAAAGTGGCGGCACCGACTATGGCGCTAAAAATTATTGATGAAGCCATGCAGATGTACGGTGGTATTGGTCTGTCTCAGGATACGCCTCTGGCGACCTGGTATGGCGCTCAGCGCACGCTGCGATTTGCCGATGGCCCAGATGCGGTTCACCGTATGGTAATCGCACGTCGTGAGCTAAGCCAGTACCGCTAGTCTACACTTCAACGTTTAACCTCAGGAGAAATACGAATGACTATTCGATACGACGGACAGGTAGCAATAGTAACGGGTTCAGGCAATGGCCTGGGTCGGTCACACTCGCTGGCATTAGCGGCTCGGGGGGCAAAGGTTGTGGTGAATGATCTGGGTGGTTCGGTCAATGGTGAGGGCGGCTCAAGTGATGCCGCACTAGAGACTGTTGCCATGATTGAAGCCGGCGGCGGCGAAGCCATTGCCAATGGTGCCAATGTCGCCAAAATGAATGAAGTTGAAGCCATGGTAGCACAGGCCGTTGAGAAGTGGGGTCGTGTTGATATTCTGGTGAACAATGCCGGTATCCTCCGCGACAAGAGCTTTGCCAAAATGGAAATGGCTGATTTTCAATTGGTGGTTGATGTGCATCTGATGGGCTCTGCTAACTCTTCAAAGGCAGTCTGGGCGGTGATGCGTGAGCAGGGTTACGGACGAATTGTTATGACCACCTCCTCAAGCGGTATGTACGGCAACTTTGGTCAGGCTAATTACGGTGCGGCAAAAATGGCTGTGGTTGGTTTGATGAATACCCTTTGTATAGAGGGCGAAAAGTACAATGTGAAGGTGAACTGCTTGTCACCGACCGCTGGCACTCGTATGCTGGAAGGTCTGGTCACTGATGAGCAGTCAGATATTATGACCGTTGAAGCGGTGACGGCTGGCCTGTTGACCCTGTGCGATGAAGCGGCTCCCAATCGCAGTATTCTCTGTGCTGGCGCTGGTGGTTATGCGCGCACCCATATCTATGAAACTGATGGCATTTATTTGTCGCCAGAGCAGCAGACTCCAGAAAATGTCCGTGCGCAGATCGCAGCTATTGAGAACCCAGAAGGCCAGGAAATGTTGGTTGGCGGCTTTCAGCAGACCAATAAATTTGTCGCTAAGGCAGCGGCCTTTCTGGCCGAGAAATAATAATATTAAAACTAAATCAGGACACAATTATGAGAGCGTTAGTCTGTAAAGAGTTTGGCCCAACGGAAAATCTGGCTCTGGAAGAGGTGAACGCACCTACACCGGGTAAAGGGGAGATACTGCTGGATATAAAAGCCACCGGTGTTAATTTCCCAGATGTACTGACCGTTCAGGGCAAGTACCAGTTTAAGCCGGAGCTGCCATTTATTCCCGGTGCTGAGGTGGCTGGCTTAGTAACTGCTGTGGGTGAGGGTGTTACTAGCCGCAAGGTGGGTGACAAGGTGATTGCGACACTACAGATTGGCGGTTTTGCTGAACAATGTGTGGCTAGTGAGTTTGCCTCTTTTGAGATGGGCAACAGCATGTCGTTTGAGCAGGCGGCGGGTTTTGCGATTACCTATGGCACCTCTTATTACGCACTTAAGCAGCAGGCCAAGATTCAACCGGGTGAGACGCTGTTGGTATTGGGTGCGGCTGGTGGAGTGGGTATTGCGACTATTCAGATTGCCAAGGCGATGGGTGCTAAGGTTATCGCAGCGGCCAGCACGGAAGAGAAGCTGGATTTTGCCTGTGAGGCGGGCGCTGATTTGCGTATCAATTATTCCACAGAGAGTCTTAAGGATAAGGTTAAGGAGCTTACCGGTGGTAAGGGCGTGGATGTTATCTATGACCCGGTTGGCGGTGACTTTTCTGAGCAGGCGTTCCGCGCCATTGCTTGGGATGGTCGTTTTTTGGTGATTGGTTTTGCGTCTGGTCCTATTCCAGCTATGCCGCTTAATCTTGCTCTACTTAAGGGAGCTTCGGTAGTTGGTGTTTTCTGGGGTGCTTGGGCGGGTCGCTTTCCGATGGAGTCCCGTAAAAATTTTGATGAGCTGATTGAGATGATTGACGGTGGTAAGTTTTCGCCGTTAGTGACTGAGGTTTATTCGCTGGATGACTTTAAAGCGGCGTTTGCTTCTATCTCTGAGCGTCGCGCTAAGGGTAAGGTAATTCTGTCTAACGGCTGATTCTTGTCTAATGCTACAAGCGGCTCGCAATTGCGGGCCTTTTTTTTAAGCGGGTCAGTTACTTGTGAACCTGAACCCAATTGGCTTCGATGGGTTTGTGTGCAAGTACGATCAAAGCAAAAAAGGCCGAGTCATCTCTAACTCGACCTTTCTATTTTCTAGCGCAGTTTAAATATTATAAAGTACGCCAAGCAGGCCAGTCACTGTTAACACAACCGTGTAAGGCAGAGCCATTATCACCATGCGCATATAAGACAGTCTGATTAATGGAGCCAGAGCAGAGGTCAGCAGAAACAGGAAGGCTGCCTGCCCATTAGGAGTAGCAACGCTCGGCAAGTTAGTACCAGTGTTAATGGCAATAACCAGCTTATCGAAAAGCTCGCGGCTAATCTCACCAGCATCCAGAGCAGCTCTAACCTCGTTGATATAAACCGTGGCTACAAATACATTGTCACTGATTGCAGAGAGCAGACCATTCGCAAGGAAGAACATGCCGGGCTGAATAGACTCGTCCATTGCCAACACCCAGTGGATGACAGGTGAAAACAGATGCTGTTCGTGGATAACCGCCACAATGGCGAAAAATACTACCAACAGAGCGGTAAAGGGCAGAGCCTCTTCAAAGGCATGGCCGATCTGGTGCTCCTCAGTGATGCCGTTGAAGGCAGTTAGCAGAACAATAATCATCAAGCCGATAATCCCGACTTCGGCAACGTGGAAGCCCAGTGCTAGTACAAGAAGACCTGCTACCGTAGCTTGCGTGACTAAAGCCGCCTTGTCTTGCGGAGTGCGTTGTGAATCCTCGTGATCGCTGGACTCTTTGAGCACATCACGGACAGCTTCAGGCATCATGGCACCGTAGCCAAGGATTTTGGTTTTTTCTAGTAGGATGCAGGTGATGAGACCACAGGCGAACACTGGCATAGTGACCGGGGCCATGCGCATAAAAAATTCCATAAATTCCCAACCTGCACGCTCGGCAATCAGCAGGTTTTGGGGCTCGCCCACCAGTGTAGTTACGCCACCTAGTGCTGTGCCCACAGCGCCGTGCATAATAAGGCTGCGTAAAAAGGCTCGAAAGTCTTCAAGGTCTTGGAGATGGTCGGATATCACGCTCGCGTCATCCGTATGATCATGACCCGCAAAGACAATTTCTTTACCCGATGCCACCTTGTGATATACCGAATAGAAACCTACTGAAATAGTAATCAGGACAGCGGTTACTGTTAGCGCATCCAAAAATGCAGAAAGCACGGCACCAGCGAAGCAGAACAAAAATGATAGTGTGGTCTTAGATTTAACACCAAGCAAAATCTTGGTAAAGGTAAATAACAGTATGTCGCGCATAAAGTAAATGCCTGCGACCATAAACATCAGCAGCATAATGACCGGGAAGTTGCTCACTGTCTCCTGATAAACAGCCTCTGGGCTAGACATGCCAAGTACTATTGCTTCGATGGCCAGCAGACCCCCCGGCTGCAACGGGTAGCATTTGAGAGCCATGGCGAGGGTAAAGATAAACTCTCCGATTAACATCCAGCCTGTAATAAATGGGCCAAAAAGGTAAAGGCTGATAGGGTTAATGACCAAAAATGCGATGATCGCAGTTTGATACCATCCTGGCGAATTGCCGAGAAAGTTCTTTTTAAATGCCTGTGGCAATGTTGCAGTCATGAATTATCCCTCAAGTAATTTTAATTTGATTGTCGTACAGAGTAGGCAGTCGACTGCTTTTATTCATGTTAGACTAACGAAAAAATAAGATTAAACCTTAGCCTCAGCGTAGTCACTTTGCAAGTGGTTGAGCGTTATTAATAACCACTTAAATACCCATTAAAAGGTGTAAACCCGTTGGCTAGTGCGCAAATCTTAAATGGCTTCCATGCCAACCCCAAGCCCCTAAACACTGAAAAGAAATTGATACTAGCTGTAATTGGACGAGATGTACTGGTGCCGGTCAATGTCCTCGATGGTAATACTGTCCTGATTGACGATGAAATGGCGGATCAGTTAAAGTTTTTTTGCCAGCGGAGTCTGTTAATAGGGCAATGGCAGGGCAATGATTGTCAGGTCTGGGCGTTATCGACAGAGGCTAAAGCCGCTAAAGATTTCAAGCTGGTAGAGCTGCGCAGCCTGCTGGCTAGTTCTGGGGACGAAGAATTTACTATAGCTTGCCGCGCGGTACAGCTTTTGGATTGGCAAGATAAACATCAGTACTGTGGCAGTTGTGGTGTGGTCATGGAAGCCTCAGCAACGGAACATGCAATGCGTTGCGAGCCCTGTAATATTAATAATTATCCGCGAATATCTCCCTGTGTGATTGTGGTGGTAACTCGAGGGAATCAGTGCCTATTAGCTCGCCAGCCCAGTTGGCCCGATGGCATGTTTAGTACGCTGGCTGGGTTTATTGAGGCTGGAGAAAGCGCTGAGCAGGCTTTGCATCGTGAGGTCTATGAAGAAGTTGGGGTTGAGATAACCAATATCCGCTATGTGGGCAGCCAGTCTTGGCCGTACCCTGGGCAATTGATGCTGGGCTTTATTGCCGATGCCGTGACTGATGAGATTGTGGTTGATGGTATCGAGATCAGTGAGGCCCATTGGTGCAACTACGATGATCTGCCCCATTATGTGCCGCCGCCAACAATTATGTCTGGCCGACTTATCAAACAGTTTGTCGATGAGGCGTCAGCAAATCAGTAGCTGTTTGCAAATTGATCTATAATTTACCTTTTCAATATTATTGGAGTAAAACTTGGAATTCTTAACTGAATATGGGTTGTTTTTAGCCAAGGTGACGACCGTGGTTGTTGCGATTGCCATGATCGTTTCGATTGTGGTGGGTGCTAGTCAGAAAAATAAGCAGTCCGGAGAGAAAGGGTATTTGGAGATCACGCCACTTAATCAGCAGTTTGATGATATGAGTGAGGCGATGCTGATCGCAACAATGGATGAGTCTCTGCAAAAAGCTGAGGAGAAGAAGCTCCATAAGGCGAAAAAGAAGCAGGCTAAGTTAGATAGAAAGCTCGGTAAAAAGCTCAGCAAAGATTTGGATAAAAATCAGAGTAAGAATTCAGCGGCAGATAGCAGCGGCGATGTTACGACTAAAAGCCGAGTATTTGTGCTCAACTTCAATGGCAATATCAGTGCTTCTGCGACCAGCCATTTGCGGGAGGAAATCACTGCTGTGCTGACTCAGGCGACCGCGCACGACGAGGTTTTAGTTAAACTGGAAAGCCCGGGTGGTATGGTTCACAGCTATGGTTTGGCCAGTAGCCAGCTCGATCGTATCCGCAAGGCGCAGATACCACTGACCGTCTGTGTCGACAAAGTTGCAGCCAGTGGCGGCTATATGATGGCTTGTGTTGCGGATAAAATTCTCGCGGCACCATTTGCCATCTTAGGCTCTATCGGTGTAGTGGCGCAGATGCCCAACTTTAATAAGGTGCTCAAAAAACACGATGTCGATTACGAAATTCTTACCGCGGGTAAGTATAAGCGCACCTTGACTATGTTTGGTGAAAATACCACCAAGGGGCGCAAAAAATTCATCGAGGAACTGGAAGATGTGCACCAGTTGTTTAAAGCCCATGTGTCTTCCAGGCGTCCTAAGGTTGATATAGACAGCATTGCCACAGGTGAGACCTGGTATGGTTCTCAGGCTTTGGAAATGGCTCTGGTTGATGATGTGCAAACCAGTGATGAGTATCTGGTGTCTCGCATTAAAGAAGCGGATGTTTATGAAGTGGCCTATGTGCATAAGAAAAAGCTTCATGAGCGGCTTGGTATTGCTGCAGAAGAAAGTGCTGATCGCCTATTGTTGAAATGGTGGGCGCGATTGACTCAAGATTCCAATAAGCATATCTAAAATTAGAATAACGCCTCTGGATCAAGATCATAAGCATCCGGTGGTAAGCTCTTCGCAATATCTATATGGCCTTCTTTGCTGGTTAGTTTGAGGACTTTTTTCCTCGCTAGCCGGCTTTTATTCGCGTTCAAAATAACTGTCAGCTCGGGTTTTCTGCCCATGCCAACACGAAAATCGCTGACCACGGCCACTTCACCAGTCTACTTAGGCCGCTAGAGTGCAATGTGTACAATAAGTTAACGATTGTGCTGGCGAACGTTAATATAACTATATATTTGCTATAACAAAAAACTAAAATTTCTCAAAAGATGGATCAGAGTTTGATCATAGTCAGGCTTTTTTAATATCCAGCTGTGTAATAACAATATTGGCCGAGTTTTTTGGAGGAGATACTCTGGGGAGAGCTAGTTAGTCCCGGCGCAAGCGGCTGCTGATGGCGATAGGGCTGGGGAAGCTAAAGACCACTATATAGCTGGACACCAAGAAGGTGATAATCGCAACGGCTTGGATGAGATGTGAGGCATTGTTGCCAATGAGTTGGGTATTAAACGCCAGATAGGCGATAAGTAGAGAGAATTCGCTATTTTGACCGAGCCGAAAACCAATATCCCAGGACAGGGCCTCGCTTTCACTTTTGGCCAACAGAAACCTATAGATCACCGGCTTAACACAGAGCATCGCAGCGGCTAACACTAGTGCCGGCAACAAAATATGCGGGATCAGAGCCAGATCAAAGGCGCCGCCCAATGAGAAGAAGAACAGAATTAAGAAGAAGTCTCGCAAGGGCTTAAGGTTCAGTGCAATGTACTGGGCAATAGGGCTGGTAGCCAGGGAAATACCGGCCACAAAGGCACCTATCTCACGGGAAAGACTCACCATTTCAGCCAGCTCTGCCACACCAAGGCACCAGCCGATAGCCAGCAAAAACACATATTCACCAATGCGGTCAAAACGTGCAAATAGGGGCTGCAATATGGTTCGCACCGCCAGCAAAGCGCCGCCAATTAGGAGGGGCAGGGCAATCAGGCTTTTGCCAAAGGTAATAAGATTTTCGCTGTTGGACTCTGATACGCCTGAAATTAGCACTAGTAGCACAAAGATGGCCAAAAAATCCTGCATCAGTAGCATACCAATCATAAGTTCACCAGAGTGCTTGTGGTGCAGCACTGTGGTAGGCAGCAGCTTGATACCAATAATAGTGCTGGAGAACATCATCGAGGTGCCAATAATCAGGCATTCCAGATGGGAATAATTAAACATAAAGGCAGTGGCGTAGCCAACGGCGGCAAATAGCAGCGAGCTGATGAGAGTAATATGAGTGACCTGGCGCAGCACATTTAAGAGTGCCTGAGGCTGCATATCCAGGCCCAGCAGAAACAGTAAAAAGATAATACCAATGCTGGCAATTTGGCCAATTAACTCGACATCGGAAACCATGCCGAGGCCGTGGGGGCCGAGAATGGCGCCCAGAACAATATAGGCTACCAGCAGGGGTTGGCGACCTACCAAAGCCAGAGAAGCAAGAGCAGCCGCCCCGCTAAAAATAAGGAAAAATGTCTGTATTACATCATGTTCCATGAACCCGCCTAGCTAAGGTTACTAGCGACGTTTAAATAATGGTACTGGCTGATCCGCTGCCACCTGATAGGCGTCAGAAAAATCTAATAAAGACGCACTGGCCTCGGCTAAATTGACCTGAGCACCAAACTCAAAGGCGTTAAAGCCGCAACGCCGCAGCAAATATAGCTGATCACGAATAATCTCGCCAATAGCGCGAATCTCGCCTTTATAGGTATAGCGTTCACGGAGCAGGCGCGCTACCGAGAATCCGCGGCCATCGGCAAACTTGGGGAATTTAATCGCAATCACTGGCGAGACTAGCAAGAGCTCGGCAACGGCTTCAATCTCTTCATTGCCGTCAATCCATACGCCCAGGCTACCCCTGTGCTGCTCTAGTTGAGTTTTTTGTTGCAGCCATTGATCCAGAGATACCAGTAAATCTCCCTCTGGAAACTCTGTCGCATCTCCAGCCACGGTGATCCAGCTATTGTCGATAACCTGACCGTCTTTAAGAAGCTGTGCCATAAACCCTCTGCTTAAACTTTTCCATACCGATGCGCTGATAGGTGGCCAGAAACGCCTCTTGATCAAGACGATTCTCAACATACACATCAAGCAGTTTTTCAATACTATCGGTCACAGCATCGCGAGATAATGAGGGGCCTAGTACCTTGCCTAGTGCAGCATCCTTATTGGCACTGCCACCCAATTGAATCTGATACCACTCCTCACCTTTCTTATCGACACCGAGGATACCGATATGACCGATATGGTGATGCCCACAGGCATTCATGCAACCAGAAATATTAAGTTCCAGATCGCCCAGATCATAAACATAATCCAGATCGTCAAATTTGCGCTGAATGGCCTCGGCAACAGGAATTGATTTGGCATTGGCCAGTGAGCAGTAATCGCCACCAGGGCAGCAGATCATATCGTTAATGGTACCAATATTCGGCGTTGCCAAACCGGAGGTTTTAGCCAGCTGCCACAACTGGAAAAGGTCTGCTTTGGCGACGTCTGCAAGCACGATATTTTGATTGTGAGTCGAGCGTATTTCACCAAAAGAAAAACGATCGGCAAGATCGGCAATCATCTCAAGTTGGCGGTCAGTTACATCCCCCGGCGCTACACCGGCAGGCTTTAGAGACAGGCTGACCGAGGCATACCCCGGCTGTTTTTGCGCACTGACATTGCGATCTAACCAGCGGGAGAAGCCCCTATTTTCCGCTGCCAGAGCACTGACTTCGCTGTCCACCGAAGCTTCTTTGACGCTGAGATAATCGGGTGATGTAAAGAAGCTCTTTACGCGACCAATCTCACTGCCATCAAGGGTAGCAGGGCCATCTTTTAAATGAACCCACTCGGCCTCAACTCGCTCAGTAAAGACTTCCGATGTCCAGGCTCTAACCAAAATTTTGATTCGCGCCTTGTACTTGTTGTCACGATTACCGTAACGGTTGTAGACCCGCAAAATAGCATCGAGATACGTTAGCAGATGTTCCTTGGGTAAAAATTCCCGAATCGAAGAGGCTATCACTGGTGTGCGGCCAAGGCCTCCACCGACAAATACCTGAAAGCCGGTTTCTCCCCGCTTGTTTTTCACCAGCTGTAGGCCGATATCATGGAGTAAAAATGCCGCCCGATCTTCCTCTGAGCCACAGACAGCGATCTTGAATTTGCGGGGCAAAAAGGCAAACTCTGGGTGCACTGTCGACCATTGGCGAATAATTTCACACCAGGGCCTCGGGTCTTCAATTTCATCTATAGCCACACCGGCAAACTGATCGGTGGTGGTATTGCGGATACAGTTGCCACTGGTCTGTATGGCATGCATCTCAACACTGGCAAGCTCTGCCAAAATATCGGGCACTTCTTCCAATTTTGGCCAGTTAAGCTGAATATTTTGTCTGGTGGTGAAATGCACATAACCCTTATCAAACTTGCGGGAGATATCAGCAAGCTTGCGCACCTGCACGCTGGATAGAAGGCCATAGGGCACTGCGATCCGTAACATCGGGGCTAGGCGTTGAACATAGAGGCCGTTCTGGAGGCGCAGAGGAAGAAATTCGTCCTCAGTAATATCGCCAGCCAAGAAGCGCTGGGTCTGACCGCGGAATTGTTCGACGCGTTCATCCACTAGCTTTTGGTCGTATTGATCGTATTTATACATGAAGTTTGGGTCTGCGTACTGCGAATTGAAGGTCGCTATAATAGCCCTAGCCGTTATTCTTTTAAATTATTATTTACCTATATGGGGATATCGAAAGGGAATAAGGCGAGTGAGGCACCCATTTTAACCTGAAACGAATATGGGTAGGGCTTATTATTCCCAGCCCAGGCCTACTGAACAGAAGACAGCTAAAGAATTGGTTGCTAGAATGCGCGGCTGAAAAAATCTCTTGAACCCGCGGAATAAAACAAAGGAACATTCTCATGGCCAAAGCTACTAAACCAGACACAACTGGGGACGCAAAAGCAGATGCTATCGCCGTTATCGCTATTTTAGCTATTATCTTAACCGCCGTAGTTTACTGGCTATCGCGCTTCTAGGTAAACCGGTTATCAAGTATTTGAGCGTTTTGATATGACAGACCAGCAGCAGACTATTTCGGTGGCAGAGCATCAGAGCCCGCGAGATTTGGTTGAGGCCCACCTCAATCAGGTTCCGGCTGGCGTTGAGATTGATGCTGAGAGAGTTACCCTGTTGCAGGATAAAATCAAGACGCAGCTGATTGAAAAAAATGCCGTTATTATCGCCCATTACTACACGGACCCACTGATTCAGGCACTGGCCGAGGAAACCGGCGGCACTGTTTCTGACTCCCTGGAAATGGCTCGCTTTGGTAATAGTCACAGTGCCCAGACTCTGGTGGTGGCCGGTGTTAAATTTATGGGTGAAACAGCCAAGATTCTGACGCCTGAAAAACGCGTACTCATGCCTACACTTGAGGCGACCTGTTCTCTTGATGTTGGCTGTCCTAGTGACGAGTTCTCTGCCTTCTGCGATCAACATCCGGACCGCACTGTGGTTGTCTATGCCAATACATCTGCGGCCGTGAAGGCTCGCGCAGACTGGGTCGTGACGTCTAGTATCGCCCTTGAGGTGGTTGACCATCTCGATGCTCAGGGTCAGAAGATTCTCTGGGCTCCAGACAAGTATTTGGGTGCCTATGTGCAGAAGAACACAGGGGCAGATATGCTGATGTGGGATGGCAGTTGTATTGTGCATGAGGAATTTAAGGCCAAGGGTATTCTGGACTTAAAGAAGGTTTATCCTGATGCGGCCATTCTTGTGCATCCTGAGTCTCCAGAGGCGGTCGTTGAGATAGCTGATGTTGCCGGCTCTACTTCCCAGTTAATCGCTGCGGCGCAAAAGTTGCCTCAGCAGCAACTGATTGTGGCAACGGATCAGGGTATCTTTTACAAAATGCAGCAAGCGGTTCCCGAGAAAACGCTTTTGATTGCACCCACTGGTGGCAGCGGCGCTACTTGCCGTAGCTGTGCTAATTGCCCCTGGATGGGAATGAACAGCCTGGAGAATTTGCTCGAATGCCTGGAGCAGGGAAGCAATGAGATCAAGGTTTACCCTGAACTGGGCCGGGATGCCTATCGCTCACTCGAGCGAATGATGAACTTCAAGGCTTAAGAAGCCAGTCATTACTTTTCTGGCTAGAGCTTTTTAATTCGATCTTCCAGAGCCGCCACATCTCTAATGCGCTGACGAACAATGGCTGAGCGTTTAAAGTCTGCATCAATCAATTTCACTGCCAAAGTAAGCTGTTCTCGAGCCTTATCAAAGGCACCAACCAATATAAAGTATTCGGCTCTTGCCTCATGCACTCCTGAAATATTTCCGGCTAAACCCCTTACCTCTGCGAGCCGATACCATACCAATGGGTCCTCTGGGCGCATTCTAGACAGGGTAGTCAATACATCACCGGCCTCTTCGTAACGGTGTGATTGCCATAAAATCTCAGACTTGATTGTGGTGAGCGGGTAGCTATTGGGGCTAACACGCAGCAATTTATCAAGCTTGGCCAGCCCTTCGGTGTAACGCTTTTGGCTAAGATCCAGTTCTAGATCGGCATACTGAAATGATAGCTGAAAGGGGTTATTTGCCAGCAGAGGGCCTAGGGCCTCCCGTGCCAGATCAAATTTGCCTGCCCTAATATACGCCAGCGCCAAACCATAATAGGTGGCGTCTAAATTCTGCCCATTATTGCTCAGCTCTGCTTTGAATCGTTTTATCGCATCTGAAGGATTATTTGAAATGGCATTTAAAGCTCGGGCCTTAATTAGATAAAAGTCTGGATTCCGAGGATAGTGACGCATGGAAGAATTCATGGCGCGACCACGGGCATCGGCGATACGTTTCTCGGTAACTGGATGAGTCAGTAGAAATTCAGGCGGGCGGCTGCCCGAGTAGCGAGTAGCCTTCAGAAGGGTAGCGAACATATCAGCAACGGCGCCAGGGTCGCGGTTTGCTCGCTCCATGGTTTGCAAGCCCATACGATCGGCTTCTTGTTCATTGGATCTGCTGTAGCGCAGCTGGTCATTCATAGCCATCGCCTGAGTTGTAGTGATAGCGGCCAAACCCGCATCACCACCCACGGTAGCCGCTATAACAAGGCTTGCCAGCAGACCGGCCATGCTCACCATTGATGATGCTCGCTGTGCCTCCAAGCCCCGGGCAAAGTGCCGTTGACTAAGGTGCGCCAGCTCATGAGCTAGAACTGATGCCATCTGATCTTCAGTTTCGGCGAGGGCAAAAACCCCAGTGTGAAATCCGACAACACCACCGGGCACAGCAAAGGCGTTCATAGAGGGGTTGTTGACAATCACAAGCTCAAGCCTCGGGTCTTCGAGGTCAGAGTAGGTGGCCAAGTTATAAAGCAGCTGCTCCAGATACTGCTGCATCAATGGGTCATCATGCTCACGCACACGGCTGCGAAATGCCTTTAGCCATGTCCGCCCTAACTCATACTCCTGTTGCTTGGAAACAATGCCAGAGGCACTGTCGCCCAGTACAGGCAGTTTGATCTCTGCGGCCCAAGCACTAGGTTGAACTGCTGCAAATATGGCGAGAGACAAGAGCATGGCCGAAAACAGCCCAGTTAAACAATGCGCAGGGGAGCAAAGATAAGTCAGTGGGGCTTGGCGAAAGGTGGGAGTATAAGGTTTCAAAATATATTTTACGGCCCAATGACTAGTTAATTAAACGATTGCTACTGTAGCGAATAATGGCACCCATTTCGACAGTTGAAATATGCGCTGGTTTCATGTCAGATACAGCCCCTTAAAGGGTTGGCAGTAAAATCTGTTGACCCTGAACCACAGCTGGCAGTTTAATGGACTGAGAGTTAACCAAGGGGTTTGCATGAAGCAGGTATTACAGAAGTGGCAAGAGCAGTATTTTAGTAATGAAGAGGCGGTGTTGCTGGCCGTTCTATTGGCCGTCTCACTTGTGGTTATGGCTACTCTGGGTACCGTGCTGGGGCCTGTTTTTACAGCCATGATATTGGCATTTCTGCTGCAGGGCGTAGTCAATACATTACGCCGTCGAGGCCTGTCTTTAAGCTGGGCAATTACTGTCACCTACAGCTTGTTTATTGTTGGTTTTATCTCTGTGTTGGTCGGCCTTATCCCCATTGTCGGTCGCCAAACATCCCTGTTTATTGCTGAGCTGCCCAATATGTTGGGCAGGGTTCGCGAGCTGCTAGTTACGCTGCCAGAGAAATATGCGGAATATGTCAGCCCTGAGCAAGTCCAAATTATCACAACCCGAGTGTCTGAGGAGATGGCTAATCTGGCAGAGCAAATTCTGTCACTGTCTATTAGCAGTTTCCCGGGCATATTTGGTGTCATGCTGTACCTATTGTTGGTGCCGCTGCTGGTCTTTTTTATGCTTAAAGACAAGGATATTTTAGTTGCCTTTGTATCCAACCTGCTGCCCAAAGAGCGTAGCGTGATGACGGCGATCTGGTCTGAAATGGATATGCAGTTTGCCAACTATGTGCGTGGCAAGGCCATCGAAATATTGATTGTTGGTGTCTCGTCCTACATTGCTTTTTTAATTCTTGGCCTTAACTATGCGGCGCTTTTGGCCTTGCTGGTGGGGCTTTCAGTGTTGATCCCTTATATTGGTGCCACCGTGGTTACACTACCAGTGACGCTTGTGGGCTACATGCAATGGGGTTACTCAACAGACTTTTTCTGGCTGTTTATGGTTTATGGAGTAATACAGTTTCTTGATGGCAACCTGTTAGTGCCTCTGCTTTTTTCTGAAGTGGTTAATTTGCACCCAATCGCGATTATTGTTGCGGTTCTGTTATTTGGCGGAATCTGGGGCTTTTGGGGTGTGTTCTTTGCTATTCCGCTAGCCACTCTGGTGAAGGCGGTTTACAACGCATGGCCGCGCAAAGCTATTGTCAGCGAAGAAGACAGGGTAACGGAACCCAAGTAAGGGTTTTGGCTTCTAAGCAATAGGGGCTAGAAAGCTCATTTAAACTATCGACTTACGCCCTGTGGGGCATTATAAAAACAGGAATTTTCCATGCTTATGCTACCTCGTCTAGGTAAACGCATTTCTTTATTGCCAATTCAGCTTTTGAGTAGCCTGTGCCTTGGGATGGTTTTGCAGGGTTGCAGTACTGGTGATAACCCTGCAACTGAGGTAGACCCAAAGAGCCTGTCTACAGTAATTAAAAGCCCTAATGACGACCGTCAATATAGACATATAAAACTGGCGAATGAGATGGATGTGTTACTGATTTCGGACTCGCAAGCCGAGACTTCTGCGGCCTCCTTAGATGTATATGTTGGCAGTTATCAGAACCCCAAAGATCGTGAAGGGCTTGTGCATTTCCTTGAGCATATGCTGTTTTTGGGAACCAAAGATTACCCGACTCCCGGTGACTACCAGACGTTTATTAGCGAACATGGTGGCAGCCACAATGCAGGCACCAGCCTCGAAAATACCAACTATTTTTTCGATATTAACTCGGAATACCTTGAACAGGCCTTAGACCGGTTTGCCCCTTTTTTCTCAAGCCCCAACTTTGATGCGAAATATGTTGATCGCGAGCGCAATGCGGTTGAATCTGAATACAGGCTGAAGATTAAAGATGACGGACGCCGTCAATGGGATGTGTTTCAGGAACAGGTGGACCCAGCGCATCCAATGTCCAAATTTACCGTCGGTAATCTAGAGACTCTGGCCGACTTTGATGGCCGGCCTGTACGCGATGATTTACTGGCTATCTATAAAAAATACTATTCGGCCAACCTGATGAAGCTAGTGGTGCTGGGCAAAGAGAGCCTGGATGAGCTTGAGGCTATGGTGGTGCCTAGATTTGAGATTGTCGCCAATAACAATAGGCAGGTTGAGCCACATATTGATCGGCTTGTGGCAGCAGAGCGTTTGCCACTTGTTGTTGAGTTTGAGCCATTAAAGGAAGTGCGTGAGCTCAGCCTGAGTTTTCAGTTACCCAGAATGCAGGATCATTGGCGCATTAAGCCTGCCGGTTATCTGGGTGGCCTGATAGGCCATGAAGGCGAAGGCAGTCTGGTGCAGGTGTTAAAAGATAGGGGCTTAATCGAAAGCTTAAGTGCTGGATTAGGGCTGCAGGACCGCAGTTCAAGTATGTTTTCTATTGAAATAGGTCTAACTCCTGAGGGCTTTAAGCAGCGGGATAAAATTGTTGAGATGCTATTTTTCTGGATTCAAAAATTCCAGGGCGACAATCTCCCAAGATGGCGATATGACGAGCAGGCAAAGATGGCAGATATTGCTTTTCGCTTTCAGGAAAAGCGCAGTCCAATGGGTTACGTGTCATCTCTTGCTGGCAGGATGCAGCTGCATCCGGTAGCTGATGTATTGCGTGCCAATTACGCAATGGAAGGCTGGGATCAGGAACTGATTATGCAGACCGCAAATGCCCTAACACCAGATAACCTATTTATGATGGTAACCGCGCCCGAGATAGAGCCTAAAAAGATATCTCTGCGTTATCAGGCTGGTTACTCAGTAGCACCAATTGCTAAAGATACCCTCGATGCATGGCGTTCTCCGGCCTCAGTTGCAGAATTGCAAGTGGCTCAGAGAAACCCTTACCTCCCAGATAGCCTGCAGCTCGCCGAGTCTAGCTCTGCCATCGTTGTACCGGCACTCTTAGTCGATCAACCTGGTTTGCGTGCCTGGCATATGCTAGACACGAAATATGCCGTGCCAAAAGCCCATATTATTGCCTCTTTGGGCACAGATAAGACCGCTAATGTGGAGGGGCTTGTGCAGGCGGAGTTATTTCTTGATCTTGTGGCAGATCAGCTAAATGCTCAGGTTTATCCTGCTTCAGAGGCGGGGTTAAGCTTCTCTATAGGTGCCGATAATCAAGAGTTGTCTATTGTTGTAGGGGGTTATTCCGATAAGCAAACAGTGCTTCTGGGTGACATATTAACAGCGTTGAATAATGTCGACTGGGATCAGGCCCGATTTGATCGACTAAAGCAGTCGCGCCTGCGCCGCTGGTCTAACTTTGAGCGTGAATATCCTTTCCGACAGCTAATGTCAGGGCTTTATTCTATGGTCAGCGGCCGCTGGACGGCGCTACAAAAAGCGCCGGCACTAAAGCAGGTAAGCATGGAGCAACTGCAAACATTTGCTGGCGAGCTATTATCAAGCCTTGAACTCAAGGTGTTGGTCAGTGGCAACCACACAGAGCAAGGGGCTAGGGAGGTTGTTGGGCTAATGTCTGATGCACTGAATTTATCAGAGGTGGACAATCCCAGTAGCATAGCCAAGCTACAAACAGGCGCAGCAACAGCCCAGATACCGGTGGACCATGATGATGCAGTGATGGTGCTGTACAAGCAGGGCGGTAATGATAGCTTAAAAGAAAGAGCGCAGTTTGCCCTGTTAGGTGAGATGCTGTCAGCGCCATTCTACAACAGCTTGCGCACCGAGAAGCAGCTTGGCTATGTGGTGTCTGCCTTTACTAGCCATCTTGGCCCAGTGCCCGGGCTTACCTTGCTGGCGCAGTCTCCGGTGGCTAATGAAGGCGAGTTGCGCAAGGAGTTTGACGGCTTTTTAGATAGCTACCGAGAGCAGGTTGGCGCGCTTACCCCGGAAGATTTGCAGCGCTACCAGACATCAATACTGGGCAGCCTTGAAGAGAAGCCGAAAAACCTAGCTGAAATGAATGGTCGATTTTTGGAGTCTCTCAATATGGGTTATCAGAGCTTCGATTTCCGCCAGCAGTTAGCCGCAGCAATCCGTGATATTTCCGTCTTAGAACTCAAAGAAGCTTATGGGGGGTTGTTGGCAGATGAATCCCGCAGCCTATGGCTGAAAACGGCAGAATCAGACCAGCCAAATACCGCTGTGGATATGCGAGTAGGCAGTGATACATATAATTATGAGTTTTAATTAACTTAAAAAAACACCCATTTTGTAGTTAAACTAACTTATTAAGTTCTAAATTTAATTTTATATAAATCACATAAAATCAATAGTTTAAATAATTATCATAATGTAATTTATAGAAAATTATGCGCCTAAGAAAATATTCGGTTTTGTTGATTGTGTAGTTAAACTACATTAATATGTTGCGCTAAAGATAGAGTCTGATTGCCGTCTGCCCATATCTAGCGTTAACCTAGGGTCACGAGTCTGTCGACCTTATCGTTAACTAACTTTGATTGGTGCCGCATGTCGCAGGATTTAGACCCAGCTGAAACCCAAGAATGGCTTGATGCCTTTGATTCAATTTGTCGAGCGCAGGGGAACGAGAGGGCGAGTTTTATTCTGGCTCAGCTTCAGGCCCATGCCACCGATGAAGGAATTCAGTTACCCCAGTCGGTAACCACCGCTTTTCACAACACAATTTCTGTTAGTCATGAAAAAACCATGCCGGGCGATCTCTTTATGGAGCGTCGTATCCGTTCACTAGTGCGCTGGAATGCATTGGCTATGGTCATGCGAGCTAATAAACAAAGCGAAGGGATAGGTGGCCACATCGCTAGCTTTTCCTCGGCGGCTACGCTCTATGATATTGGTTTTAACTACTTTTTCCGCGGTTCAGATGGCGAGGATATGGGTGATCTGGTGTTCTTTCAGGGCCACAGTTCGCCTGGTATGTATGCCCGCTCGTTTCTAGAAGGGCGATTTACCACTGAGGAGCTGGACAAGTTCCGTCGCGAAGTCGATGGCACAGGGCTATCTTCCTATCCACACCCCTGGCTAATGCCTGATTATTGGCAGTTTCCTACAGTATCTATGGGGTTGGGTCCCATTCAGGCGATTTACCAGGCCCATGTTATGCGCTACCTCTCGGCCAGAGATCTCTCTGCCCGTGGCGATCGAAAAGTTTGGGCCTTCCTTGGGGATGGCGAATGTGATGAGCCGGAAAGTCTTGGTGCCATTTCATTAGCAGGGCGCGAAGGTTTGGAAAACCTGATCTTTGTTATTAACTGCAACTTGCAGCGCCTCGATGGCCCTGTGCGTGGTAATGGCAAAATTATCCAAGAGCTCGAAGGCGTTTTCCGTGGGGCTGGTTGGAATGTCATTAAAGTGATTTGGGGTCGTCATTGGGACCCACTGCTTGAAAAAGACAAAAGTGGCATGCTGATCAAGCGTATGAATGAAGTTTGTGACGGTGATTTACAGAACTACAAGTCCAATGGCGGTGCCTATACAAGAGAGCATTTCTTTGGCAAGTATCCTGAGCTCACTGAACTGGTTAAAGATATGACCGACGATCAGATTATGGCGCTTAACCGTGGAGGTCACGACCCCTATAAGGTTTATGCTGCTTATTCAGAGGCTGCGGCCAGCAAGGGCAAGCCGACAGTTATTCTTGCTCACACCGTAAAAGGTTATGGCCTTGGAGATGGTCAGGCTGCCAACGACACCCATTCAGTTAAAAAGCTTGATACAGAGCAGCTGCGCTATTTCCGGGACCGTTTTGGTATACCAGTGGCAGACGATGAGCTTGAAACTGTTCCCTACTATCGCCCCCCGGAAGATAGCCCAGAAATTACCTATATGAAGAGACGCCGAGACGCGTTGGGTGGGCCATTGCCCTCGCGCAAGTCCCATTTCGAACCCATGCAGGTGCCTGATCTAACCAGTTTTAGCAAACAGCTTGAAAGCACTGGTGAGCGCGAGATTTCCACTACGATGGCTTTTGTCCGTGTGCTGTCATCTCTGGTTAAAGATAAAAATATTGGTAAATATGTGGTGCCGATTGTGCCGGATGAGGCCCGCACCTTTGGTATGGAAGGCATGTTCCGCCAGCTGGGGATCTATACCTCGGCAGGGCAAAAATATGTGCCCCATGACCATCAGCAAATCATGTATTACAAAGAAGATAAAAAGGGCGTTATTCTTGAAGAGGGTATTAATGAGGCCGGAGCCATGTCGGCCTGGTTGGCTCTAGCCACCTCTTATAGCACCAATGCGGTGCCCATGATTCCGTTCTATATTTTCTATTCCATGTTTGGCTTCCAGCGTATTGGAGACCTGGCCTGGGCTTCTGGTGACAGTCAGGCTCGGGGCTTTTTGATTGGAGCTACGGCAGGCCGAACCACATTGAATGGTGAAGGTTTGCAGCACCAGGATGGCCATAGCTTAATTCTTGCCAACACTATCCCCAACTGCAAAAGCTACGATGCCGCCTTTAGTTATGAGCTGGCAGTGATTGTTCAGGATGGTATTAAGTGCATGTTTGAGCACAAGGACAATTGTTTCTATTATCTGACCACCATGAACGAAAATTATTTTCAGCCAGCATTACCTGATGGTGCGGAAGAGGGCATTATCAAAGGTATGTATAAGTTTACCGAGGCCGGTTCGGCAAAGCACAAAATTACGCTGATGGGTGCAGGCACCATACTTAACGAAGTTCGTTCCGCTGCTGAGATTCTCAGCCAACAGTTTGATGTTGAGGCAGATATTTGGAGCCTGACCAGTGTTAATGAGCTAGTGCGCGAAGGCCAGGCGGTAGATCGCTGGAACCTGTTGCACCCCACCGAGAAGCCACGACAGTCCTATATTACCGAACAGTTGGGTGATGGCTCGGAGCCGGTTGTTGTGGCAACTGATTATATGAAAGGCTATGGCGAGCAGATGCGCTGTTATATCAATCAGCCGTTGCATGTTCTGGGTACCGATGGCTTTGGTCGCAGTGACAGCCGTGAAGCTCTGCGTCACTTTTTCGAAGTTGACCGCTACTTCATTGTGGTTACTGCATTGAAAGCGCTGGCGGATCAGGGTGCAATTAAGCCTGCCGTGGTGGCAAAGGCCATAAAAGAATTTGGTATAGATCCAGAAAAAAGCAATCCGTTATATCTGTAAAAAGATAAGTATCAATTCCAAAAGGGATAACAAGTGGCCGTAGAAATCGTAACAGTTCCAGACTTGGGTGGCGCAGAGACCGTAGATGTTATTGAACTGAGCATAGCTCAGGGTGACAGCGTCGCGCTAGAGGATTCGCTGTTGGTATTGGAGTCAGATAAGGCCACCATGGATGTGCCCAGCCCCCTCGAAGGCACCTTGGTTAAATACTTGGTGGCAGACGGCGATCAGGTAAAGGTCGGTGATCCTATTGCAGCGATTGAAGTTGCTGCTCAGCAGATCCAATCTGATATTGGTTCGGAAGCGTCCGCGGCACCTGAGGTAGTGGCAGAAGATTCGGAAACACAGCTAGAAGATTCTGCTGTCGATTCAATACCAGAGCCAGAGCTTGCAACAGCGCAATCTTCAGAGCAGCTTATTGTGGTGCCGGATATTGGCAGCGATACCCTAATCGACGTGATTGAAATCTCGGTTGCTGTTGGTGACCAGGTGGAAGAGGGTGATACCCTGCTGGTGTTAGAGTCAGATAAGGCCACTATGGATGTTCCCTCATCCCACAGCGGTACAGTAATAAAAATCCTTGCAGCCGAAGGCACCAAGATTAATACCGGAGGCGAGGTGGCAATTCTTGCGGTGAGCAACTCTGCTGCCGGCGGGGCAGAATCTCCCGCCGCTGAGGTACAGGCTGAAGTTGCCCCCGAAAAACAAAGCCAAGCTCCAGTGCCTGCTGCCGCGCCTGCCACTCCAGTCGCCGATGCAATTAAGAGCCAGCCATTGCCTGCAGCATTAGATAGTGAGACTGTGAATTCTGGTGAAGTATATGCCGGTCCGGCAGTGCGCCTTTTAGCCCGCGAACTGGGAGTGAATCTGACAAAAGTATCTGGTACTGGCCCCAAAGGGCGAGTGCAAAAGGACGATGTTAGCAGCTATGTTAAATCTGCCTTAAAAGCGGGGCCGTCAACTGCGGCTGGCACCGGTATACCAGCGGTTCCAGCGATCGACTTTAGCCAGTTTGGCACGGTCGAAAGCATTCCCATGAGCAAGATTCAAAAGCTGACCGCCGCCAATATGCAGCGCAACTGGCTCAATGTGCCCCATGTTACTCATTTTGATGATGCGGATATCACGGATCTGGAAGCCTTTAGAAAGTCTCTAAAAGATGAAGGTGATAAGCGCGGGGTTAAAGTGACGCCGGTAGCATTTTTAATTAAGGCGATTGCGACAGCAATGCAGGCCCATCCAGAATTTAACCGCTCATTATCAGCGGATGGTGAGAGCTTTATGCAGAAGCATTACTGTAATATAGGGATGGCTGTTGATACCCCCAGAGGCTTGGTGGTTCCAGTGATTAAAGATGCCAATGAAAAAGGTATCTGGGATATTTCCGCTGATATTATGGCATTGGCAGCCAGTGCCAGAGATGGCAAGCTAAAACCCGCTGAGATGCAGGGCGGCTGTTTTACTCTTTCCAGCCTTGGGGCAATCGGTGGCAACGGATTTACCCCCATTGTTAATAGCCCTGAAGTCGGTATTCTGGGCGTATCGAAATCTCAAATAAAGCCTGTTTGGAATGGCAGCGAATTTATGCCGCGGTTGATGCTGCCCCTTTGCCTGTCCTATGATCATCGCGTAATTAACGGTGGCGATGCAGGGCGCTTTATGACTCATCTGGTTAAGTCCTTAAGTGATATACGCCATCTGTCTCTCTAGTTTAAGGCTATAATCACAGCTTAATAGCTAGAGTTGAGGCACTTTTATGCAGTTCTTACACACCATGGTTCGAGTATCTAACCTTGAGCAGTCACTGGACTTCTATTGCAACGCCTTGGGCCTGAGCGAGGTGTATCGCAAAGATAGTGAGGCAGGGCGCTTCACTTTGGTTTTTCTTGCAGCTCAGTCTGATCTTGAAACGGTGGAATCTAGCAGCGCTCCCGTTATTGAGTTGACCTACAACTGGGATCCTGAGGAATACAATGGTGGTCGCAACTTTGGCCATCTTGCCTATCGCGTCGATAATATTTATCAGACCTGCGAAAAATTAATGGCCGCTGGCGTGGTTATTAACCGGCCACCCAGAGATGGCCATATGGCCTTTGTACGCTCACCAGACAATATCTCGATTGAGTTGTTACAGAGAGGCGATAGCTTGCCCGCCATGGAGCCTTGGGTATCCATGGATAATAATGGTGACTGGTAGTTAGCCTGATTTGCGGAAGGGCAGAATGTCCATAGCCTGCTGTATATGCTGCTCCACAGAGATCTGTTCAGAGTTTAAAAATCGCTCAATCGCCTGGCGAAACTGCGGGTGCTGAATCCAATGGAGGGAATGGGTGGTGATGGGCTCAAAGCCGCGGATAATCTTATGCTCACCCTGAGCGCCGGCATCGTATTTCTGCAGACCCTTATCGATGGCAAACTCGATACCACGATAATAACAGAGCTCAAAATGCAGGTAGGAAAACTCTCTGACACTGCCCCAGTAGCGTCCATACAGAGTATCCGCATCAAAAAAGTACAGTGCACAGGCGATTGGAATATCATTTTGATAGGCCACAGCCATGGCGATTTGTTCTGGCATGGACTGGGCAATTTCAATAAAAAAGGATTCTGTTAAATAGCCTCTGGTGCCATTGCGTTTGGCGTAGGTGCGCTCATAGAGCTGATAAAAAAGTTGCCAGATTTGCTGGGTAATCTGCGCGCCTTCTAACACTTCAACCTCAATACCCTGTGCCGTAATCTCGGCACGCTCTTTGCGCACCATCTTGCGTTTACGGGAATTCATGGCAGCCATATAGTCATCAAAACAATGATAGTCATAGTTGCGCCAATGGTATTGCACGCCAGTGCGCTGCAGCAGCCGCGAGTCATCAAAAAGGGCTCTTTGGCTCGCGTCGGGAAACAGGCAGTGCCAGCTCGAAGCATCTGTGTCCGCTGCGACGGCTAACACTTCTTCAAAAAGCTGTTCGCCCTGGCTCTGGTCAAGGCTTTCCGCGCTGCGCACTCTGGGCCCTATTGATGGGGTGAAGGGTACAGCTGTAAGAAGCTTGGGGTAGTACTCCAGTCCATTTTCATGGTAAGCATTGGCCCAAGCATAGTCGAAGATATATTCGCCCATACTGTGATCTTTTAAATACAGCGGCATGAATGACTCTTGGCCATCAGTGGCCAGGGACAGATGGATAGGCTCCCAACCCGTTTGCGCACAGGCGCTTTTGCTGTTCTCCAGTGCCTGAAGAAATTCTGGGCGCAAAAAAGGGTACTGTAATGCAGAGTTTTCCGTTGCAGACATAAACCAGTGGTGCCTATCTTTTTAAAGGTGGATTAGAGCATCAACCGCATTTATACGGGCGACTTAAAAGAACTGTTTAAAACCAGCAGAGGAATGTGCCGATCTTGGGCCGAGCTGTCAATCAAAAAACTTATGCCGTCAACGAGATTTGCCGCTTATTGCTGTATGATACGCAGCTAGTCGGCAAGCCTGCCAATGTTTGTAATTTTCTACGCTAAAGTATGGAGACAATTGGATGATTATTAAGCCCCGCGTTCGCGGCTTTATGTGCATCACTACACACCCAGTGGGTTGTGAGCAGAATGTTAAAAACCAGATTGATTTTATTAAGGCCCAGGGTGCTATTGATTCACCCAAGCGTGTTTTAGTAATTGGTTCCTCGACTGGATATGGCCTTGCAGCGCGTATCACAGCAGCGTTTGGCAGTGGTGCTTCAACATTGGGTGTCTTCTTTGAAAAACCAGGTACCGACCGCAAGCCTGGCACTGCGGGTTGGTATAACACCGCCGCTTTCCACAAACACGCCGATCTGGACGGTCTGTATGCCAAGAGTATTAATGGCGATGCCTTTTCAGATGAAATCAAAGAAAAAACCATAGCGACTATTAAAGAAGACATGGGTCAGGTGGACCTGGTGATTTACAGCTTGGCGGCACCCCGTCGTCAGCACCCAAAGACTGGCGAAGTGTTCAACTCAACACTCAAGCCCGTTGGCAAAGATATTCATATGCGCGGTATTAATACCGACAAAGAAGAGATCCAAGAATTTAGTATGGAAGCCGCCAACCAACAAGAGATCGACGACACAGTTGCAGTGATGGGTGGTGAAGACTGGCAGATGTGGATGGATGCACTGGCTGATGCTAGAGTGCTGGCGGAGGGAGCCAAGACTACGGCCTTTACCTATATTGGTGAGAAGATTACTTGGGACCTCTACTGGGATGGCACCATTGGTCAGGCGAAAAAAGATCTTGACGCAAAGGTCATTGGTATTCGCGAGAAGCTGGCTGTCTATCGTGGTGATGCCAGGGTGTCCGTTTTAAAAGGCGTAGTCACCCAGGCCAGTTCCGCAATCCCTATTATGCCCCTGTATCTGGCTATGCTTTTCAAAGAGATGAAAAATAAAGGTACCCACGAAGGCTGTATTGAGCAGCTGTATCGTTTATTTACTGAATGTCTCTACAGCGATAGTCCACGCAAAGATGATGAGGGGCGTTTGCGTGTGGATGAATTGGAAATGGACCCAGAGGTGCAGGCTGCAGTTGCCAGTGCCTGGGCAAATGTCAGCACAGAAAATTTATCTACAAGCACAGACTTCAGAGGCTACAAGCAGGAATTTTTAAAGCTGTTTGGTTTTGAAATAGATGGCGTAGATTACGATGCTGAGGTTAACCCTGAAGTTGAGATTAGCAACCTTGTTTAATACTGAGATGCGGTGGCTATAGATGGCATCCAAAGCAACAGAATTTAAAACGAAGCTACTGCACCCGCGCTACTGGCTTCTGTGGCTGGCTTTCGGGATTTGGCGGCTGATAACCATGCTGCCATACCCAGCGCTGCTTCTGCTGGGTAAAGGTATTGGCCTGCTGGTTCACAGCTTCCCCAGCCGCCGCACAACGATTGCCTACCGCAATATTCAGCTGTGCTTTCCCGACCTGACTGATGAGCAGCATCGCGAGATGCTGCGTGCAAATCTAATTAACGTTGGCACCGCGTTACTGGAAGTGGGAATAGCCTGGTGGTGGCCAAAAAAGCGTTTTAGCAAACTACTGCACTTCGAAGGCTTGGAAAATCTGCAGGCCGAAAAAGGTAGAGGGGTGATGCTGCTGGGGATTCATTACACCACCTTGGAAGTTGGCGCTGCGGGAATTTCTTCAGTGCTTCAAATGGATGGTATGTATCGCGCCCATGGCAATCCGGTCTATGACTTCTTGCAGGCTCGAGGTCGTTTAGATAAAGGCATTGGTGACAATCTGGTCTTTGAGCGCCGTGATGTTAGGGGCACCATGAAAGCATTAAAGGGCGGCCGATCTCTCTGGTATGGGCCTGACCAAGACTATGGACTAGGGCAGGGTTTATTTGCTCCATTTTTTGGCATTCAGGCAGCTACGGTCTACGCTACTGCTAGGTTTGCTGAAAAGACTGGCGCTGCGGTAGTGCCCTTTAGCCATATTAGGTTGCCCGGCTCTCAAGGTTATAAAATCACGGTGCACCCGGCGCTAGAAAATTTCCCGACTGGGGATGATCTGGTCGATGCAACCCGGGTTAATAAAATTATTGAAGAGTTTATTCTGTTGCAGCCGGATCAATATCTTTGGGTGCACAGGCGCTTTAAAAATCGCCCAGAGGGTGAAGCCGATCTTTATCAGGTGGCGCTAAAAAAGAGAAGCGAACGGAATAAATCCAAGAACACATAATAGGGCTCTGGCGAGGAAGGTTTCCCTTGTATCACGGGAATCCCAACAGTAACATTGAGTGCTGTTTACGGCGCCGTTTTTAGTAAGGAAGAGAGATGATAAGCGGAAGTATTGTCGCACTGGTTACCCCCATGCATTCAGGTTCACTGGAGGTAGATTGGGACGCGCTGAAACGGCTTGTCGAGTGGCATATTGATCAGGGCACCAGCAGCATTGTTGCCGTGGGTACAACTGGTGAGTCAGCCACATTAAGTATGACTGAACACAGCGCGGTGATTCGCTTTGTGGTCGAGCAAGCGGCGGGTCGAATGCCTATTATTGCAGGCACAGGTGCCAACAGTACAAGGGAAGCCATTGAGCTGACTCAGGGTGCCAAAAAGGCAGGTGCAGATGCTTGCCTGCTGGTGACGCCTTATTACAATAAGCCAACCCAAGAGGGTTTGTACCAGCACTATAAGGCTATTGCTGAAGCTGTAGATATAGACCAAATTCTCTACAATGTTCCGGGCCGTACCGCCTGCGATATGCTACCGGAGACTGTGCTGCGACTCTGCACTGTCGGCAATATTGTTGGTATCAAGGAAGCCACAGGTGACTTGCAAAGAGCGCAACAGCTTATTCAGCAATGTCCTGCAGATTTTGCAATATATTCTGGTGATGACCACACCGCACGTGAACTGATACTGCTGGGTGGCAAAGGCGATATTTCAGTGACCGCCAATGTCGCACCAAAATTGATGGCGCAAATGTGCGCTGCAGCCCTAGCTGGTGACGCTGAGGTGGCCGCGCAGATTGATGGTGTGTTGAAACCTGTTCACGACGCCATGTTTATTGAAGCCAATCCGATACCTGTGAAATGGGCAGTCAGTGAGATTGGTTTGATGGGTCGCGCAATAAGACTGCCGCTAACGCCTCTTGCCAGCGAGTATGAAGGGGCTGTAAGCACCGCACTTCAGAGTGCCGAGCTAATTTAAATTTTACTTATGTTCATTGGCCGATGGCCAATGATTGCCTAAAGGGACACAGCACAACCATGAAAAAAATAAATATTGGATTGATTGGAGTTTTGGTTCTAAATCTCGCTGGTTGTAGTTGGTTGGGCCTGAGAGATCGCAGCAATGATTATCTGCTGGCGGAAGAGACTGCGCCTACAGTGATTCCCGGTGAGATGCAGGGTGAGCAGAGCAATACAAGCCTGGGGCAGATCTATCCTATTCCGGTCATCCCGACGACCTCCATCGAGGTAGAGGGTTTTGAAGTACCGCGACCACAGTCAGCGTCAGTGAATACTTTTGAGCAGCTGGTAAAAATTCAGTCTGTCGATGGCCGTCGCTGGGTACTGATCAATATCTCGCCTAGTGAGAGCTGGCCTCGAGTTCGCAATCTGTTAAACCGCAACGGTATTCCTTCCGCTGTCGCCGAGGGTTCATCAGGCATTATTGAAACGGTTTGGGTAACCTTTAACAGTGACGAAGAAAATAGCCATAGATTCAGATTCTCAATTTCTCCCGGTGTGCAGATAGATAGCACTGAGATATCTGCGTTGCATCATCAGGTTGCCCGTGGCAACGAAGAGCAAGCCGTCTGGCCAGACAGCTCAAATAGCGATAGCCGTGAGCAGGATATGCTGACTATTGTGGCCAATGATCTGGCTGCGGCTGATAACTTTGCCAGTGTCTCACTGCTGGCGCAGAAAATTGGTGGCGAGGCCAAGGTTGAGGTGATGACATCAGAGGCTGCCGACCCCTATATTCTGGTTAAACTTGGCTTCGATCGGTCCTGGGCTTCGGTAAGCTACTCTGCTGAGCGCGGTGGATACACCACCGTTGATCAGAATCGCAGCGAGGGTGTTATGTACGTTAACTACACAGAGCCCAGCATAGTAGAGGATGGGTTCTTTAGTGGCTGGTTTGGTGGTGGTTCAGATAACGGCGTCCTAGACACAAATTATCGCGTGCTAATCGAGTTAGTGGGCGCAAATGTTGAAGTGCGTATTGTTGGATCCAATGGGGAGAGCCTTGGGCAAGCCGAGTCTCTGCGCCTGTTGAAAATTTTACGCTCTAATATGTCCTAAGTCACCGAACCCATGCGGTTTGCATCCTTAGGCAGTGGCAGCAAAGGTAACGCGACGCTAATAGAATGGCGCGACACCTGCATTATGGTGGATTGCGGCTTTTCTATTCGCGACACCACCCAACGCCTGGCCAAGTTGGGCAAGACCCCAGAGGATCTCAGCGCTATTTTGGTGACCCACGAACACAGTGATCACTGGAAGGGTGTTGTGCCTCTGGCCAATAAGTTCTCTATTAAAGTGTTTCTCACCGCTGGCTGCCTAAAGAGCCGAAATCTTGAAAACCCCACTACCGACTTCCAGATCATTAATAGCCACCAGCAATTTGATGTAGGTGATATCAGAGTCACTCCGGTCCCTGTACCCCATGATGCTCGAGAACCTGTTCAGTACCTGTTTAACAGCGAGAGCCACCAACTAGGAGTGCTTACGGATATTGGGTCTCTAACGCCCCATGTGGAAGCCCAGTACGCCCATTGCGACGGGTTGTTGGTAGAAGCTAACCATGATTTGGATATGCTCGCTGCTGGGCCCTATCCCGCTTTTTTGAAAGACCGCGTGGGCGGTCAGTGGGGGCACTTAAATAACCAGCAAACTGCGCGCCTTATATCTCGAGTTGCACAGGATCAGCTGCAACATTTGGTCATTGGCCATATCAGTGAGAAAAATAATAGCGTCGACCGAGTTAAGTTGGCTGTTGAAGAGGTGTTTAAGGCTGAGGGTAATGTATTCTATGCCTGCCAGCAGGAAGGTTTTGATTGGTTGTATCTAGAATAGGCTGATTTTTGCTGGCTTTATGTCGCCTCTAAAGCATTTTTTTCTATGCATGGCAATAGATATCAAGAATGAATTTAAATTATTTTATCGTTATTTTGGGTTTTTTCCACAGATAGCCAGCCTTTCTAATAACTATTTTAAGAAACTGCTCTAAGTCATTGATTTTTTATCATAATAAACGTAAGTCATTGATATTTATTATATTTTTTAACTGGTCAAAAATTAACCAATTTAACAAAAGAGCCCTGTTATTGTGGCTTTGGACTAGTTGTTCTGTGCTTCATCCACAAAGTTATCCACAGGTTCTGTGGACAAAAATTGCACTGTAATAAGGCAGATTCTCCCAAAGCCCCGCGTCGTGGCGCTGTCACTCATTTAGTCTAGACATTTTTCGCCAGTGGTAGGTTTGATGGGCAATAATTCCTCTAATGACTCGACGTCCTTACAGTCCAAATCGGGGTTACCGGTCAAATCGACCTGCTTTAGCTGGCCAAAAAACAAAAGTGGTTTGATATTGCCAAGTGAATTATTGGCTAAATTAATGGTTTCCAGCTGAGTAAATCGACCGAGACCAGTGAGCGTTTCAATGCCTGCATAGGTGCAGACCAATACAGTTAACTGTTCTGCGCGAACTATTTTCTGATCATTAATTGTCTGCTGAACACATGCTTTAAGGCTAATATCTAGTAGCTGATAATCGCTAAATAGCGCTGCTGGTCGATAAAGTTCTCTATCGTTAAGAGTCACCGGATATCGATCACAGCCAGATAGGATTAATACTGTTAGTCCAGTGACCAATAAGAGATTTTTTTTCATTGAGAAGAGCCTCCAAGCTCTGTGTATAAAGTATATGTGGTTAAATAACGCCATGACCAGTATTAAAGTTTCCTTTACCCAACCCGAACTTCAACCTGCAGCAGAAAATCTGGGTCAGCGCCTAGGGGTATCTGTGGTTAGTGCTGATGAAATAAAGTCACATAGTAAGGTGGCTAATAGCAGCGATGATAGTTGCGATTATGTATTACAGTTTGATACTCAGGGGCTTTCATTGCTGCCCTTGAAGGGCAAGCAACATGGCCCTATTCGCTGTGACTTTGATAGTGGAGTAAATACCCATAGACGAAAATTCGGTGGTGGCAACGGTCAAGCTATCGCCAAAGCAGTGGGGGTCTCCGGTAAGTTTTTGCCCGGAGTTCTGGATCTTACCGCTGGCCTTGGGGGCGATGGCTTTGTACTGGCCAGTTTAGGCTGTCAGGTGCGCCTCTTAGAGCGCAATCTGGTTGTGCACAGTCTACTTAGAGACGGCTTGGATCGAGCCATAGCCGCGGGCGCAGACGATTCGGAGCTTGGGGACATTGTCGCGCGTATTTCATTGCTTGAGGGGGATTCAAAGACTTACCTGGCAGGGTTAGCGTCTATGGAGCAAGAGGATACTGTATTCCTTGACCCCATGTTTCCCGAGCGCAAAAAATCGGCCAAGGTTAAAAAAGAGATGCAGGCTTTTCACGAAATTGTTGGCGGTGATTCCGACGCGGGGGAATTGCTGGACTTGGCTCTGCAGCGCGCCCGTTACAGGGTAGTAGTTAAACGCTCTGCCAGTGCAGGTTATTTGGCAGGTATGGCTCCCAGTTATTCTCTGGAGGGTAAATCCACCAGGTTCGATATATTTGCACTTAAAAAACTACCAGGCTAGGTTATTTCCCTAACGTTCACCCATCACCAGATAGTTGCCAGTGCCCACTAAAATAAAACCGAGCGCCGCCATTAATGTCCATTGGTAGTCTTCAAAGATTGTCGATAATAGGATGGCGAAGAAAGGGATCAATAAACCACTGTAGCTGGCCTTTTCGGGTCCCAAGATAACCAGTAATTTTAAATAGGCCCCAAAGGCGAGAATGGTGCCAAATACTGACAGGTAGAACAGGGAAACCATATATTGAATGCTGGTGTCATAGCTAAATTCGGTGCCGCTGAGTAGAGCAATAATCAAGAGAGCTAATGTCCCATACAATGTTCCCCAAGCGTTGATGCTCCAAACAGATTTACCAAGCAAGCCATTGCGGGTGGCAGCTATATTGCCTAAGGACGCGACAAATACTGCGGCAAAAGCCAGCATAAAGCCTTTTAAAGCATCTCCCGTAGAAGACAGTTTTGTCAGTTCTGGGTAAAACAGTAAGCAGATGCCTGATAGCCCGATCATACCCCCAATCACTGAGTTTATGTCGATTGGCCGACTTAGAAAGATACGCCCATTAATAATATTAAAGAACACAATTAATGAAAATATTATGGCAATAATACCGCTGGGCAAGTACAGCTCGGAATGGTAAATCGCCCAGTAATTAAGGCCAAACAGGCAGACCCCTTGCAGGGCGATAAAACGATGATCCTTGGCACTGAGGCCAAGGGGTATTTTGCGTATTTTGCAGAGGCCGAAAAGGAGCACAGAGGCTAGTGCCATGCGATAAATTACCGATGCCAGGGGGTCAACAGTTCCCAGCTGAAATGTGATTGCAATCCAAGTTGAGCTCCAGATCAAAACGGTTGAAACATATAAAAAAGCACTGGTTGCATTCATCTGGTACTACTCTAAAATTTAGACAAATAATTTTTCCAGCATCGCCTGGTATACGGAGGTGAGGATATCTAAGTCTTTAATATTGACGTTTTCATCTACCTGGTGAATGGTTGCATTCACTGGGCCCAACTCGACAACCTGTGTTCCCATGGGAGCGATAAAGCGACCGTCTGAAGTGCCTCCTGCAGTGGATAGCTCTGCATCAAGACCTGTGATCTGTTTGATGCTGGCCACTGCCGCATCCACAAGCTCACCTTCCGGAGTTAGGAACGCCTGACCGCTGAGCTGCCAGTCCAACTCATAGTCCAAATCATGTTTGTCGAGGATAGCGACGGTACGTTCGCGCAGCTGTTGGTCTGTCACTTCAGTCGAAAAGCGGAAGTTGAACACAACATTGAGTTCCCCTGGAATAACATTGGTGACACCAGTGCCGCCATTGATATTAGAGACTTGAAAGCTAGTCGCAGGGAAAAACTCATTGCCATGGTCCCAGACTTCTTTTGTGAGCTCAGTGAGTGCAGGCACGGCATTATGAATTGGGTTACTAGCCAGATGAGGGTAGGCAACATGGCCTTGCTGGCCATTGATCGTAAGTTTGCAGCCCAGTGAGCCACGGCGGCCGTTCTTAATCACATCACCGCACAGAGCTGTGCTGGAGGGCTCGCCGACAAGGCAATAATCGGGAGTAATATCTTGCTGCTGCAGCCACTCGACTACTTTTACGGTACCGTTCTTGGCTACACCTTCCTCGTCGCTAGTGATCAAAAAGGCAATGCGGCCATGGTGATGTGGCTGCTGGGCGACAAATTGCTCAACTGCCACAACCATTGCGGCCAAAGAACCTTTCATATCTGCTGCACCCCGCCCAAATAATTGGCCGTCGATAGCTGTGGGCTCAAATGGAGGCCAGCGCCAATTGGCTTCAGGCCCTGTAGGAACCACATCTGTATGCCCAGCAAAACAAAGGATCGGGCCTGCATCACCGCGAATTGCCCAAAAATTATCAACATCCTCAAAACGCAAATTGGTCACAGAGAAGCCGAGAGCATTGAGACGATCAATCATTAATTGCTGGCAGCCTTCATCATTCGGCGTAACCGAGGATCGAGCGATTAACTGCTTGGTTAATGAAAGTGTCGGTGATTCAGTGGACATGATTAAAACCTTTGTTTTGTAGAAGACAGACGTTACCCAATCATTGTAGTGGCCAATTGTTTTGCAAGCTATATGCGCATAGCTTTGTTTTTGTTCTAATAGTGAAAATAATCCGAACTAAATACGAATCACCCCAACAATGACGATCACAGAAGACAGAAATTTTGATGATTTGGCAGATAAGTTTGCCCGCAAGGTTTATGGCGAGCTAAAAGGGGATATCCGTCTTGCTGTTATTTGGAGGGATTTACTGGCTGCAGTTCCCAGACTAGAGCAGAGCAAGCCAGTGCGGATTTTGGATGTGGGTGGTGGATTGGGTCAGTTTGCTGTGCGCCTGGCCGGGTTAGGCCATCACGTTTTCTATAATGACCTCTCAGGAAATATGTTGGCCGCAGCCGAGGCCCATGCCATTGAAGAGGGTGTCGAGGAGAAAATTAAATGGTACCAGGGGCCCTATCAGGAATTGCCGGATAAGCTGTTGGGGCAATTTGATCTGATACTCTGTCATGCCATGATTGAATGGTTGGCACAGCCAGATCAACTTATACTTCATCTTAAATCGATGTTGGCCGCCGAGGGATTATTGTCCCTCACTTTTTATAATAAACATTCGCTGACCTATCGCAACTTGATTCGCGGTAATTTCAAAGTGGTTCAGGCTGAATTTAAAGCATATCCTGGTAGCCTGACTCCTGGCACACCATTGCATCCGGAGACAGTTTTAAACTGGGCCAAAGAGGCTAATTTAGAAATACTGAACAGTACTGGTATAAGAGTGTTTCATGACTATGTCTCGACTCCGCGTGGTGGGCACAATGATCCCAAGGCCGTGATTGATATGGAGCTGGAACATTCTCAATTAGAGCCCTATAAATGGCTGGGGCGCTATATACACTTGGTCGCGGGGCAGGTTGATTAACGACATAAAAAAAGGCCCCCTGAAGAGCCTTTGAAGTTTTTACTGGTATTGTGCTGCTAGGAGTGGAGTTTGAAACGATTTAGGCCGGCATAACTTGACTGGCGGGACTGCGTCTTACCAGCCCGATCAGGCCAATAAACATTGAGCCAAAGAGAAAGATTGCACTGGGAATAGGAGTGGCTATGGGAGCCATCGGCGCATAGAATTCTGATTTTAAGTCTGTTGATGTGTACACGGTCATACTATTGCTCCGATTGTAGTTATCAACAAAACTGTAGCCTCTGGTGGCGTAGTTACAGACACTGGTTGCCAGTGAACTTAACTTGCCTCTCTTGCCCATAATTTTCCAAGCGGCCTGATTGATTGCAGCATTCCAAGCCACGCTGCTGCTTAATGTATCGCGAAAATCTATGTAACCAAATATATAGCCGACCTGGCTGTATTTCTTGGCATGACCGGACCTCTTATTAAACTTGCCAGCAACGCTCTGAACGTCGGTGTAAAAGTTAACCGTAGCTGTCCAGGTTTTGCCTTGTTTGGATGTTTTTGATTTACCGCTCATGGCGTAGGTGCTTACGCCATCGATGGTTAGTTCATGCAGCCCTAGATTGTTACTGGAGGTCCCAGTGTTCTCATAGGTAACTTTTACGGTGCCAGCTGCTGATGTTGAGGTTAGAAATAGCGCTAAAATTCCACTGGCGATCATTCCCAAAGGTGCAGTAATGCTTTTGCCCATTCTTAGCTCTTCTTATCAGCATCCCGCCAACGCAATTTCATCTCGATAGGAGGGATTCTATGGACCGCCAGATATAGCGCAACTGGCGGGGTCCGGAAAAGTGAACCAGTTATCGTTTTTTGACAAACTAGAACAATATTAGGGGGCTTTAGGGTGGACTATGCCCTTTCCTGATCGGTCTCAGCTGGCTTTACTCTCTCTGTCTTAGCTGAGAAGACCAGAGCTCAGCATAGCGCCCACCAAGATTCAGCAGCTCTCTGTGGGTACCCTGTTCCACAATAGAGCCATGATCCAAAACTAAAATTTTATCGGCATCAACAATGGTGGACAGACGATGGGCAATAACCATACTGGTGTGGCCTTTGGAAATTTCCTGTATTGCGCTGAGTATTGACCGCTCCGATTTGCTATCGAGAGAGGAGGTAGCCTCATCGAATACTAATATAGGAGGGCGCTTTAAAATGGTTCTGGCAATAGCGACGCGCTGTTTCTCGCCACCGGAGAGTTTTAGCCCGCGCTCACCAACTTTGGTTTCAACGCCCTCAGGCAACTCATCTACAAAGCTTTTTAGATGGGCTAGCTTTAAGGCTTTGCCCACGTCAGCATCACTGGCATGGGGGTTGCCGTAGCGAATATTCTCAATAATACTATCGTTAAATAGCACCGTATCCTGGGGTACTATGCCAATGTCCTGCCTTAATGATGTCTGGTTGACCAGCGCAATATCTTGCCCATCAATCATAATCTTGCCATTGCTAGGGTCATAAAAGCGGAACAATAACTTCACTAGGGAGGATTTACCCGCACCGCTAGCACCCACAATAGCCACTTTCTGCCCCGGCTCAATACTAAAATTAAGGCTCTTCAGAATTGGGCGATCCGGTTGATACTGAAATGACACATCCTCGAACCTTACCTGACCGCGGCTCACCTGCAGGGAAGGGGCATCCAGGTTCTGAGGTACCTTTGAACGCAGGTCCATCAGTGCAAACATATTCTCAATATTGGCCATAGAGCCTTTGATTTCTCGATAGACAAAACCGAGAAAGTTCAGGGGCATAAATAGCTGCACCATAAATGCATTGATTAAGACAAAGTCACCTATGGTCATTGCTTGCTCGGTAACACGATGGGCAGCGAGCCACATCATTGCGGTCATGGCTAGAGTAATAATTAGAGCCTGGCCACCATTGAGCGAAAGTAGTGAGAGGCGATTTTTGCGTCGAGCCAATTCCCACTTTTGCAATGACTCGTCGTAGCGATTGGCCTCAAAACCCTCATTGGTAAAATATTTGACCGTTTCATAGTTGAGCAAGCTATCTATAGCTCTGGTGCTTGCCTCGTTGTCGGCACTATTAGCCTCCCGTACAAATTTGGTGCGCCAGTCGGTTGTGACTGTGGAAAATGAGATATACAGAATTACAGAGGTGAGAGTGATCGCGGCAAAGGCAATGCCGTAGTTGTATAGCAACAGGCCAATTACCAGCCCAATCTCAATAAGAGTAGGGGCGATATTAAAGACAAAGAAGCGCATTAAAAAACTAATGCCATTGGTGCCGCGCTCTATATCTCGACCTAGGCCACCAGTGCGTCGATTGAGGTGGAAGTCCAAATCCAAACTATGCACATGCTCAAATACTTGCAGGCCAATTCGGCGCATAGCGCGCTCTGTAACCCGACCAAAAACCGTATCGCGAACTTCACCTAGAATAATCATGGAGAAGCGAGCAAAACCGTAGGTTGCTATCAGACCTGCAGGGACTATTAACAAGGCCAGAGTTGGCTCCTGGCTCAGCCCATCGACAATATGCTTAAGGAGGAATGGGCCGCTGACACTGGCCGCTTTAGAGAGCACTAGGCAACCAATCGCAATGGCCACCCGCACTTTGTACTCCAATAAATAAGGCCAGATAATAGAAAATACTTTCCAGCTTATCTTGCTCTGACTGTCGGACTGATAGTCGCCATGGCGCATATTATTGCTCTAAAACTAGTCTGAATAGATGTTGTGAGGTAGCAGGGCGGTCTAGAGCCTTTAAACCAACTTGTCTTTGGCCGCATTGATTTTAGCCGCAAGATAATCACTGCCCCCACGATCTGGGTGAAGCCGCTGCACTAAACGCTTGTGGGCTGTTACAACATCGTCCGTTGAGGCGCCTTCTTCCAGGCCGAGAATTTTATAGGCCTCTTCCTTAGAGAAATCTGCGTAGCTAGCCGATTGCTCTGCACCAGCAGACTGCTGGCTGCCGCCGCTTCGCAGCAGGTAGGCCTGCAACAGGACAAAAGATTCACGATCTGACTCTTTAAGCCATTCAGCTAGGCTTTGCAGTTCTTCTTCAGAGAGCTCTGACAGGCGACGACCTGTGTACTCTCCCTGCAGAATTTCACCGTCCATTTGGCGTGTTGAAAAATTAATCTCCACCATTAATGACTGGGAGCGGAATTGTGATGGGCTAGTTTTAAAACGGCTGAGAATATTCATCAATGGCAGCGCACGCATGGCGAGGGCCAAAACTCCCTTGCCAATGGGAATCAGCGCCGCTAGCCCAGCGCCTAACCAATGCATACGTCCGGTTGCAACCAGCACGACAGACAGCCCTAGTACCGCCCAAAAAGCACTGCGCCATAAGAAGGCTTTACGCTTTTCAATGGGTTGACGTTTAACGATGGACCACCAGTACCAAACAGAGATGGCAATGGCGACAAGCAGAATTAATTTGGGCATAGGTTATTTATCGATGGACATTAGATAGGACAACGATACCTTTTTATTCTTAGCAGGGCGAGTCAAACATGAGGGCTTTTCTGCTTTCAGCGGTTGCCACTATTGCTATGGTCAATGTTGTGACGACATATTATCCGATTTGATTTTGATCTCTCTCATGGTTTCATTGAGTTTGACTGTTCTGCTCTTGACCCATTGTGAGAAGGTAGTGAGCCCCGCAGCGGTGCTATCTGCATGGTACTTTTCTTTATTCGCGAGCTCGGTAAACTCGTCGGACAGGAAAGCACAGTCACGACTAAACTCATAAAGTTCGTCATAGAAAGCTTGAATATCGCGGATGAGAATAGACCTTTGCATTGTATAATTATCCATAAAATTATTGCTCCGTTTATGGAGCAATATTGGCAGTATTTTTTGGCAGAATCAAGCTCCTAGCATGGAGCACATTGGATGAATGTAATTGGACCCAAGGTCAAAGAACTTAGAGCTTCGAAAAGGATGACCCAAGAAGCATTGGCCGCACGACTTAATGTAAAAAAGTGGGATATAAGCTGCAGTACGCTGGCCAAGATTGAGGCCCAGGCAAGGCGTGTTAGTGATCATGAAGTGGCTCTTCTGGCTCAGGCTCTCAATGTAGATATCGAAGACCTATATGCGTCCAACCATGACGTATGTTGCAACAGCACTAAAACATCGCAGATATAAAAAAGCCCCGGCTCATATTTGCACCGGGGCTTTCAATTTCTTGTCACTGGTATCTTAACCCATACGATTCTTAAGGATGACGCGCAACTTATCGGCCATACCGACTAGCGAAGCCTCTGTGGTCTCCCAGTCAATGCAGGCATCGGTAACCGAGACACCGTATTCCATTTCATCAGCATTACTTGATAGCTTTTGATTGCCACCTTTAAGGTGGCTCTCAATCATCACTCCAATAATCGAGTTGTTGCCTTCGAGAATCTGGTTGGACACATTGGCTAGAACCAGTGGCTGCAAATTGTGGTCTTTGTTTGAGTTGGCGTGGCTGCAATCGACCATGATATTGGCGGCGATTCCGGCCTGCTCAAGCTCTTGCTCACAGATTGAAACGCTCACTGAATCGTAGTTTGGCTTGCCATTGCCTCCACGCAACACAACATGGGCATAGGGGTTGCCGCGGGTCGTAATAATAGATACACGGCCATCGGAATTAATGCCTAGAAAGCGATGGGGGCTAGCAACTGATTGCAGAGCATTAATAGCAACGGTTAAGCTCCCGTCTGTGCCATTTTTAAAACCAACCGAAGACGAGAGGCCCGAAGCCATCTCACGGTGGGTCTGTGATTCTGTGGTTCGTGCACCAATAGCTGACCAGGCAATTAGATCCTGTAAGTACTGGGGCGAAATTGGATCCAGTGCTTCAGTTGCGGTAGGCAGGCCAATTTCCAGAACATCATGCAATAGTTGACGCCCGATATGCAGCCCATCGGTAATCTTGAACGAGTCATTCATAAAGGGGTCATTAATCAGACCTTTCCAGCCGACGGTAGTACGTGGCTTTTCAAAATACACACGCATAACAATAAGCAGTGTATCGCTGACCTTCTCGGCCAGAGCTTTAAGGCGCAGAGCGTACTCATTAGCAGCGTCGAGATCATGAATAGAGCAGGGGCCAACCACGACAATAACCCGATGGTCTTTGCGCTCAAGAATGTCCTCAATGGCTTTGCGGCCCTGTGAAATAGTCTCATGAGCCTTTTCTGATATTGGTATTGCTCGCTTTAACTCTGCTGGGGTAATCAGAATTTCCGGTGGCTCGATATTGATATTTTCTACTGCGTGGGGATTCATGTTGCAATTCCTGATCTTCAACTTTTTCTAGAGGGTGGGTATTGTACTCAAAAATCCAGAATTATGAAGACTAATCGGTGTTAACCTCAATAAACATAGGCATCTGAGGGAAATAAAGGGCACATCTCACCGGATTGCTCTCCATGCTTCGGTAAAGATTTGCGTAATGTTTAAGCTGTGGCTGATAGGCGCGAATCTGTCTCTTGGCAAAATGCTGTTCAGATTCATCCGCTCCAGGCTGTGACATTTTGTAATCAATAATCCAGCGCACGCCTTTATCGACAAAGCTGCGATCAATAATAGAGGTAGCCACAGTATTGGTTTCACTGTGAATATATCCCAGGGACTGCTCGCATTGGGCTTGGGAATGTTGTTGAAGAATCCATTGGCCAGTGGAATCGGCCAACATTGCATCAAGTGCCGTGCCAAGTTGTTTTAGCTCTTCTTCGGTGGCGGCAATTCCCAACTGCTTAAGTTGAGCGCCCCAAGCGAGATTGAGCTTTTGTAACCGCGGGTTTGGCCATTGTGCAACACCCTCATTGGCGATTTGTTTCAAAGTTCTATGCAGTACCGTTCCCAGATGTCGCGCCCTTATACTGATATTTCCATCGGCTTGGCTAGCTACCTGCTCCTCTGTGCCATTGGATTCAGTACCAAAACTCATACCGGCATCAGGGGCGCGGTGAGCTGTAAAATTGCTGGGGAGTCGGCGTACTGTATGTCCGGTGTTAATGCTGTTGGTGGCTTGAAAATCGGACTCCTCTAGGTTGGTAACTGAGTACTCCCCCGCGTTAATGCCAGCCTTGATGGTTGCCCATATAGGCGCCAATAATGTGCCCTTGGCAGGAATATTGTAACTGTCTTTACTGGGAGTCAGTGTGGCGTAGAGGTAAAGCCCGCGTATGGCTCTGGTAGCTGCCACATAGAGTATGCGAGTGTTTTCCAGCCGCGATTTAACACTGTCTTCATACTTTAAATACTGGTAAACCGAATCGTCCTCTTCATCGTGGGCACCCAGGGTTGCCATCATCAGATTGGTTTCATTATTTTCATCGACCTGTTCATGCCAGCGCAGCAACGGCTTGTCATTCTGGCCAGATGTATTGTTTAAGCCGGGTAAAAATACATGGTCAAACTCCAGACCCTTGGCTTTGTAGATGGTCATAATCTGAATTACTGGGCCACTTTCATATGGATTGGCAATAGCCACCGATGGCGCCGCATGGAGTTTGCTCGCTGCCTGCTGGAAGCCCGCCCAGTCTGGCACTCGGCCGGCAACCTGCCATTTCTCCAATAGGTCTAAATAGGTGCGCACATCGGTGAGATCATTACTGATATTAATCGTGGCTGGGCCACCCAGGGCGGCCCAAAGAGACTCCACTGTATTGCGCAGGCTATCTCTGCCGCGGCTGTGCCATGCATGCAGTAAAATTGGGATCACTCTTTGCAGGGCTATTCGGCCTGCTTCGGATAAGCCTGCAGGAAGGCCTCCACGGTTTAATGCCTGAAGGCGGTCCAAAATAGCTTCAGGCTTTTTAAGGCTATGGTCCCCTGAATTAGAAATTAACAATAAGTCAGCCAAGCCAAGGCCACAAAAAGGTGCGCGTAATAGTGCCAGCCAGGCAATTCGATCTGCCGGTGATATCAGTGCTCTGGTCAAAGACAGCATATCTACGACGGGCATACGGCTGGCCAGTGAGGTAATTTCTATAGCCTGCCAATCTAATTTTGCTTCCCTTAGTGCTGGCACTATGGAATTTAACAGATTTCTGCTGCGCACCAGGATAGCGATCGACTGCTGACTGTTGGTGTCGGCCAGGGTTCGACATTGGCGGGCGATATGTTGCGCCTCGGCCTCTTTATACTGGTCAGTGTTGCCAGCGGTAAAACCAGAGAAGCTAACGGCTGGGGTATCTTCAGCATCTTTAAACGCCACAGAAGGGCTGTAGGGAATGGCACCGCGACTACTGTCAGACTCAGGGGGGAAGGCTGCCGAAAAAGCCTGATTTACCCAAGCAATAATACCTTTTTGGGAGCGAAAATTGGTGCTTAGTGAAAGGGGGATACATTGCACAGTTCCAATGGGATAACGCTGGGCATTAAGAAATAGGCCCACATTGGCGTTGCGAAAGCGATACAGAGACTGCATGGCGTCGCCCACTAAAAATAATGTGCGGCCATCCTCCGGTTGCCAGCCTGCAATCAGGTGCTCAAGCAAACTGATTTGGGAGCCTGAGGTGTCCTGAAATTCATCCACTAAAATATGTCGCAGCTGATAGTCTAGGCGCAAGGTGATATCTGAAATTACTTCATCTTCTGGAGACTGCTCGAGAGCCTGCAGCGAGGCCAGCATAATCGCTGTGTAATCACAGGTATCTTTCTCCAAAAATAAGCGGTTAAGTTGGCCGGCCAGAAGGGGCAAAAGATGCCCCAGCGCATCAAGTAAAGCTTGCTGTGGCTGAGTAATGTCGGCATCGGGCAAATGGCAGCTGTGCGCCACTGCCTCATGGATTTCGGTATGCTCCTGATACCAGGCTAGTAGCTCCATCATGGAAGCTTTAGCCTCCTGTTTATCCGCGGGGAAACCAACGTTCTTATCAACTTTTTTACGCGGGCTATAGGTTTGAGTCACCAGTAAGCTGAGAAGTAATTTCCATTGGGCGATGCCTTCTAGGTTGGCTTCTGGCAGATGCTCAATACCCGCCAGCTGTGCCAGATCAGAGTCACTGTTCTCTGGAAGGTGTTGGGCAGCAAAATCTGCCAGGGCTAGAAGCTCACCTGCAATAGGTGCCAGCGCCATCTCTAACTGAAGTAGATTTTGGCCAATGGTCTGTTCGATTACCTGCTGAAAATAATCATGGTTATCCCTTGCGTGAAAAATATAGGGCAGCCATTGATCGCGCTTTTTTAGCATATCCGCCAGCAGCTTTTCACAGCGCTGCATATCATTACCCGTATGGGCCACTAGCACCCGAAGCTGCCGCCCGGTTTCAGAGTCTTCTTCAATGCTGTCGAGCATTTCACGTGCAGTGGCCTCATACAGAGACTCAGGGTTTTCAATGGGTTCTGGCAATTCGCCCAAACTGGTTTCCAACGCGAACTGACTCGCCACATAGCGACAAAAGCCATCAATCGTTTGGATACGCAATCTTGCAGGCATCTCCAACAATCCCCAGGCCAGTTCCTCATTGCGAGCCAGTGCGGCAGATGCCAGCTCCCAGGTTTGGGCTTCATAACTGTCTGTTGGTCTGGGCTTATAGGCCGCATTTCGCAGCGCGCTATGAACGCGGCTAGCCATTTCTCCCGCCGCTTTTTTGGTGAAGGTGATACAGAGTATTTCCTCTGGATTCTGCACCGTGCACAGCAGCCCCAATAGGCGTTGAGTAATGAGACCGGTTTTACCGGAGCCAGCAGGAGCACTGACAATAAAGCTCTGCTGTGGGTCCAGGGCCTGCAGCCTTTCTGTATGATCCGTCATAGTTGTCTTTGGCTCCCAGTAGCAGAGGTATCGACATCGGCCGCTTGTATCTCGTTCTGCTCATACCATCTATTTAATGGTAATAAGGGAGCTTGATAACGGAATTCCGTTTGCTCATAAACCTCTAAAGGAGCGTGGCCTGAGACAAACTCATTGGCTAGATTGGAGAGAGCCTGATACCACTGATTGACCTGTGCAGACCAGTCTGGCAATGGTGTCTCATCGCTAATGAGCTGGCTATCACTGTGGCCGGTAAACCTGATTTTGCCGCCTTTAATCTGAGCAAAGGCACAGCCATTAGCCGGGGGGTCGCTGGCCAATAAATAGAGTGGCAACTGGGGGTCTTTGGGGCGCTCACCCATCCAGTTGCCTGGCTTTACCACGCCAGTCTTGTAGTCAATGACTAAAAATTTGTCCTGTATCATATCCACCCGATCCAGACGCATGGAAATTTTAAGATTCCCAAATTTTAGGCTGACTTCGTGCTCTCGCTCCACCACCGCAAAGGCTGGCCGCTGTTTTTCTTCCACGAGCCATTGGCCAATTAATTTTTCCAAGCGCCGCTGTTCCAGCTGCAGATACTGTTTACCTTGCAAAATTCTATGCTTGGCACCGAACTCAAGTAAGGTGGCTGCAATCCCTTCACTGACCTGTTGATTGAGCTGCTGTTCTGGCAGAGACTCTAAGGTCGCCGACGTTTTCCAGTTACCCCACAGACGATACATTACATCATGGAGCATAGATCCGCGATCTGCAGGGGAGAGCCCATTGCTTGGCTCCTCTAATGGTGCCGCCCCTAGTCTGTGTATAGCAAAAGCGTTAAAGGGGCAAACAGACTGATTTTTCAGCAAACTAGAGCCACCACGAATTTGCTCATTGTCAGGCTGATAGGCCGGGCCAAAGTCTTCCAGTAGCTCTGTTAGATCAGGCTGTTCGAGCCAAGGGGGATGGTTTGCTGCCTGCGAGGTTAAATTGTTACCCTTTACCTGTGGCAGGTCTCGGAGTAATGGGCTGGGTTCTAATGTCTCTTCATCCCTCTGCTGTGGATAGCTGAGAATTAACTTTTTAGCATTGGCCTGAAACCCTCGTAGAAGCTCATTGGCAATCTCTAGTTCTCTCTGGGGCAGGGCATGGGGCATCTGGTGTTGCCGCTGAAACTC
The DNA here is from genome assembly GCA_029252555.1 of Porticoccaceae bacterium. GTDB lineage: Bacteria > Pseudomonadota > Gammaproteobacteria > Pseudomonadales > Porticoccaceae > HTCC2207. The sequence continues at coordinate 62,088 of JAQXBF010000007.1, forward strand.
TGCGGGCAGCATTGGGTTGATTGATACCGATGCGGGGAAGGTTTGGTTAGTCATACCAAGAATCCACAGCTGATCAAAGCGCAGACCCGAGGCTTCAAGCAAACCCAGAACCTGTAGCGGCGCGTCACCGGTTTGAGGATGAAAAACCTTATCCTGTGCCAGTTGCTGAAGGTGTGTAATGGCAGTGGCTATACCTACCTCGAAACTCAGATTATCTAACTCAGCCAGCTGTTCAAGGGTATTTTTCCACTGATGACGCTGCTGGTATTCGAGGCTATTGATGCTGCGAGTTCCGGGCCAGCCAAAGCTGTAGAGAAATTGATCAAAGAACTGGGCCCAGGCGGCGAAGCTTTGTAGCCCATGGGACTGCTGGCGCTGCTTTTGTTGTAGTTCCAGCATTGGTAACAAAAGAGCCTGGGTTTCTTCGATATCACTGCGCTCTTTAAGGCTTCCATTTACGGCACTAATAAACTGATCCAGGGTGAAATCAAAGCGTTTGCTTTTGCGCAACGCCAGCTCTATATCCACGCGAACCTGCACCTGTAATTGGGAGAACAGAGAAAAAGGGCAGTAGACCAGATCAAGCCATTCTTGCAGAGGCGCCTTGAAACGGAATAAGCCAAGAAGTTGCAGTGCCCCCTTTACTATTGGTGTATCCGCAAGAGATACGCCCGCTGAAATATTCACCGCCACTTCAGTGCTATGGGACTGAAGTGCCTCAGAGACAGTGCGAATACAGGGCTGCAGTTGATTATTGAGATCGGGAATAACAATACCAACTCGCTGTGCAGGGTTACTTGCCAGTTCAGTGGCTGCCCAGTTTGCCGCTACTATCAGCTCTTGGTTGGGGTTAGCACAGGCTAACAATTCAGAACTCTGAATCTCGACGTTATTGGCGACTTCACCTGCCTCAGGACTTTGCCAGGGAAGTTGCTCAGCATTTGGGCTGGCCTGCTGTAAGACAGCCTGTTGGAGTGGCGGGATTGACTGAAAACCATAGAGCAAAATGCGCTCCTCAGTGGCCAGAGCATTTTCTTCAAAGCCCTGACCCACCAAACGCCAGCTATCTGCACTGGTGACCAGGTCGTTGCGCTTTAGTAGCTGGTGAAAGTTACCAGCCCAGCCTTTGAAATGCTCAACTGCTGGGCTGTCGGCGGGAATCTGCTCTACTGTCAGTTGCCACTTCTGCACTATAGTGAGAGTTTTTTCCGCAGTCTTGGCATACCTTCCACCAAGGTCAGGATTCTGTTGACTAATTGCCCGATCCCAGTAGTAGCGGCTCTGTTGTTTGCCCACCACTGCAAGCCCTTCCACCAAATGGTAGTTTTGGTCTTGCAGTTCATCCCAGCACTGGCTCAACCAATGCTCTATGGAAAACACGCGAGGAGCTTGCCAGACGCTGCGTTTTTCAGTGGCCATTCGCTGCCCCCAAGCCTGAGTAATCTGTGCAGCTAGACGTTGATTCGAGGTCAGAATCAGCTGGTCAGCCTCGATAGCAAGGCAGAATGGGGTGATATCAATTAATGGTGGCAGCATTCGTGAACAGGCAACTTAATTTTTAAAAACAGTGATTAGTATAATCGCAAAACAGCAGTGTAATTGACAGTAGGCTGATACAATATCCTTATGGAATTATCTATCAATATTGGTTTGCTTTTGGCTAGCCTCGGTGGAGTCGCTGTCGGCTTGGCCATTGGCTGGTATCTCAGCTGGAGTCTGGCACGCCTGCGCAGTGGGAATAAAGAATCCGCTGAAGTGACGGAACTAGTGACCCTGAATAAAGTTCTCGAAGAGAAGCTCTCAGGCCAACAAACCCAGTATGAAGCTCAGTTAAAACTGTTACAGGAAGCCAAACAGACATTGGGCCAGGAATTTGAGAATCTGGCCAACCGTATCTTTGATGATAAACAGGCAAAGTTTTCGAGCCAGAGCAAAGAGGCTCTAGAAGTTTCCCTAAGCCCATTGCGCAGAGATATTGGTGATTTTCGCAAGCAGGTTGAGACGGTCTACGACAAAGAAAATGCCGATCGCAATAAGCTGGTGGGGCAGATTAGTGAATTGCAGAAACAGACATTACAGGTATCTGCAGACGCGGTAAGCCTGGCCAATGCGCTGCGCGGCGATAATAAAGCTCAGGGCAACTGGGGTGAATTTGTTCTGGAGAAGCTGCTGGAAGATTCAGGCCTGACCAACGGCCGCGAGTATGACACTCAGGTGGCATTAAAAGACGATACTGGCAAGCGCAAGAACCCAGATGTGATTGTGCACCTGCCGGAAGGTCGCGATATTGTTATAGATGCCAAGGTTAGCTTGGTGGACTATGAGCGCTATTTTCATGCTAAAGACGAAGAGACCAAGCAGCAATGTCTGCGCCAGCACCTGACCTCTTTGCGAACTCATATCAAGGGCCTTAGCGGCAAAGATTATGAGAGCCTGGAAGGGGTAAACAGCCTCGACTTTGTATTGATATTTGTACCTGTCGAAGCGGCGTTTATGCTGGCCCTGGACCATGACCCAGATATGATGCGCGATGCCTATGATCGCGGGATTATAGTGGTTAGCCCCAGCACTTTGATGGTGACATTGAGAACCATTAAGAATTTATGGCGTTACGCGGATCAAAACCGCAATGCACAGCTTATTGCCGACAAAGCTGGGGCTCTCTATGATCAGTTTGTCCTCTATGTAGAAGCGCTAGACGATGTAGGTCGCCATTTGGACCGGAGCAAAGATGCCTGGGATATAGCGCGAAAAAGGCTGTCGGCTGGCCGAGGCAATTTAGTGCGCCGTACGGAAGAGCTTAAAAAACTTGGTGCCAAAACAAAAAAGAGTTTGCCTGAGGATTTAGTCGGCAGCGACGAATCTAATGCGCTTGAAAATAAGCAGGATCAGTCAGACTAAGTTTTATCCTTTCTCTTAAATATTAGCCCTATGCTTTTCTGAGCAACCTAATCGTAGTTTTAAATGATCGTTATTGGTAATAGATGTCCAGTCGGCGCTGCGGCCTGTGAATTCATTTTACGGAGAACTGCTTTGAATTTGCCTCAGGGAAAAAAGGTACGGGTAGCGATTACCCTCGGAAAAGGCGCGCAGGTGGTTGATGTTGCGGGGCCCTAGGAAGTATTCCAAGATGTCAGGGTTGATGGGGCATCACCCTTTGAGCTTGATACAGTGTGCAGTACTATGGATATCGTAATAATGAGCGGCGGTATGTAGCTGATGCCGAACTACTGTGTAAAGGGTGCCCCGCAGCCAGATATTATTGTCTCACCTGCCCATGAAAACTGCAGCGCTATCAATGATTGGATAAAGCACTCAAGCATAGCCAGTGGGATTGTCAGCTTTGTGTGCACAAGCGCCTACAATTTAGCAGAGGCTGGTTTGTTGGATGGTTTAACGGTGACCACCTACCATCAATCCTTTGACTCACTGCGGAAAAAATTCCCTCGGGTGAATGTCCATAGAGAGCTGCGCTTTGTGGATCAGGGGCAGGTGATCACAGCTGGGGGGCTGACCTCTTGTATTGATATGTCACTGCATATTGTCAGGCGTTATTTTGGCTTTGATACTGCCCAAGAGACTGCTGCCTTACTGGAGTATGAGGGGCAGGCTTGGAAGCAAAGCTCGGGGCTCAAGCCGCCTAAAAGTAGTAATGATGGTTGTCAGCCGGTTAAATCGGCCCAATCCTGTGTTTGGCCCGTACCCCATAATTAAAGTGACCAAGTGAGAGGTTCCAATGGATTCAATTGTTCTGGCCACCAGTTTGGCATCGGTTTTGGTAGTGGGGCTGGCTCTTTACGCGGGGTATTTATTTCTGCAGTTACGAGTGCAAGCGTCTCGTGTTAGTGAAGCTCAGGCCGAGCTGAATGTTGAGCTCCATGGCAAGAACCTCGAAGCGAGACAATCAATCCAAATTATTGCGCGGGCGCTGTTGCAGAAAGATTTAACTGATACGGAAGCTGCTATGCGGATTGCTTATTTGGCACAGCAGGTCAGTGCAACAGAGGATGAAGCCGAACAGTTTACTGTGTTTCAGCAACTTGCTGAGGCCACATCTCATATTCCTATTTTGGAAGACTGGCAGATGCTCGAGAAGTCTGAAAAACGCCGTTTAAACAAGGAGCGTGCGGCCATAGAGCTCACTTATGCCGAGTTTATTCAGGCTGGGGCAGAGCGGTTAATCAAGATCAAACTCAACTGATCAGGGGGTTTGCACCCTCCGGCTTAAGCGTTAAAAGCACGCCAGACTCCAAGTGATCGGTCCATGGAAACTGATCAAATACAGCCACAGACTCTATAGTATGAGTCTGCGTAATCTGGCTGAGGTTGGCAGCCAAGGTCTCAGGATTACATGAGATATAAAGAATGCGATCGAATCTGGACACCAGTTTCTCGGTTTCGGTATCAAGCCCGCCTCTGGGGGGGTCGACAAAAACGGTCGAGAAGTTATAGCTGTCTAGATCAATATTGGCCAGCCGCCGGAAAGGACGCTCTTTATTAAGGGCCTGCGTAAATTCCTCGCTCGACATTCTAACCACAGTGACATTATCAACATGATTTGCCGCAAAATTCCTGAGCGCTGAATTGACAGATACCTTTGATATTTCCGTAGCCATCACCTGGTTAAAGTGCTGGGCTAACACAGCGGTAAAATTACCATTGCCGCAGTACAGCTCAAGAAGATCGTCGGTATTGCTGGTGCTGCTGGCGAGTGATTCACTGGCCCACGCAAGCATCTTCTTATTGATACCGGCATTGGGCTGAGTAAAACCAGACTCCACCTGCTGATAGCTATATTCCCGATCGCCTACCTGAAGACGCTCGGTCACATAGTCGAAGCCCAGTACAAGTTTTTGCTTGCGACTGCGGCCAATAATCCCTGCGGCAAGCTCCGTTTGTAGGGATCGAGCTTCAGCTTCCCATTCGTCATCTAAGGGCCGATGATAAATTAAGGTAATCAACACCTCGCCGCTTGTGGTTGTCAAAAACTCCGCAGAAAAACATTTCCTGCTAAGAATCGAACTGCTGTTAAGTGCCTCTAACAGCGGCGGCATAAATTGACTAATCAGCGGTCCACCGATGGGGAAGTCTTGAATAATATAGGGTCGTTTTTCACCTTGGCGATTCATTGCATAATGGGCGCGGCCATCTTCATGCCAAATACGAAATTCGGCACGCATACGAAAGCCGAGGGGCCGAGATTCATGCACGGCAATAGCATTGATGCTAACACCGGCGGCTGCCATCGTCTGTTTAAATCGAGTCAGTTTATTGTCTAACTGCATCCTGTACTGCTGAGGGTCATGCTGATCGACGGTCATTTATTGGTATAAGCCTTATCTGTTTTTGCGGCGAGCACAAAATCATTGAGATGCAGGCCACCAATACTGTGGGACCACCAGCTGACCTTAACGGAGCCATATTGAACTAGAAGTGCGGGGTGATGATCATTGGCTTCGGCAATATCAGCAATTTTGTTGGCAAAGGCCATGGCCTCAATAAAGTTGCCAAAGCTAAAGGTGTTTTCTAACCGAAGTATTTCGTTGTTGGTCTCTACGACCCAATCCGGAATTTGTGGTTGTAACTGTGCAATTTCAGAGTCCCTAAGCTTTGGCGAATCTTTTGGTGTGGCGATACATTGGTGGTTTGATAATTCGCTCATAGACAATTCTTCGGCTTAGGTAAGCCAGCAAGTAATGCGACCAGCTTTGCCGGGCTGCCTGGAAAGTGCTGGTTTAGATAAATGCTGCGACCCTTTTCGACGCCAAGTGCCGCGGCTACTGATTTACACAGTGGGCGCATCGATGGTGAAAAACCATAGTCGGCATAAAATGATCTGGCCACCTCCAATATCTCAATATGAGCAGGTAAGAGAGCAATATTCTCAGCTACGGCTATTGCCTGTGCATGCTCAATAGTCCAGCTTGGCAATTTATCTAAGTATAGTTCTTCGGCCATGACTTTAGTCAGAGTTTATTAAAAGGAAATATTAAAAAAGCCCTGCTATTGACAGGGCTTTTCATTATACCTTTAATTCGGAGAGTTGTTGCGGGCCTTACTTTAACCAGGCAGATTTAGTCGTCACCACTCATCACACCAAAGATCTGTAGCAGGCTGACAAACAGGTTGTACAGCATTACAAACAGAGTCACGGTTGCTGAGATGTAGTTGCGCTCACCGCCGTTAATAATAGCGCTGGTTTGCCACATAATGATGCCTGTAGACACCAGAACGAACACAGAGCTGATAGCCAGAGAGAGAGCTGGAATTTGCAAAAAGATGTTGGCAATAGCAGCAATAAAGGCAACCATCAAGCCGGTCATCAAGAAACCACCCATAAAGCTGAGGTTCTTTCTGGTAGTCAGTACATAGGCTGAAGAGGCAAAAAAGATCAGGGCAGTGGAGCCGAGTGCCATCATGATTGGCTCAGCACCGTGCAGGGCCATAAACATATTGAGAATTGGCCCCAGGGTAAAGCCCATCCAGCCAGTCAGAGCGAAAACCCAGATAATGCCGCTGGCATTATTTTTGTTTTTCTCGGTCATCCAGAGGCAGATGAAATAAGGTAGTAATGTCCAAAGACCAAAGTAAGGAGCATTGATGGCCATTGACACGCCTGCCATTATCGCACTGAAAGCCAATGTCACACTCAGCAGCAGGTAAGTGCTTCTGAGAACCTTGGCAACAGCGGGGTCCAGTGCTGTGCTTTGAATGCCACTGGGTATAGATTTAGTGCGGTTGTTACTGTCCATATCATTATCCTAAAAGAGGTGATTAATTGCATTAATAATACCGATTACATCGGAAATATCCAGTCAGGCTTGCAATCTAACTTTGACCAGCTGGTGTCACTATTGTTCATTTGCTGAAATCGAAAATTTTTCCAAACTATAGCCATTGTCATCTAGTTCTAGTGCCCAGCCATACTGATGCCAGTCTCCGAGAACTATTCGCTCTCTAGGTGGAGTTTTATGCCGATCTGGCCGGTGAGTATGACCATGAATCAGTGTTGATACCCCATACTTGACCATCACCGAATCTACAGCAACCTGATTAACATCCATAATTGCACTAGCTTTATTACTATTGGCAGCCATGCTCTTAGCGCGCCAATCTGTTGCCAGCTTTTGCCGTCGCTTGAGGGGCAGTGCAGTTAGGCACCATTTAAAAATCGGGTGGCGTGACTTGCGGCGAAAGCGCTGGAAATCCAAATCATCAGTGCAGAGGCTGTCCCCATGCATCACTAATGCCCTCTGTCCATGATGTTCAATCACGTGCTCATCGCCAAGCATCTGTGCTCCAGTGTTGGCAGCAAAACGCTTTCCCAGCAAGAAGTCTCGGTTGCCTTGCTGTACATACAGCGCGACACCAGCATCACTTAGCTCACGAAAGGCCCTTTGGACATCGATAGCGAGATCCGTGGGGTCATCATCTCCAATCCAGACCTCGAACAGATCGCCCAGTATATATAGAGCCGAGGCTTGGTTAGCTCTGTTCTGCAGAAAAACCAAAAACGCCCGGGTCACTGCCGGGCGTTCTGGTGAAAGATGCAAATCTGAGATAAATAGTACAGACATGGATGGCTATCAGCGATTATTTATCAGCGTAAGCGTCGCTAACGACGGTTTCGGTTACCTCGATAGCATCTACAGGCACATCTTGATGGTGGCCAGCGTTGCCAGTTTTGACGCCTTTGATGGTTTCAATGACACCCATGCCATCGACAACTTTGCCAAATACCGCATAACCCCAGCCCTGCATATTTTTGCCGCTGTGATTAAGAAAGCCATTGTCGGCCACATTAATAAAAAACTGCGACGAGGCTGAATGCGGCTCGCCAGTGCGGGCCATAGCCAAGGTGCCAATCTCGTTCTTTAAGCCGTTGTCGGCTTCGTTTTCAATAGAGTCGCGGCTGGCTTTTTCGCGCATTTCTGAATCCATGCCGCCACCCTGAACCATAAATCCATTGATTACGCGGTGAAAAATAGTGCCAGTGTAAAAATCGTCACGGGCATATTGAAGAAAATTAGCAGCGGTAATCGGTGCTTTGTCGAAATCCAGTTCAATGGAAAAGTCGCCCATATTGGTGCGGAAGGTAATCATAAGAAATCCAAAATTAAGTTGAGTGGTGAAACTTGCTGTTATTTTAGTTTGTAACAGCCGCAATTTAAACCAATGTTTATGATTTTCGGTTTTATATAGGCTTTTTGTTTATTGCACTGCGGCTGGAGGCTATAATCTCCCGCTTATTTCAGCCAGTCTAATTTGTTGCTATGTCCGATATTGAAAAACCGATTAATTTTATCCAGGAGGTCATTAATACTGACCTGGAGGCTGGCACCGTTAAAAAGGTGATTACTCGTTTCCCTCCAGAGCCCAATGGTTATTTACATATTGGCCATGCTAAGTCTATCTGCGTTAACTTTGGTATTGCGGAGCAATATGGTGGCGGCTGCAATTTACGCTTTGATGATACCAACCCCGAAAAAGAAGACGAGGAGTATGTCAACGCGATTATTGAAGATGTGCGCTGGCTGGGCTTTCAGTGGCAAGGAAATATCTGCTACGCCTCAAATTACTTCGAGCAACTTTATGCCTGGGCCCAGTACCTTATTAATGCCGGCAGTGCCTATATTTGCGAGTTAAATGCAAACGAGATGCGTGAGTATCGCGGCACATTAACTGAAGCTGGTAAAAATAGCCCATATAGAGACCGGCCAGCAACTGAAAGCCTGGCTCTGTTAGAGCAAATGAAAGTCGGAGAGATTGACGAGGGTACCATGACATTGCGGGCCAAAATTGATATGGCCTCGCCCAATATCAATATGCGCGATCCGGTGATGTATCGAATCAAGAAAATATCCCATCAGCGCACCGCAGACAAGTGGAATATTTATCCCTCATACGATTTCGCCCATGGCCAAGAAGATGCTATTGAAGCGGTTAGCCACTCTATCTGTACTTTGGAGTTTGCCGCCAACCGCCCTCTCTACGAATGGTTTGTGGCCAATTTGCCCTTGCCCTCAAGGCCTCGTCAGTATGAGTTTGGTCGGCTCAACCTCAACTACACCATCACCAGCAAGCGCAAACTTAAGCAACTGGTAGATGAAGGGCATGTTGCTGGCTGGGACGATCCACGTATGCCGACTATCTCAGGTCTGCGCCGTCGCGGTGTTAGTGCTCAGTCAATTCGCGATTTTTGCGACAGCTTGGCCGTGGCCAAGACCGATGGCGTGGTGGATATGGCTCAGTTTGAGCACTTTATTCGCGATGACCTGAACAATAATGGCCGCCGTGCCATGTGTGTGTTGAACCCGCTATTGGTCACCCTGAGTAACTGCGAGCAGGATGAAGAATTTACTGTGCCCGGCCACCCCAGTCGAGATGACCTGGGTGAGAGAAAGCTGCCCTTTGGCGCGCAGATTTATATCGATCGCAATGACTTTAGTGAAGACACCAGCTTGGCTCGCAAGAAGTTTAAGCGCCTGGTGATGGGTGACTATGTGCGCCTGCGTGGCGCTTATATTATTCGCGCCGACGACCTGGTTCGGGATGCCAGCGGCGAGATTATTGAGATTATTGGTTCACTGGTGCCCGATACTGTGGGTCAGGACGCACCGGAAGGCATCAGGCCCCGAGGCGTTATTCACTGGGTATCCGCCAGCCAGAGTGCTGACTGCAAAGTGAAACTCTACGACCGGCTGTTTAATAAAGCCGCACCGGATACCGGTGAAGAGAGCTTTCTGGAGCATATCAACCCGGACTCCCTAAACATTATTGAAGGCTGCAAGGCTGAAATTGGCCTGGCAGATGCTGTGGCCGGAGACCATTATCAGTTTGAGCGCGAAGGTTATTTTACCCGCGACAGCGACAGCGATACACTGGTGTTTAATTGCACTATTGGCCTGCGCGACAACTGGAAATCCTAATGAGTTTATCCCTATATAACAGCCTATCCCGCAGCAAAGAGTCCTTTGAGCCACTGGACCCGCAGCGTGTGACCATGTATGTCTGTGGTCCGACAGTTTACAACCGAGTGCATATTGGCAATGCTCGGCCCGCAGTCGTTTTTGACACATTGTTCAGAGTTTTACAGACCCAGTATCTCGAGGTTGTCTATGCTCGCAATATTACGGATATTGACGATAAGATAATGATTACAGCGGCAGATCTGGGTGAAGATATCTCTGAACTGTCTCAGCGCTTTGCGCAGGGTTATTTTGACGATATGGCGGCGCTTAACTGCCTGGACCCCAGTATTATTCCTTACGCCACCCAGCATATTCCCGAAATGATCAATATGATCGATCGGCTGGTTGCCAAAGGTCACGCCTACGCAGCCGAGGGCAATGTGATGTTTGCCGTGCAGTCTATGCCCGACTACGGCAAGTTGTCCGGCCGTTCATTGGACGATATGTTGGCTGGTGCCCGTGTCGAAGTGGCCAGTTATAAGCGATATGCCGGAGACTTTGTGCTGTGGAAACCCTCTGCAGATCACGAGCCAGGTTGGGACAGCCCCTGGGGCCGAGGTCGCCCTGGCTGGCACATTGAATGTTCCGCAATGATTGAAAAGCATCTTGGCGAAACCATTGATATTCACGGAGGTGGCCAGGATTTGGTATTCCCCCACCATGAAAACGAGATAGCCCAGAGCTGTTGTGCCCATGATGGCCAGCCCTTTGCTAGGTACTGGATTCACAACGGCTTCATTAATATCGAAGGCGAGAAGATGTCTAAGTCACTAGGTAACTTCCGCATGGTGGTTGATTTACTGGATAAGTATCCCGGTGAAGTGTTGCGCTATGTGATTCTGTCAGCTCATTACCGCTCAGAACAAAATTTTGGCAAAGAGCTTTTGGACAGTGCCCGCCGTTCGCTGGACACATTGTACGGTTATCTCCGTGGGTTAGAGCCAACAGTGCCAAGGCTTAATCAGGACAGCGCTGGCTACAAAGCCTTATTGGATGACCTGAATACGCCAATGGCCATTAGCGATGTACATCGTCTGGCCAAAGAGATGCATGGCTCTTCAGGAGATGCAAAAGCGGGTTTACAGTCTGAATTATTGGGTATTGCTGGGCTGATGGGTCTGTTGCAAGAGAACCCAGAGCAATGGTTTAAAGGAGCCGCGGGCTCTGAGGGTGTAAGCGAAGCAGAGATTGAAGTGCTGATTGCCAAACGTCAGCAGGCCAAAGCAGGTAAAGACTATGCGGGCGCAGATCAGGTGCGCCAAGACCTGCTCGATCAAGGCGTAGTGCTTGAGGATAACCGCGAAGGCACCACTTGGCGCCGCAGTTAGGCGCCCAGTAACACCTCGATTTCAAAGGTTTCCAGCATATCCACACCGCGGCCCAGCAATGTCTGGGCCAGTGCTGCCGTACCCACCTCGTAAGTCACAAGTTGAGCTGCAGCAAGCTGAGGGCTGTTGCGCAAGTCATACTGGTCGGGGATGATGTTGTAGTTGCTGTAGATATAGTCTGGTAATGCCAATGCCAGCTCCGGGTGTTGTAGGTCATCCCAGCTTTTTAGCACTACGCCCACCATGGGCCAGCCGGCCTCGCGAGCAGCAATCGCCAATGGATAGTCAAAACTCATCATCACGCTCTGCTGTTTTACCGGCTGTAAAATCTCCATCACTGACTGGATCATCGCCTCCCGGCCACAGTGATCGACGGATTCATCTTTGATCTCCACAAATGCTGTTACCTGAGGGTTGGCCACAAGAATATCCACTAGGATTTCTAGTGGTGATATCTTCTCATCAATAAACTTATTGCCAAGGCGGGCGGGCTCATAGGCAGGTTGGCACAATAAATCTGCACGATCAGCTAAAAACACTGAAAGGTCGGTGCCGCTGACTCTTAACAGATCGACATCATGGTAAATAATCGGCAGCCGGTCGGCACTAAACTGCACATCCAACTCAATAAAAACGGCACCAGCTTTAATGGCCTTGGTTAATGACAGGGCGGTGTTCTCTGGATATTTGGCCTGATAGCCGCGATGGGCAACCAATTTGCTGGGGTGGATCATAAAACTGCCTGATTCATTAAGGATGGGGCTAATGGTATCCTTGGACGCTGTTATATTAAAAGAACAAATTAAAGGAACAACTTATGTCTCTAGTACTCTTTGAAGTCCGCGACAATGTCGCACTGATCACAATGAATAACCCAGATAAGCGCAATATGCTGACTATTGATGTCTGTAAGCAGGTTGCTGACTATGTGGCTCAGGCAGAGGAGCACCCAGAGGTAAAGGCCCTGATTGTGACTGGTGTCGGTCGAGCCTTCTGTGCCGGAGGCCAGCTAACTGACTTAACACCCAATCAGGAAATATTAGAGACTATTTACAGTGGCTTTCTGAGTATTGCCAATTGCTCATTGCCAACCATTGCGGCCATTAATGGCCCAGCGGTGGGCGCTGGCTTTAATATGGCTGTGGGTTGTGATGTGCGTATTGTTACCGAGCAGGCGCGCTTTGAGCCCAGATTTTTCGGTTTAGGTTTGCATCCGGGCGGAGGTAATACCTGGATGTTACGACAGCTGGCCAATTGGAACACTGCGGCCGGCATGCTGTTGTTTTCGCAATCCCTTAGCGGCCCTGAGGCAGTCGAGAAAGGTTTGGCGTGGAAATGTGTGGAGGGGGATCGGCTGCTTGAGGAGGCCTTTGCCTTTACGGCGAATATTCGTGATCTGCCAAAAGAGCTCTTGTTACGCACCAAGCAAACGCTGCGGCAAGCTGGGGGCACAAACAGTCATAAAGAAATATTGGATATTGAGACCACAGAGCAAATCTGGTCGATTAATCAGCCCTATGCACGTGATTCAATCGCCGCGATGATCGATAAAATAAGCAGCAAATAAAGAAAATATAAGAGAGAAAAATGGGGTGGACGACGGGGATTGAACCCGCGACCACCGGAATCACAATCCGGGGCTCTACCAACTGAGCTACGTCCACCATTAGGAGCTGACTGCCGCTGACGTAGCCCACTTAAGAAGTGGCGCGCCCGGCAGGATTCGAACCTGCGACCCACGGCTTAGAAGGCCGTTGCTCTATCCAACTGAGCTACGGGCGCACAATAAAAGCCGACAAATGGTCGGGGATGAGGGATT